>CAYYQN010000075.1:0-18653 GCA_964473865.1 uncultured bacterium | reverse complement strand
AGAATCCCGCGACCGGATATGCGGGAGGGGAGTTCGTAATCCTGGCGGGTGCGGCGGCGTATGCGCAATTCGGACGGCGCGCGGTGCTGCTCGACGACAGCCTCCGCGTCGCGTACGGGCTGTTCGGCTTCACGCCTCACTTCGCTCGCGTCGACATCCACTTGAGCAAGACGGCTCTGGGGTGGTACGACGCCATCAACACCTCGGTGCGTGTCGTCCTGGGTCCGGAAGAAGAACTGGTCGATCGGATGCCCGACGGGTTCACGAGTCCCTGGCTCTCGTGCAACCCCGGTCACCTGACGGTCGAGGGCGGCCGGAAAGGCAGATTCCACCTGGCCTTCAGCAGCCAGACGGTGCCGGTCGGGGAGTATCGGGCCAAGCTGATCCTGGAGGCGAACGACGCGGCTCGGCCGGTTGTCGAGGTTCCGGTCACCTTCCGGGTCCAGACGGTCACTCCGGTCATGCTCTCTGAGCTGGCGGCCCAAGCGGAGGAGGAGGGCGTGGTGCTGTCCTGGCGAACGCCGGCCGGTCTGGGCTACGCCGGTTTCGAGGTCTACCGGCGGTCGGCGAGTCCCGATGAGGCGGAGATGCGGCTCACCGAGCAGCCACTGGCTCCGGTTGCCGACGGAACCTATCGGTTCGTGGATGCCGGGGCGCTTCCCGGTCAGCCCTACGAGTACCGGGTGGCGGGCGTGGCCGCCAACGGAGAGCGGACGTTCTTCGGGCCGATCGCGGTGACGGCCCGGGGTCCGGAGGTGCCGCGGACGCTCGTTCTGGCCCCCTGCGTCCCGAACCCCGCGCGGCAGACTGCGGTGTTGCGATACGGGCTCCCGCGGGTGGCGAATGTGCTTCTGACGCTGTACAGTCCCGAAGGCCGATTGGTGCGCACCCTGGTGGAACGTCCGGGACAGGCGGCCGGCTACCACGTCACGACGTGGGACGGTCGGGACGACCGAGGGCGTGCGGTGGCGGCGGGGGTATATCTGCTCCGGCTGGAGAGCGGGCGACAGCGCCGGGCGCAGAAGTTGCTCGTGTTGCGTTAGGTCCCCACGTCCTCCCACCGCCGGTCGATCGGGTGGGATCTCGGGGAGGAATCCGGGTCATCCCGCCGGCTTCGGGAGGGAGGAGACGAAGGACGGGATGGTGAGCCGGAAGGAGGGGGGGACGTTGAAGCGATGGCTGCGGAGACTCCTGGTCCCGGCGGGAGTCGTCCTCATCATCATGGGGCTCAAGCTCACGGCGTTTCGCGGCGCGCCGGTTCCGGTCACGGTGTATCGGGTACAGGAGGGGCGGGTCGAAGACACGGTCGTCAACTCCCGCGCGGGCACCGTCGATTCCCGACATCGGGCGCAGATGAGCCCCGGCGTGGCCGGTCTGGTCCTGGAGATTCCGGTCCGCAAGGGTGAAGCCGTCATACGCGGACAGGTGCTCCTTCGCCTCGACTCCGCCGAGTATCAGGCCCAGGTGACGCTGGCAGCGCGATCGCTCGATGCCGCGAAGGCGGCATCGGACCAGGCGGCGCTCCTGGCGGAACAGGCGCTACGCGATCGCCGGCGCGCCGAAGCCCTGGGGGGTCAGGGGTTGCTTTCAAACCAGGCCCTGGAGGAAGCCGGCACGCAGGCGGAGACCGCGGTGGCGGCACGATCCGCCGCGCGGGAGCGAGTCCGGGAAGCGGAAGCCTCGCTGGCCGCGGCGCGAGCCTTGTTGGACAAGACCACGATGGTGGCGCCGTTCGACGGGATGGTGCTCGATGTGGCCACCGAGGTGGGGGAGTGGATCAGCCCCTCGCCTCCAGGCGTGTACCTCGCTCCCGTGATGGATCTGATCGATCCGGACTCTCTGTATGTGAGCGCGCCGCTCGACGAGACCGATGTCGCGCGGGTGCGTGTCGGACTCCCGGTCCGGATTACGCTGGATGCGTTTCGGGGCCGCTCGTTCCCCGGCGTGATCACCTATGTCTCGTCGTATGTGGAGACCCGCCAGGAGCAGAACCGGACCCTGAACGTCGAGGCGACCTTTGCCGAACGCGATCTGCCGCCCAACATCCTGGCGGGCCTTTCGGCGGACGTGGAGGTGATCCTGGACGTCCGGGAGAACGTTCTGCGTCTGCCGACCTACGCTCTCCTGGAGGGGCAGCGCGTGCTGGCCGTGCGCAACGCCAGACTCGCGGCGGTCGAGGTCAAGACCGGACTCTCAAACTGGGAGTTCACGGAGATCACATCCGGGCTCGAACCGGGCGCACTGGTCGTCGTCTCGTTGGACCGACCGGAAGTGAGAGCCGGAGCCAGGGTCAAGGTAATGGCGGAGGTGGCGAAGTGAGGGCCCGGACCCGGCCGTGGGTGCGCGTCACGGCGTGACCGTCGAGGTCTGGCGATGCATGAATTCTCGGTGAACGCCGCGGGGCTGCCCCCATGGGCGTGACGTCCGGCGCGGCCGGGGAGACAGACCGGTGATCGCGCTGTCCGGGGTCAGCCGCACCTTCCTGGTCGGCGGACGCCCGGTTCATGCCTTGCGCGGGATCGACCTCCGCATCGGCCGCGGCGAGTACGTCTCGATCATGGGCCCGTCCGGTTCCGGCAAGTCAACCCTCTTGAACGTCCTCGGCTGTCTCGACCGTCCGGACGCCGGCTCCTATCGGCTCCAGGACCAGGAGACAGCGCGCATGTCGGAGATCGAGCTGTCGCGCGTCCGGCGATTCCAGATCGGCTTCGTCTTTCAGTCGTTTCACCTGATTCCCCGGCTGACCGCGGCGGAGAACGTGGAGCTGCCGATGGTCTTCGCCGGCATCGAGCCGGCCGCGCGACGCGAGAGAATCACGCGCGCTCTGGAGTCGGTCGGATTGACCGAGCGGGCCGCGCACCGGCCGGACCAGCTCTCCGGCGGGGAGCGCCAGCGGGTCGCGATCGCGCGGGCGGTGGTCATGGAGCCGGCGATTCTCCTGGCCGATGAGCCGACCGGGAATCTCGACAGCAGCTCCGGCCGCGAGATCGTGCAACTGATCGAGCAGATGAACGCGCGTGGACTCACCCTGATCGTGGTCACGCACGATGCCGACATCGGGGGACGGGCGCGCCGCCGGATCCGTCTGGCCGACGGCTCGGTCGTGGCGGACGAGGCCACGGGCCCGCGATGAGGATCGCCGACCTTCTGGGTTACTCCTTCTCCGCCCTGCGCGGGCACCGCCTGCGTTCCTGGCTCTCGCTGATCGGCGTGGGGATCGGCGTGGCGTCGGTCGTCATGCTGACCAGCCTGGGAGAAGGCGCCCGGCTCTACGTCACCGGCGAGTTCGCGTCGTTGGGATCGAACCTGCTCATCGTCCTGCCCGGCAAGACCGAGACCCGCGGATCCATGCCGGTATTCGGGGGAGTGCCGCACGACCTGACGGTCGATGACGCCGAGGCCCTCCGGCGGAGCATCCCGCAGGTCGAGCGCGTGGCGCCGTTGTCGCTCGGCGCCGCGGCGGCTTCCTATGGCGACCGGCGACGCGACATCACGGTCTTCGGAACCACGCACGAAATGCTGGAGGTGCGGCACCTTCGCCTGGGCGCGGGGCGCTTCCTGCCGGAAGGAGTCCGCGATGCGCCGGTCTGCGTGCTGGGCGCGCGCGTGCAGCGCGAGCTCTTCGGCAACCAGAACCCGCTGGGGGAGATGATCCGGGTGGGCGATCAGCGCCTGCGCGTCATCGGCACGCTGGCCGCTCGAGGCACCTCCGTCGGCATGAATCTGGACGAGGTGGTCCAGGTCCCGGTCGAGACCGGGATGCGGATGTTCAACCGCACGGGCCTGTTCCGCCTCCTGGTCCAGGTTCGCTCCCACACCGCGATCGAATCGGCCCGCCGGGAGGTTCTGGCGACCCTGAAGGAGCGCCACGGCGACGAGGAGGATGTGACGGTCCTGACGCAGGACTCGATCCTGGCGACCTTCAACCAGATCCTGGGGCTGTTGACGGCAGTCTTGAGCGGCATTGCGGCCGTCTCGCTTACGGTCGCGGGAATTGGGATCATGAACGTGATGCTGGTCTCGGTCTCGGAACGGACCACCGAGATCGGGCTCCTGAAAGCCGTGGGCGTCACGACCCGGCAGGTCGTGCAGGTCTTCCTGCTCGAAGCGGCGTTCCTCTCCACTTCCGGAGGGCTCCTGGGGCTGGCGGTCGGGATCGGCGCGGGGAGGTTTCTCCAGCACCTGTATCCCGAATTTCCGGTGCGGCCGCCGGGATGGGCGGTGGCCGCGGCAGTGGCGGTTTCTCTCGCGGTAGGCCTGGTCTTCGGCAGCATGCCGGCGCGCCGGGCGGCGCGGCTGGACCCGGTCGAGGCTCTCATGCGGCGGCGCGCATGATTCTGGAAGATGCTCTGCAGCATGCGTTCCGGGCGATCTCCGGCCATCGCCAGCGATCGGGGCTGACGATGCTGGGGATCGTGATCGGCATCGCGTCCGTGATCCTGCTCACCTCGCTGGGCGAGGGGACCCGACTCTACATCCTGACGCAGTTCACGCAGTTCGGCACGAACCTGGTGAGCATCGCGCCCGGGAAGACCGGTACCTCCGGCATCCCGGGATCACTGGGGGGGACGATCCATCCCTTGACGCTGGACGATGTGGAGGCGCTGGAGCGGGTCCCGGGAGTGGAGAAGACCGTGCCGGTGGTCATGGGCGCGGGCCCCATCCGGTACGAGGGGAAGGAACGATCCTCCTATGTGTACGGCGTCACGGCGGCGGTGCCGGAGGTCTGGCGCATGGGCGTGCGGATCGGCCGTTTCCTCCCGGAGGGAGACCCGCGGGCGGGTTCGGCGCTGGCGGTGCTCGGCCCGACCGTGAAGCGTGAGCTGTTCGGCGAGCGAAACGCGCTCGGTGAGCATGTGCGAATCGCCGGCCAGCGGTTCCTCGTGATCGGGATCATGGAGTCGAAAGGCCAGTTTGTGGGCTTCGACCTGGACGATGCCGCGTACGTTCCGGTGTCGGCGGCGATGCCCTTGTTCAACACCGACGACCTCGTCGAAGTCGACGTTCTGGTGTCGAACTCCTCGCTGGTCGATTCGGTCGTGGCCCGGATGACGCGGTGCCTGGCCGCGCGACACGGCGGGGAGGAGGATTTCACAGTCACCACCCAGACCGGGATGCTCGAGACCCTCGGGCGCATCATCCGCATCATCAGCCTGGCGGTGGCGGGGATCGGCGCGATCTCGCTCCTGGTGGGGGCGATCGGCATCCTCACCATGATGTGGATTTCCGTGAACGAGAGAACCAGCGAGATCGGCCTGGCCAAGGCGGTCGGCGCGACGCCCGGACAGATCCTGTGGCTGTTCCTGTGCGAAGCGATGATGCTCTCCACGGCTGGCGGAATCGTCGGCCTCCTGGCCGGGATGGGGCTGGCGCGGGTGATCCACCTCTTCATCCCGGCGCTGCCGGTGCGTACTCCGGCTCTGTTCTTGCTGCTGGCGCTGGCCGTCAGCCTCGCGGTGGGGCTTTTGAGCGGCATCCTGCCCGCCCGGCGCGCGGCGGCGCTGGACCCGGTGGCGGCGCTGGGGACCGAGTAACCGCGGCGACCCGTCGCTATGCGGCCCGGCTGTCGGTCGCCTGGTCCGCGACCTCGAGCGGCAGCTCGAGCCAGAACGTGCTTCCCTTGCCCAATCGGCTCTCGACGCCGATCGAGCCGCCCATCATCTCGACGATCCGTTTTGAGATCGCCAGGCCGAGCCCCAGCCCCCCGTGCTTGCGCCGGCTCGAGCCGTCGCCCTGGGTGAATCCCTCGAAGATCCGGTCCCGCTGATCCGTAGGGATGCCAATGCCGGAGTCCGTCACCAGGATCCGGCAGCGCACGCGTGCGCCGCCGGCCGGGATTGCGTCGAGCTCCACGGAGACTCCCCCTCGTTCCGTGAACTTGACCGCATTCGCCACCAGGTTGCCGAGGACCTGGGAGAGATGAGCCCGGTCGCCGATCAGAAGCGGGGGGATTCCCGGAGTCTCTGTCCACTCGAGGGTGAGTCCCTTGCGCCGGGCCTCCGCGCTCAGCATCTCGACGACCGTGTTCACGACCTCTCCCAGGGCGAAGGGCTCGGTCCGTAACGCGGCCTGGCCGGCCTCCAGGCTGGAGAAGGTCAACAGGTCCCGAAGAACATGCAATTGCGCTTGCGCGGATCTCACGATCGTGGCGGCAAACTCGCGCTGCAGATCCGACAGTCCCGTCTCCTCGAGCAGCTCCGCCATGCCGATGACGCCGTTCAACGGGGTGCGGAGTTCGTGGCTGGCATTGGCGAGGAATTCGCTCTTCATCCGCTCCGCTTCCTCGGCTGCGTCCTTGGCCCGGATCAGGTTGAACTCGTACTGATGCCGGGCCGAAATGTACACGGCCTTGGCCACGGCCACGCCGGCGAGGGATGTCAGCAATTCCGCGATCCGCAGGCCGTCTGTTCCGAACTCGACGGCGCGGTCGGAGTCTCGATCCGCAGTGTCCAGGCAGAACAGGAACCCGCGCAATTGCTGCTCGTGGTCGAGAAGAGGCGCGCCGAGAAAGGAGCGGGTGCGGCACCCCAGGGCGGCGTCGAGCCTCGCGACCAGATCCCGGCATCGCGGATCCTGGCCCGGGCAGTGGCTGGCCCAGATCGAAGGGATCGTGGCGCTGGGGATGCCGTCCCCCCAGAGTCGTTCGAGTTCAGCGGTGTCGAGGCTCCGCTCTCGTGCTCCGACACTGTAATGGCACGACTCGGCGCGCCCCTGGTTCGAGAGCGTGAGAATCGCCACACCCTCGCACCTCAGGATCCGCCGCGCGCCTCGGATCACCGTTTCGAGGATCGCTTCCATGTCCTGCTCGGCGACCAGGGAAATGCCGACCTCGATCAGGTCCTTCCGCATTTCCAGAAGGTGGCGGACGCGCCGGGACATCCAGTTGAACGAATCGGCCAGTTCCTCGAACTCGTCCCCGGTCCGGACCTCGACCACGTGCTCCAGGTTCCCGGAGGCGATATCCCGGGTGGCCGCGTGCAGTTTCTCCACGGGGATGAGCTGTCTCTGGATCTGGCGCGCGCTGGCCAGGACGGCAACGAGCAAGGTGAGCAGGATCACCAACGGGAATGTCGTGCGGAAGCTGTCGGCGGCGGCGAGGAAGCTCCGCTCTTCCAGCGTCGACAGGATGATCCACTCCGCGTCGAACGCATATTTCATGAAGAGGGTCCAGTATCCTGCGAGATGGCGGCCGCGCTCGTCGGACCATCGGATCGTTCCGGACGCTCCACCCTGGCGGGTCACCGCCTGGAGCGCCGCCGGCATGTTGGTGGAGCCCGATTCGAAGACTGTTCTTCCCGCGGCATCCACGCAGGTGAGTATGGACTCGCCGGACAGACAATCGTCCGCAGACCAGAGTGAGCCGGGCGCGATTTCCGCGGCCAGGAACCGCCGGGCGGTCAGGCCGGTCGGGACGATCAGCAGCACCCGGCTGGGCCGGTCGTCGCCGGGGAGGGTGCGCAGCAGGCTACGACCGGCCTTCAGCCGCTCAGTCTCTCCCGCCGACAGAGCGGGAACCGCGATCGGCCGGCCCAGCGCTTCGACGACTCCCGCCCGGTCATCGATGACCGCCAGCGCCGCGAACTGCTCCCGCAGAAACTTGATGGTGCGGGGATCGGTCGAATGGAGAGACGGCGCCTCGTCCGAGAGTCGCTCGCCCTCGTTCCGCAGGTTCGATTCGAGATACTCCAGGCGCTCGATGACCCGCATTCCGGAGTCCTTGGCGGACCGGCGAAGCAGCTCGTTGTCGTGCGCCCGGGTCTGTCTCGCCCGGTCGAGGACGGTGACGGCGGCCAGCAAGGTGACCGGAACCAGCGCGCAGGCCGCGAAGAGCAGAAAGAGACGATGCGCCACCCGGCTTCGGAACAACTGGTGCGTGATCTGGATGGTCCTCATGCCGGCGCCGACGCTTCCCGCGGTCAGTAGTTCTCGGCCAGACCGTAGAAGCCGCCGTCGTTCGCCCGGATCACATCGTCGCGGCTGACCCCGGCGGTCAGGGGAAGGGTGGTCTTGCCGTCGGCGCCCGCGCTGTAAAGGTCGTAGTCGGCGTTGATCGGATGCAGGTTCTTGTCCTTCCGGTACTTCCCCTTGGCCGCGGCTATCGGGAGGTAATCGTAGGGTCGGCCCCAGGGATCCAGGCGGCCATCCTCGTTCACGGCGGCCAGGTTGTCCGGATACGCCTGGTGGATCATCCAGTAGTTGGTGACGGCCGCGGAAATCGCGCGCAGGTCGCCGATGGCCTTGACGTTGCGCGCCTTGTTGATGATGGAAAGGTACCCATACGCGCCGAGCGCGGCCAGAAGGCCGAGGATGACCATGACGATGGCGAGCTCCACCAGGGTGAACCCGGCGCGCGAACGACTGGTTGGGCCCCGCCTCATGGTTTGGACCTTCTTTCGTCGAGCTCGAAACGCCGGGACAGCTCGACCAGTCGGCCGGAGCGATCCATCAGGGCCTGCAGCAGACGTTCCGTCTCCTCCGGAGGACATTGCGGTGACTTTCCCCGGGCCGCCTCGATCGCCTCGGCCAGCGCACGGGCGGCGTCCCCGACGTCCCCGATGTGTGTCCGCGTCAGTTCGAGCGCGGCGTTGATCCGCCGACAGTCCTCCTGGAGGAAGTCCTCCCGGCGAAGCTGGATCGGCTCCGGGATTCGCGCCGCTTGCACTCGTTCCAGGGCCTGGTTGAAGCGGTAGATGGGCCCCGCGATTCGATGGGAGGTCCGGATCGAGTCGAGGGCGACGAGCAGGAGGGCCAGGGCGAGCGTCGGCCAGAATCGGGGGTGGAGGAAGAGGATCTGGTTGGCCGCGGAAAGCGCCCGATCCGACGTCGCTTCGTTGCGCAGCAGCGAGACGATCGACGGCCCGAAGAGCGCCGCGATGAGCGCGACCGACACCAGCACGAGATGCGCGAACGAGTGGAGGAGGAGCGGCAGCTGCAGCGACGGGCTGATCACGAAACGCCGCCTCCGCATGAAGAGCTGCCACGCCGTCATCCGCGCGGGGGAAGCGGTCTTGGTTGCGACAGTCTGATTCCAGGCCACGGGTCCTCTCCTTCCTTCGCTGACGGTCGGCTTGGAAGTCCTACCGGTATCGAAAGATCGGCGCGTCGGCACGGGATCTGAAGAACGCGCTCGCGGGGGGGGGTAGGGCCGTTCACGGGCCATGTCGGCCGCCGCCGCCGGCTCGCCTGGAGGAACGACGGCTAACGGGTTGCGGCGCGGTCGTTACGCCTCGATCAGCCGGTAGGCGCGCTGTCCCATTCCGAGGTTTTCGGCATAGGCCAGCTGGGTCCGCCCATCGATCTCGGGGAAGGCGAGTTGATCCAGGCGGCGGCCGTTCGCGCGCTCGACCAGATCATTGGCGGCCTGGTCGAGTGCGACTGGATCCGCGGAAAGCGCGAAGCCGATGTCGGCGGCGACCCGGGGCGAACCCTCGGCCCAGCAATCGCAGTGTCTCGTCAGATTGACGATCCCCAGGAGGCAGACGAGCTTCCCCGACAAGGCTCGCACGACGCCCCAGGCGTGCTCGACCATCTTTTCCTGCAGGGTCGCCGGGGCGGTGTCCCACCGAAACGCAATAGCGCCGCTTCGACAATGGGCCAGGCATTCGCCGCACCCGGTACAGGTCGATTCGTCCAGGCGGATGCCCCCGTCGGGCCCGAGCGAGAGGGCGCCGGTCGGGCAGTGGGCGACGCAGACCGCGCAAGCCGTGCAGGCGCGCTGCCGGAGGAAGGGCTTGGTGTCGCTGTGTTGCGCCAGCTTCCCCTTGCGCGCCGAGCATCCCATGCCGAGGTTCTTCAGGGTCGCGCCGAGACCGGCTGCGAGGTGTCCGGTGGCGTGCGAGACGACGATCGCGCCGTTGCTGTGCGCGATCGCTTCGGCGATCCCGACGGAGGGGAAGTGCTTCCCCTCGATCGGCACTTCCACCTCGAGGTTTCCGATCAGGCCGTCGGCCGGAACAAAGACCGCACCGGCGCGGGCCAGCGTGAAGCCGTGCTCCTCGGCGACTTCGGCGTGCCCCGGCCCGTGGCTGCGCCGTCCCGAGTAGAGCACCGAGGTGTCGGTGAAGAACGGCTGGGCTCCCCGCGCACGCACCCGGCGCGCCGCCACGCCGGCGATCTCCGGCGGCAATGCGGTCGTGAGTCCGGCCTCGCCGACGTGGACCTTGACGGCGATCCGGTCGTGGGGTTGGGCGAAGCCAAGGCAATCCGCTTGATCGAAGAGACGATCCACGGCGTCTGTCCAGACGGTGGGGCTTTCATCGGGCACGCGGCGGAGGTAGACAACGCTGGGTGGTTTCATGGCTCCGGTTCGGTTCTCCTTCGTTCGATGCTCGCCTCCGCCGTTCGCTGCCGGTGGGCCGTCCGGCGGAAGCCCCTCCTTCGGCCTGAGCCGGTTCCCGGCCGCTCTCCATGGCCCGGTCCATCCTAGCAGCCTGCTGGCCCCGATCCGGCAATCCTTCGCGAGTGAAAACGCGTCAAACTGCTGACTCATGGGGCCGCGCGCTCGTCCGGGACAGGGGGGAAGCGCCCCGGCCAGGACGGGTCGCGGGCGAGGGCGACGCCGTGTCCTGGCCGGGGTCGAGGTCGGGATGGGGGATGGACATCAGAACCGGACCGTCACACCGCAGTGGAGCTTGGTCATGTCGGTGCGGGACTCGATGGTGTCGAAGGCCACGGCGCCGTTCACGCGGCGGATCGACCCCTTCTTGAGGTATTCGGCCTTGTCCCCGCGGACGTACCGGACACCGCCGTCGACCGAGACCTGGTGCACGCCCTTGCCGTCGGACGAACGCTGCCAGACCGGCACCATGACGCCGCCGCCGAAGCCATAGGCAAAGGCCGTGTCGTCCTGGTTGGTGGAGCTGGCCACATCACCCGAGCCGGACCCGTGCTCCTTGATGCTCGTCTCCGTGTACAGGTAGTTGAATCCCATCAGGGCGTCGGCATACACCTGGACGGGGCCGCGCGGGACCTGGCCGCGCAGCACCAGGAAGCCCTGCACGAAGTTGTTCATGGTCTCGACGTCCACGGTGACGTCCGGAATGCTCGTGGAGAACGGCTCCTCGCGGGACTCGGTGCCGTAGTTCGCCCAGCCCAGGTCCAACCCGACCGCGATCGGGCTCGTCGTGGGCGCGAAGAAGATCTGGCCCCCCAGGCCGTAGGCGTCCCGATCGATCCGGTCCCGCAGGTCACCCTGCGGCAGGCCGGCGTTGAAGTGAAGGCCACCCAGGAAATTCGACTCGGCGGCCGCGGTTCCGGACAGCGGGAGCACGGCGAGCAGCATGGCGGCGGCCAGGGTCAGCATGGAGTTGCGGGTCGGGTTCATTACGATTTCCTCCTTCTCGGAAGCCAGTCCTCAGTCCCGGGGGCCCGCGAGTCGGGGCGCCGGCCTGATGCCTCGGATCGAGCAAGGGGCGTGCCGAAGATCGGACGTCGTAACTCGCTCCATTTCGGGCAGTTGGACGGTAGGTCCAGTGTGACGAATCGGCACAGGTGTGGTCCCCCGGGCACACGGAGCGTGGTGGTGCGGCACGCGCGGCGATCCGACGTGGACGATCTGCGCGGGATCCAGGCGCGGCCGCGGGCCAGGTGCCGTCCGACCAGCGGGAGTCGGTCCGTACTCGCCGCCGCCGGGAGTCGATCCGCGTCTGCAGTCGCCGGGAGTCGGTCAGTCGCCGCAGCCGCGCGCAGTCGATCGCCGAGCGAAAGGCCAGGACCGGCCTGGGTGTGCGCTCGCGCCGCCGGACTTCGGTCCGTATCCTGGAGGCGTCGCGGCCGGGAGGACACCGGCGGAGTGCGGCATCGGTCACGGTGAACAGGAGGGTGGAGATGGAGGCTGAGATCATCACGCGGGGCGAGAGCGCGGTGCTGGGCGTTACCGCCCGCATCAATCCTGCGCAGGCAGACTACAAGGCGATCTGGGAACAGCAATTCACGCCGCGCCATGCGGAGATCGCCGCGCGCGCGGTGGAGAAGTCGTACTTCGGCGTCTACTACGGCACGGATCAGCCGGGACTGGTCGACTTCGTGGCCGGGATGGCGGTGCCGGTGGGCGAGCGTGCGCCCGAAGGGCTGACGCATCGCGTCGTTCCCGGTGGCTTGTACGCGAAGTTCCGTTGCGCGATGAGCGCGATCGGTCCGACCTGGGGGGCGATCTATGGCCAATGGCTTCCCGCCTCCCCGTATGCCGAGGACGAGTCCCGACCGGCGCTCGAGCACTACCCGCCGGAGATGATGGGGCCGGATTCCCCCGTGGAGATCTACGTGGCGGTGAAGGCGAAGTAGCGGTCCGGACGCAGGGCGGAGGCCGGATCTGCTATCCTCCGCCGTCTATGATCGCCCTGACCGACATCTCCAAGCAGCACGGCCGCCAGATCCTGTTTCTGGAAGCGTCGATGCAGCTCAACCCCGGCGAGAAGGTCGGTCTGGTCGGACCGAACGGGGCGGGCAAGACCACGCTCTTCCGCGTGATCGCGGGAGAGGAGGAGCCCGACGAGGGCGAAGTCTCGATCCCGAAGCGCACGACGATCGGCTTCTTTCGCCAGGACGCCTCCGAGATGTTTGGCCGCAGCGTGCTCGACGAGGCGATCGCCGGGAGTGGTCTTCTGGGAGAGCTGCACCATGAGATGGCCGACCTGGAGGCGGCCATGTCGGACCCGGAACGCGCGGGCGAAGCGGACACGCTGCTGGACCGCTACAGCCACGTCCAGGACGAGTACCAGCACCGGGGCGGCTATGACCTGGAGTCCCGCGCCTACGCCGTCCTCGACGGCCTGGGATTCGAGCAGGATCAGATCCGGGGCGACGTCGGGGTCTTGAGCGGCGGTTGGAAGACGCGCGTCGCGATGGCAAAGGTGCTCCTGATGAAGCCCGACGTGCTTCTCCTGGATGAGCCCACCAACCACCTCGACATCGAATCGATCCTCTGGCTCGAGCAGTTCCTGAAGAACTCGCCGGCGGCGGTGCTGATGACCTGCCACGACCGCGACTTCCTGAACCGCACCGTGACCCGGATCATCGAGATCGACGGCGGCGAGTTGACCAGTTGGAGCGGGGACTACGACTTCTATGCGCGGGAGCGGGCCGTCCGGGACACCCAGCGCGAAGCGGCCTACGCGCGCCAGCAGGCGATGCTGGCCAAGGAACGCCGCTTCATCGAGCGCTTCGCCGCGCATGCCGCCAAGGCGGCCCAGGTGCAATCGCGCGTCAAGAAGCTCGACAAGATCGAGGAGCTGGAGGAGCCGCGCCGGCGGGCGGTGGTGAAGTTCGACTTCCGCGAGCCCCCGCGGTCGGGTGATGATGTCGCGATGCTGCGCGGCGTCTCCAAGGCGTACGGCAGCCGGCGAATCTACGATCGCTTCGACTTCTCGATCCATCGGGGCGAGCGCTGGTGCGTGTTGGGACGCAACGGAGCCGGGAAGTCGACGCTCCTGAAGATGGTGGCGGGGGTGCTCGAGCCCGATGCCGGATCGGTCCGCCTCGGCGCGAGCCTGAAGATCGGGTACTTCTCCCAGCAGGCGCTGGACCTGCTCGATCCCGGCCTCACCGTGTTCGAGCAGATGCAGCACGACCATCCCCGCGAGACCCAGGGCGTGTTGCGGAGCTGCCTCGGAGCGTTCCAGTTCTCGGGCAAGGACGTCGACAAGCTGATCCGGGTGCTGTCCGGCGGCGAGCGGTCGCGCCTGGTGATGGCGCGGATGCTTCTCGACCCGCCGAACTTCCTGGTGCTCGACGAACCCACGAATCATCTCGACCTCGAAACCAAGGAGATGCTGGTCGACGCCCTTCGCAACTTTCCGGGGACGATGCTCTTTGTCTCCCACGACCGCACCTTTCTGAAGGGTCTCGGGACGCGGGTGCTGGAGCTGGAGTACGGAGCGGACGGAGAGCGGCGGCCACATCTCTATCCGGGCAGCTACCTCGAGTATGTGCAGAAGACCGGGCACGAGGCGCCGGGCGTGCACGCGTAGGGGGACGCGGCGCTCGACCGCGACCTGCGGGATCGAAGTGGACGCGCCTCCACCCGGATTCCCGGAGCGGCTCCGAGCCGGGGCGGAGGGCCGGACGCCCCGGCACTGCAGACGCCGGGTCACCGCAGCGGGCGACACCCGCCGGAAGGGAGGGTGCGAGTGCCAACGCTCTTCATGGTTGCGCTGATCGCGGCGATCGGAGTCGCCGCGTTCGTTCGGGCGCGTCGCGCGGGTCTTTGGTCATGGCGCCGCTTCGGTGTCACCACGCTTGTGCTCGTGCTGGTGGGAGGCGGGATCGGTTTCGCGGCCGCGGTTGTCGGCCGACGCCTCGGCTCGCAGCACGCGCTGCTCCTGACCGTGGCCGCGGCGGCGGCGATCGTGGCGGGCGTGTTTGCGTTCGCCATGGCGACCCGACGGCGCCACCCCCCGCGCTAGCGGGCGAAAGAACCAGAAGGGACGCGGTGGCCGGGCTGCTTCGGATGCCCCCGGTTACAGAACCGCCGAGAGGATCGCCAGCACCAGACCACCGATCACGCCGAAGCCGAGCAGGACGCAGCTCAGGATGAAACGGAGCAGCCGGCCCGTGAACGGGTGCATGAAGACGATCGCGTAGGCGCTCTCGTCGCCGGCAGCCAGGCCTTCGATCCGCAGGGCGTAGTCTCCCGCTGCCGGCAACTCCATTCGCCCGCGTTGTACGCGGCTGTACTTGAGACTGCGCACCCCCGCGCCGGAGATGACCGGCCGGATCGGCACCTCCAGGCCGGTCGCGACGTGGCGAAGCGAGCAGCGCAGGCGCTTCTGCCAGGTGTAGAAGCGGGGCCCCTCGACGTAGAGGCCGAGCTCACCCGAGACGGGGAGCCGGATGACCTGCTCCGGCACCGCCGGCCCGCGCGCGATCTCGGCGGCCTGCCAGTCGCGGATGAACCCTCGGATCTGCCGCCAAAGGACCATTGCCGACAGCCCGGAGAGGATGAACCCGAATACGGTGACCATGGCCTTTCCTCCGTTGCCGGCAGGCGTCCGCCGGGCGACATCGCCATCATCAGGACTCCGCCGCCGGGCCGCAAGCTTTCCCCGAGATCGGGAGCTGTCTGCCGACCTTGACGCTTTCCTCCGGGAGACCCATACTGGGTCCCAACGAACGGTACCGTCCGTGGGTTTCTCGGAGGCCGCATGGATCCACACCTACCGCCCGAACCCCCGCCCCCGGAGCCTGATCCTGCGGTCCTCGCGGCCGACCTCGATGGAGATGGCGATGTCGATCTGCTCCTCCTCGACCTCGATCGGGACGGATCGATCGATCTGATCGCAGCCGAGGATGTGGAGGAGATGGACGCCGAGGAGGCCCTCCCGGACGCGTTCTACGCCGTCGCTGAGCCCGCCGACGAGGACGACGATGGCAAGGCTGACGATGCCGAGGCCGACGATGCCGAGGCTGACGATGCCAAGGCTGACGATGCCAAGGCTGACGATTCCGAGGAAGCGGATGCCGCCGCGGGCGGCGATGCCGCAACGGAAGGCAGCGCGCCGGCGGACGCCGTCGACACCGACCAGGATGGCCTCAGCGACGAACAGGAGGCCGAACTCGGGACCGATCGCCTCCGCGAGGACACGGATGCCGATGGCGTCAAGGACGGTGCCGAGGACGCAGACCGGGATGGCTGGCACGACCTCGGATGGGAGAGCGATCCGCTCTCGAAGGACACCGACCGAGACGGCGTGGGCGACGGGGCGGAGGACGCTGATCGGGACGGACTGCGCGGCGTCGGGGAGACGGACGCGCGCAGCGGCGACTCGGACCTGGACGGAGTGAAGGACGGCCAGGAAGACCGTGACGCCGACGGTCTGTACGAACCCGACCAGGGCGAGACCAACGCGCTCGATGGGAAGTCCGTCAACGAGGCGGATCGCGACAACAAGTACGACGACACCGGCGCCGCCAATTACACCAGTGATGACCTCGAAGGCGAACGGAGGATCTCACACCCGGAGGATCTGTCGCCGGACGAACTGGAGACGGCCGAGGATCTGGCGGATGACGGCCAACTGGATGACGGCCAACCGGGTGACAGCGCAGATGCGGATGCCGGGATCGCCTCGCCGGCGGAGCCGGATGACTCCGCCGACTCATTGGACACGGAAGAGGACCTCGACTGAGGCCGGAAGCTCCGCCGTGTGATCTCCTCGGCGGAGGGCGGGAGGAGCCGACATGCCATACTGTCCCCACTGCGGTACTGGGAACCCGGAGGGAGCGCGATTCTGCCAGGCCTGCGGGAAACCGCTGCCTGCGGCTTCCGGTGGGCCGACTGCATCGGCGCCGGGTCCCACCTCGTCGCCGGGGACGGCACCCTACCCTCCGGCTCAGCCCGGCTATGGCCTGCCCGGCTATTCCCCGCCCGGGGCCATGCCGGTGCGCCGCAAGAACCCCTCGACTGCGTGCGCGCTTGGCCTGCTATGGGGATTCGGCGCGCAGGCGTTCTACAACGGCCAGAACCTGAAGGCGGTAGTCCAGATCATCGTGAACTTCCTCATCATGTGGCCGATGATCCAGGCCACCGGCGGCGGCGGAGCGGTGATCCTCGGCTTTGGCGTGGCCGGGATCTTCATGGCGGACGGCTACAAGATCGCCAAGAAGATCAATGAGGGTATTCCCGTGGGTCCCTGGACGTTCTTCTAGGCCGGTCGAGAGGTCGAGGTGTTCTGCCATCAGTGCGGAGCAGGCATTCCCGCCGGGGCGGGCTTCTGCCATCAGTGCGGCGCATCGCAGAGTCTGTCGGGAGACCGGCTGCCGCCGGAGACGCCAATCCCGGGGGGGCCGTTCCCCTCGGCGTCAGTCGCCGCGGCGCGTCGATCACCGACCGCCGAAACCACACCGGAGCATCCGGCGCCTGCGTACGCGGTGCCGACCTACGCGACCTCCGGCGAACCGGGCCGGCGGTCGCCGCTGCCCCTCAGCGTGGCCCCGATCGGCGGCTACTTCCTGGCGCCGGACGAGTACATTTCGCCTCACGACCGTTCGGCGATGCATGCGCTGCAATCGACGGGCGATTTGAACCGCCTGGTCCAGACCTTCGTCGGGAAGTACGCCAAGCCTTGGCTCGAGTCGAGTTTCCTCGGCAACGGCGTGAAGGTTGGCCCCGAGCAGTTCCCGATGCTCTACCGCCTCGCCGAGGAGGTGGGAGAGACCTTCTGTCTGACGCGACTGCCGAATATCTACGCGGTCAACCTGTACAACACGCCGCTGGCAATCGCGCGGGGAACGCGCTCCGCGACCATCGGGACCGACACCGAGTCGTTTGTGGTCCTCGACGCCCGGTTGCTGGCTCGGCTCGGAGATCCCCGTCTCACCATGGAGCAGTTGCGGCGCGATCCAATCTGCTTCCTGCTGGCTGCGGAATTGAGCCACGTTGCCTTGGGACACGCGCTCTGGTTGGGCATCTCCATGTGGATCTCGCTGCGTGGACCGACCGGAATCGCGGGATTGGTCAGCCGCCCGCTGATCATGCCTCTGATCTATTGGGCGCGCCAGGCTGTCCTTTCCGCGGATCGCGGCGTGGTGCTCGCGAGCGGGATGGTCGAGGAGTATCGCAACTCCCTGCTGACGACGCTGGTCGCGACTCCCCGGCTGGTGCCGCTGGTGAATGTCGAGGCCTATCTCCGGCAGCTCGAGGGGCGCCCGGATGCCATGGGTGGGCTCCTCGAAGGATTCTCCAGCACGCAGCCTTACATCTCGCGACGTCTCGGCGCCCTGAACGAGTTCGTGAATGATCCGTCATACCTCGTCCTGCGCACGAGGGTCGAGGCGTTTCAGCGGAGCCAGGGGAGGGGATGACGATGCCGTTTTGCATCGGATGCGGCGTACGGATCGAGGGTGCTTCTCCGCGCTGTCCGGCGTGTGAGGGCAAGGCGTTCGCGAACCGCCGCTGTCCGCGCTGCGGAACGCCGGCCGGCAGCGCGACGTCGCGCTTCTGCGTGGCGTGTGGAGCGCCAATGCCCGCGCCCGCATCGTCGGTGCCGTCCCCGACGTCGGCCCCTGCTCCGACCCCGACTCCGGCCCCGACTCCGACCGCGGCATCGGCCCCAGCCTCGTCGCCGTCTTCAACGGTGCAAGCTCCTCCGCCACCGGGCCGATCTCCGGCAGCGTCAGTTCCGACGTCGGCGTCGGCGGCGACGTCGGCCTCGACGCCCGCCGCGGGTTCCGCTCTGAGTCTCATCGAGGCAACCCGCCGGGAGCGCCAGGCGGTCTACCAACGTCTGGGCCGGGCGCTGTTGACTGCCAGCTATGAAGGCACGGTCTCTCATGCGGCGCTGCCTCCGGACCTCGGCGCCCTGGTCAAAGCGGGGATCCAGACGATCCGCAAGGGACACGCGGGGCTGGCGGAGGCTGGCATCTGCCCGCGATGCCTGGAATCGGGTCTCGCCGGCGAGCCACCGACCTGCCCCAGGTGCCACCTCGTGGTGCCGCCACCGCGCCGCTAGCAGTCTGCCAGCCGGGTGGGCTCTCCGGTCCAGGGAGTCCGGACGGGAAGTAGCCGTCGATCGCGGCCTCCGTCGACCTTCCACGCGGTCGTTGCTGGCTCTCGCGACCTTCTGCGCGGTCGCCGCGGGCCCCGCGCCGGGTGTATCTATTCGGTTGTGGTCGGAAGATTGGAGGTGGATCGACTCCATCCGGCGCCGGGTAGGGGG
>CAYYQN010000074.1:0-18774 GCA_964473865.1 uncultured bacterium | reverse complement strand
GCGCTCAGGATGTCCAGCACCTGGATCGCCGCGACCGCGATCGGCGGCGGCACGGCATTGCTGAAGAGGTACGGCCGCGCCTTCTGCCGGCAGAGGTCGACGATCTCCTGGCGCCCGCTCACGCAGCCGCCGGAAGCGCCCCCGAGCCCCTTGCCGAGCGTCGTGGTGATGATGTCGATCTTCCCGAAGACGCCCTTCTCCTCGTGGGTGCCGCGGCCGGTCTTGCCGATGAAGCCGGAGGCGTGGCTGTCGTCCACGAAGACCAACGCGCCGTACTGTTCGGCCAGCCGCACGATCTCGTCCAGGGGAGCCAGGTCGCCGTCCATGGAGAAGACGCCGTCGGTGATGATCACCTTCACGCGCCGGTCGGCGTGCTCCACGAGCTTCTGCTCCAGGTGCTTCATGTCGGAGTGCTTGTAGGTGTCGTGGATCGCGTTCGTCCCCGCCTTGGCCAGGCGGATGCCGTCGATGATCGAGGCGTGGACCAACCGGTCCGAGATCATGACGTCCTCGGGCCCCAGGATCGCCTCGAAGACCCCGGCGTTGGCGTCCATGCAGCTCGGGAAGAGGATGGTGTCCTCGGTGCCGAGAAATGCGGTCAGCTTCTGCTCGAGCGTGCGGTGGACGTCCTGGGTGCCGCAGATGAAGCGGACGCTGGACATGCCGTAGCCGCGTTCATCCAACCCCCGGTGGGCCGCCTTCACCACTTCCGGGTGGCTGGAGAGGCCCAGATAGTTGTTCGAGCAGAGGTTGATGACCTCCTTGGGAGCCGCGCCCGCCGGGAACTCGACCTTGATGTCCGCCGACTGCGGGGAGTGGATGAAGCGCTCTTCCTTGTACAGGCCGTCGCCCCGGAGCTTCTCCAGGCTTGCCCGCCAGGTGTCCTTGACTGCAGTGGGATACGCCATGGCCTCAACCCTTCTTGGCGACGTGCCGGTTGACCAGCGCGATAATGCTCGTGACCGTGTCGAACGCCTCCGGAGACGCTTCTTCGTCCGGAATGCTGATCTGGTACTTCTTCTCCAGGAACCGCTTGAGGCTCACCATGCTGAAGCTGTCGACGATGCCTCCGGAGATCAACTTGGTGTTCTCGTCCAGTTCGACGTCGTCGTCATCGTCATCGATGTACTCGTTGCGGATGTAGTCGAGAATCATCTGCTTCATGTGCTCGTCCTCCCGCGGCGGCCGCGCCGCCGCCGTCTTAGCCTAATCGTCGTCCAGCGTGCTGGTGTCCCCGATCTCCTGTCCCAGTTCCTTGGCCTTCAACAGCCGCCGCATGATCTTCCCGCTCCGGGTCTTGGGCAGCTTGTCGACGAACTCGATCTCCTGCGGCATGGCCAGCGGCGAGAGGCGCTTGCGGATGAAGTTCATGATGGAGAGCTCGATGTCGTCGCTCGGCGTGAAGCCGGGCTTGAGGGCCACGAACGCCTTGACCACTTCCATGTTGACCGGATCGGGCTTGCCGATGGCGGCCGATTCCGCCACCGCCTCGTGCTCCAAGAGCGCGCTCTCGATCTCGAACGGCCCCACCAGGTGCCCGCCGGTGTTGATGACGTCATCGTCCCGGCCGGAGAACCAGAAGTAGCCGTCGGCGTCCACGCTGGCCCGGTCCCCGCAGATGTACCAGCCGTTGAGGAACTTCTTCAAGTAGGTGGGCGTGTTGTTCCAGTAGGTCCGCATCATCGACGGCCAGGGCGGTTGGATGGCGATCATCCCGACCTTCCCGACGTCGGTGATCCGCTCCCCGGTGATCGGATCGACCACCGCGGCGGTGAGGGCCGGGAACGGCCGGCCCATGCTGCCCGGCTTCACCGGCATCCCCGGCAGGTTGGTGACCATGATCGATCCGGTCTCGGTCTGCCAGAAGGTGTCGTGGAAGTCGAGGCCGAACGCCTCGCGGCCCCAGTGCACTCCCTCGGGGTTGAGCGGCTCGCCCACGCTGCACATGTGCCGCAGCGCCGACAGGTCGCGCTTCTTCACCGGCTCGACCCCGTCCTTCATGAGCATGCGGATGGCGGTGGGAGCCGTGTACCAGACGGTGATCTTGTGCTTCTCCATCGTCTCGTACCAACGATCGCTGGAGTACCCGGCGTCGAGCACCACCTGCGTCACGCCCATGGCCCACGGACCGATGATGCCGTAGCTGGTGCCGGTGACCCAGCCCGGGTCGGCGGTGCACCAGTAGATGTCATCGTCCTTCAGGTCGAGGACGACCTTGCTGGTCAGGTACTGGGCGAAGATGCTGGAGTGGACGTGGAGCGCTCCCTTCGGCTTGCCGGTGGTGCCGCTGGTGTAGTGCAGCACGCTGGGGCTCTCGGCGTAGGTCTTGAAGATCGGGAACTCGGGAACGCGGTGCGCTTCCATGTTGAAGCCGACCTCTCCGTCCGCCTCGCGCAGCCTCTTCTTGGTCTCGTCGTGATCGACGACGATGACGTGCTTCAACTCGGGAAGCCGGTCGCGGATCCGTCGCACCTTGCCGAGATGCTTGTCCTGGGTGATGACGGCGACCGCCTTGCTGTCGTCGGCCCGCTGCCAGATCGACTCCTCACCGAAAGCGGAAAAGAGCGGCTGGACCACGGCACCCAGCTTGAGGACCCCCATAAAGCCGATGTAGAGCTCGGGCAGGCGGTCCAGGAAGATGCAGACCCGGTCGGTCGGCCCGATTCCCTGCTTGGCCAGGAAATCGGCCCAGCCGTTGGTGAGGAGCTGCAGGTCGCGGTAGGTATAGCTCCGGACGTGCCCCTCGTGATTCTCGTGGACGAAGGCGAGTTTCTCACCCCGGCCCAACTCGACGTTCCGGTCGACGCAGATGTAGCTGAGGTTGATCGAATCGCCGTCCTTGTACCCCAGCTCCTGCTTCGCCAGATCCCAGGAGATCTCGCGGCGCAGCTTTTCGTAGTCGAAGGCCATGCTTGATACCCCTCTCGGTGTCAGCCCCTGCCCATCTCCGCCCGCGGCGAAGTCCCATCCAACACCACCATGGCTACCGCCAGATGGCCGGCCCGCGCCAGGCCCACCAGGACCCGACCGACCCCCCGGTCGGCCGCAATCCGCGCAGTCTCTCCCCGGAGTTCGAACCGCGGCGCCGTCTCCGGTCCCGACAGCTCGGCGTCGAGCCACGAGACCCGCCCGCTCCGACCCGTGCCGAGAGCCTTCCAGAGCGCTTCCTTGGCCGCGAACGCGCCGGCGCAAGCGGAGAGGAAGCGGGAAGACCGCCGGAACCGGTCGATCTCCCCCTGGCTGAGGATCTCCGAGAGGAAGCTCTCCCCATGGCGGGATACGGCGCGCTCCAGCCGGCCCACCTCCACCAGGTCCATCCCCACCCCCAGGATCATCTTGTCTCCGGCCTCGCAGGGTGCCGGCACCCTGCCGCCTTCCACACCTGCCGGGTATGCGGGGCGCCGAAGGGGGAGTCTAGCAGAAGTCCCGGGCGGCGAGAAACCTCGCCTGCGGCCGACACGAAACTCGTGACACTCCCTGCGGCCGGATGGGCTCCGCCGGACCGGACGCCCCGCCCGGCGCCGGGGCGGGGCCGGCCCTGGGGCAATCCCCGGCGACGGAACTCCGTAACTGCTTTCGCATCTTCCGTGCTAGGATGGGGTCATGCCGTCACGCGGGCCGGATCTCATCGGGCAGTTGGGCGAACTCGCTCTGGCCAGCCGACTGCGCCGGACGAGCGAGCGGCTCTTCCGGGATGTCTCCCGGGTCTACGACGACCTCGACACGGAGTTCGAGGCCCGATGGTTCCCGCTCTTTCAGGCTCTGCGCCGGCGCTCGGTGCAGGGGGTCACCGAGCTCGCGGCGACGCTTCACCTGACGCATCCGGCGATCACGCAGATGGCGGCCGCCATGGAGGCCCGCGGCCTGGTGCGGGGCCGGCGGGACCCGCGAGACGAGCGCCGCCGCTTGCTGGAGCTCACTCCCGCGGGCCTGCGGATGGCGGCGATTCTCGATCCGATCTGGGAGGAGATTCGCCTGGTCAACCGAGAGCTCCTGGATGAGCTCGCCGCCAAGGGTCACGATCTTCTGGCCGCGATGGCAACCCTGGAGTCGCTCCTCGATGAGACGGACATGTATGACCGCGTCCAGAGCCGTTTGCGGGCCCGGCGGACCCGCGCGCCGCAAGCCCCCGGACCGCGCGAGCGGCTGGAGATCCTGCCCTACCGGCCGGCGTGGCGCCGCTACTTCGAATCGCTGAATCGGGAGTGGCTCGAAAAGCGATTCTCGGTGGAGCCCGCCGATGCGGCGCTGCTCGCCAACCCGTACCGGGAGATCATCAAACCCGGCGGAGCCATCTTCTTCGCGCGCCTGGACGGCCGGATCGTGGGCACCGGGGCGTTGATCCACCACGGCGAGGGGATCTTCGAGCTGGCCAAGATGGCGGTCACCGAATCCGAGCGGAGTCACGGTCTCGGACGGCGCCTGGCTTCGGCGCTGCTGGCCGAGGCGCGGGCCCGCGACGCGAAGGTCCTCTTCCTGGAGACGAGTCCCCGTCTGGTGGCGGCGCGGCGATGGTACGAGCGCCTCGGGTTCCGCCGCGTGCGGCGGCATCCGCTCGGCGCGAGCAAGTACGCCCGGTCATCGTTCGCGATGGAGCTGGGCGGCGCCGCCCCGACCCGGGCCGACGCCAAGGCCTCCCGAGCGTAGGCGGCCACCGAAAACCGCCTCCAGCCTGATTCAGGCGGTTTGATTCAGGCGGCCTGGTTCAGTGCCGCATCCGACTCCAGGTACAGGATCCGGATGCGCTCGAGGATCTCGCGCCGCGTCGTCAGGACCGGGAGCACTTGCAGGCAAGTCACCCGCTCGACTTCCTCGGCGGCCGGCAGGTCCTGCGGTCGCCACAGCGCCAGGACCAGGCACTTGTCCCGGCAGGCCACCGGGGCGAGGCCATGGGTGATGCAGTACGAACTGCCCACGATCTTGGCCAGGTCGGGCGTAATCGGAATGCGGTGGATCGGAATGCAGGCGATTCCGGTCTGCTCGGCCAACGCCTCCGCCAGGGCCCACGGGTCGATCAACCCCAGCCGGAGCAGCGCCTCGCCGACCATCTCGCCCGGACGTCGTTCGCCGATCGCACGATGGAGCTCGGCCGGACGAAGGAGCCGGCGCATGACCAGAAGCTCTCCGATGTGAAGCCGGCTCCCGTGTTTGTCGAGCAGAGCCAGAAAGCGCGATTCGCTGAGGCGCCCGGTCTGAACCGCGAGGTGCCCGATGGAGGTCCGGTCGGCGGGCGGAAGGTCGCGTTGACCGCGGACGAGGTCTCGCAGTTCATCCCGGCCCAGCACACCTTCCTGCACCAGAATCTGTCCGAAGTAGGTGGCCGCGGACCCTCGCGCTGGTCCGACTCGACGATTCAGCACCGAAGACGGCGGGTGGCTTTGCATCTTCGTCCCACTCACACGTCCATCATCGACCGAAAGAAGCGCGGAGTTCAGTCAGAACTGCTCTGCGGGGAGCCTTCCCGGCCCGGGGCGCCGACCCGCATCGACGCGGGGCGTTCGGGAGCAGGATCGCCGACCGGCGCCGGCCGGCGGGGCAGGTCGCAGGCCTCCAGGTAGGCTCCCTCCACCGCGTCCGCGATCCGCCCCCAACCCAGGTTGGCGGCCTTGCGCCGCCCAGCACGCGCCAGCGTCGCGCGAAGCCCCGGGTCGCCCAGGAGATAGTCCAACGCCCCGGCGAGCGCGACCGGGTCTCCCGGGCTCACCAGGAGGCCATCGACCCCCGCCTCGACCACTTCCGTGTAACCATCGATGTCCGAGGCAATTACCGGAACCCCCGCGGCCATGGCCTCGAGCAGGACCATCCCGAAGCTCTCTCGGCCCAGACTCGGTGCGCAGAAGACATCGGCCAGCGCGTGGCAGGCGCGCAGGGTCCGGCGGTCGCACGACCCCAGGAAGCGGACCTCATCGCGCAGCGATTCCGGCACCGCCCGCCGGTTCGCCGCCAGTTGCGGACCATCGCCGGCAACCCAAAGCTCGAGCCCTCGGCGCCGTTGCCGGAGCAGGCCGTACGCCTCGAGCATGACCGGAAGCCCCTTGCGGGGAACCGCAGCCCCGACAAAGAGGATTCGCTCAGGAGCGATTCCGCGACGGTCCGTCGTCGCGCGGCTCGCCGGAAGCTCCTCCGTCGTGGGGTCGGATCCTCCGCGGCCCGGGCGCTCGGCCGCCATGGCTCTCGCACCGGCGAAGAACTCATAGTCCACCCCGTTGGGGATGCACCGATACGCGCCGGAATAGAACGGCTCCGCGGCCCGGCGGGCCGTACCGCTCACCGGGAGCAGCAGGTCCGCGCGCGCGAGCAGGCGATGCAGGGGACCGCGGAAGAGCTCGGCCCACCGATCGCGGGGATAGCCGCTGTGCAGGGTGCCCACCACCGGGCAGGCCGCGTGGCGCAGCGCCAGGTGAGGCAGCGTCGGCATGAGCGGGTTGTGCAGGTGCAGAACATCGAATCGACCGCTGCGCAGGAGGTCTCGGACGGCGCGCTCCAACCCCGGTCCCACGGTGACCCGCGACAGGCTCCCGTTGTAGCGGATCGGCACGCTGCGGCCCACGCGGGTGACGGGCGGACCCGGCTCCATCTGGCCCGCAGGCATTCCGCCCGTGATCACGGTCACGGTGTGCCCGCGCCGCATCAGCGCCAGCGACAGGGAGCGCACATGCTCGCTGATCCCGCCGCGATGCGGGTAGTAGAACTCCGTCACCATGCCGATCTTCATGCCCGGGCCGCCCTCCCTTCCTCGGACGGGAGCCGTGCCGGCGGCGCGTCCGGCGCGGCGGAATGAAGAGGATAGAGGACACACCACTGCTCCGCAAACGCGCAGACCTCGACCTCGAGCACCCGGGCAAACGACTCCACCGGATCCTCTGCCGGAGGCAGCGGCGGGAGGATGCGCAGGCGGTAGCCACGGCCTTCCCGGACGAGGAACGCCGGCAGCAACACGGCGCCGGCGCGACGGGCCAGCTGCAGCCCGGCACTGGGGAACTCCCTCCGTCCGCCCAGGAAGGAGACGGCTCGAGCCCCGGAGCCGAAGACGCGATCCGCCAGCATCCCGGCATGTCCGCCGCGGTGCAGGTGTCGATAGAGTCGCACCCCGCCCCTCTCTGCGGGGATCACCGCGCACCCGGCCCGCTGGCGCGCCCGCACGAAGAGCCGAAACCTCGCCGGCGGCCGCAGCTCCTCGGCCACCACCGCGAAGTTCGGCAGGCGGCGAGCGACGAGCTGTGCGCCCAGGTCCCAGTTGCCGAGGTGTCCGGTGAGGATGCACACCGGACCGGAGGCCGCCGCCGCCCGCAGGTGTTCCTCGCCTTCCACCCGCACGGCCAGGCGTTCCAGGCGTGACGCGCGGGCGGCCAGCGCCAGGAACTCCCCCCAATAGCGGCCGTAGGCGGCGAAGACCGCGGAGGGGCCCGCCCGAACGTTGGCGGACGCCTCAAACCTCGTCACGACCTCCAGGTTGGCGGCCACGACGCGGCGACGCGGCGAAGCCCAGCCCGCAAGCCATCCGCCCGCCGCGCCGGCCGCGGCGCAGACGCGAAAGGGCACCCAGCGGGCCAGACCGAGGCCCAGGCGCATCAGGGCGACCGTGAGGACTCCGCCGCTCATTCGCCGAGCGTGGTGGACGCGCGGCAGGTGAGTCGGAACTCGGCCTGCCAGCCATCCGGTGTTCGCATTCCGGAACGATCCACTCGCGCCAGCCGGGACTCCGGCTGCAGTTCGAGGCCCGGGCTCAGCCGAAACGAGGCCTGGCGCCACTCGACCGACAGGAGGTTCTCCGCTTCGATCCGGCCCGTGATCCAGCGCTTGTCTCGCTTGCGCAGGCTGAAGAACCCGAGCTCGGTCCCGCGCCGCCCCTCGATGACTCCCCAGCGGCAGCGTTCAAACGAGAGCGCGGCGGTGCCCAGCCGCGCGCCCAGGGGGAGGGAGAGCCCGGCGTAGAACGAATCCGCGTTGGGTCCCACCCAGTGACCGAGAGGCTCTCCCTCGGACAGAAGCGCCAGTCCGGGATCTCCGTCCTTGTGAAAATAGACCTCCGGGTCGAGGTGGGCGTACTCGAGGTCGAGGTCCGCGCCGGCCAGGCCGGGTGGATTGCAGAGCCGCAGCCCTAAGAGTTGCGCCCAGGTCGTGGCGTCGCCATCCGGACCTTGATCGGCGTCGAGCGTCACGACCCGGTTGATCAGAAGCTCGCCATAGACCGAGACGGGCCTCACGTCCAGCGCCAGGTCGAAGCCGACGACCTTCTTGTCATCGATGTTGGCGCCGGTCGCGGCTGCGCGATCGAAGAGATCCTGGGTCACCGCCACGAGGAGCGCCGCCGGGTTCGCGTAGCCGAGGTCGATCCCGCGGCCACTCCAGGCCACCGCTTCGAAAAAGCCAAGCCGCGCCGGCCCCGGCGGACGCAGTTCGATCCGGTGCGCGGCCAGCCACGCGTCGCCGGTCGTCACCGTGGCGGGCGAAGCGGCCTTCCCGCCGCCGACGGGCACCCGATCATTGCCCCGGCGCCGTTGGGCCAGGAGGCTCGCGCCGGCCAGGTATCGGGTGTTGAATCGCGCCGACAGCCCGTCGAGCGGGAACGGATTCTCCCCCAGAAAAAGGGTGCCCCGCCGGCCGGTGCCCCACCGCCGATCCTCCCGACCCAGCCGGACTTCCCCCCATTTCCATCCGGCGCCGATCACCGCCTGGTCGTTGCGCGCGCTGGGAGAGTTCAGCACGCTCCCCGCATCGGGCGGCAGATTATCCGCCCAGCGATCGCCACGATGGAACGGGGTGAGCCGGTCGTAGTCCTCGTAGAAACGCCACTGCAGAAACGCCGTGGCGCCGACGGCGGCATCCGCGGAGAGGATCAGGAACTGCTCGCGACGCGATCTGCGATCGAGGTCGGCCAGCGAGTCCAGGTCGGATCCGGCGCCGGCGAAGCGAAGCGCAGCGGCGAGTTCCGCGCGGATCGGCGGTTCGTCCCTCGACCCGGCCCCGGCGCTCGCCGCCGTTTCGATGGCCGGGCGGCCCCGGCGCCACCGGGAGACCTCGCCTTCGAACCTCTGCAGGCGGAACTCGTCCCGCGGAGCAAGCCGATGGGTTCGGGCCGCGGCGCGAATCGCCGCCGCCGCTTCGGCAAAGACCTGACGGCGGATCGGCCGCAACTCCAGACTGCCCGGCCAGAGCCCGAGCGCGCGAAAGTGCTCGAGATCATCGTAGAGCGGGCTATCGAGCGGAACCGCAAGGTAGGAAGCCGCAAGCGCCGCGGGGCGGGAGGCCGATGAGGGTTGCTCGGTCGCACCGTCGCCTTTAGCCAACGACTCCGGGCCGCCGCCGGGCGCCGCCCGGGAAGGAAGCGTCAGGCCCAGGAGGGAGACCGCCGCCACGATCGGAAGACCCGCCCACGCGCCGGCGCGCCAATGCCTCCGTTCCCTCACCCCCCGGTCCCTCCCTGCAGCCACCACCCGGCCGGCTCGCGGGCGACCGGCAGGCACCCGAGGCGCCCGATCGCGCCGCCTCCCGCGGACCGGCGTCCTACCGGTACTTCTGCCGGAGCAGATTCAGCGCGGAGCCGGCCTGGAACCAGCCGATCTGCTCCGCATTCAGCGTGTGGCGAAGCCGGATCTCCTCGGTGGTGCCGTCATCATGGTGAAGCCGGGCCAGGAGCTCCTGCCCCGGGGCCAGGCGCGCCAGCCCGACCAGGCTCACCCGATCGGCGGCCCGCACCCGGTCATAGTCGGTTGCGTCGCGGAACGTGAGCGGCAGCATCCCCTGCTTCTTGAGGTTCGATTCGTGGATGCGGGCGAAGCTGCGTGCGATGACGGCGGCGCCCCCGAGAAACCGCGGGGACATGGCGGCATGCTCGCGGCTGGATCCCTCGCCGTAGTTCTCGTCTCCGATCACGACCCAGCGGCGGCCGGCGGTCCGATAGGCCCGCGCGATCGCCGGCAGCGGCTGTTCCGGCTCGCCGGTGAGCTGATTGAGCCCGGTGCCCGGCTTGCCGGAGAAGGCATTCACGGCGCCGGTGAACATGTTGTCGCTGATCCGGTCCAGGTGACCCCGATAGCGAAGCCACTTCCCCGCCGGGGAGATGTGGTCGGTGGTGCACTTCCCCTGCGCCTTGAAAAGCACCGGAAGATCGATGAAGTCCTTTCCATCCCAGGCCTCGAACGGGGCCAGGAGCTGCAGGCGTTCGCTCATCCGTGACACCAGCACCGAGAGCCCCGAGCCATCTTCCGCCGGAGCCACGTAGCCGCCGACCTCGCGTACGAAACCGTTGGGCGGCAGTTCGGGCGCCTTGCGCGGCGGATCCAGGCGAAAGCGCCTCCCGTCGGCTCCCTCGATCTCATCGGTCAGGGGGTTGAAGGAGAGCCGTCCGGCCAGCCCGTAGGCGGTGACGATCTCCGGCGAGCCGATGAAGGCCAGGGTCTCCTTGTTCCCGTCGTTGCGCGCCGGGAAGTTCCGGTTGAACGAGGTGAGGATCGAATTCTTCTCCCCCGGCTTGATCTCCTCGCGTTTCCACTGCCCGATGCAGGGACCGCAGGCATTCGCCAGAACCGTCGCCCCGACCTTCTCCAGATCGGCCATCTGCCCGTCCCGCCGGATGGTGGCATGAATCGCCTCGGAACCCGGTGTGACCAGCAGCGGACAGCGCATGGCCGCTCCGTGCGCGGCGGCCTGCCGGGCAACGTCGGCGGCGCGCTCGATGTCTTCATAGGAGGAATTGGTGCAGGAGCCGATGAGCGCCACGGAGACGCGGTCGGGGTATCCCTGCGCCGCCACGTCGGCCGCCATGCGCGAAACGGGTCGCGCCAGGTCGGGAGTGTGCGGCCCGACCAGGTGCGGCTCCAGCTTCGAAAGGTCGATCTCGACGACCGTCTCGAAGAAACGCGCCGGGGCGCTCTCCACCTCCGGATCCGCCGTGAGCAGGTGGGTGTGGTGCCGGGCGCGTTCGGCGAGTGCCCCGCGCTCGGTTGCGCGCAGGAACGCCTCCATGCGCTCGTCCCAGGGGAAGATCGAAGTAGTGGCCCCGAGCTCGGCCCCCATGTTGGTGATGGTGCCCTTGCCGGTGCAGCTGAGGGTGCGGGCTCCGGGTCCGAAGTACTCTACGACCCGATTCGTGCCGCCCTTGACCGTGAGGCGGCCCGCAAGGTAGAGGATGACATCCTTCGGTGCCGTCCACCCGTTGAGCTCACCCTTCAGGAAGACCCCGATCAACCTCGGGTACTTCACCTCCCAGGGCAGTCCCGCCATCACGTCCACGGCATCGGCCCCGCCCACCCCGGAGGCGAACATCCCCAGCCCCCCGGCATTGGGCGTATGCGAGTCGGTGCCGATCATCATGCCGCCGGGGAAGGCATAGTTCTCCAGGATCACCTGGTGGATGATCCCGGAGCCCGGCTTCCAGAAACCGATCCCGTACTTGCGGGCCGCGGACTCCAGGAAGTCATAGACTTCCCGGTTGTCCCGACCGGCTTGCGCGAGGTCGGGTTCCGCGCCGCTCCGAGCCTGGACGAGGTGATCGCAGTGGACGGTGGTGGGTGCGGCGGTGCGGGGGATTCCGGCGCTCATGAACTGGAGGATGGCCATCTGGGCGGTCGCATCCTGCATGGCCACCCGATCGGGCCGCACCTGGAGGTAGCTCTCTCCGGGACGGAGTTCCTGTCCCACCGGGTCGTCGAGGTGCGACAGCAGCACCTTCTCGGCCAGGGTCAGCGGCCGACCCAGCCGCCGGCGCACCACCGCCAGCCGTTCTTCCATGCGGGCGTAGACCGAGGCCACGAACTCCGGTGTGCTTTCTATCGTCCTCATGGAACGCTCCTTCCTCGGGGTCAACCCAGGGCCAGCATCCGCTCGATCGGTCGTAGCGCCTTCACCCGGATCTCTTCCGGCACCGTCACCTCGGGAGACTGATCCCGCAGGCAGCGGTACAGCTTTTCCATCGTGTTCTGCTTCATGTGCGGGCAGGAAGCGCAGGCCTCGCACGCTCCCTCGATCGGCGCGGGCAGGAACGTCTTTCCGGGCGCGGCCTTCTCCATCTGGTGGATGATGCCGGGCTCGGTCACGATGATGAACTCGCGGGCCGGATCCTCCTGCACGTACTTGAGGAGGCTCGAGGTCGATCCGACGTGATCGGCGATGTCCAGCACCCGCTGGTCGCACTCGGGGTGCGCCGCGACCTTCGCGCCGGGATGGCGCACCTTGAGCTGAACGATCCTCTTCTCCGAGAAGACCTCGTGGACCTGACAGGTGCCGGGCCACAGGATCAGGTCCCGGCCGGTCTTCTTGATGATGTAGCGGCCCAGGTGCCGGTCCGGCGCGAAGACGATCCGTCTCCCTTCCGGAATGCTCTTCACCACGCGCTCGGCGTTGGACGAAGTGCAGATGACGTCGGAGAGCGCCTTGACGGCGGCACTGCAGTTGACGTAGGTGACCACCGCGGCGCCGGGGTAGTTCGTCAGCCAGCGGGCGAACGTATCCGCCGGGCAACCCTCGGCCAGCGAGCAGCCGGCTTCGAGATCGGGCACCCAGACCGGCTTGTCCGGATTGAGGATCTTCGCCGTTTCGGCCATGAAGTGCACTCCGCAGAAGACAATCGCCTTCGCGCCGGTGCGGACTGCCGCCTGGGCGAGTTGCAGAGAGTCACCGACGAAGTCGGCCAGGTCCTGGATCTCCGGTTCCTGGTAGTAATGCGCCAGAATCACCGCCTCCCGCTCGCGGCGGAGGCGCTGGATCTCGGCCCCCAGGTCGATTGCCGGGCCGGCGTGGGTTGAGACCGGATCCATCAAACCGACATCCTTTCTCTTTGTATTGCGGGCCAAAGGACCCACCCGCCGGCCCTGTGGGTCGACGGCCCGGCGCCGCGGATCACAGCCGGCTTCCCGGCGGAGGCAGCGCCTCCGCGGCGGTCCCACGATCCGGCCATCCTGCCGGTTCGCGCCAGGATAGCCCCCCGTGCGCGATCCGGCAAGGGGCCCCGCCCCGGCCGCGGCCAGGGCCGCCCCAAACCTCCCCCCTACCCCGGCGGGGACCGATTGCTCCCGCCCGCCTGCGGGCGGACTGCACGGTCCCGCTGGCGCATTTCGCTAAAGCCACGTCACCTGCCGGACGAATTGTGGACTGTCGAGATCCGGAGTGCGCCGTCACTCCACCCCGGACCAAGAGGGTCCGTGGGCACGGTTCTACAGGAGCGCAGGGATGGAGACCAGGGACCGGCAACGTTTCGCCGCGCGTTGGGCGCGACAGATGAATTCCCGCCTGGCCATATTCGGGAGTCCGCGCATGAGGAGATGGAGCTGCATCACGCAACTCGCCGTCACGGTGCTCACCGTCTCGGCGCTGGCGGCGTCCTGCGGGATCAGCAGCAAGACTTCAGGCGACGACCCGCAGAAGAGCGAGTTGTCCATTCTCGACCTGAAGGTCACCCCCACGGACAGCTCGGCCGTCGTGAGCTGGCGCACTCCGATGCAAACCGTGGGCACGGTCGCTTGGGGTCCGGTCGGACGGCCGCCGTCTCCGTCGATCTCCTCCACGCCCGCGGGCGAGCACCGGGTCACGATCCCCGATCTCGAGTCGAGCAGCTGGTACTGGTACCAGGTGACCGCGGCCACGCCACTCGGCGCGCGGGCGGTCTCGCTCCCGGACTCCTTCCTGACGCTGCCGAACCCGGACCTGAACGACTCCACTCCTCCGGTCATAACGGAGATCCAGGTGGTGGGCATCACGGCCAGCAGCGCCACCGTCACCTGGCGGACCGACGACCGGACGATCGGCGAGGTCTTCTACGGATACTCCGCCACCTACGGCAGCAGCGTCGAGGACTTTGCCTCCTACGCCCGCTCCCACTCCGTGACGCTTTCCGACCTGACGGAGAACGAGGAGTACAACTTCCGGATCTGGGCCGAAAATCGCGCGGAGCTGACCGCCTACAGCGAGAACCTCACTTTCCGCACGGCGGAGCAGCCCTGGGTCGAAGTGTCGCCCGACACCGTGAATGTCGTCGGGAACTCCGACTTCGAATTCGACATCACCCTGCGGGGCGCCCAGAACATCGCGGGGCTCACCTTCATGCTCTCCTATGACCCCACGATCATGCAGATCCTCTCGGTTCGGAAGGCGACCTGGTTTGATGCCACCCAGGGACACATCTTCATCAATGAGATCGACGAGCCGTCGAGCGGCCGGACGAAGTGGGACGCCACCTGGACCATCGTTTTTGTGAACAGCATTCCCGTGGGCACTCTCGCGAACGGCGGGGGCGAGGTTGCCCACATCCGTGCCCGGGCCATCGGCCTCGGCACGAGCAGTCCCCTCCGGTTGGTCGACCTCGATTACGATGGCGACGGCAAGCCGGAAACCCGCCTCCTCGACCACAACCGCCGCGACATTCCTTTCCACATCCGCAGCGGCGTGGTCATCAAGCTGATGTAGGAGGTTGCCGTCGTGCCCAAGACCAGGTCGAAATCGAACTCCGTGCCGGTTTGTCCCGCCCAGCAGAAACGGCAGCGCGACGGTCCCCGGGGCTCTCCTCCCCGGGCCCGCGCATCGACACGGATGGGCTGTAGATCGATCGCCGGGTTCCTGAATACCCAGGGAGGAGGCCCGATGCCAGGGCTGGTGAGCAGGGAATGCAAGAGGGACGCGCAAAGGAGGACTGAAATGTCGAAATTCACTGGCATCCTGCTGGGAACGTTGATCGTCCTGGCGCTGGGTGCGATCACGGTCGCGAATGCGGCGGTGACCTACGAAGCGATCTTGGAGTGGAATGGTCCGTACTTCAAGGTCATCAACAACGCCGATGTTGACCAGAAGGTCAACGACCCCGTGGCGGACATTCCGTTCGTTCAGCCGTACGCCGTCGCCGCGCGGGAGCACAACGCCGCCGGCGGGCGCGACGTGGTCTACGTGGTCGATGCCGGCCACAACCGCGTGCAGGCGTTCGAGGTGAACGGCAGCTACTACAACGACAACACCTTCACCTTCACGGATCCGGCCGCAGCGGCGGACGACTACGACACGGATGAGATCTGGCTGCACGAGTATGTCGCCGACGCCGGCGCCAACGATGCGATGCGGTTCATCGTGCCCGGATCCGAATCGATCATCATCGATGGCGAGTACTGGAGATTCGTGGCGTCCTTGACCGGATTCGTGGCCACGGACAAGGTCTACACCATCGACTACGATCTGGCGACCGGCGGACCGAAGATCAGCTTCCCCGCTAATTCGCTGAGCACGACCTCGACGATCAGCCTGCGGTACGCCCTGACCGACTACCAGGGCACCGATGTCGGCACGGCGGACCATCTCTTCGGCGCGGGCGACGTGGACTACGGCGTCGACGGCGGCGCCGGCACGAAGGTTCTCGCGGAAATCGACGAGTCCGTGTCCGGCGGGCCTTCGTCCTGGGGGCTGGTCCGGTCGATCGCGCTCATCCCCAACGAGGCGCTCGCCACCACCGACGACGTGTTCCTGGTGGACGCGGTCGATGCCACGGAGCAGCTCTTCTCCTACACCGTCACCACGGCGGGGGTGGTCGCGGCGGTCGAGAAGTACGATGACCGGCTGACCACTCCGTACGACGTGGCGGTGGCCAACGGCGGACCGACCGAGGTCGCCGCGGACGACGGCCTGGGGGTGGTGGTTCTGCCGGTCGCGACCGCGCAGGTCTACGACGCCAGCCAGGTGACGGGACACGTCTACACGGTGAACGGAGCCGGCAACAACATCGTCATCACCGATGTCACCACCGGTCAGGTGCTGGTCAGCAGCACGGCCTTCGCCAACGTCTCCTCTCCGTGCTATGCCATTCCGGGGATCAGCTTCACCACGGCTGCGGGCGTCACGACTTCGACCCTGACGACCGTCAAGCAGGTTCCGGACCGGTACCTCTTCGTGGCCGACACGGGCGGGGATCGGATCAAGGTCATCGCCGCCAGCGACGACGCGGTCACGGCCACCAACGACTGGCTCCCCGGCGACGTCCACGAGGACATGACCGCCCAGCCGGGCGCGGCCGTCGGCGGCACGCCCAATGTCGACTACTTCTACACCACGCCGACTCCGGTTCCGGAAGACTATGCGGTGTTCACCCTGGCCTTCCCGATCAAGGAAGGGACGCTGGACGGAATCCAGATGCCCGCGGATCCCGCGGCCGATCTGGTTCCGAACTGGACCCGGGTCGACGACCTGGCCACGGCCGGCCCGACCGATCAGGTCTACACCGTGGACTGGATGACCGGGAAGATCACCTTCGGCGACGGCGTGCACGGAGAGATTCCGCCCGCCGGCACCACCTTCGAGTTCGAGTACACCACGTCTCCGGACGTCCTCCGCTACGGCTCTTCCGGCACCGGCCCCGGCCGCTTCTCGGGTCCGCGCGGCGTCGCGGCCCGCTGGAACGCCTCGCTGGGCGTCTACGACGTCTACGTCGCGGACTCCGGGAACAACCGGATCCAGAAGCTGGCGTTCACGCCGGAGGATCCCGCTCTCAACCTGCCGGCCCGGATGGACTTCGTTTGCGAGTGGAACACCGCCAGCTCCGCGGCGGACCTCCTCAACAACCCGGTCGACATCGTCGTGATGCTGGACCGCCAGACGGCCGGAACGACCCAGAACTGCTTCCTCGCCGTGGCCGACCAGGGCAACGACCGGATCGTCACCTATCTGGACGCGGCGGCGACTTCAGGCGGCGGGACCACGGTTCCGACCTGGGACGCGCTGGCCGGCGGCCTCGGCAACAGCCTCGGCCTCTACACCCAGATTGACGGTGTCTGCCTCCTGCCCAACGGCAACGACCTCGACATCTACGCCTGCGATGGCCAGCGCGGCATCGTGACGAAGTATGAGGAGTCGGAAACGCCGACCATCACCCTGGATGTCACCGGGGTCAGCGCACTGCCCAACTGTTTCCCGCAGAGCAGCAGCTACACCTTCACCTTTACCACCACGAACCCGCCGGTCGGCGGCCACATCGACTTCTACTACGACACCGTCGACACGTTCGATCCGGCCACGGCGAAGCTCTGCTTCCCGCTGGATACGATCCTGGCTTCCGCCACCACGGCGGTCTGGACATTCGCGGACAGCCCCGGCGGCGCGCCGGCCGACCTCGCCCTGGCGGATGGGGGTTACTACCTCTTCGCCCGGATGAAGGACTCCAACGGCACGCTGGTGGCGTCGGACGCGACGACCAGCGCCGAGCTGTTCTGCATGGATTCGACCCTGCTGCCGGGCTACCGGGGCATCGACCGGATCGACGGCGATCGCACCCTCTATCTCCAGAACGGTCTGGAGCGGGTGGTGAACCTGACGCTGGCCTATCCCGACAGCGTCATCGTGGTCGGCATCGGCGGGACCTTCCCGTCGGCCAACCTGGACGTGCTGGCGATCGACCCGAGCACCGGCTGGGACGCCACCAACTTCATCAACACGATCTTCAACCAGGGGTTCGACAACGCTTCCGACCCGGGGACCTTCCTGGTCAACACCTCGGTCACGGGCTCGCCCACCGGCCTCACGACCGCCGGCCCGCACGTGATGGCGGAGATGACGGTCCGGTCGAAGTCCGACGTCCTGAGCCCCTCCCAGAGGTTCCTGGACGGCACGATCACGCTGGTCCAGGCGAGCTCCGGCATGACCGACATCAACGGCGAGCAGCCCGCGGCCTCCCTCTGGACGACGCGGAACGTGAACCTGCGGTGGGGCTACCTCGGTGACCTCGCCACCAGCGGTTCCGGAGCCGACTCGACCTTGCCGCACCTGGCGCCGCGCCCGGACGGCAAGATCAACTTTGAGGACCAGATGGTCTTCACCCTCGGGTGGAACGGCGTGAACAACGTCCAGGATCGCATCTCCGACATCGGCCCGACCGAGGGCTCGGTTCCGGATCTGCGGCCCGTCCCGGATGGGTTGTGGAACGTCGACGACCTGCTGGCCTTCACCGTGATGTACTCCTGGGCTGCGGACGAGGGCTACTACAAGGACGCCACCGGCCTGATCCGGACCGCTGCGCCTCGTCCGGCGACCTTGGGTGCGCCGGTGGTCGGCTCGGCCTGCGTCCGCTCCGTCAGCGTCCTCGAGGCGCCGAAGGCGGGCGAGCTGATGACCGTGGATCTGAACGTCGATGGCGTGCGCGACCTCAGCGGCGCGCTCATCAACGTCGGTTTCGATCCGGCGCGTCTCGAGCTGGTCTCGGTGCAGAACGGGCGTTTCCTCGAGGGCAAGGACGGCTGTCTCTTCTTCCCGCGGAGCGGCGAGGGCTGGCTCGAGATCTCGGCCACGCGTCTCGATCAGGACCAGCCGGGAGTGAGCGGCCAGGGCACGGTGGCCCAGGCCACCTTCCGGATCCTCGACGAGAATGCGGGAGACCTCAGCGTGCAGTACGACCTGCGGTCGGCCACGGGCCAGGTGTTGAGCCGCGGCGCAAGCCAGGCGGGCGCTTACACCGGCGGCGCAGTCGGCTTCCAGCTGTACGCCGCCCACCCGAACCCGACCCAGGGCAACACGAACATCGTCTACTCGGTGCCGACGGCCACCAACCTGTCGCTGGATGTCTACGACGTGACCGGTCGCCATGTCCGCTCGCTCTTCAATGGGCGGCGCGACGCCGGTTACCACGTGGCGGAGTTCGACGGGCGGGATGACGCCGGCAACGCTCTCTCGGGCGGTATCTACTTCTACCGCCTGCAGGCGAACGGCAAGACGGCGACGCAGAAGCTGACCCTCAGCCGATAACGGCAACGGTGAGGCCGGGGAAGGGCGCCGCCTGTGAGCGGCGCCACCCGGCCCCCGGAGCCCTGC
>CAYYQN010000073.1:0-18880 GCA_964473865.1 uncultured bacterium | reverse complement strand
GATCTTGATCGGCCCCGGTAGGTACTTCGAGCACATTCCGCTGCCGCTTGATGTGACTCTCACGTTCATCGGGAGAGAAGGGGCAGCCGCGACCATCCTCGACGGAAGCGAGGAGATCCCTGGGCGGGAGGGGAGCATCTTGTACTCGGAGTCCAATGGGAGTGTGGGCGACCTGGTCCTGCAGAACCTGTCGTTCGTTGGCGGCAGGGGCTGCAACTGACCCTCGCCGTCCGCCGGCGGAGGAGGAGCCATCTACTTCCATCGAACGAGCGGGCAGCTCACGGTTCAGGGATGCCACTTTGAAGACAATCGGGCCGTCTCGGCCGGTTGCTGCTGGAACGGCGGTGCCATCCGGGCAAACCGCTGTCGCGCGATGCTGATCGAGGACTGCTCGTTCCGCGGAAACGTTTGCGGGTACGAGGGATCCGGACAGAACGGGGAGGATCTGTGGCTACACGCTGGCTACGCCCCCGGCTACACAACCCATCTGATCCGGCGCTGCCGGTTCGACATCGTCGGCCCGCCGTTCTCGTCTGGCGCCGCGGTCTGGGCGATCGGGCAGTCGCTGCTCGCAGAGGATTGCTGGTTCGAGAGTGACGGTTCCGCGGCCAACCGGATATGGGCCATGGTGTCCGAGGCGACGGACAACCAGATCAGAAACAACACGCTCATTGCTCGTGAAGGTTACAGCGGCGCGGGTCTGTGTGTGTTCGGCCCCTACTTCGAATCGGCGAATTGCACGATGACCGGCAATCGCCTTTGGGCGGAGGCGATTCCACCCGCCTCGTGTGTCCTCCTGACGGCTCGGACGATCATGGAGGAGAACTGCTTCGTCCGCACAGGCGTCAAGGTGAGTACGGAGACGGAATGCCGCGAAGTGAATCTCGCCCGCAACGTCTTCTACCAGGGCCCGGTGCTGATCAATGCTCTGGGCGCGAGCACAATCTCCTGCTGCATTACCTGGCCGGACACTCTGGAGGTCAGCGACCGATGCCCGGCCCCGGTGATCGATCACGTGCTCCTTGCCGATCCGCTCTTCTGCGAGGACAGCCCGGAGTCCTTCACTGTCGCCGCCAACAGCCCCTGTCTCGGCCACCCGGAGCTGCCCGGGTGCGGAGTCATCGGCGGCGTCTCGGCGGGTTGTCCCGGCACCGCGGTGGAGTTGCGGAGCTGGGGAAGCATCAAGCAGCGGTTCCGGTAGGCGCTGCGTAGCGCCTGCGCGCGTGTCTGCCGCCGGCGCCTGCCCACGGCCCCGTCGTCAGGCCATCCCCAAAGCGGGGCGTGTCAGCCTCTGCCGTGCCGCAACCGGGCGATGGGAGGGCGGACGGTGCCGGCGCGGGACGTGTGCGCCGCGCGGGTACTACGGAGCCGATCGCACGGCAGTACTTCGCGCGCGCGCACCCGAGGCGAGGGCAGACGCTCCGGCGACCTCGGGCCCGAGCCGTTCCCGCGGAGGCACCGTTCGCCCGACCATAGCGAACCCGAGGCGCGGGCTGACCGGCCGGCGATCTCGAGTCCGTGCTGTTCCCGTAGAGGGGATGGCCCGACGACGGGGCCGGAAGAATGCGACCTCGGGGCGCGCGCCTGAGGTTTCCGAACGGCAACCGGCGCGTCCGACCGTCTATTACTGGATATACCCCAGCGAGCGGAACCGCTCGAGCATCTCCTGGTCGATGCTGCTCGCCACCCGCTCGAGCCCTTCGGTCTCCTGCCGGCCATAGGAGGGAATCCAGCGCACCGGCGGCAGCGTGGCCGCGGCGGCCGCCGACAGGAGATCGGTGCGCGGCGCGCCGTCCATTTCCCGGGCGGTCGGCAGTCCGAGCATCCAGAGCACGGTGGGAGCGATCTCATCTACGGCGATCGGGGCGGGGAGACTCCGGCCGTGCGCGGGATCTCCCGCCAGCGCGAGAAGTCCCTCCGGCCGCGGCGCTCCGTCCGGCCACGGCAGACCGGGCATCGTGATCCAGAGAAAGAGCCGCGGAGCTTCGCCCGCGCGGGCCGCCGCCGCTGCCAGGGGCGCCTCGAGGGCGTCGAAGTAGCTCCGCAGCGCTTCGCGCCGGATGCGTTCGCGTTCGCCCGGGGCGTCGATCTGGCGCGCGAGCACGCGCCGGATCACGTCCGGCCCCGGCAGATGCAGCATCCAGAGGTCGGGTTGCGCGCGGTCCAGGAGCCAGGCTGCCGCCTGGGCGTAGAAACAGTCGGACCGCAGGGCGTCACCGGGGATTCCCAGCTTCGCCATCGAGGCCAGCGACGCCTCCGAGGGGGCGAGGCCATAGCGCGCGCGCAGGCTTTCCGGCGGGGCCGGGCCCGCAAGCGCGCTGAGCTCCACGAGCAGGGTTCCCGGCCAGGTCTCGCTCTCCAGGAGGAGCGGTCTGCCATCGGGTCGAACCGGGCTGATCATCCCTTCGATGCCCGGTCCCGGCGTCTGCACGCTGGCGGCGACCTTCGCGGCGATTCGGGCCCGCGCCTCGGGGTCGTCGGAACGATCCAGGACCGAGGGGGCCCCGGCCAGCTTCACCCAGGCATGGTCGCTCACAACCGCGCCCTGCACCCGCTCCGCCGGCCAGCTCACCCACCAGTTCACGACCACGCACCTTCGTTCTCCATCGGAGGCCATGTTCCAGAGTCCCTTCATCTCGCGCATGTAGCTGCGCATCGGCACATCGCGCGTCATGCGCAGGAACGGGAGGACGCTGTGGGCGAGCTCGAAGAGGCCGAGCTGCTCCGGGCCGATGGAGACCGGGATGGGGAGCCCGCGTACGACCCGCGCGGAGTAGTCGGTGATGCCGTGGGCCGAGAGATCGCGCCCCGTCGCGGCCACGGTCCAGTCGAGCGGCGGCAGCGGATCATCCGGGGCGCGGACCCGGCCGCGCGTTCCGGCCCACAGCGCGTCGGCCCAGCGGAGACGCCCCTCGGCGCGCAGCCAGTCGGCGTCCTCCGGAGCGATCCCGTCGATCGCCAGGAGCGCCACCGGGCGTCCCGCCACGCCCTCGGCCGGAACGGCTGTCCCGCCGGAATCGGCGCCGCCTTCAGCCGCGGCGCCGCCCCGCCCGAGCGGCCGCACCATTTCGCGCGTCAGGCCCGACCGCTCCGGCCGCCGCCCCGCAGTGACTCGTGCGACCACGAGAAAAACGGCGAACATCGCCGCGGCATACACCAGGATGCGATAGGCGTGCCGCAGGTCATCCCGCCGTCTCTGCTCCGGCTTCTTCACGAACACGAGCAGGAGATAGAACGCCTGACTGAGCATGCGGGCCAGGAGTGCCGCCACCGCCGCGATGCCGATCAGCACCGGCAGATGCGACCAGCGGAGCGGCTCTTCGATCGCGAGACCGCCGACGCCCTGCCAGCGGGCCCACGAATACGCGTAGAGGCCCCCGATCAGGAAGAACACCAGCCAGGCGACGAAGCCCGCGGCCTTGGTGTCGGAGAGGCTGCGGCGGGTGACCAGGTAGATGACAGTCTTCACGGTCGCCCCGGCCATGCCGAGCGCCAGGCAGAGGACGCCGTAGACGAGCTGCAGCCCCACCACCAGGCGCACCACGCTCCCGAACGAGCGGAGAATCCCGGGGTTCACCGCCAGCGACGCGGCGGCGGCGAGCAGACCGAGCAGCCCACCGCCGATGATCCCGGTGCCGACTCCGATCTGGAGATTGTGCGCCAGCTCGCGCCTGAGTCCGCCGTGTTGTTCGGTATCCATGGTGGCTCGAGTCTACCTCTGTCCGGCGCGCGGATGGAACCAGGTCCGCCCCCTCCCGGGCCGGAGCGGACGCCGATCGCTATTCGTTTCGAGGATGGAACCCCTTCTCCCCTGGTCTCCGATGACATGGCTTGCCGTGCCGCTCCCGGTCGCTATGATTCCGGCGCGGCTCGAGCCGTCTGCGGCGCCGGGGCGAGGGGCGGCCCTTCTTCCGGTTGGCGGGCCGCGGGAGTCTTGCGGCGCGGCGCACGCATTCGGCGTGGGCAGATATCAGGGGAGGTGCGCATGTGGTCTTGGTGCCGGGAGCGGAGCGGGGTTTGCACGGGATTGGGGCTGATCCTGGCGGTTGTGACTGCGATCGGAGCCATGCCGGCGGGGGCCGCGGACGCGCCCTCTGATGTCTCGCCGCCCGAGTCCGCCGCTCTGGCTGCGATGGCGTCGTCCCGGCCTGACCTGCCGGGCTATACCTCGACCGCCGTGCGCGACGACGCCACGGCCCTCTTCGCCAACCCCGCCGGAATCGACCGGTCGGTGCCATTGGGCTACTACCTCGCCTGGGATGCCGGCCGGCATGGCCGCGGCGATCTCGGCACGCTGGGCATCACGATCGGGGCTCTGGGGATCGGCTACCAGGAGCTGCGCCCGGAGAATGCGGACCGCTTCAGCCGAACGATCATCGCGCTTGGCGGAGGCACACGCAATCCCGTCTCCCTGGGGCTGCGCGCCTCGCGGGAACACCAAGCGCGTCCCGGCCCCGACGAGTCGGCGTGGCGCTGCGACGCCGGGGTGATGTGGCGCCCGTCCAAGGCATTGAGTGTCGGAGCGCTGGGCCGCGACCTGAACCAGGAGCGGATGTTCGGCGCGTTGTATCGCCGCAGCTACGCCATCGGTGTCGGCGTGCGGCCGCTCCGGTATGACCAGAGATCCCGGGTCACGCTCTTTGCCGACCTCAGCGGCGGCGAGCGGGAGATCTGGAAGGACCGGGCCCGCCTGGCGGTGGGCGCCGTGGTGGAGCCGCTGGCGGGGTTTGAGCTGTCGGGTTCGCTGGAGGGGAGTCTTGGCGACTTCACCGATGACCGGGTGATCCGCCTGGCCGTCGGCCTCCACTCCCGCCGCACCTCGGCGTGGGCCGGCACCCGTTACGACCGCATGGGCGATCGCGACGAGCGGATGGGGCACATCATGGCCGCGCACGGCACGGTGGCGCTGCAGCGGACGACCGAGCGGGAAGCGGTGCTGGCGCGGATCCGTCTGGCGGGCGTCTATGGCGACGGCGCGGATAGCGGCGTGCCGATTCCACTGCCAATGATCGGCTCGCCGTCGTCCCGGAGCATCCGGCCGGTGTTGCGCGACCTGGCGCGGGCCGAGATCGACCGCGACGTGCGCGGCGTGCTCCTGGAACTCGGCCCGGTGGGCGCGGGCGCCCTGACCTCTGAGGTGCGGGATGCCCTCCATCGCGTGCGCGCCGCGGGCAAGCCGGTGGTCGCCGTGGCGGAGGAGATCGACGGCCCGGGCGCCTATCATCTGGCGGCCGCCTGCGACCGGATCGTGATCGACCCGGTGGGCGGCGTGGCGCGGCTCGGAGTGCGGCGCGATCTGCTCTACCTGGGCGAGCTGCTCGACTCCGCCGGGGTGCAGGTGGAAAAAGTCGCGCACGGCAAGTACAAGTCGGCCGGAGAGACACTCATCCTCTCCCGCGCCTCCGAAGGGATGAAGGAGGCGCTCAACTCGATCATCGACGACCAGCGAGACGTCCTGCTTGCCGACATCAGCGCCGACCGGAAGCTGCCGCGGGCCCGGATCGAGGAGCTGGCCGACGGCCGCATGTTCGACGGCAACGACGCGCTGGCCGCGGGGCTGGTCGACACGCTCGGTGATCGCCACGACGCCGAGATGCTGCTGGCGCGGCTGGCCGGGCGCAAGGGCGAGCCGCACCCGGTGTCCATCTCCGGGCGCGCCGATCGCGCGTATGCGTGGGCCGAGGGCAAGAAGGTCGCGGTTGTCTGGCTCGACGGGGAGATCATCACGGGCAAGAGCGAGGGAGGCCTCTTCTCCGCGAACAAGATCGGCTCTGAGACCGTCGTCCAGCAGCTCAAGAACCTGGAGAAGCGACGCGATGTGGCCGCGGTGGTTCTGCGCATCGATTCGCCCGGCGGGAGCGGCCTGGCCTCCGATCAGATCTGGCGTGGCGTGGAGAAGCTGAAGAAGAAGGGGAAGAAGGTCGTCGTCTCCATGTCTCGGGTGGCCGGGTCCGGCGGCTACTACATCGCGTGCGGAGCAGACGAGATCCTGGCCGATCCCATGACCATCACCGGCTCGATCGGCGTGCTGGGGCTGAAGCCCAACCTGGCCGGTTTCTACCGCCGGCACCGGATCGGGGTCGAGACGTTCGAGCGCGGGAAGATGATGGGAATCTACTCCAGCGCCGCGCCGCTCACCGACGAGCAGCGCGAGCACCTGCTCGGCTACATCGATCGCTTCTACGACCACTTCCTTGCGCGCGTGGCCGCGGGCCGGCCCCTCACCAGGGACCAGATCGATGCGGTCGGGCAGGGTCGAATCTGGACGGGCCGCCAGGCGCTCTCGCACAAGCTGATCGATCGGATCGGCGGACTTCGGGAGGCGGTCGACCGGGCACGCGAGCTCGCTGGGTTGCCTCCGGATGCGGGCGTTGTGAACATCGAGCGACCGCGCGGATTCCTCCTGTCGATGCTGAGCGAAGGGTTGTCGATGACGGCCCGCGGAGCGGCGGGGCTGATGGGCCTGCGCGGATCGATGGAGGCGATCGAGGGCTCGGCCGCCGGTGCGGGCCGGAGCCTCGAGGTCGACCCGACGACGATTCCCGGCTCCGCGGCCGAGGTGCTGACTCCCGCGACCTCTCTCCCGGGAGCGGCCGGGCCGTTCCTGGGCATCGACCCACTCACGGCCTGGGCGTGGAAGCGGGGCTGGACCCAGCGGCTCGAGCCCGGCTCGTCGACCGGAGTCCTTCTGATGAATCCGGTGATGGAGGCGTTGCTCGAAGCCCCGTGATGGGGTCAGCGGTCGGGTCCCGCTGATCGCTCGCTCCCGGGCGGGCGCCCTCGTCCCGGTTGGACCGTCAACGCGACGCGCAGCGCACGAGAGCCGCGATGCGGGGCCGCTCGGGATCGAGCATCTCCGCCTGCGCCTCCGGCGTCAGCGGGATGACCTGACCGCGGCGGTGAAGCATGGCCCAGTAGGCGCGCAACGCGCGCTCGCACGCCTCCATCGTTCCCGAGGCCAGAGCGGAGTCCGCCAGGGCGCGGGCTTCGTCCCGGCGCAAACGGACCCAGGTCGAGTCGGCGATCGGCCCGGCCGGTTCCTGCTGCCGGTCGATGCCGCGTGTTCCGAAGCGAGGCTTCGCTTGATCCACGCCCGGAGTGGCCGGGGCCGGGGCCGGGCTCGCCGAGCTGTTCAGAGGCTGGATCCGACCCCAGTCGCCATCCGCCCGACCCGCGATCGTTCCGCCGGGGTGCGAGACAGAGAGGGACTTCTCCGACAAGGTGGAGAGGGCCTCGTCCGAGGGGAGAGAACGCGCCCTGTCCGCGGCGGAAGAGGAAGTCGCGTCGGAAGTCGGAGTGGCCTGCTCCTCCTCGGATCCGGTGAAGGAGGCGAAGAACTCCAGGAGCGCCGGCCGGCCTGGGGTGGTCGCATCGGCGGCAGGGGCCGGGACACTCGGAGCGGGCGCCGGGGCCCGCTCGCCCGGCGGCTGCGCCTGAGGCTGCGGCTGCGGCTGGGGCTGCGGCTGCGGCGCACGCACAGACGGAATGTCGGAGCTCTGCGGAGGGGCAGCAGCGAACCGATCGCGCGCCGCGCCCGCCGGCTCTTGAGGAGGCACCTCGCGCTGCGCCTCGGCCCTTGTCGCCGCCCGAGGTTCCGCCTGCACGATTGAAGACGCGGCGCCTGGCGAAACCGCCTGCGACGGCGAAGGCGCCGCCGCAGGCCCGCGTGCCGGTGCCGCTCGCGATGGGGCTGCTTCTCCCTTGGTGGGCCGGTCGGGAGCCGTCGCGGACTTCGCCTCAGACATGGCGCCCGGGGGCGCGCCTTGAGTCGGGGCCGTCCAGTCCTCCATCGCCGTGTCGACGACCTGCGGCAACGGGACCGGCATCGGCCGGGGACCCAGATCGTGAACCAGGATGCCGGCAATGGTCGCCACCGCCGCCCCGGTGATTCCAAACGCCAGGCGCGGGACCCAGGCCCGCGGAATCGCGATCCGGCGACGGGGGGGGCGCTCGGCCCGCTTCACCCAGTGTCGCGAGGCTTCCGGGAAGTCGAATCGCGCATCGATCCGGTTCTGCAGGGACTCGAAGTAGGCCTCGCCGGGGTCGCTCGCCTTGCCGTCGGCGCGCAGTGCCGCGTCGATGGCCCGTTGCGCCTCGGCCTCTTCGCGGCACTCCGGGCAGTCCTGCAGGTGGCGAGCCACGCGCCGGGCATCCGAGCTCGAAAGCTCCTCGTCCAGCCACGCGCCCAGCCGCCCTCGGATCTCACCGCATTCGCGCTTCATGGGCCCCTCCGCGTCTTCTCGACCGGATCGGGCTGCGCCGCGAGGAGTTCCCGCAGCGCGTGTCGCGCCCGCGAAAGTCGGGACATCACCGTGCCCACGGGGATGCAGAGCGTTTCGGCAATCTCCTCATAGTGAAGCTCCTGCACGGCCCGCAGAACCAGGATGGAACGGTAGAGGGGCGGCAGGCGGTCCATGGCCTCGGCCAGCCGCCGGTGCTCCACCCCGCGCGGCACAGCCTCCTCCGCCCCGGGGCTGCGCAGCCGATCCCCCAACGTCAGCCCGGTTTCCGGATCCTCGGCTTCGATGGAAATCCAGCTCCCGCGGCGCTGCTTGCGCAGGTGCCGGAACGAGAGGTTCGCCCCGATCTTGAAGAGCCAGGGACGGAAGTTCCGGTCCGTGTCGAACCGATCCAGGTAGCGATAGGCCCGGTAGAACGCCTCCTGCACAAGGTCATCGGCATCCGCCGGGTCGCGCACGATGCCACGGATCAATGCGAAGAGCCCCCGTTGGTATCGCCCGACGAGCACGGCGAACGCAGTGCGATCGCCTGCCAGCGTTCGCTTGACGAGCTCTCCGTCGCGCTCCTCGGCCGGTTCCTGCTGCAAACACCCTCCGGGCCAGCGCCGGGGTGGTTCCCGGTCGGCCCGTGGACGGTACTAGGCCGGGGAACGCCTGTCCATTCCCTACCGGGTTTTGGCAGAGGGCCGCGTCCGCCGTGAGTTGTTGGCCCACGCTCGTCGGCGCTGGGGCCGGACCCAAGACCCGCAAAGGCTTGGCCGGGGACCGCCCCGGCGATAGACTCCTCCTTCATGACAGCCAGCAGGTGGTTGGAGAGCGCGGCTCGGGCGGTCCGGGAGGGCCGGGTCGCGGCAGAGGAATCGGCCGGGGCCCGCCGCTCGGCCGTGAGACGCGCCGGCGCGCTCGGCGAGTTGTCTCTCCGGGACGCGGCGTTGCTGCTCTCCGTGGCGCCGGACCCCGGATTCGATCAGGAACTGGCCGCGGCGGCGTATCGCGGGCGCGAGACCCACTTCGGGCGGCGCATCGGCCTGTTCGCGCCGCTCTACTACTCGAACCGCTGCGTCAACGACTGCGCGTATTGCGGGTTTCGCAGCTCCCTGGGCGCGGCCGGACGCCGGGTGCTGACCGGCGGGGAGATCGCCGCGGAAGCGCGCGCGTTGCTGGCCCAGGGCCATCGCCGCCTCCTTCTCATCGCCAGCGAGGATCCGTCCCCGAGCGGCCTCACCCTGGCGGAAGAGGCGGTCGAAGCGGTTCGATCGGTGGGGGAGGTGAGGTCCGGGGAATGGAGCGGCGACCTCGAGGGGGTCTTCCTGGCTGCGGAGCTGGCGCCTCTGTCGGCCAAGGGGTTCGCGCGTCTCGCCGCGCGCGGGATCTCGGCGTATGTCCTGTTCCAGGAGACCTACGACGCTGAGCTCTATCCCCGGGTGCATCCCTCGGGACCGAAGGCTGATTTCGGCAACCGCCTCGATGCGCCGGAACGGGCGGTGGCCGGCGGGATCTCGCGGCTCGGCCTGGGCGCGCTCTATGGGCTCGGCGATCCGGTCTTCGAGACGGTGGCTCTGATCGCCCACGCGCGGCACCTGGAGATGCTCTTCGGTCGGCCGGTGGCCTCCGTCTCTGCGCCGCGGCTCGAGCCGGCGGAGGGCGCTCCGCTCTCACAGTCGCCGCCCCACCCGGTCTCGGACGCTCTCTGGCTGCGCATACTCTCCCTGTTGCGCCTGGCGCTGCCGCTGAGCGATCTCATCGTGTCCACTCGCGAGTCGCGCGAGATGCGCCGGGAATCGCTGCGTTCGGGGGCGACGGTCTTTTCGGCCGGCTCGCGAACCGACCCCGGCGGATACGCGATGGCCGACGACAGCCGCGCGCAGTTCCTGATCGGCGACGAGCGCCCGCTGGCGGAGGTGGGCGCCGAGCTGAAGACGATGGGCTTCGAGCCCTCGCCCGCGGGCATCGGCGGGCCATGACCGCACCGGCTTGACCCGGCGCGGCGCGCGGTCTGCGCCGGGCTTCGAGCGCGGGCGGTGCGTGAGCGCGCCCGCCGAGGACGATGGTAGGGTGGTCCGGCATCTTCTGACCGGGCCTGGCAGAGCCGGCCGCAGACGCGGCGGCCGCGGAGGGGAAATGGGACTCTTCGGGACATCACCGCAAAAGAAGCTCGAGAAGGCGCGTGAGCACTTCGCCGCGGGCCGTTGGTGGGAGGCCATGCGCCTCTACGAGGAGGTGACGGAAGCCGGCGGCAAGGTGGACGAAGGGGAGCGCTCTGAGGCCCGGGAGGGATTCCGGCGATGCCGGGAGCAGATGATCCGCTTGCGGCTCGAGGAGTCCGAGGAGCTTCGCCTGGCCGGCGATCTCGAAGCGGCGCGCGACAAGTGCCAGACCGCCCTCGACCTGGCCGCAGACGATCTCGACACCTCAGCCATCCGCGAACAGCGCCTGCGTGTGGACGCCCCCGCGCGGGCGGTTGCCGCGGGTCCGGACCCCAGCGAGCAGCTCGAGACTGACCTGCTGCCCGGCTCGCAGAGGCGGGTGGTCCTGTCGCCGACCTTGCTCGACCGCCCCGCGCGCGAGCCCGCCCCGCGAGATGACGCCGAGCTCTTCGGGGACAACCCCGAAGAGCTCTTCGAGGTCCATCTGCACGCGTTGAGCGATGCGGTGGCGGACTACCTGCGGTCGCTGGGTCCCGACTTCCGTTTCGGGTACCTGGCCCTGGTCCAGGGTGAGGGGCAGCGCGCCCTGGACTTCTTCGACCGGCTCGACTGGAAGGCGATTCGTCACCCTGCCGCGCTTCGCCAGCGCGCCAACGCTCTCCTGCTCGCTCATCGGGCGGAGGAGGCTCTGGCCTTGATCGACTCGATGGCCCCGGAGAAAGCGCCGGGGTGGTCGGCGCCCGCGACGGCGTCGAGCAGCGATGCCCCTGGCTCCGCCCCCGCGCTTCCGGCCGATGATCCCGAGGGCGAGGCTCGCCGCCGCTATTTGCGGATCGATGCCCTGCGGGTGCTCGGCCGTCTGGACGAAGCCGTGCACGACGCGGAGCTTCTGGCCGACGCCGCGGCCACGGTCGATCCGGTGCCCACGCTCGAAGCGCTGCTGGGCTGGGTCCTGATCGAGGCGGGGCGGGCCGAGGAGGCCTTCACGCGCCTCTCGCGCCGGCTGCGGCAGATCGGTTACCACGAGGAGATCCTGATCCCGACCGCGCAGGCGGCGGTGGCGCTGGGCCGTGACGATGAGGCGGTGGAGTTCCTGGAGCAGCTGATCCAGTCGCGCATGGAACAGGGGCTGGCCCGGCACTCGGAGATCGATTTCCCGGTCGAGGCCGGCCGGCAGCTTCTCAGGATTCATCTGCGCCGCGGGGCCGACGAGCAGACGCTGCGCACGCTGATTCTCCACCTCATCGATCACGATGCGGAGCAAGGAGAGACCTATCGCGACCTTCTCATGCAGCTCGATCGGCAGGTCGAAGCGGCGGCGCAGCGCGCGCGCGAGGCAGACCTGGCTCCGTGACCGGCCGGATCCTCTGCCGAGGCGGCGCCGCGCCCGCGAGTCAAAGGATGGAGCTCCGGGAGGGCGAGGGCCGCTGCTGTTACGGCGCAGGCTGTTTCGCCGGGTCCGCACGGAGACCGCTCCGGCGCAGACCCCCTGCTCCGACACTCCCGTAACTGCAATGCCCCCTGAGTGATGCAATGAGACTAAAGATCGGGGCGAGGCCTGCCGATAGAGAAGGCGGGTTCGATCAAGTGGTCTTCTCGGTTCCCTGACAGAGGGCAATCGGTGCCGAACCCGTTCTCAGGGCATCTGACCCGACACGCGTAGCAGCCGATCGTGTTTTGGCGCGAATCGCCACGGCGGGGTGCCCCGCGTTGCCGAATGCTTCGGAGTCGAGCGACCACCGGCAGTCCGACGGCTGATGCTGCGAGCCGCATCGGCCAGGGAGGATTCTCGCCATGAGATCCACCACCGGTCTTTGCATCGTCTTCCTCGCGGTCGTGCAGATCGCGGGATGCATGTCGGAAGACGCGTCGAATGCCCCGGATCCGCTGCGAGCGCGATTCCTCGCCGACGACTCCGGGACCGGCGCGTGCTGCATCGTGGATGGCACCTGCCGGCTCCTCATCGAGATCGACTGCGCGGGCGTCGGCGGATCGTACCAGGGTGACGGCACGTCCTGCGAGCCAAACCCATGTCCGCCATCGGCACTGGGCGCCTGCTGCCTCGACGACGGTTCCTGTGAGCTGCTCATCGAGGCACATTGCGCGCTGTCCGAGGGTTTGTATCTGGGCGCGAGTGTCAATTGCGAGGTGAACCCGTGCGTGACGTCAGAGCCGGTGCCCCCGGCCGAGCCGGAAGGGTGCGGGCTTGGATACTGGAAGAACCACCCGCGGGCCTGGCTTCCGACGGGTCACCTGCCCGAGGAACTCGTGGGCCGCAGTTTCGCGCTCCCGCCGGAGCTGAACATGCTGGCCAGGGATTCCTTCCTGAAGGCCCTGAAGTACGCCGGAGGAAGCGGCATTGCGGGGGCCGCCCGGCTTTTGGTGCGAGACGCGGTCGTCGCCCTGCTGAACGCCTCGCATCCGGACGTCAATTTCCCGCTCACGGAGCCCCAGGTTGTGAGCATGGTGAATGACGGTCTGGCCAGTATGGATCGACGCGTCATGATGGACGTCCGCCAGACGCTCGACCGACACAACATGGAAGGATGCCCGCTGCACTGAGGGGGGTTCTTCAGAGCGTCTGGTCGAGGTTCAGGATCCGGGCGTCGCCTGGAGCTGTCGCTTTCGTCTCCGGTACGAACTCGCCAGCTCCAGGAAGATCCCCAGGTCTCGGTCCAGGTGGGAAGCGGTGCCGTCGAAGTAGAAGGTGCGGATCGGGATGCCGTCGTGATCGCGGCTCATCTTCGGATAGATCGCCTCACAGACGATCCCGTTCATGCACGTGAAGGGGCTGATGTCGATGACCCCATCGCAGCCCTGGGACCACATCCAGGCCGCCTTCCCGGCGTTCATCACCATCTCTCCATAGACGCCTTCGGCCGGCAGGTACGGCTCGGCCAGATCGGTGATCACGGAGATGTCCTTCGGCTCGGCGCGGTCGCGCAGGAGGTCGTGAAAGGGGGCGAGCAGCATCCGCTCGTCGCGCCGCTGCACTGCATCCTTGAGCCACGCCTTGCCCATCCGCAGGCTGAGCCGCTCGCCGGCATACGGGATCCACTTTCGCCGCTGCTCGAGGTTCGTGTAGAAGACCCATTCGCTGATGTCGCAGAGCCAGGCCTCGCCGCCCAGCCGCTCCAGGGCCCGGATCAGATCGTCATTGCTGAAGGTGTTCAGCCGGCAGTAGATCTCGCCCACCACGCCCACCAGCACCCGTTCCTCGCTCTTCCGCGGGAGCGCCGTGAATCGAGCGGCCGAGCGCTCGAGGGCCGCGCGCAGGTCGGACATGGTCTGACGCGAGCCGATTCCCGGCCGCTCGAGGAGCGCTTCCGCGGCCGCAATGCCGTCCTGGTAGATGCGATCACACGCGCCCGCCTCGACCTCGTACGGCCGCACCCGGAGCAGCGCGCGGCGGAGGGCGTCGGCCGCCAGCAGGCCACGCCAGGCGGCGCGGTACATCCCGGGACCGAACTGCCCGAGGTCGTCATAGCCGGTGCCGCTACTGGGGGAGACCACCAAGACCTCGGTGGCGCCGACCGAGTCGAGCGTGCGGCGCAGGAAGGGGGCGTACTGCCCGTAGCGGCAGGGACCGGGCGCCGCCGGCATGAAGAACGCGAGGGATTCGGCCGGTCTGCCCGATTCGAGGACAATCTTCATGATGTCCCCGAGGGTGAGCATCTCGGGATAGCACTCTTCCCCGGAGGTGAAACGGCCGCCGTACTCCAAGGTGCGCGCATCGGACGGTGGCAGCGGATGGGCGTCAATACCGTGGGCGCGCATCGCCGCGGCGATGCAGCGCGCGGCTCCAAGGCTCATGCGCGGAAGGTAGAGGGTTCGTTCGCTCAGCGCCGGGCCGGCGACCCGGCGGTCGTTGCGCAGTCGCTCGGGACGGGCAGCCGGCGGCGTGGTCATCGCGCTTCCGGTTCGGCGGCCTCGACCGTCCGGCGCTCCGGGCACAACAGATCCGCCCCGCAACCCGACGGGCAGGCGCAGCCCGGGACGACGGGAGCGAGCCCGACGGGCAGGCCGACGGGGCGGCCGGCGTCGTCGTCCTCCCAGGCGACCGGACGTCGTCGTCGGGCCCAGCGCCGCAGGATTCCCTGGCTGTCGAGGAAGGCCTCGACCCGCGTGAGCATCCCAGCATCGTTGGCGTGTCCGTCGAACTGCAGGGTCAGGAACGGCCGGCCGAACGCTTCCCGCACGAAGTGCTTGATGTAGGAGTCGGGGCCACACTTGAAATTCGTGATGTAGATCAGGTGCAGCCGCTCGTGCCGGCCCGCCGCGCGCGCGGCGGCCAGGATCTTGCGTCCGTAGTTCCAGTACATGTTCGCGTTGATCGCCTCGATGTCGGTGTCGTCCGCGGCCAGGAACTCCAGGGGCACGACGTTCACGCCGTAGAGATCGCGGAGCTTGCGCGGGATGTCGATGTTCACGATCGGATCGTAGATGTTGTACGGCCGCCCCACCAGCAGCACCGCCGGTTCGGTGGTCGCATCCAGCCGCTCCATGGCCTGCCGCCCGGCCTCGCGAATGCGCGACCGGAAGCGGTCCAGCGCGGAATCCGCCTCCGCCAATGCCCGGTCGACCTCGGCGCGACGCACCCCGAACTTCCCCAGGGCCGAGTGCATCGTCGCCGCCACCGCCTTGCGTCCTCCCCGGAAGCGGATCAGCGGGTGGAGGATGCGAGCCGACTTGGACTCGAACTCGGTGGCGGTCTTTACCACGAACGGCAAGGCCATTCCCCAGGGGCAGTAGAAGCTCTGCACCGTCGAATGCGTCGCTTCGGCGTTGACGTAGTTGGGGACGAAGACGAAGTCGCCCTCCATGGCCAGCGCCTCAGCCACGTGGCCGTGCGCCACCTGGATCGGGAAACAGGGCTCCGCCACCGATGCTTCGATGCCGGCGTTGGCAATGGCGCGGGTGGTCTCCGGGGTGAGGGTGACGCCGATGTCAAGCGACCGGAAGAAGGCGTTCCAGTAGGGGAATCTCTCGTGGAAGTAGAGGGCCCGTGGCATCACTGCAGTCGCGCGGCGCCCCGGCCCCGGCTCGAACCCCTCCATGAGCCAATCCCGGCGGTGGCGGACCAGGTCCTCGATCACCGGGTGGAACTCCGTTCGCGCACGGCGGCGGTACCGGTCGCCGCACTGGTCGCCCCAGAATGTCTTCTCTCCCTCGACGGTGAACTCCTGGATGTCGCAGCGGTTCTCGCAGGCGCGGCAGGTGAACTCGCGGATCCGGTAGTCAACCACGCCGAGATCCCAACCCCGGAACCGCGTGCCGGTGTGGATCGCATTCTCGCGCTCCCAGGCGAGGAGGGCCGCGCCGATCGCTCCGATGACTCCGTTGTAGGGTGGAACCACGATCTCGCGTCCGAGGATCTGGGCGAAGGCGGCCGCCACGGCGTCGTTGTAGGCGGTTCCCCCCTGGAAGAAGATCGTGCCGGTGATCTTCCGTCCACGCACCACCCGGTTGATGTAGTTGGTGGCGACCGAGAGAGCGAGTCCGGCCAGCAGGTCGTCGGTGATCGCGCCCCGCTGCTGCCAGGCATTGACGTCCCGTTCCATGAAGACCGTGCACCGTTCGCCGAGGCGCACCGGGGCGGTCGAACGCAAGGCCCGCTCTGCGAACTCCTCCTTGATGCAGACTCCCAGCTCCTCGGCCCGCTCCTCGAGGAAGGAGCCGGTGCCCGCGGCGCAGGCTTCGTTCATGGCGAAGTCGACGACGATCCCGTCCTCGATATGGATGTACTTGGCGTCCTGGCCCCCGATCTCGAAGATCGTCTCCACCGTTCCGTCCAGGATCGTGCGGGCGACGAAATCGGCGCCGGTCTTGTGGGCCGTGATCTCGTCGTTGATGGTGTCCGCCCCGACCAGCTCGCCGATCAACTCCCGTCCGGAGCCGGTCGTGCCCACCGAAACGACTCGCACGCGGTCGCCCAGCTCTCGGCAAAGCTCATGGAGGGCCGCCGTGACCACCTCCACCGGGCGGGCCTGCGTGCGGGTGTAGACTTCCCGCACGATCCGTCCTTCGCGGTCGAGAACGACCACGTTCGTGCTCACGGATCCGATGTCGATGCCCAGCGCCACGTCCACCCGGCTGCCGTCGAGGGGGAACTCGAAGGGCCGGGCCTGGTCTCGCAGCAGGACCACGTTCTCCATCGAGAGCGCCGCGGCCCGCGGGATCACCGCGGTCGCCGCGCGCAGCGCCGTCAGTTCGGCGGATCCGATCGCCCGATGCGAGGGTTCCATCGCTTCCCGCAAGGCGCAGCCGAGGGCCGCGTGCGCGGCATGATGGGGTGGCACCCGCAGCTCCTCCGGGAGTTCGAACACATCCCGCAGCGCGGTGGCCACCATGCGATTGGCGGCTACACCTCCCACAAAGAGGACCGGCGGCTGGGGGATCCGTCCGCGCGCCACCGCAGAGCGGAAGTTCCGGGCCACCGTCTCGCACAGGCCACGCAGGACCTCCGGCGGGAGGTATCCCTTCTGCTGGGCGTGGATCATGTCGCTCTTCGCGAAGACCGAGCAGCGGCCGGCAATCTTGGCTGTCCGTTCGCTCTCGGCGGCGATCTCGCCTACCTCCTCGATCGCGTACTGCAGCCTCCCGGCCTGCTGGTCCAGGAAGGATCCGGTTCCGGCCGCGCAGTCGCCGTTGGTGGCGTAGTCGGCAATGCCCAGCTCTCCGGACGACCCATTCGGCTCCAGGAAGAGGATCTTGGATGACTCCCCGCCGATTTCGACCAGCGTGCGGGTCGTGGGGGCGAGGGCGGAGGTGGCTGCCGCCAGGGCCCGAAACTCGTTCTCCTGGGGAAGATCCAGCGACGCCCGCAGGAGTTCCGCCCCCGAGCCGGTGACGCGCACGCCATCGAGCGGCGTTCCGGCCAGCGACTCGAGCACGCGAGCCAACAGGTCCCGGGCAGCCTCCAGCGGTCGCCCGCGCGTTCGGCGGTACTCGATAATCCCGGCGAGCCCGGCTCGGCCGTCCGGCAGGCGGACCTCCAGGGGATCGGGCACGAAGGGAGACCCCTCACATATCCGCTCGCGCAACAAAGAGATCCGAGTCGAGGGGGCGCGGGTCGGGGCAGCTTCTATGGCTGAAGGCGCGGCGGGATCTGATGAAGACCCATCGACGGCGACGATCGCCGCAGTGATGCTGACCGAGCCCAGGTCAATTCCAAGCAGGATCAATGGGGCCCTTTCTATGCAGGCGGTGGGGTCGCTCCCCGGGGGAAGGTCCCACTCCGTGGATACCTCGGACTCCGCAAGGGAATCGCTGCACCGGGGAGCATAGTCGGGCGCCCGATGGACGCGCAAGGGGCCCGTGGCCGGGGCGCCGGGCCTTCTTCACGCACCTGAGATCCAGAACTGCTATCGAGAGACTCAACTCGTTGTTGTGCCACCCAGTCGCATTTGAGTCCCGAGCGCCATATCGTCGATTGACGGTGAACAAGCGCCCGGTTTCTGATATACTTCGCAATGCTGGCGGGGCAGGTGTGCCCGGTCCGTCTCTGGACGGTGAGATGCACATCCTAGCGCCTTGGATTGTTCGATCGATAGAGGGGGGACCTGGGAACCGGTCCACCGAGCCGAAACCACACCACGGCAGGGGAGCGGCATCGGGTCCGTGTCCACGGATGTCGCTTTCAGGAGGATGGAACTCGTATGCGTAGAATGATTTGGCTGTTGGCGCTGTTGTGTTGTCTGGCCCCGGCAGCATTCGCTGGCCCGAACGCTGGTGGAGTGCTCTGGGTGCATGACACGGGTATTGTCTGGTCGACGGACACGCCCATGCCTCCCGTGAGCACGCCGCCGGGCTTCCCGTGCCCCAGCGGCGTTGACAATCAGCAACCCGCAGACGGCGTCAAGAGAATCTGGAAGGTCTATGCCGCGTTTCCCGAGACAAGCAGCCCGCGGCTGAAGGGGACGGCCTGGGGAACAGACTTCCCTGAGGTGGCCGGCAGCCCGTACAGCTATGTCGGGATGGAGGCGGCCGGCTGCGGCGTTCCGGACGAGGATGGCCCGGGCACCGATTTCTTCATCGGCGCCGGCGGCTTCCCGCTGGCTTCTGGCGGACAGCTCGGGCAGAGCTTCCCGACCGGTCCTCGGACGAGCCACGTAGTGACGCTGTTCTACTTCACTGGATTCGGGTATCTGTACTCCGATGCGTACACGGCCCCGACCTGGCGTACGGTGCCACACACCGAGCCCTCCAACCGTTTCTTCCTGGATGATGCGGTTCCGCAGAACGCCGACCCGATCATGGGCTACGGCAGTCTCGGCTTTGGCGCGCCGGGCTCGACTCCGTGCCCGGTCGCTCCGGCTCCGACGGGCGCCTGCTGCGACTTCGCGACGGGCGCCTGCACGATCACGACGGAGGCTGCCTGTGGCTTCAGCTGGTTGGGCGCCGGCATCGTCTGCAACACCACGACCTGCCCGGTTCCACCGCCGGAGGGTGCCTGCTGCGACTTCGCGACGGGTGCCTGCACGATCACGACGG
>CAYYQN010000072.1:0-19084 GCA_964473865.1 uncultured bacterium | reverse complement strand
TCGCGGCGCAGCTCCTCGTGGTTGTAGATCTCTCCGTTGCACACGATCGTGAGCCGTCCGTCTGCGTACGGCATCGGCTGATGACCGGCGGCGGACAGGTCCAGGATGGCCAGGCGCCGGTGTCCCAGAAACAGCGAACGGTCGGAGTTCCCCCATACGCCCGCGGAGTCCGGACCTCGGTGGCCAAGGGTGGCGCTCATCGCCTCCACCACTTCGCGCAGGTCTGCGCGTCCCGGCCAACTTACGCCGGCAAAGCCGCACATATCAGGATCCGGCGAGCCGCAGAAACATACGGCTCCCCGGACGGAAGCCGGCACCGGACCCGTGAGAACCGGCTGCAGAATTCAGGCTCATCGGTCCGGGCCCCTCCTCACTCGCGGCCGAAGCTAGCATGCAGATCCCGGGGCGTCAACGAACCGGGCCGCCAACCGGCCGCGGCAACGCCGGCGCGCAGCCGGGCACGGACCGTCAGCTTCGCCCGCCGGCGGACCCGATCACGGCGCGGTATCGCGTCAGGTGCTCTTCCGCGACGGCATCGATGGACCACCGCGAGACCCGCCGGCGCGCATTGTCGGTCCGGCGCTGCGTGGCGGCCCGTTCCTCCAACGCCTGCAGAATCGCTGCGGCCACCCGACTCGGCTCCTGCGGAGACACCAACATGGCCGATTCCTCGTCCAGGATCTCGCGGTGCGCCGGAATGTCCGACAGGACCATCGGACACCCGGCGGCCGCGCTCTCCAGCACGATGTTGGGCGTGCCTTCGAATCGGCTCACGCTCACCATCACGGCGGCGGCCTTGAGGATGCCCCAAATCGGATCGACGTAGCCGCCAACGTGCATCCGTTCACCCAGCCCGTGGCGGGCCCGAAAGTCGGTGAGCGTGTCCAGGAGCGGCCCTTCGCCATAGAAGTGGATGGTTGCCGCCGGGCGCGCAGCCAGGACCGTTCGCAGCGCCTCCAGCATCAAGGGCAGGTTCTTCTGGGGCACGAAACGACCGGCGAAGACGATCTTCTCCGTCCCGCGTTCGCCCCTCAGCGCGGCGGCGCCGGGCGGGCAGGCGTCGATCTCGCGGAACGGAATGCCGTTGCGGATCACCGCGACCTTGTCGGGGTGGGCACCCCGCTCTCGCCAGTAATCGGCCCCGCCTTGCGAATTGGCGATGATCAGGTCCGCCTTTCGACCCAGCCGCTCCCGCAGGCGATGCTTCCAATGGCAGGGGTAGTTCGCCCGGCTGCATCGTTCCGACAGGATCCAGGGCCGACCCGCCATCCGAGCAGCCAGGCCACCGAGGACATCCATCTGGAGCAACCAGGTGTGCACCAGGTCAGGGCGGAGCCGGTTCAGCAACGCCGCGATTCGCCACAGCAGCATCGGGTCGTGGTTGTGGCGACAGGGCAGCCGGACTACCTGGGCGCCACTGGCCTCCAGGCGCCGGGTGTTCGGTCCGTCGTCGTGCAGGGCTACGTAGACCTCACAGCCCCGCCGGACCAGTTCCCCACACAGATAGCAGACCTGCCGCTCGGCGCCCCCTCCGGCCATTCCTGGGATCAGGTGGAGAATCCTCATATGCCCGCCGCCCCCCCGACAATCGTACCGTTCGTGCACAGTCAGCGCAGACAGCCGGCTCAGAGCACTCCCGGCCTGGGGTCGCGCTCCGGGGCTTCTCTGCGGAACACGAAGGAGTTGTTGCCGAGTCCACTCGTGGTCCGGATGTTGGTGAGCACGAACCTCCGGTCGTGGAGGTACGCAAAGACCTTCTCGACAGACGCCACTTCATACGGGAACCCTCCCAGCCAATCCTGCCAGTCCCGAAAGATCGACATCCCACGGTGTCTCTGGTAGTCCGCAAAGACGTTCTTCCGCTGCAGGATGCTCGAAAGCACAGTCCGGCAGGTCCAGTACGGCAGGAAGATGCCCTGGACGAGATTCCTCCCGGCGAATCCCCTGACGTAGGTTCCCTTGACCTTCCTCCACAATCGGGACTTCCTTCCCTGGTCGTTGTAGATCGCCACGTAGAGCAAGCCGCCCTCCCGCACCACGGACGCGCAGTTCTCGAGAGCCGTCCACAGATCCCCGGTGTGATGCAGCACGCCCCAGGAGTAGACAATGTCGAACGTTCCCAGGGATGCGAGGTACTTCACGTCGAGCACCGAACCTTCCTGGACTGTCCAGTCCGGGTCGCCAGGGAAGTACCGCAGGCGGAGCGCCTCCGTACAAGCGACCGAGATCGGGTCGTAGTCGAAGGAATGGACTCTGGCTCCGAGTCTGCGCGCAGCCAACGAGAACAGCCCACTGCCGGAGCCGACGTCCAGAAACGTCCGCCCGCGCAACTCGTCGGTGCGCAACATCTCCGTGAGGGACAGTCCGGCGATCCTGATTCGCTCTTCCGTCAAGGCCGGCAGGAACTTTCGCCAGTTCCGCCCGAACGCGAAGCGGGCGCCGGTACCGACCTCCGTTGCCTGAGCCGCCATATCCCGCTTCCCGCCTTTCTGGACGTCCAGGAGAACCGCGCCTGCTCCTCGCCGCTGCTCCGGGCGATGCCGGCGGCTCATACCCGCCCCCGGTCCGGGCGCCCGCCTCGTCCCGCATCCGGGCTCACGGCCCGGCCACACCCTGGACAAACGTCGCGCCGATGGCCAGGTCGTCCTCCGCCATTTCCCGAAACGGACTCGCGAGCTGTCCCCGCCGCAATCGCGAGGGCATCCGCACGGTTTCGTCCGCAAGAACCCTGAAGCCCGACTCCGCCAGCAATCTCAGGTGCACGGAGTGCGGCTGACGATTCAACAGGTACGACCTGCGACCGCGCAGCAACCTCCAGGTTCGGTCGCCCAGCGCCCAGTGGCCATTCCAGTCGGGTGTCAGCCCGTGGGAACGAAAGTCGATCTGATGGGAGAAGAGACCGCCGGGCGCCAGCCACCGCCGCATGGCCTGATATGTTCCGGACAGGTCATCGACGTGCTCCAGAACCGCCTGCGAGTAGATCATGTCCAGCGATTCGCCACAGAGGGTCCGCGCGCGGTCCCAGGGGACTACGTATCTGATCACCGACGCCGGAACATCGGGCTCCTCCAGAGACCTCCGGATCCGGGCCACCTGGCCGGGAGCCAGACTCTGCGCCAGCCGTTCGTCCGTCAGCATCTCGCGCGGGAAATCATAGGACGCCAGCCCGGGCCGGACCCAGGGAAACTCCGCGTCATCCGGAATGCGCGCCCTCTCGGCGAACAGACCCACCAGCTGGTCAAGGAGCGGCGCGCTTTCTCCCAGCGAGGCGTGCCGGACGACATCCAGTCCGTAGTAGGTGTTCGCTCCCGAGAGCAGCGCGGCCAGCCCGATACCGACGGTATCGCCTGGACCGAGCTCACCGACCGCCCGGGGCGGCGCCGTCAGCAGTCCGTTCCGGCCGGCCATCACCAGGTGACGCATCCAGACGGCATAGCAGTACCTGGCCGTCATCCCGCCCGTTCCCTTCGCATGGAACCGCGACAAGCCGGGGAGAAACGTCGCCATGCCGTACAGAAGCTGCCGGGTACTTACGCGCATGCCGGATGGACCCTCGCAGGATTCTCGGCCTTCTTGGCGCTGCCGGCCGGAGGGGCAAGTCGGCCGGAGATCAAGAGGTGGGCCAGTGCCATCAGTTCCGCCAGGATCATCACCGGTTTCGACCATCCGGTGGCGTGCGCGATCCAGGTCAAGAGCCAGGCCCCCAGGCAACAGAGGAGAACGACGGCCAGGCCCGGGGGATCCTTGCCGGCGCGGCGTCGGAGCCCGACCACAGTCCAGAGCAGGACGCCGATCATGAGCGCCAGGAACAAGACGCCGCTCTGGAACAGCACATCGATGTAGAAGTTATGGAAACTGAATACTCCCGGCGCTTGATTGAACTCCAACAGCCGCTGCACCTGCGGGATGGCCTCTCCTCGTTGCGGAACGTCCGGCCCCACCCCGATCAGGAATTCGCGCGGAAACTGGTCAAAGCGGTCCCAGGCGGCCTTCCACATCTCGAGCCGCTCCTGCAGGCTCGTGTCCGCGGAGTAACGGAACATCATCTGGAACCTGGCGAGCTGTCCTTCCGAGAGGATCCTCTTCTGGAGCCACACGCCTCCGGCCGTGACGCAGAGGATCGACAGGGACATCGCCAGGACGGTCGATCGCTGTCGCCAGTGCCGGATCGACTGGAAGACGCTGGCCAGCAGGAACAGGGCGATCACCACGCCCGCCGCCAGGACGGGCGTGCGGTTGCCGGAGACGAGCGAGGAGGTCAACGCGCTGAAGCCCACCAATGCCCAGAAAAGACGCGCGTGACGCCAGCGGTGGCCGGCGACGGTCATCGCGGATATGGCCAGGACGATGCCTGCCGCGCAGGAGGCCCCGAAACTGCCGTAGAAGAAGCTGGTCTTGAAGTAGGAGCCGATGGCGGCGCGGGCGGCCTCGGTGCGCGCGGAGAGCGCGTAGGCTCCCTCGGTCGATTCCTCCATGGAGAGGAGCAGGGTCCGGCCCTGGGTGAACGCAATCAAGTGCATGCACGATCCGAGGAGGATCGTCACGCCGATCCAGTTCAGCAAGGACCAGGCCTCATCCTCGGTCTCGACGAGGTTGAGCGTCAGGAAGTAGACCAGGGCCAGCTGGATCTGGGAGATCGCGCCCGGAACGGCGGCCTTTACCTGGGGACTGAGAAGGACCGAGGTCGACCAGAGGAACAGGAAGACCGGAACCAGCGCGCTCAGCGGACCGCCTCGAATCCGGGCTCCCCCCAGGAACGACGCCAGAACCACACCCCCCAACAGGGCCAGGAAGACGTCTCCGAATGTCAGCATGCCCAGGAGGGGGATCTGGACCCGCACCACCGGGCCGGTGTGCGTCACCAGGACCAGCAGCATCAAGGCCCGCCGGGGCGCGCGCGTAACGAGAAACGTACCCAAAAGCAGCCCGGCGGCACCGAGCGACCACATCAGCCTCTCGGGCGCGTTCGCCAGATACAGACCGCATAGGCCCAGCCAGACGAGGACGAACAGCACTTCGGTCCGACGCCCGCGGAGGACAGCCGGGCGACCCGGCGTCCTCCCCACCGGTTCGCACCCTGGCGGGTTCGGGTGGGTTCCGGACGCGAGAGCGGTCGGCTGACTGCCGGAGCTGGCTGCCATGGAACGCGCGTCCATCAGCTCGGCTGCGCGCCGGCAACCCCGATGGGCACACTCTCCGGACGGTCCGGCGAGTCTCCCCCGCCGGACTCGGGTCCCCTCTCGGCGATCGCCACCAGATTCACCGCCTCCGGCTCACTCAGGAGGAGAACCCGAAAACCGCACGACTCGAGGAGATCCCGCATCCTGGTCGGCGTGATCAGACTCAGGTGCTGGTTACGGGCGTTCCCCGGATCGCCGTGGAACCAGTGCATCAGGCCCAGCACATCCTGGTGCATCCAATCGTCGGCGGGGTTCGCCAGGTCGTCGTCCGCCGGATACCCGAGCGCCAGGAACCGCTCGCGATGCTGTTCGATGACCGGCCGAAACCAGAAGCCATAGGCCGCGCCCAGAGCGTTTGGGCAACGGATGCTGAGGCGTCCGGCCGGCCGGAGGATCCTCCGGTACTCCCGGAGCTGTCGCACGAGTTGCTCGGCCGACAGGTGCTCGAGGACGTGGTTGCTGTGGATCCGGGACGCACAGGCATCCGGAACGAAGGAGAGATCGAGAATGTTGGCCTGAACCTGCCGGTCCACGCCGGCGTCAAGCGCGAAGTCGATGTTGACGTACCCGGCGAGGTTCTTGGAGCCGCCGCCGACGTTCAATCTGTCGTACCCGAGATCGAGGAAGCGGGACAGGGCCGCCGCGACCTCGGGGGTGTTGACCAGCGCGAGTCTCGCGGGGCGCAAACGACGTCGGAGGCCGTTTTGCACCCGCCGGGAGAACCGTAGCAGCCGCACCGTTGCGAAGAGCGACCTGCTGACGATGAGGTTCGCGATCGGAAGCCGACCGCCCCAGAGACCATACGCCATGCCTGCGGATTCCGTCCTTGGTTGCCGGTGTCGAACCTACCAGACGGGCGGACCCGAGGCAAAGTCGGCGGCCGCCACGCAGGCCGACCACGCCGGAGCAAGACTCGGCGGGGACCCGGCCTCGGATGCTTCCTGCCCGATACCACCAGCGAGACCGGCGCGCGGCCACCCGAGGCGTCACCGCCCCAGGGTCCTTGTCTTCAGCCAACGAAACGACTCCCGCCGAAACCTCGCGATCCATGAATTCGGGTATCGCTCGCCGGATGTCGCGGACACCCCCTCAATCCGCGGCGAGGTCGGAAGCATCTCCCACCGCCCTCCTCGGGCCAGGGCCCGGTGGGCGGCCCGCGCGAGAAGGACTTCGAAGGTATCTCCCCGGGCGTCGTCTGCCATCTCCCGCAGCGGCACCAGGCAGTCCCGCAGAAGACGCGTGGTGGCGGCGAAGACGCGGCTGTCGGCCCAGCTCAAGTTGCCGCGGAGGTCGCAGAACAGCTCGACCTGCGGTTTCCGCGCCAGGCGGGCGAGCAGGGAGGCGACATTCCGGACGATCAGCCGGCCGGTGACCTTGAGGACCAGTGCATCTTCAGGCAGAAGCCGCGAGTGGGTGAGAGCGTGCCCGAGGATGCCGATCTCTCCAAAACCTTTGCCGAGGCCGACCGGGTACCGATTCCCGGAGAACGATAGGACCTCGATCGCCTGGGACCGGGAGCCCTTCCGCGCCGCGATCTCCCGGATGCCCGCCAGGTCGTGGCCGGTATTCTCGCAGAAGATCACCGGCGTATCGGGCAGGGCGACGGAATAGAAACCCAGCGCCTGCTCGTAGGCTTGACGTCGGATCCGCGGGTCACGGACCCGGAGAGACTCCATTTCGCCCGGATCGATGGTGGCGGTGAGCAACACGACCAGCGGGCGCTTCATTGCGGCCCTCCCGACCGGGAGCGCGATAGCAGCGCCACGGCAGAGATGAGCTGCAGGCCCAGCAACGCGACATAGGAGACCAGATACGCGATGGAAAGTCCCATTGCGCCCCGATCCCGCAAGAGGTATCCACATCCGGCCAGAGTGATCCCCCAGACTCCGTATTGCAGCGCCAGAGGCCAGACCCGCCCCGTCGCCAGAAAGACGGTGTTCAGGGTCGTGCCCGCGGCCATGGCGTAGGCCGCCAGGAGTACCACGAGCACTCCGCGGTGACCGGCGAAGGCCGGCCCGTACGCGCCCATGATGGGCCCTGCGAACGCCGCCAGGATCGCCGCCGCGACGATGCCCAGACCCAGGCTGGCCAGGACCGTGGTCCGCGCGAGCCGCCGGAACGCCCGGTGCTCGTTCGCGCCATAGAGGCTGCTCATCAGGGGTATCGCCGGCGCGACGATCTGGCCGGGCAGGAACATGACGGCGGGACCCCAGGCGTAGGCGGCCGCAAAGATGCCGAGTTCTTCGAAGCTCCCGGAGTGTCGGGTGAGCGGCAGACGAGCCAGCCACTCCGCCGGCAAAGTGCTGACGCTGACCAGGAGCCCGGGAAGCGCGAACGACCAGAGGATCGAAGACTCGCGGCCGGATCCCCGCCGCCGGATCGTTATACCGTGCCGGCTGCACTGCCGGCGCAGCACGAACCCTTTGAGGACCGTGCCCGCGAACGCAGCGGCGACCAGGCCGACGACGCCGCCCGATAGACCGAATCTCCAGACCGCCGGAACGACCAGGGCGAGGTTCAACGCCCCGTCCGCGAGACTCAGCCAGGCTACGGTGCGGAAGCACTCCAGGCCAAGAAGCGCACCTCGCTGGATTCCCCCCCATACGTTGAGCAGGATCAGGGCCGCCGCCAACCGGAGGGGCACCGTCAGCTGGGGAGCGTGGATCGCCGCCTCCGCAAGGGGCGCGGCCAAGCCGACACAAAGGAGCGTCGCCACTCCGCCGAGGATGATGCCGGTGATCTCCAGAAGCCCGATCTGCCTTCCCGCTCGCGCGGGATCGCTCAGCCGCTGCTCCGCGAGATGCTTGGTGACGGCGGTTCCAAGGCCGCTGCCCCCAAGCACGCCCACCATCAGGACGGTACTGCGCACCATGCCGAACTCGCCGAAGCCCGACTCACCCAGCAAGCGGGCGGTCGCGATCGACGCCGCCATCCCCAGCACCTGGGCGAGTGCCGCCCCAACGGTGCTCCAGATCGCCCCCCGGGCCAGCCGCGCCCGCAGCGTGTCGGCGTACAGCAGGCTCCGCAGGAAGTTGTCACCGCGTGGCAGCGTCGTCCGGATCACGTTGCTCTCATGAAACCATGAGCTCCTGCCTGAGGCCTGTGCGCCGAGCGGATGCCATCAGTGGCGACGGCCTCACCTTACCTTCCGTTCCGGGTCTGTCAAGGAGCATCGCCGCGCCGGCCGGCCGCGCGTCATCTTCCGGCGCCGCGCCAGCCCGCCGCGCGTCATCTTCCGGCGCCGCGCCGGAAGGGCGGGCTCCGCCTGCGCCCGGGCCGCCGGCCATCCCGGCGCGGAATCAGCGCGGGAACACCTGCGGATCCACGGCGAACCGGGCCGCCTCCCTCGCCCACGTTCGCGTACAATTCCCTATGCGCTCCGACCGGACCGAGTACAATGCCTGATGTGGTGCAGGCAGGATCGACGGAATCGAACCCCCAGACGGCGGAGCGCGGGCCGATACGCCTCGCGGACGGGATCTCGTTCGGAGAACTCCTGGACGCTCTGTATCGGCGATGGTCGCTGATCGCCGCCGTCACCGGCTTCGGCATCCTCCTTGGCGTGGCGCTCGGGCTGCGTGCTCCCCGGATCTACGTGGCGCAGGTGAAGGTCATCCCCACGGCCTACCTCTCGCTCGCGCCCGATGTCTCTTCCCTGGCCCAGATCCGCGGCGCGGCCGCCCAGCTGGGGCTGGGCCTGGGTGGGCCGGCCACCAACGCGTCCCCGCTCTTTCCCCAACTGCTTGCCAGCCGGGATCTGCTCGCCCGAGTCCTGTCCCGGGAGTTCCCGCTGCAGGACGGAAGGCAGGCCCGACTGCTTGACTACTTGAACACCCGGAGCGGCGACCCGGACCGGAGCCAGCAGCTCGCCGTGGCGGCCCTGCGGCGACGCGTCGTGTCGGCGTACGACATGAAGAGCGGTGTGACGACGATATCGACTTCGTTCCGCGACCCGATTCTGGCCGCGGCGGTGGCAAACGCGGCGGCAGAGGAGCTCAACCGCTTCCTACGGGAGCTGAAGACCTCCCAGGCCGGGGAGAAGGTCCGTTTCATCTCGGAGCGGCTCGACGACGTCCAGGCTCAGCTGCAGCGGAACGAGGATGCCCTCAAGGCATTCCGGCAGCAGAACCGCCAGGTCATCGGGTCTCCTCAACTCATGCTTGAGGAGGCGCGACTCTCCCGCAACGTCACCGTGAACGAGCAGGTATACATCACCCTGAAGACGCAGTTGGAGACCGCTCGCATCGAGGCGGTGCGGGACCTTCCCGACATCGCGGTCGTGGAGAAGGCGGCTCCGCCGATTCCCAGGTCCAGATGGCGCCGAACGCTCATGATTGCCACCGTGCTGTTCGGCTGTGTCGGTGTCGCGGCCGCCCTTTCGCTCCAACGCCTCGAGGACCATCGGCGCGCGCTCGTCGGACGAACGGGGCGAACGGGGCGAACGGGGCGAACGGAACCGCCCGTCTAGACGCGCCCGCCGTCCGGCCCCAGTCCGGCGCCCGGCGGATCCCCGCGGGCGGAGCGACTTCATTCCCGGCCCCGGGTGGGGGGCGCCTGCGCCGGCTCCGAGGTCGGACTCGGTTATGGGGCCGCGGCCGACTCCGGGGATGCCGGCGCGGACCCGACGGTCTGCGTCGGGCTCGAGACGAAGATGGCCGCCTCGACCTCGTCCGGAGGGACCGGCTGCCTCGCCGCGCGAGGGTCCGCCGGCGCCGGCGTCCCCATCCCCACGGTCGGACCGCCCGCATGAAGCCGCAGCAGGACCGTGGACACCGACCGGCGCAGGTGTTCCATCCGCCGCAAGACGTGATACTCCGGGGCGGCCTGCCCCACTCGCTGGGTCAGGACCAGAAACCCCAGACGATGATCCGCATCGCCTACGGGCATGGAGATCCGCAGTGTCGTGAGAGGATCGAACGGGCGCGCCGCTGCCGGACCCGTGGGTCCAGTCAGATCCGCTCCATAACGCGTCCTCGTGAACGCCTCCCCCAACTCGAGCTCGACTCGATCCATGCGCAGATGCCGCGCTGCCCCCTGCAGATGCTGCCAGAGCTCATCGAGGGAGCCCGATTCGGACAACACTACCTGCAGACCGAGGAACGTCCGTCCCCCTCCGGTGACTCCCATGACGGCGGAGAAATCCCGGGTCCAGCCGATGAACTTCTCCGTGGTCAGGTAGTCGATATAGCCAAGCCGCCGGATGATCACCACCGCCACCAGGCCGATCGCCACCAGGACGATGCTCGCCACCCGATCGTTGGCGTCCACGAGAATCAGTGCGGTGAGGCCCAAGGTCAGGGCGAGTCCGTAAAGAACCAGAACGGCCTTGCGGTGGGTGTACCCCAGCCGAAGCAGCCGGTGGTGCAGGTGGTCCTTGTCCGCGCCGAACAGGGCCTGCCCCATGAGAAACCGCCGCAGACCCGACCAGATCACCTCCATCAGCGGAAGGCCCAAGGCAATGATCGGGATCAGGATGGTCACACTGGCCTGGGTCTTGAGAGAACCCAGGATGCTCAGTGCCGCCAGCGTGAATCCGATGAAGTAGCTACCGCCATCACCCATGAAGATCGTGGCCGGATTGAAGTTGTAGCGGAGGAACCCCAGAGAGGCTCCGGCCAGCGCGGCCAGGCCCACACAGGCGATGATCCCGCTGCGAAGCAGCCCGAGAACGAGCAGGATCAGACACGAGAAGACCGCAATGCCGGCAGCCAGGCCATCCAGGCCGTCAATCAAGTTGAAGGCGTTGATGACCAGGACGTACCACAGGATGGTCACGGGGATCGACAGGATCCCGAGCTGGATGATGGATGTTCCCGGGAGTTGCAGGGAGTGAAAGCCGAGGCCGCAGGAGTAGGCGATCAGCCCCACGAGCGCCTGCACCAGGATCTTGAGACCGGGCGAGAGCCCCAGGAAGTCGTCGAGGAGACCCAGGGCGAAGATCAGCGCGCCGCCGGCAAGCAGCCCCGCGAACTGCCGCCCTGCGAGCGCCGGCTCTCCGCGTAGCGCGGGCACCAGGTAGCTGATGCCGAAGGTCAGGACAAAAGCCGCGAAGATGGCGATTCCGCCTACTCGAGGAACAGGTCGCGAGTGGACCTTCCGGCGAGAGGGAAGGTCCACCAGACCCCGCCGGCGAGCCAGCCGCCCGACAAAGGGCGTAAGCAGCAGCGACAGCGTCAACGCCGACAGGAAGGGAACGAGGACCGCGACCACCATCGAGTTCGCACCCTCCTTCCGATCCGGACAACCAGGGCGCCGGCTTCCGACCCTTCCGACCGGTCCGTCGGCCGCAGTCGAGTCGGGATTCCGCGGATCGGGGGTTGAGTCAGAACGACGGTCGGGTCCCGGACGATCCGCCGAAGACTCAGCGAAGGGACGATAGGCATCCCCGGCTCGCCCGTCAAGCAAATCGGTTGTCCGCCTGCGCCGATCTGCCATACTGCTCTTCTTCATGCACGGGCCGGAGCGACGAGACGCCCCGGGCTGTTGACACCCGCGCAGAGTAGGTGGACTCGCGGATGGAACAGGACGATCTGCTGGTTCTCTGTCTCCGCAACGCCGGAACGTCAGAGTCCGCCTGGCGGTGCCCATTGCTGTCGCCGGCAGAGTGGAAGAAGCTGATCGATCGGGCGAAACGTCACCGGGTCCTTCCCCTTCTCTACTCGCGGATCCGGTCTGCGATGGACGTCACCCGGATTCCGCCGGAAACCCGCGCCCGGCTGCATGAAGCCTATCTTCGGTGCGCAGCCCGAAACGTCCGGGTCTACGATGAGCTCCGGCAGGTGCTGCGGTTGCTCGACCCCGCCGGAATCCCGGTGATCGCCCTGAAGGGAGCGCATCTCGCGGAACTCGTCTATGGCGACATCGGACTGCGCCCCATGATCGACCTCGATCTGCTCCTGCCGGAACACGACATCGGCCGGGCCCGACAGATGCTGGTGGAGGCCGGCTACACCGGAAGCGGCCATGATGATCACCACGTCTGCCTGCGCCGCCCCGACGGACAGCACCCGGTCGAGCTCCACTGGAGCCTCTGCAGCCCGAGCTTCCCGTTCCGCCTCGCTTCCGGTCCGATCTGGGACCGCTCCGAGCCGGCGCGCCTCGCCGGGGAGAAGGTGCGGATCCTCGCTCCGGAGGACCTGCTCCTGCACCTTTGTCTACATGCCTCCTACCACCACTTGTTCGACACTCCTCTGCGCTACCTCTGCGACATCGCCGCCGTCGTCCGGCACCACCGGACGGGGATCGACTGGCCTCGGCTCTGCGCTCTGGCGAAGCAGAGCGGCCTCGATCGGTGCGCCTACCTCACGCTCTGGAGCACCGCGCGTACGCTGGACTGCGCCATCCCGGTAGAGGTCCTCAGGGAATTGCGGCCCCGCGACCTCGCTCCTTCCTGGGAGGCCTGGGCGCTCACACGGGTGCTCGACCCAAAGGACCACACGGCGGCGTCCTTCACTTCGGTCAATCTCTCCCGCCTCGGAGGTGCTGGTCAGCGGCGGGAGAGACTCCGCATTCTCGCGCGGGCGATATTCCCCCCGCGGCTCACGTTGGCTCGGATCTACTCGGTTCCGGAAGACTCGCTTCGCGTTCTGCTCTACTATCCCGTCCGCTGGCGGGACCATGTCGCTCGCCACGGTAGAACCCTATGGAGGCTGCTCTCCCGTGAGCCGCACACCCTGGAGAGAGCCAGGCGGGAGAACGAGCTCCGCGATTGGCTGGGCGGCCCGCCGTCCGGCGGGGTCGGGCGGTAGCCCGCATCGGGTGGCCCCACCCGCTCTCTCACGCAAACTCCGCCACCACCGGCGTGTGGTCCGACGGCTTTTCCAGTCGGCGCGGCTCGACATCGATTTCGCAAGACACGGCGCGGCTCAGCAGCGCCCGGGTCACCAGGATCAGGTCGATCCGCGCGCCGGCGTCGCGCCGGAACCCGGCCTGCCGGTAATCCCACCAGGAATAGAGCCCGCTCTCATCATGAAACGCGCGGAAGAGGTCGACCAGTCCCCAGTCGCGGAGCCGTTCCAGGGCGGCGTGCTCTTCGTCGGTGAAGAGGACCCGCCCGCGAAACGCCGCGGGATCGTGCACGTCGCGATCCTCCGGTGCGATGTTGAAGTCTCCGAACACCGCCAGCGGCTCGGCGGGATCGCAGGCGGTCTCCAGGTGTCGCGCCAGCGCTTCGAGCCAGTGCAGTTTGTAGGAGAACTTTTCCGATCCGACCGACTCCCCGTTCGGGACGTACAGATTGTAGAGTCGCACGCCGTGAACGCGAGCGCGGATGATGCGCGCCTGCGGATCATCCGCCAACTCGGGAATACCGCGTTGCACATCTTCCAGCGGCTCCCGCGCCAGCAGCGCCACCCCGTTCCAGGTCTTCTGGCCGTGCACCGCGGCCTGCCAGCCTTCCTCCCGGAAGGCCGGCGCCGGGAAGTCGTGCTCCTCCGCCTTGAGTTCCTGCAGCCCCAGGACGTCGGGGCGGCGCGCGCGCAGCCAGTCGAGGACGTGACCGCCGCGCGCGCGAATCGAGTTGACATTCCAGCTCGCGAGAGTGAAACGGCGGTTCACCAGTATTCCTCCAGATGCAGGGTGCCGATCTCCTTCCGGTGGTCCGGCACGTAGCCGCGCTCCCCCACCAGGCGGGCCTTGGCGGCTTCGATCATGCCCGGGTTCCCGCACAGGAAGACGTGCGCGTGATCCGGCGAGACCGGGACGCCCGACACCCGCTCGACCTCGCCGGAAAACAGAACGTCCTGCAGGTAGCCGGTGGATCCGCTCCAGGTGGGGTCATCCTCTCCCCGCGAGACCACCGGAACGTAGCTGATGTTCGCGCAGTCCCGGGCCAGCGCGAGGAGCTCGGGGCGATAGGCCAGGTCCCAGGAATACCGCGCACCGTGCAGCACGACCACCTTCTGCGCGCCTCCGCACTCGATCTCGGACCGGAGCATGCTCATGTACGGCGCGAGGCCAGTGCCGGTCGCCACGAGGATCACGTGTTTGTCCCGCGGAACCCGCGCGAGGGTGAACATGCCGGTCGGCTTCGGGCCCAGGAAGAGCCGGTCGCCGGCCTTGAGCTCGAAGAGCCGCGGCGTCAGCTCCCCGCTCGGCACCAGAGCAAGATAGAACTCGAGGAACTCGTCCGCCCGGCTCGACGAGGCGATGGAGTAGGCGCGGCGGATCAGCTTGTCGGGGTCTCCGGCCGCGCCCCGCAAGCCCAGCACGGTGTACTGCCCCGCCTGGAACGTGAATGGAAGCTGGTCCGGAACGATCCGGAGGATCATCAGTCCGGGCGCGATTTCGATGCGCTGGGATACGGTCGCGTTGTCATCGAGTGACGGCATCCTTGCTCCCTCCGGACCGGAGTCGCCGATCCCTTTCGCTTCCGCTCACCGCCGGATCCGCTCCCGGAACCGCATCTGCTTCGTCTTCAGCTGCGCGACCGTCGGCACCCCCAACCGAGCCAGCTCCGCACGAATCGCGGCCACCGCCGCTGTCGCCGACGTTCCACAGGGCAGGCCTCCCAGCTCCACTTCCAGCTCGTGATCGATCGAGCCGTCGGGAAATGCCGCGCGGTCGAGTTCCCAGGTCGTCTCAACGAGCATCCCCGCGTCGGTTGGCGTCGCCGCGTCCGGCGGCCTCGACTCATCCCCCGCGGAATCGCCAGGCGCCGGCATGCGGAGCGCCACTCGATAGACGCGGCGCTCATTCGTGATCCCGCCGAGGAAACACAAGGCTCGCAGGTCGGGCGAGAGTCGCCGCAGGGTCCGTACCGGATCGAGGTCCAGGGTCAGGAGCCGCGACGGGTCCGCCCGCAGCGACTCCACGTCGAGCGCCAGGGCGCACTCCCATTCGGCCCGCTCCATGATCTCTCCCCGGCGGAGGGACGCCGCCTTCACGGTGAGCAAGGTCCGGACCGCCTGCTCCGCGCGTTCGACGCGAACGCGGACGGAGATCGACGCGCCCGACAACTCCCCGTCCGCTCCGTCGAAGTACAGGTTCTCCTGGCGCACGACGCGCCGAAGCCCGCCCGCCGCGTCCAGGGCGCCGCGCAGGCGCAGATAGGCGGCGGTCGTGGGCAGGCCGAGCTTCAACTCGACCTCGCGCGGCTCCGCGCGTTCCGGCGGCGGTTCGGTTCTCGACAAGGCTCCTCCCGGCACGGCCGGAGCATAGCAGACGGGACCATTCCCAACGGCCGGACCGCCACCTCGCGCCGGCGGGAGCATTCCGGAACGACGCCGGCCGACCCGAACGGCCTACCGGCGATACGGACGCAGCTAGCCGGGTTCCGCCGGACCCTGCTAGAATCGCCGGCATGTCCGACTCACCGCATGCGGATCGGGCGCCACACACGACCGCCAGCGCCGCCACGGTGGATTCCGGTCGTTGGCAGCCGTCCCGCTCCCGCCGCGCGATCCGTGAAGGCTGGCGCGCGCTGCTGCTCCTGGCCGGGATCGCCGCTTTCGTCCTGTCGCTCCGCGGGCTGATCCTGCCGAACCGGATCCTCTCGGGCGGCGTCACCGGAATCGCGCTCCTCCTGAATCGGCTGACCAGTCTTCCTCTCGGACTGGGCATGGCCCTGCTGAATGTGCCGATCTTCGCCCTGGGGGCGCGCTATGTCGGACGGGGATTCGCGCTGCGGTCGGGGTTTGCGGTCCTGGCAGCCTGGCTGCTGGCGGACTATGCCCCCGTCCTGCCGTGGACCCGCGACCCGCTCCTGGCGGGGGTCTTCGGCGGACTCCTGGGCGGGACCGGCACCGCGCTGGCCCTGAAGGCGGGAGGCTCGCTCGGTGGATTCGACATCCTGGGAGTCGTCGTCAACCGCCGCTTCGGCATCGGAGTCGGCGAGGTTCTCCTCACCCTGAACGGCGTTCTCGTCATCGTGTCCGGGCTCATCGGCACGCCGGAGCTCGCCATGTACACGCTGGTGGCGATCTACGCGACCGGGAAGACGATCGACACCCTCCAGGGGCCGCGGGGGCGCAAGGCGTTTCTCATCATGACCCGGCGGCCGGAACCGATCCGGTCTCGGGTGCTCCGCCAGATGAACCGGGGCATGACGGTCATCCGGGCCGAGGGCGCGTGGAGCCACGAAGAGATCGACGCCCTGCTCTGCGTGGTCACCCGGGCGGAATTGCGGGAGCTGGGCGACATCGTCCAGGAAGAGGACCCGCAGGCGTTCGTGGTGGTGCTGGAGTCAAGCGAAGTGATGGGGAGCTTCCGCAATCCGACCGCGGCGGCCTACTGGCGCCGATTGCAGGAGGGAAGCCCGAAGCCGGCGGGCGTGGATCACGCCAGGAGGATTAGACGATGAAGCCGGAGTTGCTGGCGCTGGTCACGGCCGCGGCCTGGGGCCTCGGCGGGTACTTCGAGAAGAAGGGGCTCCACCTCGGGCATCTCTCGCCTCAGGTGGGGATCACCATCCGGACCGGCATCGCGCTCGCCATTCTGGGCGCGGTGAGCTTCCCCCAATGGAAGACCATCCCGCAGGCCGGCCCGCGGCCGCTCCTCTACCTTGTGATCGGCGGCGGAGTCGTGGCGGGCGCGGTGGGGATGCTCTGTTTCTACGCCGCGATCAAGGGCGCGCCGCTGACCCGAGTGATGCCGATCGCCTTCACCTCGCCGCTCTTCGGGGCGCTGGCCGCCATCGCCCTGGGCGGCGAGGCGCTCAGCGCGCGCACCCTGGTCGGGATGCTCCTCACCGTGGGCGGAATCGTTTTGCTCGCCGGACGCTGAGACACGTCGCCAGAGCGCCTGGGTCGCCCACCGGCTCCGGTCTTCGCATCCGGAGGCTGGACCTCGTGCGGAGCGGTCCTCTACAATGCGACCCTTCGCCCGCGTGTGCGGGCGGCGCACCCATGTTGGAGGAGACAATGCCACGACCTGGCCCCGACCGCGACCGACATGCCCTGTACGAAGCCTCGGTGCAGTCCCCCGAGGCGGACATCCAGTTCTTCGACCGCATCTACCGCGAGTGGAACGGATCGCTCCCCCGCGTCCTTCGCGAGGACTTCTGCGGTACGGCGGCGGTCGCCGCAGCCTGGGTCCGGAAGCGGCGAGACAACCAGGCGATCGGAGTCGATCTCGACGGACCGACCTTGGCCTGGGGCCGGCGGGTGCACATCGAACCCCTGGGCGAGGCGGCGCGGCGTCTGAAGATCTTCCAGGCCGATGTCCGAACCGTGCGCCGGCCCCGCGCGGACGTCACCGCCGCCCTCAACTTCTCCTACATGGTCTTCCACGATCGGGCGATGTTGCGGCAATACTTCCGCAGCGCGCGGGCGGCGCTGGCGCCGCACGGAGTCTTCATCCTGGACATCTTCGGAGGTTGGGAGTCGCAGGCGCTCACGACAGAAAACCGGCGCAAACACGGATTCACGTACGTGTGGGAGCAGAAGAGCTACGACCCCATCACCGGCCTCACGCGGTTCCATATCCACTTCCGCTTCCGCGACGGAACCATGATGAAGCGGGCCTTCACCTACGACTGGAGGCTCTGGACGATTCCGGAGATCCGGGAAATCCTGGCCGAGGCGGGTTTCCCCAAGTCCGTCGTCTACTGGGAAGGCACCGACCACAGGACCCACGGCGGAAACGGAGTGTTCCGCCGGACCAGCCGGGTGGAAATCTGCCCCGGCTGGATCGCCTACGTGGTCGCCGGCGACTGACGCCGCCTCCGGTCCAATTCTGCCGCGAACCGACCCGCCTGTCCTCTGGTACGATGGGAGGTCGCCGGGACCGGGGCTGGGGTCCCCGCTCCCGGCGGCGTGCGCGCATCCAAGGCACCGAAGGGGGTATTGATGCGGAGGAAACGGATCTGGATCCCGGGAGCGATCGTTCTCCTGGCATTGGCGCTGATCGCGGTCCAGGCGAGCCAGCGTCGCGACCGGCCGCTTGTTTGGCGCACCGAGCCGGTCTCGCGGGGCGTGGTCCGGGCCCAGGTGTCGGCGACCGGGAACCTGAAGGCGGTCACCACGGTCCAGGTGGGCAGCCAGGTGAGCGGCACCATCGCCGCGCTGAACGCCGACTTCAATGACCGGGTGCGGAAGGGCCAGGTTCTCGCGCAGCTCGACCCCACGTTTCTCCGGGCCCAGGTCGCCCAGAGCCGGGCAGACCGCGAGCGGGCCCAAGTGCAGGTCCGGCAGGCGCTTCGGGACAGCGCGCGGGTCTTCGCGCTCGGCGCGCAGGGGCTGGCCTCCCAGTCCGAGCAGGATGCCGCGCAGACGGCGCTCGACGCGGCCCGCGCCTCGGAGCAGTCTGCCTGGGCCGGCCTGGAGCGGGCCGAGACGAACCTCCGCTATGCCACCATCCTCTCGCCGATCGACGGGGTCGTCATCTCCCGCAGTGTCGATGTCGGGCAGACGGTCGCGGCATCCCTGTCCGCTCCCACGCTCTTCACCATCGCCAACGACCTGACGCGCATGCAGCTGGAGGCCGCGGTGGATGAGGCCGATATCGGCGTGATCCGGGAGGGGCAGTCGGCCACCTTCACGGTCGACTCGTACCCGGACCTCAGCTTCTCCGGAACGGTGGAGCAGGTGCGACTGCAGCCCGAGACCATCCAGAACGTGGTCACCTACACGGTGGTCATCCTCGTGGACAACCCGGACCTCAAGCTCCTGCCCGGCATGACCGCCAACGTCACCATCCTGATTCGGCAGGCGGACGATGTCTTGCGGATCCCCAACGCCGCGCTGCGGTTTCGCCTGCCCGGTGACACGTCCCGCGGCGGCCCGAGCAGCGCCGGCGGCCCGGGGGTTGCCGGTCGCCAAGGCCAGCCCGGCGGCATGAGCGGCAACGGGCCGAGCGGCGGCGGACGCCCGCGCGGCGCCGGGAGCGCTGGAGAAACCGCCGGCGCCGGCAGCCCAGGTGGACCCGGAGGGTCGCGAGACGGGATGCACGAACGCCAACTCGGGGCG
>CAYYQN010000071.1:0-19559 GCA_964473865.1 uncultured bacterium | reverse complement strand
CCTGGCCGGAGGCGGAGTAGGCGAGTCCGGCGACCGGGAGCGGGCCGCCCGCCGTCAGGCGGACGATGTCGGTGGTCTGGGGGCTCTGCCACCCGTTGCCGAGCCGGTCCGTCTCCGCGCCGGCACGCAGCATGTGCCGCGCGGAACCCTCCGGCAGTTCGAGCGACCAGACGCCGGCCAGGGTCTGGCCATAGCGCGCGTCAAACGCTCCGGGGGTGAACTGCGCGACCTGGAGCGCGTCCGGTGGAGGAAGGATCCACTGCCCCTTCAGCGGCTCCCGCGCGGGGATTCCGTCCAGCATCGGCAACACGTGCTCCAGACCCCCGCCACGAAAGAAGGGACGATCCCCCAGGAGGACCACGCCGGGGAGTCGACGCACGATGTCGACCGGTCGGTCCGCCCCGAAGCTGCGCATGATGCGCCGGGGAACGAGGTAGCGCGTTTCCTCGCCGTCCGTCAGCGGAACCACCCGGTCGGCCTGGACCCGCAATTCCTCCACCGTGAAGACGCGCGGGCGAAGGCGGAGGTCGAACACGAGCGTATCGCACCGTTGTGGCACGGCGACCTGGCGCAATGCCGCATCGTAGGCCACGTGACGCAGGCGCAGTTCCTGAATGCCCGGGGCGACACCCGGGATCAGATAGCGCCCGTTCGCGTCGCTCAAGCCGGCGCCCCGGCCGTCCGGCAGACTGACCGAGACTTGAGCGACCGGCCGCCCGGTCAGCGAGTCGGCCACGGTCCCGGTGAGCACGCAGGCGTGAGGGGAAGACGTGGATCGGGGTGCCGCGGCGCCTGCCGCCAGGAGGGCCGGGTCCGGGGAGACTGCGGCCGCAGTCACCGAGAGGACGCTCAGCATGGCGGCGAGTGGGCGTGACCGGAGTGCGGCGCCGGCCATCCCAGACGGCGCGGTCCGGGCGGAGACGGTTCGGGCGGAGACGGTTCGGGCGTCGTGACGGTGTCGAGCGGGTCCTCGCATCTGCGCCTGTCACCTGTGGGATCGCCGGCCTTGGCGGAGGCTGCGGCGAATCTCGCGCCCCGCCACCACAAGAGATCGAAGCGCAGTCCGCGGGCAGGGTCAAGCGCGGACGCGTGTTCGCTCGCAAAGAATCGCCGGATCCGGGTCGGCTACGCGGCCTCCTGGCGGCCCTGGACCACCCGAGCCAGGGCCTGGTCGCTGCCCGCGATGTGTCTGCGCAACCACTCGCCGAGCATGGTGGCGGCCTGCAGGATCAGGCGCAGGTCCGCCTGGTCCACGCCGGCTCGCCAGACCGCCAGCTGACGAATCAGCGCCTGGTGTTCGGCTCGATGCTGTGGCAGCAGGACGTACCGGCTGGCCGCCATCAGCTCCTCTTCATCCCGGAAGTGTGTCTGGGTGTATTCCTCAAGGAACGCAAAGGTCCGGCGCAGCTCCTCGCTGCCCTGGCCCTGCTGCAGCCCGTGGAACAGGTTGCCGATGCGCGCGAAGATCTCGCGATGCTGGTCGTCGATGCGTTGGATCCCGACGGCGTACTCTTCCCTCCAGGATAGTGGCATGACCGGCGTCTCCTTCTCGCGCCTCGTACGATCCGTGGCTCTGCGCCGGCGCTGTCGGCTGAGTATCCAAGCGCCCCGCTGGATCGGTCATCGGCCCGCGTGCGGATCTTCTTGACGCCGGCCGCCCGCGGCTGCGGCGTGAATCTCCCGAGCTCGGGATAGTAGCGTTTCCCGCAGATTACGCTCGGGGTCGTCCAGGACTTCCTCCAGCAAGGCGCGCAAGATCCGCCCGAGCTCCGGCCCGGGCTGCAGGTCGAGCTCTTGCATCAGGTCGTGTCCATCGATCGCGAGATCGCGCACGGTGAGGGCGCTGCGCCGTTCCACTTCGATGGCGATCCGACGGCGGAGCTCGTCGAGCTCGGGAGAGCCACCCCGCCGGGTGCCGTTCCCCGCGGAGTCCGCGGCGCGCAGCGCAAAGAGGTCCTCGAGGTGCTCTTCGCCGACGTCCCGCAGGAACCGGCGCACCGCCGCGTCGGTCCACTCGGGGCGGTAGTGGAACATGTGATGCTGCACGAGATGGCCGACCCGCTCGCGATCCTCGTTGGGATAGCGCAGGCGACGGAAGGCTGCGTCGACGATCCTCCGGCCCGCCGATTGATGCGCGTAGAACGTGGTCACTCCAGCCTTCTCACCCCGCGTGCGCGGCTTCCCCGCGTCGTGGAAGAGCGCGGCCAGGCGAACCCGGCGCCGCTGGGGCGGCGCCGCGTCGACGGCCGCCAGCGTGTGGTGGAAGACGTCGTAGGCGTGGTGCTTGTTCTGCGTGACGCCGTAGCACGCCGACAGCTCGGGCAGCACGCGCCGCAGGAGTCCCGTCTCATGGAGCACGGAGAGGGCCGGGGAGGGGCGCGGCGCCTGCAGCAGGCGGTCGAATTCCTCCCGCACCCGTTCGGGCGAGATCCGCTCGATTCGCGGCGCGCATATCAGGAGCGCGCGGTAGGTCGCGGGCTCGATGTCGAAGTCGAGCTGGGCCGCGAAACGGACCGCGCGAAGCAGGCGCAGCCCGTCTTCGGTGAACCGCTCCACCGGATCCCCGACCGCGCGGATGAGCCGGTCGGCGAGGTCCGCCCGGCCGCCGGTCGGGTCCTCGAGCCGGCCGTCCACCGGATCCCAGGCCAGGGCGTTGATGGTGAAGTCGCGCCGGACCAGGTCGTCCTCGAGGCGGCGGGTGAAGCTCACTTCATCGGGGCGCCGGGCGTCGCCGTAGAGACCATCTTGGCGAAACGTCGTGACCTCGCATTCCGTTCCCTGATGCTGCACCCGCACGGTGCCGAACCGGATCCCGACCGCCACCGTGCGCCGGAAGAGCGGGACGACCGCCTCCGGCAGCAGATCCGTGGCCAGGTCCCAATCATTGACCGGGCGCTTCAGGAGAAGATCGCGTACGGCACCTCCGACGACCCAGGCTTGCCCGCCGGCCTTGCGGAGGACCGAGGCGATGGCGAGGACCGCGGGGACAACCTGGTCGCGGTGGAGCATGGTGGTCTCTTCCGGCATGGGCACTTCCTGGCTACGCGGTTCTCTTCGACAGACGGTCAGTATACTCGTTGCTCTGCGGGCCCGGCACGCATCCGTGGCGCTCGCGTCGCGGCGGGGAGAGGATCGGCCCGGTCCGGGAGGGTCCGACGGCCGGCGATCAGGATCTTCTATGACATGGTATAGCAATGAATTACAGCCACAGTCCGAAGATCGGCGAGACCCGGGGAGGAGGCGCTCGCGCGCGGCAGCCGGGTTCATCCGGCGGGCCACCCCCTCCGCCCGGACCGATTGACAGGCTCGCTTTCATCTGGTCTGCTCCGACCGGCCCTGCAGCGATCATCACCAGGGGAGCGCCGCATGCCGCTGACCCGCCATCCGCAGAATCCGATCCTCACGCGCGAGCAGATCCCGGCGACGCGGCCGCACCTGAGCGATGTCAGCGCGGTCTTCAACCCCGGTGCCGTTCGCTTCTGCGATCGAATCGTCCTGCTGCTCCGTGTGCAGAACCGGGGGCGGGAGACGTTCCTGGTGCCGGCGGAGAGCGACGACGGCGCTCGTGTTCGGGTGCGCGATCGGGAGATCGTCCTGGACGGAATCGAGCGGCTTCCGGGGCCGGTTTTCCACGTCTACGACCCGCGGATCACGCGGCTGGAGGGCGCCTACTACATCACGGTGGCGCTCGACACCGCGGCGGGCTGCCGGATCGGGATCGCGCGGACGCTCGACTTCGAGTCGTTCGAGTTCTTGGGGCTCGCCGGCGACGAGGACCAGCGCAACGGCGTGCTCCTGTCGGCGCGGATCGGCGGGTGCTTCGCGATGCTCACGCGGCCGAATCGCGCGGCCCGGGCCGGAGCGCCCCCCACGGGAAACACCATCGCGCTCGTGATCTCGGACGACTTGCGGCGGTGGGAGACCGTTGCCGAGGTGGCCCGCGGACGGCCGCACTACTGGGACGAGTGGATCGGTCCCGGGCCACCGCCGCTGCGCACCCGGGAAGGCTGGCTCCTGGCGTACCACGGGGTCGCCACCCACTTCGCCGGCGTGAACATCTACCAGGCTGGGCTGATGCTGCTCGACCTCGAATACCCGTCGAAGGTGCTGGCGCGTACCCGGTGGAACTGCCTCGAGCCGCGCGAGCCCTATGAGTGCGTCGGGCAGGTGCCGAATGTCGTTTTTCCGAGCGGCTGGGTGGCGGAGTCGGAGGACGTGGACGGGTTCATCCCGGCCGAGAGCCGCGTGCTGTTATACTACGGTGCGGCCGACACCTGCGTGGGGTTGGCTACCGCGACGGTGGAGGAGATGCTGGCGGCCTGCCGCGCCGGGTAGTCGCGTGGGCGGCCGCTCAGGATTCCGCCGGTGTGGTCCGGAGTGGGGAGGGGCGATGCCGACGAGGTCCTTTCGGCTGCCGCCGGCGGGCGTGGCGGCTCTCTGGGTGATCATCCTGGCCCCTGCCGGCGGGGGCCTGTCCGGTGCTCTTGCCGCGGAGGTCGATCCGACCGCGGCGACGACGGCGGTTCTCTCCGGCCAGCCGCCCCTGCCGCCTCCGGCCCCGCTGGAGGGACGCAAGTTTTCCGTCCCCGCGATTCCGTACGCGCCGCGCGCGTACGCCTGCGCGCACGCACCGGTGGCTCCCGTCATTGACGGCCGGCTGGACGAACTCGCCTGGCAGGCCGCGCCCTGGACGGAGCTGTTCGGAGACATCGAAGGGCCGATCCGTCCCGCGCCGCGCTTCCGGACCCGGGCCAAGATGCTGTTCGACGACCGCTGCTTCTACGTGGCGGCCGAGATGGAGGAGCCGGACCTCTGGGCCACCTACGACCGGCGCGACATGGTGATCTACCACGAGAACGACTTCGAGGTCTTCATCGATCCTGACGGCGACACGCACGAGTACTACGAACTGGAGTTGAATGCGCTCAATACGGTCTGGGACCTCCTGCTTCTTCGTCCCTACCGTGACGGCGGGCCCGCCGTGAACGCGTGGGACATCGCGGGACTCAAGACCGCGGTGCATCTCGACGGGACCCTGAACGATCCGCGCGACCACGACCGGGGATGGAGCGTGGAGATCGCTCTTCCCTGGGTGGTTCTCTCCGAGTGCGCGCACCGGACGGCCCCGCCGGCCGAAGGCGATCAGTGGCGCGTGAACTTCTCCCGGGTGGAATGGCAGACGGTGCCGCGGGGCACGGAGGCCCCTCCGTCGCTGGGCAGCCCTGCCGGGGAACGCGGCTATGACAAGCGCCTGGATCCCTCGACGGGCCGGCCGTTCCCCGAGGACAACTGGACCTGGTCGCCCCAGGGGCTGATCGCCATGCACTACCCGGAGATGTGGGGCGTGGTGCAGTTCTGCGGGCCGGCGGCGGAATCGCCGGCGCCGAGCGTGCGCGCCGAGGCCGACGCGGCCGCGCGCTGGGCGCTGCGCCTCGCGTACTACGCCGAGAAGGAGCAGTTCGAGCGCACCGGGCGCTACAGCGGCGACCCGCGGGAACTCCCGGGCTTTCCGGCGGGGGCGCTGGACCTCCGCACGACCCAGAGCGGGTTTGAGATCACCGTGCCGTCGGCGGATGGCCGGGGAACGCTGCACCTGAGGGATGACGGCCGTGGCTGGCGCACCGAGCCGTAAGGGCGAGGGGCGCGAAGCAAGCGGTGAACCGTAACGGGCGGGGCGAAGGAAGGAGAATCGCGTGGTCCTGACCGGCGTCGACTGGGCGATCGTGGTCGCGGTGTTCGCCCTGATGGTGGGCGGCGTTCTGGCAAGTCGCTCGCAGATGCGGAGCGTGGCCGACTTCCTCGCCGCCGGGCGCACCGCGGGGCGGTACCTGATCACGGTCTCGACCGGCGTGGCGGCCCTGGGCGCCATCACCATCGTCGGCAACCTCGAGATGAATCTCGTGGCCGGGTTCTCCATGCAGTGGTGGGGGATGACCATGGGCGTGATCCTCCTCTTCGTCACCGTCTCCGGGTGGGTCATCTATCGTTTCCGGCAGACCCGCTGCCTCACTCTGGCCCAGTTCTTCGAGCTGCGCTACAGCCGGCGGTTCCGGATCTACACCGGAACGATCGCGTTTCTCGCGGGGATCGTGAACATGGGGATCTTTCCCGCGGTGGAAGCGCGTTTCTTCATCCACTTCTGCGGGCTGCCCCCGACGGTGCCGGTTTTGGGGATTGCGGTGTCCACGTTCGCCCTGGTGATGATCCTCCTCCTAACGGTGGCTCTCTTCTTCGTCTTCGCCGGCGGCCAGGTGGCGGTGATCGTCTCCGACTTCCTGCAGGGGGCGTTCGTCAATGCCGGCCTGCTGGCGATCACGCTCTTCTTCGTCTTCACAGTCGACTGGAACGTGATTGTCCAGGCGCTGCAACAAGCACCCCGGGATGCCTCGTTGATCAACCCGTTCCACACCAGCCAGGTCAAGGACTTCAACCTCGGGTACTTCCTCATCGGCGTGATCGGCGTGCTGTACGGCACGATGTCGTGGCAGGGGACCCAGGCGTACAACTCCTCGGCAGTGAACGCCCATGAGGCAAAGATGGCGGGGGTGCTGGGGCTCTGGCGCGGGATGCCGCAGGCGGTCATGCTCGGGTTCGTGCCGATCGTGGCCTACACGGTGCTGCACCATCCGAGCTACGCGGCGGTCGCTCAGGCGGTGCAGGGGCTTCTGCCGGCGGCGGAGACAGAGGCGGTGCGCAGCCAGTTGCAGGTGCCGCTGGTCATGCGGCAGCTGCTGCCGGTCGGACTGGTGGGCGTCTTCGCCGCGCTGATGCTGTGCGCGTCGATCACCACCTTCGACACCTACCTGCACTCCTGGGGCAGCATCCTGGTGCAGGACGTGATCATCCCGCTCCGGGGCCGGCCGCTTTCCACCAAGGCGCACTTGCGGGCCCTGCGCCTGGCCATCCTCTTCGTGGCGGTCTTCATCTTCTGCTTCAGCCTGATCTTCCGGCAGACGCAGTACATCTTCCTCTTCTTCGCCATCACCGGGGCGATCTTCGCCGGGGGATCGGGGGCGATCATCATCGGCGGGCTCTACTGGCGGCGCGGGACGGCAGGCGCGGCCTGGGCGGCGATGACCACCGGCTCGCTGGTGGCGGTGGGCGGGATCATCATCCACCAGTTGCAGCCCGGCTTCCCTGTGAACGGCCAGGAGTTCTGGGCCCTGGCCATGGGGGCGTCCTCGCTGGTCTTTGTCCTGGTGTCGCTCCTGGGTAAGCGAACCGTCTTCGACCTCGACCGTCTGCTGCATCGTGGGGCCCACGCGATTCCGGGAGAGGGGGGCGCCGACTCGCCCCGGGGCTGGCGGTCGCTCGGCTGGGGGCCGGGCTTCTCCCGCGGAGACAAGATCATCTATGTTGCGAACTACGTCTGGACGTTCGCGTGGTTTGCCGTCTTCCTGGTGGGCCTGGTGTACAACCTCTCGCACGAGGTGAGCGACGACGCCTGGATGCTGTTCTGGAAGATCCAGCTCGGTATCAACATCGGGCTCGCCTGCATCACCGTGGTCTGGTTCACCGCGGGGGGGGCTCTGGATCTGCGACGGATGTTCCGTATCCTGCGCGGACGCGAGCGGGACCACGCCGACGACGGCTTCGTGCGCCCCGAGTGAGACTGCGCCGGCCGGGGGGGCAGGCGAAGCGCGCTTGGGCCCGGTGTCGGCCGGAGCCGGGGCGACTCTTGGATCGGGACCGCGCGGCGGGATCGAAATGGCGGGTGGCAGGGGGTGGGAATGGACCCGAAGATGGAACAGCTCGTGGTGCGGCGCCTCGAACGGTGGGAGGCCCGGCTGCGCGCGTCACGCGTGGCGGAAGAGCTACCGATGTCGGTCACGGTCTCGGCGACGCGGGAGGCGGTACCGTTCGCCGAACGAAGGCGCGTCGAAGGCGGCGCGATCTTCGAGGGTGAGGTCTGGGGGCGGGCCTGGGAGATCGCCTGGTTTCATCTGCGGGGGCGGACCCCGGAAGCGTGGCGCGGACGGGCCGTGGCGGCGCGACTCGACCTTGGGGGGGAGGGACTGGTCTATCGCGACACCGGGGAGATCCTGCAGGGAGTCTCGGTGGGATCCACCTGGGACCCGTCGTTCCGCCGCGAGCTGGTGCCCCTCCTGGCGGGCGCCGCCGGTGGAGAGGAGATCGAGCTTTGGGCAGAGGTTTCCGCGGCTGCCCTCTTCGGCATCACCCTGGAGGCGGATCCCGCTCCGACGGATCCCGAACGCCACGGCCGGTGGGAACCCCGGATCCGGGCCGCGCGCCTGGTGGTGCTCGACGATTCGGCGTGGCATCTTGCCCAGGACCTGCGCGTGCTCCTGGGCCTGATCCGCCGGCTGCCGGCCAAAGCAACCCGCCGGGCGCGGCTGCTCCACGCCGGGGCCGCCGCGGCAAGCCGCTGCGCCGGAGACCGTGGTCGGCTGCAGGAGGCGCAAGAGATCATCGCTCGCGCCTTGTACAGACCGGCGGCAGCCTCGGCCCTGACCGTCACCGCGGTCGGGCATGCCCACCTCGACACCGCCTGGCTCTGGCCGGTCGAGGAAGGGGTGCGCAAGTGTGCACGGACTTTCTCCACCCAGCTGGGCCTCCTGGAGCGATATCCGGAATACCACTTCGGCGCCTCCCAGGCGCAGCACTATGCCTTCACGAAGGAGCACTACCCGGGGCTCTTCCGGGCGATCCGGCGTTACGTGGAAGAAGGACGCTGGGAGGTGCAGGGCGGGATGTGGGTCGAGGCCGACTGCAACCTGCCGGACGGGGAGTCGCTCATCCGCCAATTCTTGCACGGCATGCGCTTCTTCCGGGACGAGTTGGGCGTGACGGTCGACAACCTCTGGCTGCCTGACGTCTTCGGCTACTCGGCCGCGCTGCCGCAGATTCTCCGCCGTTGCGGCATCGACGCGCTGGTCACCCAGAAGATCTCGTGGAACCAGTTCAACGATTTCCCTCACACCACGTTCAACTGGACCGGCATCGACGGCAGCACGGTGATGGCCCACTTCCCTCCGGAGAATACCTATTGCAGCCAGCTCGATCCCGAGTCGTTGATCCTCGGCGAAGAGAACTTCCGGGAGCGGGGGTTCCTGGATGGGTTTCTCTGTCTCTTCGGCGTGGGCGACGGCGGTGGCGGTCCGCACGAAGACCACATCGAGCGCGGGCGGAGAATGGGCGATCTGGAAGGCACGCCGCGGGTGCGGTTCGCACCGGCCCGGACGTTCCTCGAGGGCCTGCGGGCGCGCCGGGAGCTGCTGCCGTCCTGGGTGGGGGAACTCTACCTCGAGCTGCACCGCGGCACGCTTACGTCGCAGGCCGACGTGAAGCGTGGGAACCGGCGGCTGGAGGAGTGGCTGCGGGTGGCGGAGATGCTCTGGTCGGCGGCTCCCCTCGAAGGATATCCGGCGGCTGAGCTGGACTCCGCATGGAAGACGCTCCTCCTGAACCAGTTTCACGACATCCTGCCCGGTTCGAGCATCGGCCGGGTCTACGAGCGCACGCGGCGCGAACATCGGGAGACGATCGCGGCCTGCGAGCGGCTTTGCGCGCGCGCGGCAGAGGGCCTGGGCGGGCGCGCAGAAGGATCGCTGCTGCTCTTCCAGCCGTACGCTCATGGCTACCACGGAGCGGTGGAGCTCCCGGAATCGTGGCGCGGTCACGCGGTCCTGACTGAGGGCGGCCGATTGCTGCCGGTGCAGGAGGAAGAAGGAGTGCCGCTCGTCCAGGTATCGATTCCGGGACTCTCCTTCGCCACGCTGCGCCGCGGGGATGCAGCGGCCGCGGCGCCGGCCGGCCCGGTGGGCGTGGGGCGGGGCGCAGCCAGCCCCAAGGCGCTCGTGCTGGAAAACGGCCGCGTCCGTTACGAGTTTGCACCGGACGGAGGGCTGATCCGCGCGTGGGATCGCGAGGCGGAGCGGGAGGTGCTGCCGGCGGGGGCGCGAGGCAACATGCTCACGCTCTACGAGGATCGGCCCAACGATTGGGACGCCTGGGACGTGGACCTCTTCTACGAAAACTCAGTGGTGGAGGTGGTTCGGGCCCGAGCGGCGGAGCAGGTGAGCGAGGGACCGGTCCGTTCGACCATTCGCTTTCGCTACCAGCTGGGCGATTCGGAGGTCACCCAGGAGGTGCGGCTCGGCACGAGGTCGCGGCGGCTCGACTTTCGGACCACCGTCTCCTGGCGCGAACGACATCGCGTGCTCCGGGTCGCGTTTCCGGTGGCGGTGCGCGCGGCGGAGGCCAGCTACGAAATCCAGTACGGATTCCTGCGGCGGCCGACGCACCGGAACACTCTCTGGGATCTGGCCCGGTTCGAAGCGGTTGGACACCGCTTCGCCGACCTCTCCGCCGACGGGTACGGAGCGGCGCTGTTGAACGACTCCAAGTACGGCTACAAGGTGCATGGCCATACCCTCGATCTGGCGTTGCTGCGATCGCCGGCCAACCCCGACCCGGACTGCGATCAGGGCGAGCATCGATTCACCTACAGCTTTCTGCCCCATCCGGGAAGCCTCGAGGAGTCGGAGGTCTTCGCCGAGGCTGCGGCGCTGAACCGACCGCCGTTGCTCTTCGAGGGATTGGCCGGGGAAGGACTGCGGTATCCGGTACAGCTGGAAGGCGAAGGCCTCTCGCTGGCAGTGGTCAAGAAGGCGGAAGCCGAGTCGAGCCGGGTCCTGCGCGTGGTCGAGACGCGGGGACGGACCTCGCGCGGTCGGCTCTTCCTGGAGCCGGCGCGGGGGACTCTGGTCGAGTGTGACCTCGTGGAGTGGAACGAACAGGGTGCGCCCATGCCGGTCCAGGGCCCGGTGGATCTGGTCCTGGGTCCGTTCGAGATTCGCACCTACCGGTGGCGGGACGCATGAGTGGGCTGCCGGCCTCGGCTCCGCCCCGGGCGCGGATGACGGAGGCAGCGGGTCCGCGCGCCATGACGCGGGGGATCGTGGCCGGACGCCGTCTCATGGCCGAGCGGTCTTCGGAGAATGCGCGTGTCGCTGCGGCCACGCGCTTGTCCATGGTCACGCGCATCGTTGACGCGACGCGCGTCACAGCCGGAGTCATGTTCGGGCTTCTCATACTCCTGGCGGCCGCCCCGGTCGCGCCAGCCTCTCGGGTTGCGCCTGCCGGTCCGGTCGTGTCGGTCTCTCCGGTTGCCCCGGCCGGTCCGGTCGCGCCCGCCGGTTCGGTTGCGTCCGCCGCTTCGGTCGCGCCAGCCGTGCCGGTTGCCTTGGCCGGTCAGGCGATGAGCGGGGCGACTCCTGCTCCGGCGGCCCCGACGCTCCTTGAGTTCCCGATCCTTCGGGACGCCATGATCCACTTCTCGCCCGACTCGGCGTCGATCTACGCGACTCCCGGAGTTGAGATCGAGGACCGCGGGCGGATCGTCTCGACGGAGATTGCCCTGCCCGCCGACCCGCCGCGAGGTCGAGTGAAGGCGCTTCTCACCATCAAGCCGGTGCCCCAGGATGAGCGGACCATGTTCGACCGATGGGACCGCGCGGGGAGCCTGAGGCTGGCGAGCGCAGGCGAACCCGATATCGAGCTGGTTCGGTTCATCACGGCCTACGGCGGGCGCACCGAGCATGAGGTCGATGTGACCGACTTCGCCCCGTTGCTGCGCGGAGTCCGCCGGTTTCGGGCGTTCATCGACACCTGGGTGACGCCCGCCTGGCGCGTCGACTGCTCTTTGCGCTACGAGCCGGACTCGACGTTCGACGCGCCGACCTGGGCCGCTCCGCTGGTGCTCATCGATTCATTCGACCGCCAGGAGCACGGCGGCGGGGTTGAGGCCGAGGTAACCGTTCCCTCCGGTCTGACGCGGGTCGTGTTGCGCTACGTCTCGACCGGGCATTGCACCGACGGCCGCGATGCCGATGAGTTCGAGTCCAAGGCGAACGTCATCTCGGTCGACGGCCGGGTGGTGGCCCGTTTCCATCCCTGGCGCGACGACTGCCGCCGGTTCCGCGATCGCAACCCCTTCACTTCGCATTGGGCGGACGGCTCCTGGTCCTCGGACTATTCCCGCAGCGGCTGGTGCCCCGGAGTGGAAGTCTTTCCGACAGAATTCGATCTCACCGACCACCTGGGTCCCGGGCGCCATCGCGTGAAGATCGTGATCGACGAGATTCGTCCGGCAGGCCCGGATGGGAACTTCGGCTACTGGCGCGTTTCCGCGGCGCTGGTGGGGTGGGACCGTCTGCCCCGGCTCTGGAGGAACTGATGCTGCTTCCGCGGCCGGCGCATGTCGCTTGGGGAAAGGGCGAGTTGTCCCTCGTCCCCGGCATTGCGGTGGCCTGGTCGGCGAGCTCTCCGGCGCACGCGGAGGTGACCCGAGGCATTGCCCACGAGCTCGCCCGGGCGCTGTCGGAGCTTGCCGGCTTCGTGATTCCCGTGCGAGATGGCGGGGCCATCCGCCTGATGCTGGAAGACCACGTTGCCGGAGCCGAGCCGCGGGGTAAGGCGGAGATCCCCGCCGCGCCGCTCGGTGAGTCGTTGGCGAACGAGAGACTCCCGGGTCTTCCCGCGCTCGATACCGAGGCCTACCGCCTTGATGTCGCACCACGGGGCGTGCGTCTCACGGCCGCCGCGCCGGCCGGCCTCTATCGGGGCTTGCACACGCTGCTCCAGCTCCTGCCGGCGAAGGGCGGAACTGCCGTCGATCCACCATCTCCGGCGTTCCTTCGGGCGGTGCGCATCGAAGACCGCCCCCGCTTCCGCTGGCGCGGGCTCCACCTGGATGTCGCGCGGCACTTCTTTCCCGCCGCGAGGGTGAAGGAGGCGATCGACTGGTGCGCAGGGCACAAGCTGAATCTGCTTCACTGGCATCTGGTGGACGATCAAGGATGGCGATTTCCGGTGGCTCGCTTCCCGCGACTGGCGGAGATCGGGGCCTGGCGGCGGGACACAGGAGGCACTCGCCACGGCGGCGCCTACACGGCCGCCGAGATCCGGGAGGTGGTTGCCTACGCCGCCGGGCGGTTCGTCACGGTGGTTCCCGAGATCGAGATGCCGGGCCACGCCCGCGCCGCGCTCGCCGCCTATCCGGCGCTATCCTGCCGCGGTCTGCCGCTGCCGGTGCCCTCCGGGTGGGGAGTCTTCGAAGACGTCTTCTGCGCGGGGAAGGAGGAGACCTTCGCGTTTCTGGACGCAGTGCTCGGCGAAGTCGCCGCGCTCTTTCCCGGACCATTCGTGCACATCGGCGGGGACGAGTGCCCCAAGGCGCGATGGAACGAGTGCCCGAATTGCCGGCGGCGCATGGAGGCCGAGCGCTTGCCGGGCGCGGACGCCCTGCAGGCATGGTTCGTGGCCCGGGTGGGGCAACGCCTGTCCGCTCTGGGGAAGCGAATGGTCGGCTGGGACGAAATCCTCGACGGAGCCGGCGACGGTCCGGGCTTCCGGCTGCCGAAAGACGCGGTCGTGATGTCGTGGCGCGGGTTCGACGGCGGAGTCCGGGCGGCCCGCGCCGGACATGAGGTGGTGATGTCGCCCACGACGCACTGCTACCTCGATCACTACCAGGGGCCGCGCGAACTCGAGCCGCCGGCCTTTCCGGCGGACCTGCCGCTGGCCCGGGCCTATGCGTTCGAGCCGGTGCCTCCGGGACTGGATGACGCCAGCGCCGGGCGCATTCTCGGCGGTCAGGGAAACACCTGGACCGAGCGGATGCGCGATTGGGGACACCTGCAGTACATGGTCTTTCCCCGGCTCTGTGCGCTGGCCGAGGCGCTCTGGTCGCCACGCGAGGCGCGGGATGAAGCGGACTTCAGGAACCGTCTCGCGACGCACGCGCGGCGACTGGAGCGGCTCGGAATCCGGCACGGAACGCTCGGGTGAGCGCGGCTCCCACTGGCATGAAGTGCCGGCCCGAGCGCGGCCTCGACTGGGCCGGAGCCTTGGCGTGAGCGCGGCCCCGACCGGCATGGAGCGCCGGCCGGAGCGCGGCTCCGATCGGGACGGAGCCCCGGTGTGAACGCGGCTCTGACCGCCATCGACCGTGTCATTCGCATCTCGCGGTTCGAGGGTGTGGCGCTCCCCACGGACGCCGCAGCAGACCGGCCCTCTGCAAGTGATGATTCCGCGAGCCGGGCGCACTGCCTGCGCTTCGCACCCCGTCTCCGCCTGGACCACGATTGGCGCGGGACGCCGTCTCCGCGAGCCGCCGAGGTGGCGCTCGTTCTCGACGATGCGGATCTGCACCTGGCGGCGTGGGTGTCCGGCCCGGCCTGGGTCTTCGAGGACTCCGTTCCCGGTCGCTGTCGCCCGGGTCTGTGGCAGCGCGACGTCGTGGAGCTGTTTCTCGGCGACCGCGAGGGCGACGGATACCGCGAGTACCACCTGTCTCCGGGAGGCGAGTGGTGGATGGGCTGCTTCGCGGCGCCCCGGGTCCCGGCGCCGGGCCACGCGGACGCCGGCGGACCCGCGACCGGCGGCAGGGTGCGCATCTTCGCGACCCGGGAGGGCGGCGCCGCAGGATCCGATGCCTCCGACGATCGGGCCCGCGGCTTCGCGTGCCCCGGTGGCGGACGCTGGCACGGAGTGCTCAGCCTGCCCCGAACGCTCCTGCCCGCAGGATTCGCGGAGGCCTGTGATGACGCCGCGACCGGGAGTGTCGCTGGGTTCCGCGCGAACCTGACCGCGATGGTGGGGAGCGAGTCCCGGTGCTATCTCTCGGCCACACCGCTTCCCGGCGATCGTCCCGACTTCCATCAGCCGGTGTGCTTCGTGCCGGTAGCGGTGGAACTGCTGTAGGCAGACCTCCGGGCGCCGAACCGTACGGCGCGCAACACCGAGTGTCCGACCGCCCGGCAGGCCGGCTCGCGGATCCGGCCTCCCGGGTGGCCGCCCGGACGACGATCAGAGCCCGGCGCGAGCGCAGCGCCGCCGCGGCGCGAGGACTCGCGGTCGGAGCCGCGCGCCCACGAATCGTGCGGGTCAGGCCAGCGACCGCGCAAGCCTCCCCACCGCCGCGTCGGCCCACCGGGTCGGCTCCGGCAGCCGGTACCCCGCTCCGCACCGCAGCACCAGGTGCACGGCGTCGCGCAGCGTGGCGCGGTGTCCCACGGACACAAAGAGCGGCCGCACCCGGTCCCGCGTGCGCAGGACCGTGCCGATCATCTCCCGTCCGTCGCGGAGCGGGGTCCGATCGCCGCGATGGGATCCGGGTTCCTCGTGCGCGCCGATCAGCCGCGACTTGGCGCATCCGATCGCCGGGAGATCGAGCAGCACGCCGAGATGGCAGGCGAGGCCGAAGCGGCGCGGGTGGGCGACTCCCTGTCCGTCGCAGAGGATCGCGTCGGGGCGGACGCGGAGGCGGGAGAAGGCCGCCAGCAGCGCGGGAAGCTCGCGGAAGCTCAGGAGTCCGGGCACATAGGGGAACCGGGCCGGTACCACCGCCTCCGCGACGTCGACGAGTTCCAGCTCCGAGACGCGCCCCTCGCGCGCGGTGCGCCGTCCGAGAGGCAAGGCGAAGGCGGCCACCACGGCGCAGAGCCGATCGCCGGCGATCGCGCAGTCACACCCCGCGATTCGGCGCACCCGGCTTGCCGCCAGCCGCTCACGGCGGACGAGTCCCCGCAGCCGGTCCTGCTCCCGGATCGCCTCGGCCGGAGAGAGGTCGAAGCGGCCGGCGACAACCGGAAGAATGCCCCCCGCGCTCGTCCCCGGCCTCTCCGGCGTCTGCGAACGTCGTGTCATGGCGTGTCCCCCTGTCCGCGCGGCGGTTCCGGGCCCAGGCGGCGTTGGCCCGGCATTTGCGCGGGCGGCGCCCGATCGCTTATCCTTTCGTTTTCGCCGTGACCCGGCCCGACGCCCCGGGACGACGAGGGCAGGAGAAACCCGGAAGGATCGTCATGTCAACCGATCAGACCCACAGCGAGCCCGGCGCAGCCGGAGGCGGCAGACCCCGGGACGGATACGATCCGCAGGAGATCGAGCGCCGCTGGCAGGCGTATTGGGAAACCCACGGTCTGCACACGCCGGACCTCGCGGACGCGACGAGTCCGTTCTATACGCTCATGATGTTCCCCTACCCGTCGGCGGAAGGGCTCCACGTCGGCAACGTCTTTGCTTTCACCGGAGTCGACTTCCAGGGCCGCTACCGGCGGCATCTCGGCCACCAGGTCTTCGAGCCGATCGGTTTCGACGCCTTCGGGATCCACAGCGAGAACTATGCGCTGAAAGTCGGCACGCACCCGCTCAAGCTGATCCCGGCCAACATCGCGAATTTCACGCGGCAACTCCGACGTATGGGGCTGATGGTGGACTGGTCGCGCCAGGTGCACACGACCGATCCCGCCTACTACCGCTGGACGCAGTGGATCTTCCTGAAGCTCTACGAACGCGGTCTGGCCTATCGGGCGAAGGCGCCGGTCAACTGGTGCCCGGCCTGTGCCACCGTCATCGCCGATGAGCAGGTGATCGACGGCTTCTGCGAGCGGCATCCCGACGCGCGCGTGGAGAAGCGCGACATGGAGCAGTGGTTCTTCCGCATCACCGCCTTCGCGCAGCGTCTGCTCGACAACCTCTCCTGGATCGACTGGTCCGAGACCACGCGGCGCGCCCAGGTCAACTGGATCGGCCGTAGCGAGGGCGCCGAGCTCTGCTTCCCGGTGGCGGGAGGCGGCGAGCCGCTCCGGGTCTTCACCACGCGTCCCGACACCGTCTATGGCGCGACCTACATGGTCCTGGCGCCCGAGCACCCGCGCGTCGAGGAGCTGGCCGATCCCTCGCGCCTCCCGGAGATCCGCGCCTACCGTGAGGAGGCGCGCCGCAAGGACCTGGTGGAGCGGATGGACGCGACGCGAGAGAAGACCGGCGTCTTCATCGGTACGAACGCTGTCAATCCCGCGACCGGCCGGGAAGTGCCGATCTGGATCGCGGACTATGTCCTGACCGGTTACGGCACCGGCGCCATCATGGCGGTGCCGGCCCATGACACGCGCGACCACGAGTTCGCGCGGAAGTTCAGGCTTCCGATCATCGAGGTGATCCGGCGTCCGGCGGAGGCGTTCGACGAGGACTGTTGGACCGGCGAGGGAATCATGGTGAATTCCGGACCGTTCGACGGGCAGCCCTCCCAGACTGCCTGGAACGGAATCGTCGCCATGCTCGGAGAAAAGGGACTCGGCTCGCCGCGCGTGCAGTTCCGCCTGCGGGACTGGTGCGTGTCGCGCCAGCGTTACTGGGGGCCCCCGATCCCGATGATCCACTGCGATCGCTGCGGGATCGTGCCGGTGCCGGAGGCCGATCTCCCGGTGGTGCTGCCGGAGACCGAGGACTTCCGCCCGCTGGGAACCGGCGTGTCTCCGCTGGCGCGGATCGAGTCGTTCTATCGGGTCGCCTGCCCGAAGTGCGGGGGTTCGGCGCACCGCGATGCCGACGTCAGCGACAACTTCCTCGACTCGGCCTGGTACTTCCTGCGTTACCCCTCGGCGCACGACGACCGCCGGGCCTGGGACCCGGACCTCACGAAGAAGTGGCTGCCGGTCAACTTCTACATCGGGGGCAACGAGCACGCCGTGCTCCATCTGATGTACACGCGATTCCTGTGCATGGCGTTTCACGACATGGGGCTGATCGAATTCGAGGAGCCTTTCGTCCGATTCCGCGCGCACGGCCTGTTGATCAAAGACGGCGCCAAGATGTCGAAGAGCCGCGGCAACGTGGTCAACCCGGACGCCTACGTGGAGAAGTACGGGGCGGACACCTTCCGCATGAATCTGATGTTCCTCGGTCCCTATGAAGAGGGGGGCGACTTCCGCGAGGCGGGGCTCGTCGGCGTCTATCGCTTCCTCGAGCGCACCTGGCGCTGGTACGCCGAAGAGCTGCCCAAGCTGCCCGAGGGCGAGCTGCCGCGCCCTGCGCTCATCAAGCTGCACCAGACGATCCAGAAGGTCGGCCGCGATCTGGAGAACCTCTCCTACAACACCGCGGTGGCTGCGTTGATGGAGTTGCACAACACCCTGCGCACGCAGACGGCCCGGAACCGCTTCGCCGCGGAGTCGTTTGCGGTGATGCTCTCGCCGATGGCTCCGCACCTCGCCGAGGAAGCGTGGTCGAACCTGGGGCATCGCTCGAGCATCGTGGATGCCCCGTGGCCCCGGTTCGACCCGGCGCTGTGCGTGGAAGACACCGTGGAGATCGCGGTGCAGGTGAGCGGGAAGATGCGGGGCACGGTGACGGTGGCGCGCGACTCGTCCGAGGACGCGGTGAAGACGGCGGCGCTGGCCACCGAGAAGATCGCCGCGCATGTCGCGGGCAAGGAGCTTCGCAAGGTGATCTTCGTGAAGAACCGGCTCATCAACCTGATCGTGGGGTAGGGCGAGCCGGGGGATCCCTTCCGATCCGCGCCGCCGGCACTCCGGGGTGGCGGAACTCGCGCGCCGGAGCGCGTGGCGAGCTCCGCGAACACTCGATCGAAGACGAATTGCGCCCGGACGGACGAGGGCTCTGGCCTCAACGGCGAGCCCTGGCCAGGAAGGCATTCCGCCGAAGAACGATGAGAACCGATATCAGAGTTTCCGTGAGGCCGTGGAGTCGATCATAGGTTGCGGTAGACTCAGGTGGGATGCTGGGTTACGGAGTTTTCACGGACTGCGAGGCCTGAGGGGCTCCTTCTCTTCTTGCCAAATGGGTAAAGACTGCCGGTTTTTACCCACATGTATGAACGTGTCCTCCAGCAGATCCTGGCCCGCAGCCGGAGGAGCGTCCTTCTCCTGGGCCCCCGGCAGGTCGGAAAGTCGCCCCTTCTTCGCGCCATCAAGCCTTACCTGACCCTCGACCTGGCCAGCCCTTCGGTCTTCCGGGACTACGTAGCCCACCCGGACCGGCTCGACGTGGTCCAGGTGATCCTGGACGATCTCCCGGGAAGGTTCCGCTTCCTTCTATCGGGAGCGAGCGCGCGCAGGCTCCGCCGCGGGCAGGCGAACCTGCTTCCCGGCCGGACTCACGTCCAGTCTCTTCATCCCCTCCTCGTCGCGGAGATGGCAGAGGACTTCGATCTCGATCGCGTCCTGGCGCATGGCTCTCTCCCCGGAATCTACGCCGAGACGGATCCGGAAACCCGGGCGACGGATCTCCGCTCCTATGTCGACACGTATCTCCGCGAGGAAATCCAGTTGGAGTCGCTGGTGCGCAACATCGGCGGCTATGCGCGCCTTCTCGAGTACGTGGCCGCGGCTTCGGGTCGGGTGCTGAACCTGCGGGCGCTTTGCGGTGACGCCGGAGTGAGCTACGAGACAGCGCGGCGCTACCTCGAGGTCCTGGAGGATACCCTCGTGGTCTTCCGGATTCCCGCGTGGAGCGGGTCCGATCGTGCACGACTGATCGCCCATCCGCGGATCTACCTCTTCGACCTCGGCGTCCGCAACGCGCTCCTGCGTCGTCCGCTTACCCGGCCCCTGGATGACGAGCGCGGCCTCCTCCTGGAACACCTGATCGCCTACGAATTGCATCGCCGCGCCGGCGACCTTTGGCCGGAGGCGCGGCCGTGGCACTTCCGCACTCACGGTGGATCCGAGGTGGACCTCGTCCTTGAAGTCGACCGCGAGATCTGGGGAATCGAGGTCAAGGCGTCCCGGGCC
>CAYYQN010000070.1:0-20589 GCA_964473865.1 uncultured bacterium | reverse complement strand
GGGTTGTATCTCAGTTCGGGTCAGGTCGGGAAGGCTCCGCAGGCTGACCGCTTACCGCGAGCGCACCCGAGGCGAGGGCAGGCGATCCGGCGACCTCGGGCCCGAGCCGTTCTCGCGGAGGCACCGTTCGCCCGACCATAGCGAACCCGAGGCGCGGGCTGACCGGCCGGCAATCTCGGGCCCGCGCCGTCCCCGTGGAGGGGATGGCCCGACGACGGGGGCCGGTGAGACGCGAACCACCGGCGCGTGCGGGCGGATCGGCGACCTCAGGCCCGCGCCGTTCCGGCAGAGACACCGTCCGCCCGACATGGGGTGCCGTTGGGCGGAGTCCGCCCCATTCAGGCGGCCGGGCCCGCCTGCGCCCGTGGCGGGCTACTCCTTCCGCCGCACCGACTCCGTCTCCGTGATCTGCATCCCCCGCGCCCGCAGGGCGCGAAGGTACGTGGCACCCGGAATGACCTCTTCCGGCGCCGGCACGCCCTTCGCACCGATCGCGCCGCGGGCCAGGAGCAGGGCCGATTCCGCGGCGGGGAAGGCGGTCGTCCGCATCATCGCGGTGAGGCCCGTCGCTTCGTCGTAGTAGTCGATCATGTCGTACTGCCGAAGCACGCTCTCGTGTCCCCGCGTGCCGCGCACCCGCACCCGCAGCACGATCAGGTCGCGCACCTCGGGATCGAGGAGCACCGGCTCGAGCATGGCCGCCAGGCATTCCCGGGGCACCACCTTGCTGCGGCCGACCGCCCGGGGCGCGGTGTCCAGCAGGCCGATCTGGCGGAGGAAGAGGAGGCGCTCCCAGTGCCCGGGGTAGCGAACCGTCTTGTAGTCGAGTTCGCGCACCCGGCCGCGATAGGTCCAGGGAAGCGTCGAGGTGCCGCCGGACGTATAGGCCGCCTCGCACCGGCCGATCGGTTCCGGGAAGCGGATCTCCTCCCGCCCCTCGAGCGCGGGCCGGCGCGCGATCTCGCCGTTCTCCAACCCCACCGCATCCCCCGAGTATTCGTTCAACAGGCCGTGGATGGAGAAGACGAGCGCATAGCCGAGCGGGCCGCGGGGGTGCTGCGGGAGACCGCCCACCCGCAGGCGGGCCGACTCCACGGTATCGAAGTCGCGGAAGCCGTGGGTGGCCAGGATCCCGGCCAGGCCCGGGGCCAGCCCCTGGTCAGGGAGGACGGTCACGCCGGCCGCGCGGGCCTCCGCATCGAGCGCGCGCTGCTGGAAGACGACGTCGGTGTTTCCGCCGAGGTCGACCATCGACACCCGCGCGGCGATGGCGGCGCGGGTCACCGCCAGGTTGAGGAAGTACGGGACGGCGCTCACCAGGGCATCGAGGCCAGTGAAGGCGGTGACGAGATCATCCGGTCGTCCGGCGTCCAGAATCCCGGTGTGCAGCCGCTCGTCGGGGAATCGACGACGCAACTCGCCCAGCCTCGTTTCATCGGTGTCCCAAGCCCGCACCTCCCGGACATCCGGCGCCTTCAGGAAGTCCAGCACGCAGGCCAATCCCTGCATTCCCGCACCCAGCACCCCGAGTCGCATGCCTCCTCCTTCTCCGATGGCGCGGGTTCCGGGGGCCGCGCCGAGATCCGAGACGAACAAGGAAGCAGGATACGACGACGCCGCGGCCGGGGAAAGGATCTCGTCGATGTACGCGCACGCGGCCAGATGTCGCGTCATGGCGCGAGGTTCGACCGGTTTGCGCCGTGGATCTGCGTCGCGTTGAGGCTGGTTGCGCGGCGCTCGGTTGCTGCTACCCTGCCCCCAATCGTGTACCCGTCCGGGAGGCACCCCGGGCCGAGGAGGCGCCATGGCCTTGCTGCATCTGACCGAAGAGCAGGTCGCCGGCTGGTCCCGTGAACAGAAGGACCGCTGGTGGCTGCAGAACGTCTATCGCGGGGACATGCCCCAGCTCACCCTCCGGGCGGCGATGACCGGTTTTCTGTTGGGCGGCATTCTCTCCGCGACCAACCTCTACGTGGGCGCCAAGACCGGGTGGACCCTCGGGGTCGGGATCACGTCGGTCATCCTGGCCTTCTCAATGTTCAAGGTGCTCTCCCGGCTGGGCGCCAAGGACATGACCATTCTCGAGAACAACTGCATGCAGTCGATCGCCACGGCCGCGGGCTACATGACGGGCCCCCTCATCTCGGGCATGGCGGCGTACATGATGGTGGAGAACCGGCCTCTGCCCTGGGTGCAGATGCTCTGGTTCAACGTGGTCCTATCCCTGTTGGGAGTCCTGGTCGCCTTTCCGATGAAGCGGCGCTTCATCAACGATGAGCAGCAGCCGTTTCCCGAAGGAAGAGCCTGCGGGGTGGTGCTCGACACCCTCTACAGCTCGGAAGCGTCGGTCGGCATGTTCAAGGCCCGCGCGCTCGGCTGGGCCGCCCTGATCGCCGGGGGTCTCAAGTTCATCTCGGGTGAAAACATCATGCGGTTCCTGCAGGAGAGAACGCTGGGCTTGAAGAGAGCCTGGCACCTCCCCGAGAACGTCGATGCCTGGTACTACGCGCTCGCCGACCGGGGCCGATGGCCGGTCCCGCGCCTGGCCGGCGTCGACATTCGCCAGCTCGGTCTGACCGCCACCATCGATCTGGCGATGTTCGGGGCGGGCGGGCTGATGGGGATCCGCGCGGCTCTCAGCATGCTCGTCGGCATGGTCCTCAACTTCTGCGTCATCGCTCCGTGGATGGTCTCGATAGGGGAGATCCCGCCGCGGGCGGACGGGAGCTACAGCCGGATCCACGTGCTGAACAGCTGGGCGCTCTGGTGGGGAATCTCGATCATGGTCGTGGCCGCGCTGGCGTCGTTGTTCGCGCGCCCCAAGGTGATCGCGAGCGCTTTCCGCGGCCTCTTCCGCAAGAAGGCCCCCGGGGAAGACGTGGTGGCGCATATCGAGCTGCCGCTCTGGGTCTCCTATCTCGGAGTGCCGCTCATCGGGGCAATCGGGGTCTGGATGATCCACGCCTGGTTCGGGGTACGGTGGGAGCTCGGGGCCCTGGCCGTCCCGCTGATCATCCTGCTGACCCTGATTGCCGCCAACTCGACGGCGCTGACCGGCATCACGCCCACGGGATCGCTCTCGAAGATCCCCCAGTTCCTCTTCGGCACGCTCAACCCCCACCACGCCCCGACCAATCTCATGACCGCGCTGATGAGCACCGAGGTGGCGTCCAACGCGTCGAACCTCCTGATGGACATCAAGCCGGGGTACATGCTCGGAGCCAAGCCGCGCCAGCAGGCGATCGGGCACTGCATCGGCATCTTGGCGGGTGCCCTCGCCAGCACGCCGCTCTTCTATCTCCTCTTTCTCGCCGACTTCCGGCCCGGGATGAACCTGCAGGACGTGATGGTCACGGACCAGTTCGGGTTCCCTTCCGCGCTGCAGTGGAAGGGGGTATCGGACCTGGTGGCGGCCGTCTTCTCGCAGGGGCGCTCACCGATTCCCGTCTCGGCAGTCTGGTCGATGGGAATCGCCGCGGTGGTCGGGTTGGGCCTCGAGCTCGTGCGGATCCTGCGCCGGGGCGGGTTCTGGCTCTCGCCCCTGGCGATCGGCCTCGGAGTGGTGATTCCGCCCGACTCCACCATCGCCATGTTCGCGGGAGCCGGTTTCTTCTGGCTGATGCGCCGCCGGCACTCCCACCGCCCGGGCACGCCCGGCTACCGCCTGTGGATCGACACGCAGGAGCCGATCTGCGCCGGCCTGATCGCCGGAGCCGCATTGGTCGGGATCACGGATGTGCTGGTGAGAGTCTTCCTGCTTTAGCGCCGACGGCGAGGGTGGCGTTGACCGCCTCCGGGGCGCGTGGTACCGTGCCGTGCGGCAGGCATCGACATTGCTGCCGGGAGGCCCACGCCATGAAGACCATCATCGAGCCGTTCAAGATCAAGTCGGTCGAGCCGATCCGCATGACGACGCGCTCCGAACGCGAGGCGATTCTGGAGGAAGCGGGGCGGAACGTATTCCTCGTCAAGGCGGACGATGTCCTCATCGACCTGCTCACCGACAGCGGCACCAGCAGCATGTCGGCCGAGCAGTGGGCCGGAATCATGCGCGGCGACGAGTCGTACGCCGGAAGCCGTTCGTTCTTCGTCTTCGAGTCCGAGGTGAAACGGATCACCGGGTTCAAGCACGTGATCCCCACGCACCAGGGGCGGGCCTCCGAGAAGATCCTCTTCACCGTGCTGCACCGGCCCGGCGCGGTCTACCTCGGGAACACGCACTTCGACACTACCCGGGCCAACATCGAGTTCACCGGCGACACCGCCATCGACCTCGTGATCCCGGAGGGGCTGATCCCCTCCAAATACCACCCCTTCAAAGGAAACGTGGACCTGGAGCGGCTGAAGGCCGCGCTCGGGGAGCACGGGTCGAACGTTCGCGCGGTCATCATGACGGTGACGAACAACAGCGGCGGGGGCCAGCCGGTTGCGATGGAGAACATCCGCGCGGCGTCGCGCCTGGCCCGCGAGCACGGCGTGCTGTTCGTCATCGACTCCTGCCGGTTCGCGGAGAACGCCTACTTCATCAAGCGGCGGGAGCCGGGCTACGAAGACAAGTCCGTGCTCGAGATTGCGCAGGAGATGTTCTCCTACGCCGATGCCACCACGATGAGCGCGAAGAAGGACGGCCTGGCCAACATCGGCGGCTTTCTGGCAATGCACGACGATGCGCTCGCCGTGGAGGCCCGCAATCTCCTGATCCTGACCGAGGGGTTTCCGACGTACGGGGGGTTGGCGGGACGGGACCTCGAGGCGATCGCCCAGGGACTGCGCGAGGTCCTCGACGAGTCGTACCTGCGCTACCGGCTTCGGTCCGTCGAGTACCTCGTGGAGAAGCTCCAGCACCACGGCGTCCCGCTGATCATTCCCGCGGGAGGGCACGCCGTGTACCTTGACGCCGGGGCGTTCCTGCCGCAGATCCCGCCGGAGCAGTTCCCCGGCGCCGTGCTGGCCAACGAGCTCTATCTGGAGGGCGGCGTCCGCGGCGTGGAAATCGGGTCCGTCATGTTCGGGAAGCGGGACCCCGCGACCGGGGCCGCGATCCATCCGCCCATGGAACTGGTGCGCCTGGCCATCCCGCGCCGCGTCTACACCCAGAGCCACATCGACTACGTTGCCGAGGTGGTGATCGCGGTGCACGGCCGGCGCACGGCGCTGCGCGGACTGCGGATGACCTACGAGGCTCCCTTCCTGAGGCACTTCACGGCCCGGTTCGCCGAAGTCTGAGCCGAGGTCGCGGGGATCGAAGAGAAGAGGCCGCCGGGATCGGAGAGAACCGAGGTCGCCGGGACCGCCGAGAGAAGAGAGAGGGAAAGCAGAGGGGAGATCCGCTGGTTGGCGGACCTCCCCTTGAAGTCTGTCCCGAGTGACCGGCGCGTCGCCTACAGGCTCTTTGCCTCGAGGAACGTCTTGGTGGCATCGATCACAGCGTTCGCGTACCTCGGATTGTGCACGCTCAGACTGCGATCCTCCTCGAACATGTAGTAGTTCCAGATGGCGCCACGCTCGTCGGCGGTCAGGGCGAGCGGCGCGGAGCTGCTGGCGTTGAGCAGCCCGGTAGCGTCGTTCATCCAGCCCTTGGCCACCAGAATGGTCCGGATTTCGTGCAGCTTCTCCTCGAATGCCGTCTGCGCGGTCACGACGGCGGTGATGCCGGTGGCGTCGGTCCAGGCGGAGTGGCAGGCGACACACGCCTTGGAGTTCAGCCGATCGCCTGAGGAGGTGGGGTAGACCACGCGGAACGTATGGCCGCCGGCGAGGTTGTCGGTGGCGATGGAACCCATGTGGCAGGTGAGGCAGCCGTCCGCGATCCCGGTGTTGTGCATGTGGCCGCCGTCATAGGTAACGCCCGGGAAGGCGTAGGCGCCGGCGCCGGCGAGCACGTTGCTCTGCGCGCCATGGTGCGGACCCCAGCGCGAAGAGGTGATCGGAGCCGTGGCGTTGAAATCGGGGCTGGGGTTGCGCGCCTGGTGGCACATGGCGCAGGTGTTGCTCTCGCCTTTGTTGTAGGTGCCGCCCTGGTTGAGCGTCGTGGCCCCGGTCTTGCGCAGCGTGAAGTCCTGCCGGGTGTGGGGAGCGTGGCAGGTAAAGCAGCTGATCCGAGAGCTGCTCGCAATGGCCTGGGTCGTCCCGGTGGTGACGTACACCTGGTACCCTTCGTTGGTGTGGCAGCCGGAGCAATCCGGCCCGGAAGTCGATCCCCGGCGGAGGAAGGTGTCGCCGGTGTTGTGTTGCGATACGGCGAATTCCGTCTCGAGCGGCAGCAGGAAGACGGCCGCGTCCCACTCGTCAGTGTGGCAGTTCATGCAGGTGGCGGTTCCGTCGGTCCCGTCCTGACCGGGCTGACCGGGCTGACCGTCCTGTCCGTTGGTCCCGTTGATGCCGGCGGGACCGCGTTCGCCATCTTTGCCGGAGCATCCTCCGAGCGCCAGTCCGAGGATCGCGATCGAGATCACGAGCCAGGGCAACCCCAGTTTCCTCATGGGAACCTCCTCCTCCCCGCAGGGAGGCATGGGATCGAAGAGTCCTTCCGTTCCTCCGAGAGAGTCGATCCTGAAGCGGTCAGACACGCCACGGCGCGCCGATCATCCGTGGACGATCGCGATCCGACGGGGTCCGTCCCGCCCGGTGGGTGCGTCGCCTCGGCTACTTCTTACGACCAAGAGCGGTGTCAGGAGAAGCAAGTTATATTAATCATCAGCATTAGAGAGATCGAGTCCACGCTCGGCCGGGCCATTGACGCGGGCGCGCGGGCGGCTCGCCTCCGGGCATCCCACCTCGAGGCCACGTCGAGGAGCCCGGGTCAGGCCGAGAAAAGGGGCCCGGCCCTCCGTGGCTTCCTTACGGGACGATGTCCCTTGCCCCCGACCGGCCTCGCCGTTAGCGTGGGCTCTCCGCGTGCCGCGGGGGCGCGCGGAAGGTGGGGGGACGGGATGAGCTCGCAGCGGGTGGAAGAGATCTTCTCCCCGGACGGGGATCTCTCGCGGGTGCTCGCGCCCCGTTTCGAGTGGCGCCCCCAGCAGCGGGACATGGCCCGGGCGGTCGCCCGCACGCTCCAGGCGGGAGGCACGCTACTGGTAGAGGCCCCGACCGGGGTCGGGAAGTCGCTGGCCTATCTGATTCCCGGGATTCTCTGGGCCCAGGCCAGCCGACGCCCCCTTCTGGTCTCCACCTACACCCGCAACCTGCAGGACCAGATCGTCGACCATGATCTTCTCAGGATCCGGCGTCTGCTGCCCAAGCCGTTCCGCGCCGTCGTCCTGAAGGGGCGGGCGAACTACCTCTGCCGCAATCGGTGGGGGCATCGCCTCGAGGAGGTGCGGGGGACCGTCGAGGGGGAGGAGCTGGAGCGCGCGCTCTCCCACTGGGTCGACACGACATCCACCGGCGATCTTTCAGAAGCGCCGGTGCCGGCCGGTCGTTCCGGCGCTCGTCTGAGCGCGCTGCTTCCGTCGATCGCGGGAGACGCCAGGTTCTGTTCCACCCCCCGGTGCACGGCCGAGAACGGCTGCTTCTTCAAGCTCTCTCGCGCCCAGGCGCGGGACGCCGACCTCGTCATCGTCAACCACGCATTGCTGGTGATCGACCTGGCCGGCGAAGGAGGCGGATTGCCGGAGTGGAGCGCCGCGGTGATCGACGAGGGTCATCATCTGGCTGCCGCCGCGGCGGAGCCTCTGAGCTTCGCCCTGGGCGAGCGCGATCTGGAGACCGTCTGCCGGGGGCTCGGGGGGAGAGGAGAGCCCGGATGCACCGATGAGCTGCGTCGCGCCCTGCGCCGGCATCCCTCCAAGGTGGACCGTGACCAGCAGCTGGGGCTTCTGCGCGAACTGGAGGAAGGCACCGCGGAAGTGGGCACCCTGGCCCGGGCGTTCTGGGGCGAGTTGAAGGCCCAGCCAACCTTCCCGCACGGCGACCGCCGGCTGCGGTACGGCATCGATGCCGAGGTGCGGGACCCCTTTCCGCCCTCGGGGCTCCTGTTCTGCGATCGCCTTCGTTCCCACCTCGAGCGGGTGGATGACCGGATCGAGGAGATCCGTCGCCTGCGCCGCGGCGCGCCGGAGGAAGAGATCCTGCCGATCCTCGAGGCGGAGCGGTTTGCCGCGGATGCGCGGTCCGCACTCGCCGCGCTGGAGGAGCTGCTCACGCCTTCTCGGGCCGATTCGGTCTACTGGATTGAGCCGGAAGGCGCCGGAGGAACCTCGTTGCGCTGCCGTCCGCTGGAGGTCGGTAGCTGGCTCGAGGAGAACCTCTTCTCCAAGAAGGAGGCGGTGATTCTGACTTCGGCCACGCTGGCCATCGAAGGGAGCTTCGACCACCTGGCCGGCCGGCTCGGTCTTCCGGCGGGCGAACGGGAAGACCTGGCCCTCCCGACACCCTTTCGGCTGGAGGAGCAGGTCGCGGCGCGGATTCTCACCGGCACGCCCGACCCCAATCAGGGCGACTTTGCGGCGGCCCTGGCCCAGGGGGTCAGTCTTCTCGCCCAGAGGCTGAGGCGCAAGACGCTCGTGCTGTTCACCGCGCACGAGACGCTCCGGCGGGTGGAGGCGCTCCTGCGGGATCCCCTGGAGGAGCGCGGCATCCGAGTCCTGGCGCAAGGCCGGGACGGCGATCGACGCCGCCTCCGCGCCGGTTTCCTGGCGGACGGGCCGGCGGTGCTCCTGGGGGCCGCGAGTTTCTGGGAGGGCGTGGACTTTCCGGGGGAGGATCTCGAGGTCCTCGTCATGGCTCGACTCCCGTTCCTGGTGCCGAACGATCCGGTCGTGGAGTCGATTGCCGATCGCCTCCGTCGCGACGGTCACGATCCGTTCCGAGAACACCAGCTTCCGGAGGCGGTCATCCGTTTTCGCCAGGGGTTCGGACGCCTGATCCGCCGCCGCAGCGATCGCGGGCTGTTCGTCGTGGTCGACCCGCGGCTCCGCACTCGCCCTTACGGTCGAGGCTTCCAGCGGAGTGTCGGCGTGCCGTTTCTCCCCTGTGAAACGTGGGAAGCGCTGGCCGCGGATGCGGAGGCCTGGTTCGCCGGAGCTGGAGGACCCGCCGCGCCTCCGCCGGCCGGCTAGTCTGCGGCTCCGCGCGCCGTCTCAGTCCGCGATCTTGCCCCCCGGCTCCATGCGGATGGTGACCCGCCCCAGGTCCGGAAGGCGCGTCCGCAGTCGCCGCTCGATCTCCTCGCTCCACCTATGCGCTTCGGGCAGGGAGACATCCTGCGCGATCGCGCAGTGGAACGAGACCGACAGATTCCCTTCAAGCCGGCGCACCTGCACCTGATGGGGACGAAACGGAAAGCAGAGCTCCACCGGCAGGGAGCGCAGCGCGGCATAGACCCGCTCCACCTCCGCCGGTTCGGTGGTGCACGTGGCTGCCTTGTCGCCCGAAGGCTCGAGGTGCAGGAGCACCGAGGTGATTCCGGGAAGCACCGCGCACAGGTCGTCCTCGAATGCGCGGGCGGCGCGATCCGCTTCGTCCAGGGAGAGGTCCTCCCGCGCGTCCAGGTGCAGCTCGATCGTGCGGCGGCCGGAGGCGTCATGGATCAGGATGTCGTGTGCGCCCAGGCCGTGGCGCGCGGCCGCCAGGCGTACGGCGTCGAGGATCCCCTCGCCCTCTCCGGGAACGGGTTCAACGTGCACCACGACATCGGCGTCAGGCAGGGCCTCCTGCACCGCTTCCTCCGCCGCCGACATGATGTCATGGGCGCGCTCGAGGGTGGTGCCGCGGTCCACAGTGAGGCTCAGGTCCACGAACGACTTTGATCCCACCCGCCGCATCCGCACCTGGCGCACCTCGCGCACGCCCGCCACCGCCGAGGCCCGCCGGGCGACGTCGACTCGCTCGGCCGGGGAAACAGAATCGAGCAGCGCGTCGACGTTGCGCTTCCCGAGTCTCCAGCCGACCCAGACGACGATCCCGGCTACGACCAGCGCCGCCACCGAGTCGGCGGCCTCGAGCCAGGCGATGCCGGTGAGCCGGGCGAGCACGAGCAGGGTGAGGCCGAGCAACACAACGCCGGAAGACCAGAGATCCGTGGAGAAGTGAAGCGCGTCCGCTTCCAGGGCGGGACTCCCATGTTTCTTCGCCGTCCGCAGGAGGGCCCGCGATCGCGACCAATCCACGACCAGCGAGAGGATCACCACCAGGAACGCCCAGACATTGGCGTCCACATGCACCTTCTTCACGAAGAGCCGCTCCACCGCCTCCCAGACGATCCACACGCACGTGGCGAGCAGCAGCACGGTCTGGGTCAACGCCGAGAGGTTCTCCACCTTGCCGTGCCCATAGGGATGCTCCGGGTCGGCAGGTCGGCCGGAGACGTGGACCGCCACCAGCGTGAGAAGGGCCGCCAACAGGTCGAGGCCGGAATGCAGCGCTTCGGAGAGGATGCCCAGGCTGTCCGTGGCGAAGCCGACGACAACCTTGGTTCCGGTGAGGAGGACGGCCGCAACGACCGAGCTGAGCGCCACCGCCCGCTTCTCATGATCGGCTTGTCTGCTGGGGGCGTGGGTCTCCATCTGCCGGGTCTCCATCCCCTTGCCTCCGGGCGTGGCCGACACAGCCGGGTAGCTGTCGGATGACTTCGAGGCTATGCAACCGAGGTGGGGGAGGCAAGTGAAAATGAGAACGCCCGTCTCGAATCTGGAGACCAATCCCGTATTCCCTTGGATGCAAACAGGGTAGAATCGGTCCGGAGATCCAGGAGGAAGGATGCCGAGCGACACGACGCCGGACCAGGGTTGCGGGCCCGTGCAGATCACGGTCTTGGTGCCGGTGCGGGACGAGGAAGAGTCGATCCCGGTGCTGGCCGCGGAAGTGGAAGCGGTTCTCGATCCCCTTGCGCGGCCATGGGAGATGCTCTGGGTTGACGACGGCAGCACCGACACCACGATGTCGCGTCTGCGCGCGCTGCGCGCTCGCCGCAGCGAACACCGCTGGATCTCCTTCGATCGGAACTATGGGCAGTCGGCTGCCTTCCTGGCCGGATTTCGCCACGCGCGCGGGGCAATCGTGGTGACCCTCGATGCCGATCTGCAGAACGATCCCCGGGACATTCCCGAACTGCTTGCGGTGCTGGACCGGGCTGAGGCGGACATGGTCAACGGGGTGCGCGTGGATCGGCACGACTCCTGGGTGCGCCGGGTCTCTTCGCGCATCGCCAACGGATTCCGCAACCGACTCACGGGAGAGAGCGTTCGGGATGTCGGTTGTTCGCTGCGGGCGTTTCGGCGGGAGATCGTGCTGGAGGTCCCCTCCTTCCGAGGGATGCACCGATTCCTCCCCACCCTGGCGCGAATGCAGGGAGCCCGCCTGGCCGAACTTCCGGTTCGGCACCGGCCGCGACGGTTCGGACGGACCAAGTACGGAGTCGGCAACCGCCTGTGGGTCGGCATCGAGGACACGTTGGGGGTGCGGTGGCTCTTGCGGCGCAGGGTCCGGCCGGTCGTGGCGCACACCGCCGAGGAGCAGGTCGAGACTCTGATCGGTGCGAGAGGAAGGGTCCGTTGAGGCATCGGATGGCGCGAAGGAGAAAGCCGAAGACTCGGGTCCTGCCCGGAGCAGAGATCGGATGTCGTCGCGCGGAGGAAAGAGGTCCATGAAGCAGCGGATCGACACGATTATCCACAATATCGGTCAGCTGGTGACCCTGACCGGAGCGCCCGTACCGCGACGCGGTTCCGAGATGCAGGCGCTGGGGATCGTCGAGCGGGCGGCGGTCGCGATTCGCGGGGAGCGGATCGCGGCGGCCGGGCGGGAAGAAGACGTGCGAGCGGCCTTCGAGGCGCCGGCCTCTTCGACCTTCGACGGCGAGGGAGGGGTCGTCCTGCCGGGGTTCGTGGACCCGCACACTCACGTGCTCTTTGCCGGGTCCCGGTGGCGCGAGTTCGAACTGCGGTGCCAGGGACGTTCCTACCTGGAGATCGCCGCGGCGGGAGGAGGGATCCGCTCCAGCGTGCGCGCATTCCGGGGCGCCTCGGACGAAGCCCTGAAGAACGAGACCCGACGCCGCCTCGACCGGATGCTCGCGCTGGGCACCACCACGGTCGAGGCCAAGAGCGGGTATGGCCTGAACACCGAGCAGGAGCTGCGCGCCTTGCGGCTCATCGAGGAGCTGAACGCCGAACATCCCGTCGACCTGGTGCCGACTTTCCTCGGGGCCCACGAGTTCCCCGACGAGTACCGCGAGGACCGCGAAGCGTATGTCCGGCTGGTCGCGGAGGAGATGCTGCCGCGGGTGGCCGCCCAGACCAAGGCGCGCTTTTGCGATGTCTTCTGCGAGGAGGGCGTCTTCACCGCGAGCCAGTCGCGCACCATCCTCGAGACGGCGCGCGCCCTCGGGCTTGGGCTCAAGCTCCACGCCGACGAGTTCGCGCCGGTGGGGGGGAGCGAGCTCGCCGCGGAGCTGGGCGCGGTGTCGGCGGATCACTTGCTCGAGGCCACGGAGCACGGCCTCCTGGCGCTCCGCGCCGGCGGCGTGACCGCCGTGCTGCTTCCGGCGACGAGCTTCTCCCTCGGCCGGCGGCGCTACGCCGCTGCGCGCAACATGATCCAGATGGAGATCCCGGTGGCCCTGGCCACCGACTGCAACCCCGGTTCGTCCATGAACGAGTCGATGCCCCTGGTTCTGAGTCTCGCCTGCCTGGAGCTGGGACTATCGCCGGCGGAGGCGCTCACGGCGGCGACGGTGAATGCGGCACATGCGGTTGGGCTCGCCGGCGACCGCGGCAGGTTGGCCCCCGGGCTCCGGGCGGATCTGCAGGTCCTGGACGCCCCCTCCTACGTCAGCCTGGCCTACCATCTTGGCGTGTCGCACGTGCGACAGGTCTTCAAGAACGGTCGTCCGGTCCTCCCTCGGTAGGGACCCGAATTTCCTCCCGTTTTCCTTGCAGATCGGTCCGGTGACGGACGATAGACAACTGGGGACGCCAGGAAACTGAGGGATCGGACTGCCCGGAGATGGCATTGGAAAAAGGCACCTTCGCCCGGCGGAAGGCCCAGAAACTCGCTCGGGATGGGGAGATCGACCAGGCGATCGAGGAGATGCGCCTGCTCGTGGGGGACGCCGAGAGCAACCCCTATGACCACGTCTACCTGGGCGATCTCCTGATGCGCGAAGGCCGCCCCCAGGAGGCGCTCGACGCCTGGATGGAGGCGGTCCACTCGTACGGGCGCGCGGGGCTGCATCGGAACGCCATTGCGGTCGGCAAGAAGGTCCTGCGGCTCGACCACTCCAGAGTCGCGGTGCATCGGACTCTGGGCGAGCTCTATTGCCAGGAGGGTCTGCTCGGCGAGGCGATGCCCCACTTCCTGTTCTGGCTCGACACCGTCGATGGCGACGCCGCGTTCTCCGAGGAGTTCCTGGAGACGCTGGACCGCGCGGGGTCGACTGTGGGCCTGCAGGTCGAGGTGGCGCTGCGCGTAGGGGACCATTTCATCCGCGCCGGGCACAACGACCGGGCCGCGCGCATGCTCCATGAACTGGCCGACAAGGTGCAGGCGGCCGGTTCGCCGGAGCTGGCCTCAGAGCTGCGTGACCGGGCGCACGCCGCGGAGCGAAGGCATCTGGCACAGGCCCAACTCGAACCCGCGGCCGACGGTGAAGCGGGCGACGAGCCCGCAGTGGTTGAGCCATCGCTTCCGCCCGCCGGAACCGGAGGATGGCTGGATGGCTCCGTCCTGGGGTCCGATGAGTTCGAGGGCTCCGAGGGACCCAAGGGGCCCGGCGAGACCGCGACTGCCGGGTCTCCCGGGATCGGACCCAACGTCGTGACGCCGGACCCGTTCCCCGAGATCAGCTCCGCGGAGCCTGGCCCGGAGGCTCCCATCGACCCGATGACTCTGCCGATTGGGCCCTCTGTGGCGGAGCGGCTGGCGCCGGCAGATGCGGAGTCGCGTGACGTGCGGACCGCGGCTTTCCCGGAGCCGGAAGTCGGGACCGACCCCGAGGCGCTGCTCACGCGGGCGGAGACGTTCCTGGGAGCTTCCGGACGAGCAGCCGAGACGTCGGAAGTCGTGGGTTCCGAAACGGATACTGGCCCGGGCGCCGTGGGGACCGAGACGGCGGAGAGCCGTGCAGTCGATCCGGACGCGGGTAGGATCGAGCACTTCCCGATGGCGACCGGGTTTGCGCTCGCATCCCCCGATCCGGAGGACCTCGACGGAGACACCGACGCCGGCCGGCCGGCGACCGATCGTGAGGATGCGAAGGCCTCCTCCTCTGCGTGGGACGGGGGCGCGGCGAGCCAGGAGTCTGAAGGGGCGGAGCACTCGGCGGCCGCCGAAGAGGTCGAGACGGAGGAAGGCCGGATCTGGGATCTGGACGCGGAGCAGGACCCATCGGTCTCGGATCCTGATTCATCGGTGTCCTGGAACGAGGCGACGGATGCGGCGGGCGTGAGCCAGGATCCCGACGCGGAACCGGCCGCCGAGCCGGGCGGCGTGAGTCTTCGCTCGCTGATCGACCACGCGGACTCCGCCTATGACTCGGGCCGCTGGGCGGAGGCTCGCGGGCTCTACGACCGCGCGGCACACGAGGGGCCTCTGGAGCCGACGGTGCTCCGCCGGCTCGTGGAGGTTGCGCGCAAGCTCGACGATCCCGCGGCCGAGGTCCACTACCTCGAGCAACTCGGCGACGCCTGGATCGAGGCGGGTGTGATGGAGGAGGCGCTGGAGGCGTTTCTGGAGGTCCTCCGGATCGATCCCGACAGCTGCGTGGCGCGCCGCCGCCTCTCGCGCTTCCAGGAGATGGGTGTGCCGGGTGCAGCCCGCATCCCGGAGGCGACGCGCGAATCGGTGCAAGGAGTCCTGGAGTCCGCGGGCGCCCGGACGTCGGTGCGCGATGATCCCGCTTCCGCGATCCAGAGCGATGAGTGGATTGATCTCGGCGCGCTGATCGAGGAGTTCCGCGAGGGGATCAAGAATCAAATTGCCGGAACCGACGCAGCGGGACACTATGATCTGGCCGTCTCGCACCACGGTATGGAGTTGTTCGAGGAGGCGGTGGAGGATCTGGACCTCGTTCTGGGCTGCCCGGACCTTACCGTGGAGCTGGAGCTGCACGCGCGCGAGTTGCGCGGAGCGTGCCTCCTGGCCCTGCGGCGACACCGGGAAGCAGTGCACGAGTTCCGGACGGCGCTGGAGCGGCCGGTACCGGACGCGGAAAGCCGGTGCAGCCTGCTCTATCACCTGGGTGTCGCGTTGGAGTCGGCGGAGGAATGGCGGGAAGCTGCGGAGATCTTCGACCGGGTGCGGGACGAGCTTCCTGGATTCCTCGACGCGGAGGCGCGGCAGCATGCGTGCGAGCTCCGCGCGAACGGGGCCGATCCCGACGCGCGCGCGGCCTGAGCGGGCGAGTTGATCTGATCGGCTGCGGCTGCGATCCCCACTTTCGCCGCGGGGGCAGTCATCGCCTCGGTGCTCGCCAGGTCCGCCTGGCTTGCGTTCTCTTCCTTTGCGGAGGATGGCTCTTCCTCGTCCCCTTCCCGTCCGCGGCGGCGGCCGGCTTCCCGACGCCGACTCCGGGCGAGACGAGAGCGAGTGTAGTCCCGCCGCCCGTACCGCGCGCCGCTGCCCCCGACACATTGGCTCCGGAGCCGGATCCCACGCAGTCCAACCCCGGCCCCGGCGATGCGCCGGCCGACAGCGCGGCCTTGGCGGCAATGAAGGTCCGCAGGCTTCACTCCTGGACCCGCGCCTCGGTCCCTCCAGCCGCTCTCGTGCGCGGACCGGGTGCCGTCGTCCTTCCACGCTCGGCCGCAGAGCGTTCCACGGAGGCGGTGCTGCGGGAGGTTCTGGAGTGGTCTGCCGATCTGCGTCGGATTCCGAGCGCCGGCTACAACGCTCCCGATCCCGTCGATGCCGGCGATCTGCCCGGCCGCGAACCTGTCGCCTACGTGTTGGAGGGGATGCCGATCGCGGCGTCGGGAAACCCCGAGACTCCTCCCGACCCGGTCGGACCGCTCTGGCTGGAACGGGTTTCACTTGTTCCGGCCGATCCGCTGCTCCTGCCCTCAAGCCCGTCGGGCGGACCGTTGGCCATGCTGGATCTTCTCCGGCCCGATTCCTCGCACGCGGCCAGCGGCGCGCGGCTCACCAGCGGCACCAACGGCACCTACACGGAGGAGTTCGTGCTCTCTCGCCCGTCGGGGTCTCAGCTGCTGCGGTTGGGCTACGCCGACTCCAAGACCGAAGGCCGTTTTGGGACCGGGTATTTCCAGCAGTTCGGAGAGAACCTGCTCGTGCGGGTCGATCGGGGGACCGCCTGGGGAGGGTTGCGGGTCGGCTGGAGGAAATCCAAGACTCGCATCCGGCCGAGCGACTTCGAGCGCTACAAGCACGATCGGTCGACGATTGAGGGGGGGCTGGCCTGGCGGCGGCCATCCTGGACCGCCGACCTGTCGATGGCCATGAGCTGGGAGAATCTGGTCTGGGACGGTGAGGTGCCGGCGGACCGGAAGGAGTCGCTGGCGCGGGGTCTGCTGCGCCTCGAGGGGAGGGGGACGGGCCTGCGGCCGCTGCTGACCTTCCAGTTCGACCGACAGCGCCGCCGGTTCACGCAGTCGGCGTGGCCCGAGATCGCCGAAGATCGAACGGACAATGGCCCGGGATTGGCTGGAGGGTTCGAGGGAGTGTCGGGATCCTGGCAGTACCGGGCCTCGGCTGGGTGGGCGACTCCCGCGCCGGGCCAGGCCGGCTGGGTGGCGGCCGCTTCGGCCGAGCGCCCGCTGATGCGCGGGTGGCTCCTCCGGGTCCACGCGGACCGATCAGTCCGCGCCGCGCTGGTGCCTCGGCTGGCGGGAGACCTGGCGAGCGCGGTCACCCAGGGCGCCTGGCTGTCCGGGAGCCGCCCGGGTCAGGAACGGCTCGTTGTCGATCCCCAGCGCGCGCTCGAGGTGCCGGCGCGGGTGGAGGCCGCCGTGGAAGGGACGGCGCCGCGCGTGCGCTGGACGCTCCGTGCGCGAGGAGTCCGGATCGAGCACGCCGTGGCGCCGGGACCTGGCGAGCTCCCGAGGTTCACGCCGGAGGGGTTCGCCTCTCTTTCCGCCGCCTCGCTCGACCGCACGGTACAGGTCGCGGCACTGCACGGTCGCGCCGAGCTCGACCTCGGGCGCGGGCTGTCGCTGGATCTGGAGGGAGCCGGCAGGTCGGCGAAGCCGGCCGTGGAAGATCAGCCCTGGATGGCACCCTGGGACGGACGGGCCCAGTTCTCGCTACGGCGCTCGTTCTTCTCGGAGGACCTGCAGGTCGAAGGATTCGTGCGCGGAGCGTTTTCCGGGACGCGCTCGACTCCCTACGGTTCTCTGGCGTCGGCGGACCGTTATGACGCCGGGATTCACTTGAAAGTCGAGGACCTCTCGTACTTCTTTGTGCTGCTGAATCTGGAGGGTGAGTACGCACCAGCGGCTGACTATGCGACCGGGACGACCGAGGACCCCTCGGGTTCGTTGTGGTGGACGCTGCCGCTGCGCACGTATCGCATGGGGCTCACCTGGCGGTTTCTCGACTGACCTCCGGCCGGCCCTCCGCCTGGCCGCGGAGGTCCGATGACGCTGACTCCCGATGAACGGAAGGCGCTTCTCGGGCTGCTCAGCCTGCTGCTCCTCGGTCAGGGGGCGGCTTTCCTGCGCGACGAGCATCGGGCCCGGCCGGATCGAGAGTTGTCGGCGTGGCTGACCCAGGCCCAGGCGGCTCGCGCGGAATCGTTGCGCCGGGCCTCCACACGGGGGAGCGCCGGGCCGGGATCCCTGCGCGCACGACTGCCCGGCCCACCGGCAGATTCGGCTTCGATCCATCGTTCCGGGGGGGCTCCGGAACTCGGCCTCTCCGCAATGGGGACCGGTCTGCGGGGGCTCGCGTCCGGCCTACGCGCGCAGCAGACCGGTTTCGAAACGGTGGAGCCCGATTCCCCTATGGGAGAGACCGATTTCTCGGCGCCGGAGCCCGATCCCCCCGGGTCGGTCCCGGTTGAACCGCCCGCCGCAATCCCGGCGGGTGTGGCCTCAACGGGGCGCGTTGCGATCAACCGGGCTTCGGCCCGTGACCTGGAGGCCCTTCCCGGCGTCGGTCCCGCGCTTGCGAAGCGGATGGTGGAGGAGCGGGAGCGGTCCGGTCCCTATCGGTCTTCCCGCGATCTCCTCCGGGTGAAGGGGATCGGGCCGAAGAAGCAGGCGTTGATCCAGGACCGGGTCGATTGGTCGCTCTGACTGGCTGACTGGGGCTCAACTGCGCGCAGATTGCCCGGCGGGTGGCGAACCTTTCGCTACGGATGACGAATCGCTCGCGGCATCCTGGCCCGCGGCGGGCAGGCGCCTGCGCCCCAGCTCCCACATCTTGAGCGCCCGCAGCCAGGTCGCGTGTGCGGTCAACCCGGCATAGGCGAGCCCCGCGGGTCCGTCGAGGAAACCGCCGCGCAGCACAAAGCGCGAGAAGAACTCCCACCCCGGGCGGAGGTGCATCCACCAGTGGAACCGCGCGCCTCGCTCGAAGCGTTCTCGAGCGGCGAGGTCGGTATAGCAGTTGACCTTCTCCACGTAGCGGCGAAGTGAACGGTGCGGATGGTGCTCCAAAGCCTCCGTCAAGTCGGCGGTCTTTCCCTCCACCAAGACGCGCTCGTGCACCGCATGATCGCTGATCCGCGCACAGGTCCGACGAAAGAGCCGCAGGACGCGTTCGCCGCCCAGGCCGCCGTGGCGAAGCCGCCGTCCGAGGAAGTAGACACGGCGGGGAATCCGGTAGCCGGACCGGGAGTCGGGATCGGCGATCACGCGATCGATCTCCGCGCGCAAGGCGGGGGAGATCCGCTCATCGGCGTCGATCGAGAGGACCCAGTCGCCCGCGGCGTGATCGAGCGCAAACTGCCGCTGCGCGCCGAAACGATCGAGCGGCCGGCAAAGGACCCGATCGGTGAATCGCCGGGCCACCTCCGGCGTGCCATCGGTCGACGCGTCATCCACCACCACGATCTCGTCGGCCAGACCAGCCAGACCTTCCAGGCAGTCCGCCAGTTGCCCGGCCTCGTTCCGCACGATGAGGATCGCGCTCAGGCGGGGCATCGGGCCTCCGCATAGACCCGAAGCGTCTCGGCCGCGAAGCGGGAGAGCGAGAAGCGATCCGCGGCGGCGGCGCGGGCCGATTCGCCCATTGCCCGGCGCAAGGGTTCGTTCGTGAGCAGCCGTTCAATGGCCTCAGCCAGGGCCGCGGGATCCCGGGGGGGCACGAGGAGCCCGGTGCGACCATCGTCCACGAGCTCGGGGATGCCGCCCACGCGGGTGGCCACCACCGGCCGGCCGGCCGCCAGCCATTCCAGGGTCGCCCGCGACACCGCCTCGCTCCCCGTCGACGCCACAACCCCGATCGCCGCGTCGCGGTGGAGGGCCACAAGGTCGTCGAGGTGTCCCGTAACACTCACGGCCTCTCCCACGCCGAGCGCGCGGGCCTGTCGGATGAGCTCGGATCGCGCGATGGTCTCGGGCCGCCCGGCGATGACAAAGCGGGCGCGAGGATGTCGCCGGAGCACCAGGACCGCCGCGGCGAGGAAGTCGCCGTGCCCTTTCACCGGATCGAGTCGACCCACGATCGCCACCCGCGGCGGATCGCCGGCGGGGAGGCACGGGGCGGCCGCGGGCAGCTCGACTCCCTGCAGGACCGTGACCACCTGCCGCGGGTCCAGTCCGAGACGCTCGAGATACTGCCGCCGGATGTACTCTGCGGCCGTGATGATCCGACCCGTGCGCCGCACGAGAAGCGGCAAGCCCGGGCGCCGCCGTACCGGACGCGCGTCGCTGCGGGTGCGCACCACGGCGGCGCCGAGCCCGGCGGCGGCAGCCACAGCCAGGGTGTGCGTCTCTCCAGTGTGCGCGTTGAGCAGGTCGATGCGCTCGCGGCGTAGGAAGGTCCGCAGACCCGGGAGCGGGCAAAGGCGGGCGAGGGGCACCCGCGGAAGGTCGAGCGCGCCGGCGGCGGACCAGGGACCGGTGTCGGGCCGAGCGCTGACCCAGACCTCGTGTCCCGTCCCGCGCAGGGTGGCCGCCAGGCTCAGCGCATAGTGCGCGAGCCCGCTGTGCCAGGGGATGTCGAGCAAGTGGAGGATGCGCATCGTCTCTCGCTTCGCGGCAGCTCCTGCCGGCCACGGTCCGCTCCGGGCCGGGCCACCGGGCAGACCCCGCGTCTTCCACGAGGCTGCCACCCGGCGGAGGATACTCTCGGTGGCTCCCGCCGGAAACCGGAGCCTGGGTCGCGGCAGGCGGGAGCGAGCATCGGGTATCCGGTCCGCACCGCGGACGCGATCGGTCCCGGAGCCTGCCCAGAGGGCGCGCGAGCAGGCAAAAGAAGACCCGCCGCCCCGGTTCGCCCTCGCGCGGGCGGCGAAGGCGAAGGAGGCAGCGGGTGAAGTCCGGAGTCAGAGAGGGCCGGGGTTTCGCCGCCGACCCTCCCGGGCGGTCGGCTACGCCGCCTCGCGGAACTCCTCGAAGCCCTGGCGCGCGAGACGGCCTTCCGGACGTCCACGGCGGGTCTGGGTCTGCGACGACGAAAGCTTGAAGCCCTGCACCATCGTCCGCAGCTCCTCGGACTGGCTCGACAGCTCCTCCGCTGCGGAGGCCG
>CAYYQN010000069.1:11190-22027 GCA_964473865.1 uncultured bacterium | reverse complement strand
CCTTGAGCGAATCCATCGCGTCATTGACCCAGGTGCTGTCGAATGCAGACCCCTGAATCGGCTCGACGGATGTGGGAATCGTAGCAACCTCGTCAAGGTCGAATTGGAGCCTCGATCCCGACGGCGAGAGCCGCTTCAGCCGTTCGAGAGCGGCGGTCACCTGGAGGTAGATTGTGTTCCTCTCGCCAGGAGACCAGTCTTCCGGGTAGTTCGGGGCCTCGCACGCACCGGTCTGCACGCTCTCCAGGTAGATCAGGGTGACGCCGACATCCCCCAGCATGTAGATGGCCAGCTGATTCTCGGGATCCGTGGAGTACCGTTCCGAGGGGTCCCCGAAGCGTTCCGTCGTGTCCGCAAATGCAGACGACTTGTCGCCGCCTTGCCTCTTGCCCGAGATCGCTGACTCCGAGACCAGGGAGTTCCAGACCCGCGCGGTGAATCCCGGCTGGCCCGGGGCACAATCGCCGGCCGACGCATCCGGGACGCCGCTGATCTCCTCGTTCGTCACCAGGGTGACCCGAGCGTCGGCGGCCAAGGCGGTCCGCTGCGCTGGGTTTGTCCGGCACAGCAAGCCATCCGGGGACATCGTGACCGAGACGTCCAGACCGTACTGCTCCCGCAGGTCCCGGATCGCGGTGGCGAACGCGTCCCCGTCCGCCGTGCTGAGCTGGACGAATGTCCGCTCGCCCGCGGGCGTAGGCGCTGCCGGATCGACTCCTTCACCACCCTCCGACTCCGATTCCTCTCCCTGGCCCTCGAGGTCCTCCGACTCGCCGTCCGGCACCCACACCATGTCCCCACCACCGATTGGGCACGGCAGCGCACCCGCGGTCCCGAATCCGAGCCGCCCATACGCGGCGATCTCGTCCTCCTCTCGCGGATCGTTGTCATCAGCAAAGCGCCCGCCCTGCGTCGGATGCGGGATGACCGCGAATGAAGTCGAGTCGGGAGATTCCTCGCTGTAGGCGTATCCCACGAACCAATACGTCTCGGACAAGAGCCCCGTCTGGGTTGCGTTCCAGCTCTGGGCAGTGCCGGTTCCAGGGTCTGGCCACTGGCTATCCGGGAGCTCGAAATCGGCACACGTTCCGTAGCCCATGACCACGAACTTGGTGGGGTCATAGTCGATGCCGAAGGAGATCCCCTTCAGGCGGGGTGACGACTCTGGCGGAAACGCCGCTAGGACGAAGAAGACGACCGGCTGGCCGGAATTCCAGGGGACGCTGTCGATGACGGCGGAACAGGAATCGACGTCGGATTGGCCACAGTAGGATTCCACTCCGGTGGTGTAGGTGATCGATGTCGCGTGAACGACCAGACTACCTCCTAAGTTGCCCCCCCCCAGCGAGTTACATGGCATGGCGCAGAGCAGGACCACAAACAGGGCGACTCCTCGCATGAGCATCCATCTCCTCCTCTTTTCGGTCACTTGTACTTCGGAACTTCAGCTCGAGGTGCCCGGGGCAATCCCACGGAACTCGGAACCTGCATTCGCCCCACCATCCCGTCCACGCCTGCCTCCTCCGCAACAGCCGCCGGACGATCGGATCGCGACCCACGATGCCAGTATGCGGCACAGGCCCGACTCCATGATGAGCCCACGAGTGAGCACGGTACGATGATACGACACGCGCGGTTCGGTGACAAGGTCTTGGTCTGCGCCGCTTGACGGATCGCGATGAACACGCGACAGCTTGGATTCGTCGCGCAGAGGCGCAGGGGGGTGCCCCGTATCCTCGGGCGCCGGGAACGAGGTGCCCACAAGGCGATCTCCGAAGCGGAGGCCAACCGTCCCGCGGGCACGCACGGCATCCTCTCGCGCCTCGCGGCCAAAAACCCCATTGACCATCTGCCGTCGACTGCGCCAGAATTGAGTTACACGAGAAAGGAGGTGGTCTTGTCTATGAAACATCAGACCCGTGAGGTGCCTGCACCCTAGGCGGTCCGGCCGCGACACTCCTGCATTCTCATTCGCAGCCGGGATTCGCTTGAGCCGGGCCGCCCGGCGGAATCCCAACAGGACACCGGAGCCCGAGGGTTCCCGGCCTCGTCAGCCGGGACCGCGCTTCCCCGGGGAAGTCGGAAGAACCCTCGGGCTCTTTCTGCGCTCCGAAACGCCCGCCGCTCAGGGATCGATCCCAACCGCGGCTCAGAACTCGAACGTGACTCCCGCGCCCACCGTCACCAGATCGGTCGTCGATTGCTCTTCCTTGTACATGATCCGATCGTTCACGACCGCGATCGTCCCTTCCTTGAGGTACCTGGCCTCGCCCCCGACCAGATAGCGGCCCCGCAGATCCAGGAGCAGCGCCATCGGGCCGGAACTCAGGCTCGCCGCCTCGCGCCCCCAGAGGCGGATCATCACTCCCCCACCGCCGCCCCAGGCCAACGCCGTGTCATCCTGGTTCGTGTCGCTGGCGATGTTCTCGTCGTAGCGCCGGTCCTTGATGGTGGTGGTCGTGAACAGGTAGTTGAAGCCGAACAGGCCGTCGGCGTATGGGCGAACCGGACCGGTCGGCGGCTGGAGGCGGAGCACCAGCAGTCCCTGCACGATGCTGTTGTCCGTCTGGACGCTGACCCCCACCGGGAGGCCGGAGAGCAGCGTCTCGTACTTGGTCTGCCCATAGACCGCAAAGTCCAGTTCCGTCCCCAGGTAGACCGGGCTTTGCGGCAGACGGACGCCGAAGGAGCCGCCCAGACCGAAGCCGTTGTCTTCGACGTGGTCGTGGAACTCACCCTGGGGGAGCGCCCCGAGCAGCCAGATCCCGGCCTGCATTGCCGGCCGGGCCTGGGTCGCTTCGGGAATGGCGCCCAGGAGCAGCAAGGCCACAATAACACCAGCGAGGGTCGAAGCCTTGACGCCGGCCGGCGGAGTCTCCACCCGTTTCGGGACCGCTCGATTCATATCGCCCTCCGTGAACCGCATTCCGTCGAAACCGCGGCACCGCACCGCGCTGGGGCGGGCAACTTCGCACGCCGCTCGCCCGGCAGACGAGCATAGGCGAGAAGGGCGTTCCGGCCAAAGGCTTCGTCAGATCAATCCGGCCTCGCGGAATGAGAACGGCGCGCCCGCGCCCAGGATCACATGATCAAGGACTTCGATCCCCATCGTCTCTCCCACCCGGCAGAGCCGCTGTGTCATCTCCACGTCATCCTCGCTGGGCGTCGATTCGCCCGAAGGGTGGTTGTGCACCAGGATGATCGAGGCCGCCGAAGCGAGGATCGCCGGGCGGAAGACCTCGCGCGGATGCACGATGCTGGCGTTGAGCGATCCGATCGACACCAGCTCGATTCCGATCGGCAGGTGACGGGTGTTCAGGTGGACGGTGATGAAGTGCTCCTTGCGCTCGGTGGCGTAGTGCTGCACGAGCGGGAGCAGGTCCTGGGGTGTGCGGATCGGCCGGTCCACGCTGCCGGCCCGGCCGAAGATTCGCCGGCCCATCTCGAAGGCGGCGAGGAGCTGACAGGCGCGCGCGGTGCCGATGCCGCGCAGACGCGCCAGTTCCCGCGGCGGGCAGCGTGAGAGGGCGTCGAGCGAATGGTCGCGGGAGAGCTGCGCGGCCAGGTCCTCCACCGGCGTCCCCGCGCACCCGGTGCCCAGGACCGCGGCCAGAAGCTCTCGATCCGAGAGTCGTTCCGCGCCTCCATTGACGATCAGTTCCCGGGGTCCCTTCCCCTCGCGCACGGCCATCCCCACCCGGTCGTACCGCACACCCGCGCGACGCGCCACGAAATGCCCCTCCGATTCCGCCGGACCCTGACCCGGCCGGACATTGCCCGATGGCCCTCCCGCCCGGCCGGTTCCGGCCAGGCCTGACTGGATCGTCTTCGTTCCGTCAGCCACGGGAGGTGAAGCCAGTCACGTGCCGGACAGGGCCGGATCGGCGGGAGACCTCGGGGCCGGATCCCGCTTGCCGCGTGGACCGGCGGTGAGCAGACTCACCGGAGCAGGAAACAGAGCGGGACCTGGATTCCGGCGGGAGGTTCCGCCGGGGGCGGCCCGACGGAACTTCGACACCAGGAAGCATCAGGTTTGCCACAGCGCTTCGCCGTTCTCGCCGCCCTACGCCACCGGAACTTCCGCCTTCTCTGGGTGGGACAGATCATCTCCGTCTCCGGCTCGATGATGCAGACCGCCGCGCTGCTTTGGCAGGTCTCCCTCCTGGCTCCGCCGGATCGGAAGGGAATCGCGCTTGGGACGGTCGGGCTGGTGCGCGTGCTTCCGATCATCATCTTCTCCCTATTTGGCGGCGTGCTGGCCGACTCGCGGAGCCGGCGCCCGCTCATGCTGGCCACGCAGTCGGCGCTCACGATCCTGGCCGCCGGCCTGGCCTACCTGACGCTCTCGGGCCGGGCCACCTTGCCCATGGTCTACGGCTTCGCCGCTCTGAGCGCGGCGGTCACGGCCTTCGACAGCCCCGCCCGGCAGGCCCTCATGCCCAATCTGGTGCCGCGTGAGGACCTGCCCAATGCGATCAGCCTGATGACGATTCTCTTCCAGACCGCCTCCGTGGTCGGGCCGTCCCTGGCCGGAATTGTCATCGCGACGCGCGGCGTCGGCTTCGCCTACGCCCTGAACGCGCTCTCCTTCTTCGCGGTGATCGTCGCCCTCGGCGCGATGCGAAACGTCGCCGAGCCGCCTTCCTCAGGGCGGAGCCCGGTGACCATCCGCGCGGCAATCGAGGGGCTCCGCTTCGTGTTTCGCGCTCCTTTGATTCGCGGTTCCATGCTGCTCGACTTCTTCGCCACCTTCTTCGCTTCGGCGACCACGTTGCTCCCGATCTTCGTGCAAGACGTGCTGCACGTGGGGCCGCGCGCGTATGGCTGGCTGTACGCGGCGCCCTCCGTCGGGGCCCTGCTGGCGGGGATCTTCATGGTGGGCGCGGTGGACCGGATCGAACGGCGGGGGCCGGTTCTGATCTGGTGCGTGGCCGCCTTTGGGGCGGCGACGGTCGGCTTTGGGGTCTCCCGGTGGTTCCCGCTGAGCTACCTCTGCCTGGCCCTCACCGGGGCCACCGACCTCGTGAGCACGGTGTTGCGCAACATCATCCGGCAGCTCACCACGCCGGACGCATTGCGCGGGCGAATGGTCAGCGTCAACATGGTCTTCTTCATGGGCGGCCCGCAGCTCGGCGAGGTGGAGGCGGGGGTCGTGGCCCAGCTCTTCTCGGCTCCGGTCTCGGTGGTGACGGGCGGGATCGGATGCCTTCTGGCGGTGGCCTGGGTGGCTGCGCGCACGCCGGAGCTGCGGGGGTACCGGAAGTGCGGCGCGCCGGTCGTTGCAGCTTGACCGTAACTGGTTGCCTGGTCAGTATCTGCCCCTGGACACCAGAGAGACTCGCACCAGGAGACGATTCAACATGACGGGAGGCGACGACATCGCCGTTCTGGATCGGTCTTACTCCCGCCTGATGTCGTTCCTGCGAAGCTGCCCGGATCCAACCGTCAGGGCGCTCACGCTCGCTCGCTTCCTACTCGAAGTTGCGGCGCGGCAATTCACAGGCCGTTCCTACTACTTCGAGAGTCTAGGCCCCGAACTCCTGGCGGCCGTGCGCTCACCGGCGTTCGACGCACCTGATCCTGAGCTTCTGGCTGTGACTCGGGCGGGACTTGCGACGCTGGGTCCGGAGGGAGACGCAGCGGGCGCGGCGATAGGGAACGTCCAAGGCCGACCGGCACGGTACTCGGGGAGTCTCACGGAGTCCGTTGCCGCTTCGGGTCAGTTCGGAGTCTGCGCCACGGCACAAGTCTCCGTCCCGGTGTTCCTGCGCTGCCCTCCGCCCTCGCCTGAAGCTTCCGCCACCGACTTGGCGGTACTTGCCTCGCTTTCCGTGACGCCCAGACCGCTGGACAAGGGCCACCGAGACCTCCGATGGGCCTCCCACCCGGATGCAGCGGACGACCCGTTGCTACGTCCCCTGCATGCCGTCGCCCGGGATGCCCTGGAAGCGGCGCGGCACGCCGTGCCCCTCTCCGGCGGTCCGGGGTTCGATCTTGATGTGTCTGGAGTCGCTGCCCCAGTGGCGGGCGACTCCGCCGGGCTCGCTTTGGCTCTTGCGATGGCTGGCGCCATGATTGCGGCAAAACAGGTCGGCGGGATCACGCGGCAGTGGAGCCACCGAGCTCGCTCTCTGCGGTCAACGACCTACGGGCCAGCCGGCGTCGCCGGACTGCGCCCGCGGCAGGACCTGGCCTGGACCGGGCGGATGCTAGCCGATGGCACAGTGGCCACCGTGGACCCGGACTCTCTCCGCGCCAAGGTACGGGCCGCCTACTTTCGGGGAATGGCTGGCATCGTGGTGCCGGCCGTCCAAGGCAACGCTGCACGGGCGCACCTACCAGCGGACCCTCTGGTCTGGGGATCACAGGGACAGCAAGCGGACGCTCCGTTCACGGTCTATGCGGTCTCCTCGCTGGCCGGGGCACTCGCCTCCGCGGGTCTCGTTGAACCTTGGGCGTTGCCGCTGGACGCCTTGCGGACCCCGTGGCATCGCCGTCGCGTCACTCTGCGCTGGGTAGTGGCCAGTCTCGCGGTCGCGATCCTCGCACTGATCGCTGTGTTTGTACTTCCCAGCATGGTCTGGCGGCGGGGACCGCACGCATCCATCGTTGACGGAGCCAAGGCGGTGAGGGTGATGTTCGACGGTGGGGCCCGGTCCTTGGTCATCCGTCCAACCGGGCTGGCGCAGTATGCGGAGATCGGTCACCGGCTTCCGGGCGATCCCGCCGGCGCGGAGCGCGTCGTCATTCTGGCCGACGCGTCCGACTCCACGGCAGCAACGCTTACCGTCCACGAGCTGCGGCACGGGCGAGCAATCTGGCACTACTCCTTCGATTCCAGCAACCTGCCGTTTGAACCGCTGGAGAAGCATCCCGAGGGGAGATACGCGGCAAAGACAGCGGTGATCGCCGACCTGGACGGAGATGGCGATAGCGAAGTCGTGGTCTCTCTGACCGTCCATCCTTCGTCCTGGTGTCTGCTTCACCTCCTTGATGACGACGCACAGCTGGCCGGCACAGTCATCCACCGGGGACACGTTGAGCGGTTCCTGAGCATCGATCTCACCGGAGATGGGGCGCCCGAGCTGGTCGGGGTCGGCCTGCACAACCGCTCTTCAGGATTGAGCGTGTTGCTGCTCCGCGCTTCTGACTTCCTTTCGGAAGCGAGGCCGATCGGCTCCTGGGATGCGCGCCGGCAGCCCTGCCTGGCGCATCTCGTCCTTCCGCTTCCTCCTCACCTGGCTGAGGAGCTCGGAGTCCTCCAGCTCGGCTTTCTGACCTCAAGCGTCAGTCCGGTCTACCGGCCCGGCAAACCACCGCTGATCGCCATCGCACCGTTCATTGAGAATCCAGACGGAAGCCTGCCAGGTGCAGACTACATCATCACCCTCCAGGGATCTCCGGCGGGCGTCCGGAGCGTCGTGGCCAACGCTCCGATGGTGAAAACGGCGCGGAGCTGGATTCGCGAAGGCCGGGCGCGGACCGACTTCAGCTCCGCCGAGCTTATCGAGGAGTGGAAACGCTCCTTCCGGGTCTTCGAGTACATCGACCTGGACTACCGACCTCCTTCGGCCGGCGCCTCGGAGTAGCGTACCAGCGGCTGCGGCGGGACACGGGCGGCAACGTCCCCCGGCGTCCCGGAGATCCGGCAAGGGCCCCGAGTGGACCCGCTCCAGGAAGCATGCCGATCGCGGACATATGCGCCAAGTCGCGGCGTCATTTGCGAACACGTGCCGACGGCGGAGAGACGCACGAGATCGACGCGTTGCTGGCGTCCCTGTGCCAGCAGCGAACCCCGACGCTCGTTCGCGCGGACCCCAGAAAGTGGTCACTGCAGCATAGATACGCTTGCCATTACGCGGAGAGAGGCGCACCATTGAACTCACCTGCGAGCCAACAACAGGAGAGCACGAGAAGTGGTCGTCCCGAAGGCTACCTTGGACCTGCACCGTTTCGGCGCAAGGGACGCTCGGACCCTCAGCCGAGGATGCCTGCCTGGCGCCTCGGGGTTCCAGATTGTGGCCACAAGCCAGGGCGCGAATCTTCGATGACTCGTATCGGAGACCGTTCGACCGACACAATCCCGTGGACCGACCTCGTCCGCCGGTGTGCTTCCGGCGACGAGCGGGCGTGGGCGAGCCTCGTCGAATCGGCTTGGCCGATGGTATACCGATGGATGCAGCGCACCTGCCACGACGTGGACCTGGCTGAAGACCTCGCTCAGACGGTTTTCCTCCGCCTTCTGGAACAGCGCGGCCGGCGTCTGCTCGCCTATGATCCCGACCGCGGAACGAGCTTCCCCTCGTACCTAAAGGCGATTGCCAGCAACCTTCTCGTGGATTGGTCACGGTCGCGGGAGGGGCTCGATCGGACCCGTTGGTTCGACCTGGAGGCCGCGGGAGACTTGGTCGGCTTCACGCCGTCGACGGACGAGCGGCGGCATGTGACCTGGATCCTGGACTGTGTGGACCGACTCGCACCTCGGGAGGCCCAGGCGCTGCGCCTCCTCCTGTGCGGCTGGAGCTACGAAGAAATCGCACGGGACTTGGCGATCGGATCCGGGGGTGCCGGGGCGTTGATCCATCGCGGGCGGGAGCATCTGCGCCAGATCCTGGATCGACCCTTGGCCTGCCATCCGGGTCTCGGAAGCCCAACCCCCACTGCGGGAAGGCCGCAAGCCGCGCGGGACGTCTCGGGTCCGTTGGCCCTTGATTGAATGAAAGAAACGGGATCGACGGTTCGTACATCGAACGGAGGCCGGAGGCCGCACCGGGCACGATATGGAACAGGGTAGCGACTCCTACGGCAAGGAAGCGGGCCACCTCAGCGACATGGACTTCTCCGTGCTGTTGTCAGGCCTTGGATTCGCCCGACTGCGGGAGGGCCTGATGGACCATCTGGCGGCGTGCGAGGACTGCATGCAGCGCCTGGCCGCTGCCCGCCGGCTGGAAGCCGATGAACGCACCCGCCCGTCCGATATCGAGGAAGGCGCCGGGCCGCTGCCGGACCGGGTTCGCTCCGCTCTCCTCGATGGATTCCTGAGCGCCGGGATCGCGCCCCATGCTCCGTCCCGAGTCACGCCGAGAGTTCTCCAGCTCCGTACCCCGGCGGCCTGGCTTCACGAACCGGACGAAGGCATGCCGGTCGCTCTCGCCTGGGCCGCCGACGCTCCTCCCGCCGAGATGGACGGAGAGCTGCCGGTTCTGACGTCCGAGGACGGCAGAATCCGCGTTCGCTTCCGGCGGACGGACGGCGAGGGGTTGCCTCGGGCCTACGTGCTGGCGCCGGACGGTTGGCCGATTGGCGGTGTTTCTTTGCATGTCCCCTCGCGACGCCTCTCGTTTGCCCTCCGGCCGGACGGCACGGCAGATCTGCGCGGTGTCCAGGTGAGCGATCTGAAAGCCGGGGTGCTGGAACTGAGGTTGGGACCGGAGCGGCCGGAAGCTCCCCCTCCCGACTAGCAAGCCGGTGCGCAGCCCGGCCGCCCCGCCAGTCCGATCCCTGTGGTCCCATGAGACACGTTCCGCGTAGCGCACTCCACCGCCGGTCGCTCCGTATCCAGCGTCGAACCGATTCCGCACTTCTTCATCATCCTCCCGACGCCCTCCCGGAGCGCACTTCCGCCACGGACGTGAGCGCCGACAACCCGCTGTCTCGCGGGCTTCATTCGTGACAGCGCGCCGCGGCCGGCAGGACAGGTTCGTTTTTGTGAAAGACGCCATCCTCTCACCTCGTACCAGGAACGGTATGGAGGCGTGAAGACCCCAACGGGGATCACACTCCCGGGGTCTCTCCAAACGCTCGTTGGCCCAGGAAGAGGGGGACACAATCATGAGGAGGAGAAGTAGCGCGTTCGCGGGTGCGGCTGTGGCGGCGCTGGCGCTTGCATCAATCGCATGGGCAGCGACACTCACCGTCTGCCCCGATGGAACGGGCCAGTACACCACAATCCAGGCGGCAATCAACGCCTCTGTCGAGGGGGACTCAGTCGCACTGTGCAACGGTACTTTCGTTGGGGATGGCAATAGGGATCTCGACCTTCTCGGCAAGGCCATCGTCGTCTTCTCTACCAGCGGAGACGCAGGCCAGTGCGTGATCGACTGCCAGGGCAGTGCGGACGAGAACCACCGCGGCTTCTACTTCCACAGTGGTGAGGGTTTTGGATCGGTGGTTCAGAACGTGACCATTCGCAACGGCTACGCCAACCATGGTGGCGGTATCTACTGCGCGGGGTCGAGCCCGACCATTGCGGGCAACATCGTAACGCAGAACTATGCCTCCGGCAGCTATGGCGGCGGCGGCATCTTCTGCGATACCGACGCCAGCCCGGCCATCACGGCAAACCTCATCAGCTACAACAACACGAAGTGGGGATCGGGCGGCATCTATACGATGAATGCCTTGGCGCATCCGCAGATCATCGCGAATACCGTGGTCTTCAACACCACCGAGTCCGACCTCTCCGGCGGAGGCATCTATCTGCGAGGCAATGCGTCCACGGTGGTGAGCAACAACATCATCGCCTACAACCAGTCGCGGGGCATCGCTGGAGCGATCGACAGCCTGACCATATGTAACGACATCTACGGGAACTCAATCAGCAACTACTACGGCCCGGACATGACCGGAAGCAACGGGAACATCTCCGAAGATCCGCTCTTCTGTGGGACGCAAACTCCTAGCCAACCTTTCGCGATCGATCACCGTTCGCCGTGCGCTCCGGAGTCCGGTTCAACATGCGGTCTGATCGGCGCCTTCCCCGCTGTCTGTGGGGTCTTTGTGATCGACGGGCATGTCACCGACATGCTCGGGCAGCCGGTATCAGACGTCACCGTCA
>CAYYQN010000069.1:4866-11090 GCA_964473865.1 uncultured bacterium | reverse complement strand
CGGAGGTGAACACCTACGCCATCGACGGGCATGTCACCGACATGCTCGGGCAGCCGGTATCAGACGTCACCGTCACCCGCAGCGGAGACCTGGGGGGCAGCGTCCTGACCGACAGCAACGGGTTCTACTCCTTCGCCGACAACCTGGCCGGCGGCACCTACGTCCTCACGCCGACCCGGGAGGGCTGCGGGTTCGACCCGCCCCAGCGGACCTACCTCAACCTCGCGGCGGATCAGCACAACCAGGACTTCCAGGCCAACTGCGGCCTGCTCTGCTACGACTTCCGAACCGACCCCAACCTGCAGCAGTACGCGAACGAAGACGGATCCATCTCGACCTACCTCTGCCTCCCCGGCTGGGTGGCGATGCCGGAAGGCGGGTCCTTTGCCACCGAGTTCTTCGTGGATGCCGCGCAGGCCGGAACGCCGGGACACAGCGCGGTGATGGGGCCCCGAACCTGCGAGGCCGCCGATTTCGCGGACCTGCGGCTGAACCTCCATTATGACCAGGCGGACGGACCGTTCTTCAGCCTCTCGGCTCCGGGAGACTTGGGCGACAGAACACCCCTCCCCACCGGCCACTACCGGGCCGTGGTCACGCGCGGCGGGAACACTGCCACCGTCGTGCTGACCAACCTGGACAGCCCCGGAACGCCCTTCACCGACACCGTCGACTACGTCTGGGAGCCGTTCAATGCCTTCCTGCTTTGCTACGACTACTACGGCGGCGGCTACTGCCAGTGGGACGGCTCCGAGATGGTGGCCTTCAAGTCCGACCGCGGCGCCAACTTCGTCGAAGGACGGATCGACTACCTCTGCCTGCCGGAGGTGAACACCTACGCCATCGACGGGCATGTCACCGACATGCTCGGGCAGCCCATGGGACACGTTCGAATCGTTCGCACCGGCGAATACGGCGGAGTCGCGTTCACCGATTCGACCGGGTTCTACGAGTTCCCAGACAACATGCTGGGTGGAGACTTCACTCTGACGCCGGTCGTAGCCGGCTGCACCTTCTCCCCCAGCGAGCGAACCTACGAGAATCTGACCGAAGCAGCGCACGATCAGGACTTCACGTTCACCCTAGGCCAGCAGTGCACGGACTACACCACCGACCCCGGTCTGCATCAGTACGTCAGCCCGGAGAACTCTGTCTCGACCTACGACTGCTTCGGCAGTCCTGCCTCCCTCCCGGATGGGCTGTCGTTGGTGGTGGACTTCTGCGTGACGGCCGCGTCATGCGGATCACCCGGGCATAGTTCGGTGATGGGTCCGATGAACTGCGGTTCTTCGGAGTTCGTGGATCTCCGGCTCAATCTCCACTACGATCAGGCTGGCGGGCCGTTCTTCAGCCTGTCGGCGCCCGGGGACCTCGGCCAGCGGGCCCCCATTACCGTGGGCTCGTTCCGCGCGGTGGTCACCAAGGCCGGGAGTACCGCCACCGTCGTGCTCACCAACCCAACGACCCAGGACACGCTCCTCACCGACACCGTGGACTATGCGTGGGAGCCATTCGACGCCTTCTTGCTCAGCTATGACTACTACGGCGGCGGGTACTGTGAGTGGGATAGCACCGGAGCGGTGCAATTCCGCTCTGACCGCGGCTCTTACTTCATCGAAGGCTGCGTGGAAGGCATCTGCGTGGTGTACCCGCCCTCAGACGTGGAACCCGACCTTCCGGCCCCGTCCGATCTCATGCTCCGGGCGATGCTGCAGTCCAGCGCAGGTGCCCCGAACTCCCTTAGCTACGTCCTCCCCCATGAGGGCATCGCCTCGCTCGATATCTACGATATCAACGGCCGCCACGTCGCGAATCTGCTGAGAGGAATGCAGCGCGCGGGGGTCTTCCAGGACCGCTGGACCGGAACGTTTGAGTCTGGTGCCCGCGCCCCGGCAGGCCTGTACTTCGCCGTGCTTCGGCTGGACCGCGAACGCGTAAGCGCCAAGCTTCTCCGTTGGTAGACCCTTGAGCTTCCGACCAAAGCCCGCGAAGCAGGCGTGGACATCCGCGCCTGCTTCTTTATGCTCTTGGCGGCAGTAGAGCGGACCCGTCGAATCCGGGAGGAATCACGACGATAAGCACAGGCGGAACATGAGGCGACGAGCGGGTTCCACGCCATTGGATGCCCCAGTCCGCCCGGAACGAGCGAGGCCCGGCGAACGCCGCGATCGAGCCCGCCGCGACCGCGCGCTATTCCCGGCTGCACCTGCCGCGGTGAGCTCGGGATCTGGATTCCCGCCCCGCCTCCTCCCCTGGCTTCCCCTTCTCCTCGCCATCCTGGTCTATCTCCCGACGCTCCGATACGGCTTCGTGTGGGACGACGTCGACTTCATCGCGGCAAACCCGGCGGCGCAGAACCTGTCGAGCCTGCCGCAGAGCCTGCGTCACGGCTACGGCTGGGTCCCGGGAGGCCCGGTCGAGCCGGATGCCCTCATCTACTACCGGCCGGTGATCACCGCCGCCAATGCCCTCACCTGGGCCGTTTCCGGCGGGCGCCCGTGGCTCTTCCACCTCGAGAATGTGCTGGCCCACGGGGGCGCCGCCGCCCTGCTCGCGCTCCTGGCCGCCTCGCTGGGCCTGTCCGCGGCGGGCGCCCTGGCCGCGGGCGTTCTGTTCGCGCTGCATCCGGTGCTATCCGAGCCGGTCGCCTGGATCTCCGGGCGCACCGATGTCTTCGCGGGCTTCTTCGCTCTCTGGGCTCTTCTGATGCTGGTGCGTTGGCGCCGCGCCGACAGCGGCGCGAGCGGTTCGACCGGCCCCGCCGCTACCGGCCGAGACCAGCCCTCCGGGACCACCACTGGATCGCGCCCCTCGGCACGGCGGACCCACCTGCCGCGATTGTCCCTCTCGTACGCGACCCTGGCGATCTTCCTGGCGCTGGGGTCGAAGGAGTCGGCGATCGCGCTCCTGGTCCCCGCGGCCTTCGTCCTGGCGGCGCCGCGCGCACGAGCAACCCGCCCTCGACGGGCTTGGATCGCACTCGCCGCGCCGGTTCTGCTCTACGGCATCATCCGCGTTGCGGTCCTCGGTCTGGGACATGCGCCGGCGGCGGGACCGGGGAGCGCCTCGCGTCTTCTGCTCTCGGGCAATCTCCTACTGGCGTACATCCGGCAGATCGCCATCCCCTGGCCCCTCGTGACCGAACCCCCCGCGTCTCTCGCCCAGGGCGGAGCGCCGGTGCTCGCCGGGCTGGCCGGGCTGATGCTTCTCGGCGCCCTCGGGGCGTGCTGGCTCTGGACGATGCGCCGCGGCCACGGCGCCTTGCTCCCAGCCGTATCGGTGGGCCTGGGCCTCTTCCTGGGCGCACTCCTGCCTGTGCTCCAATGGGTCCGGACCGGGGAGATCTACGGCGAGCGGTTCCTGTATCTCCCGCTGGCCGGTCTTCTCCTCGCCCTCGCGGCGCTGGCCGATCCCCTGCTCCGGCGCCGACCGGCCGCCGCCTGGACCGCGATCGCGGTGCTAGGCCTGCCGTGGCTGGTACTGCTGGAACGGCGGCTTCCGGACTGGCGGGACAACCTCACGCTCTACGCCAGCGCGGCCCGAGTTCGGCCGGAGAGCGCTCGTGCGCTCGCCAACTACGGCTCGGCGCTCGCCGCCGGGGGCCGTCCGGAGGAAGGCCGGCCACTGCTGGAGCGCGCCGTCCGCCTCGCGCCGCACGATCCCCTGCGCCGCCAGCAGTACGGCACGCTGCTCCTCAACACCGGGCGCTTCGCAGAGGCCTCCGCGGAGCTGGAACAGGCCTACCGGGGTGGCCTGCGTTCCCCGGCGCTGATCAAGAACCTGGGCGTGGCCCTGACGCGCACCGACCGGTACGGGGAAGCAGTTGCGCTTCTGCAGGGCGCCATGCAGACCGATCCCTCCGATCCGGAGCTTCCCGACGCCCTGGGGACGGCCAGGCGCCGGTTAGGGCAAACCGACGAGGCTGCGGCGCTCTTTCGGCGGTCGATTGCACTGGCCCCCGCCCGCCCGGGGCCGTGGGTCAATCTGATCGCGATGCTGGCCTACGAGAGCGGAGATCGCACCGAGGCCGCCGCCACGGGGCAGGAGTTCCTGCGGAGATTCCCGAACGGCGCGGAAGCGGAGATCGTCCGGCACATCGTATCGGAGCTGAGCGGACCACCACCCCCGATGCCACCCGAATGGTGAGGAGGCCTTCGACCGGCTACGCCTCCTCCTCCAGCCCCAGCAGACCGCGCGCGAACAACGCGGGATCGAAGTCGACCAGATCCTCGGCCTTCTCGCCCACCCCGGCGTAACGGACCGGGATCTTCGACTCGTGGGTGATGGCAAGGATCACGCCGCCCTTGCTCGTCCCGTCGAGTTTCGCCAGGAGAATTCCGTCGATCGGAATCGATTCGCCGAACAGCCGCGCCTGGGAGAGAGCGTTCTGTCCGATCGTCGCGTCGAGCACCAGGATCGTCTCGTGCGGCGCGCCCGGGAGCGACTTGCCGCAGACGCGGTGGATCTTCTTCAGCTCCTCCATCAGGTTTCCCTTGGTCTGGAGCCTCCCCGCGGTATCCACGAGAACCAGGTCCGCGCCACGCGCCTGCGCCGCGCGGATCCCGTCGAACGCCACCGCCCCCGGATCCGCGCCCGTCTGGCTGCGCACGATGTGGACTCCCAGCCGTTTGGCCCAGACCTCGAGCTGCTCGCTGGCGGCGGCGCGAAACGTGTCTGAAGCGACGATGACCGGCGTCCCGCCCGCGGCCTTGGCCCGAAAGGCCAGCTTGGCGATGGACGTCGTCTTCCCCACGCCGTTCACCCCCGCGACGAGGACAACCTTCGGTTCTCCCGGGTTGGGCGACCGCGGCGCGGCGGCGGCGGCGCCTCCGCGCAGGATTTCCTCGAGGATGCCGGCCAAAGCGCCCCGCAGGGCAGCCGGGGCTTCGGTCTTCTCCTCGCGGACCCGGCGCCTGAGCCGGTCGATCAGCTCGGTGGTCGCCCCGGGCCCCACGTCGCCACGCAGCAGGACCGCCTCCAGATCGTCATAGAAGGCTTCGTCGATCGCTGCGGACTGGGTGAAGACCTGGACGATCTGCTCGGTGACGACTTCGCGGGTCTTGCGAAACCCCTCGGTAATCTTCTTGAAGAAGCTCTTCACGTGGTGCTCCCGGTGCTCTCGTCGGCGTTCGGGGAAGGCTCCCGGTCGTCCGCCATGCTTTCATGTAGATTCTGAATGGTTTCCTGGAATTGCCTGATATCGCTGAAGTTAAGATAGACCGAGGCGAAGCGGACGTACGCCACCGGGTCGAGCTGTCGCAGCTCCTCCATCACGCGGGCCCCGATGTCCGCGCTCTTCACTTCGGCCCGTCCCGTGCGCGCCAGGTCCGCCTCGATCCGGTCCACGATCTCCTCGATCACCGCGGTCGGGACCGGCCGCTTCTCGCAGGCCTTGGTCAGCCCCACCACCAGCTTCTCCCGCTGGAACGGCTCGCGACGCCCGTCCTTCTTGACCACGGAGAAGGTGCCGGTCTCGACATACTCGTAGGTCGTGAACCGATGCTGGCAGGCGGCGCACTCCCGTCGCCGGCGGATCGCCGCTCCCTCTCGCACGGGGCGGCTATCGAGGACCCGGTCCTCGTCGTGACCGCACTGCGGGCACTTCATCTGGTGGATCTCCTCCGCACTCAGGAATCCCGGGAACGCCTCACCCGGCGGACACACCGAACCCCGGTGAGCCCTTCCGGTCCCACGCCGCGACGTCACCGGTGACCAGGGTCTGCGGCCCTTCGGGGGTCTCGAGGATCAGTTCCCCCGCCGGCCCCAGGTCGGTTGCGGTTCCCTCCGCGCTCCCACCGGGCCAGACCACGCGCACCCAGGCGTCCCACAAGAGAAAGCGGGCGCGCAGCCCCTCCCGCAGGAATTCCCGCCGCCCATTCTGGAAGGCCCGGTAGGCCGCCGTCAAACGCTCGTTTACCGCCGCGGCCGCATCTTCGGCGGTCGGAAGAGGGTCGAACCCCTCCAGACGCAGCGAAGACGCGCGTTCCCGCAACTCAGGCGGAAAGTCGCTCGCCCGCTGCGCGAGATTCAGCCCCAACCCGACGAGGACTGCGCTACCCGCCGTCTCGGCCAGGACTCCCGCCAGCTTGCCGCGCAGTCCGTAGACGTCGTTTGGCCATTTGATCCCGCAGGTCCACCGGGAACCGACTTGCGGGAACGGAGTCGCCGAACCGCCGGGGAGCCGGTCGCCCGCACCGTCCGCCCTGGCCGCACCGGGATCGCCG
>CAYYQN010000069.1:0-4766 GCA_964473865.1 uncultured bacterium | reverse complement strand
CTGCCGCGACCACTGCCGCGACCACTGCCACGGGCCCCGGCCGGAGCGGGAGGCCCGGCGATGTGCGCGCGGGCTCATATCTCCAGCACGATCTCCAGGGAGATGTCGAGCGCCGGAGCGGAGTGCGTGAGGGCGCCCACCGAAATCCAGTCGACGCCGGGAACCGCCTTCTGCCGGACCGTCTCCAGCGTCACGCCGCCGGAGACCTCGATCCGCACCCGGTGCGGGGCCTGGGCGGTTCCCAGAGCGGCGTCGGCTCGGGCGAACTTCTCTTCCACCCCCCGAATCACCCCCACCGCCGCCGTGATCGTCTCCGCGTCCATGTTGTCGAGCAGGATCTGGTCGACGGCCAGTCGCGCCGCTTCCTCCGCCTGCGCGACTCCGGCCGCCTCCACCGTCAGATGCAGCGCCCGGCCCCGCTCGTAGAAACCCCGCCGGACGCGTTCCACTGCGGCAGTGATGCCTCCGGCCGCCACGATGTGGTTGTCCTTGATCATGCACGCGTCATATAGGCCGAAGCGGTGATTGACTCCGCCGCCGTGCCGCACCGCCGCCTTCTCCAGGAACCGCAGCCCGGGAGTCGTTTTGCGCGTATCGGCAATCGCCACGCCCGTGCCCGCCACGGCGTCCACATACCGCCGGGTCAGAGACGCCACCCCCGACAGCTGCTGCAGGAAGTTCAGCATCACCCTCTCCATCGTAAGCAGGCTGCGTGCCGGCCCGCGCAAGACGCCGATCCGATCTCCCGGGGTCACCGGCTCGCCATCCAGGCGGTGGCACTCCATCACGACGCCGGCATCGACCTGCCGCACCGTCTCCCGAACCGCCTCCATCCCGGAGACGACTCCCTCGGCCTTTGCCAGGATCACACCCTTGGCCAGAGTGCTCGCCTCCACGGCCGAGCGGGTGGTCTCATCACCCGTGCCGAGGTCCTCCGCAAGCGCGAGCGAGACCAGGGAGGCCAGGTACTGCTCGGTGCCAGCCGCCGGCTGAGCTTGGGGTCGGGGCTGGGGCTGGGACGGTGTCATCAGTCAATCCTCCCGCGCGGAACGCCGTGGCAGCAACCTCCCACATGCGGAGATCAGGCCCACGAGCACCGCACGGCCATGCTACCGGGCGCATTCCGTTCGGGCAAGCGCCGCCGGGCCGTGCATCCCGGTAATGTCACGAGGTGCATCCCTCGAACCTTGCGCCCCCGCGCCGATTCTGCGATACTTGTTGTCGGTGGGTTGGACGAAGGTGCGCCCGGAGGAGAGGGATGCTGGGCACGCATCACCCAGCGGGCATGAAGGCGGGCAGCGCGGATCGTGCACCTGCGGGGACGGCGACATACCCACGACATTTCCCACGGGAAACCGTCGAGCCTGCGCGCGCTCACCGATGCGAGGAGGTAGAGCGATGCGCGGGCGAGTGCTGATGACTGCGGCAGTTCTTCTCGTACTGTCTGCCGGGGTGGCTTTGGCCGAGGTGTACCCGTGGCGTTCGGGCGCCCCTGAGGCCGCTCCGGCGTGGAGTTCCGACTCCACACCCCGGGGACGCACTCCGGCGCCATCTGAGAGCACCGCGCGGGCCGACACCCTGGCGTTCGGCTACTACACCGTCAAGCCGGATGGCCAGGCGTATGCGGTCCTCGGCGAGGAGTGGACCTTCGATCGGGGCGCCGAAGACCCCCTGGAAGGCTGGACCTCCATCGACCTGACGGGAAACGACCAGGTCTATTGGCGGCAGATGACCGAAGCGCAGTGGATCGCCGAGGGCGAACCGGGTTCCTGGCCGGCCATGACCGGATCCGGGATGGTCCTCTGCGGCGCCACCGAGGGACACGCGGACACGCTCGACTGGGAAGGAGGCGTGGGTTACGGCAACCACTGGTGCCAGCGACTCGCCAGTCCGAATCTGACCTATGACGGAACTGGCGACGTCGACCTGAGCCTGGCCTACTTCAGCGAGACCGAACTCAACTACGACTACGTCCGGCTCTTCGTCGAGACCGCCGGCGGACGGGTTCTGCTCAACGGCTCGGGATTCACGGGCGAGATCGGCATCGATGCCCTCGGGGTGCTGACGCCGGCAGTTTACGAGCGGACCATCCTGAACTCCGAACTTGGCGGCGGCGCCGATCCGAGTGCGTTTCGGATCGTGATCGAGTTCGTGTCCGACGGCGGAGTGTCCGACGAGGACCTTGGGGGCCCGGATGCCGACTCCTACTATGGCGGGGCCGGGTTCGACGACGTGCAATTCGATGGAGCGAACCTGATTCCGCCGGTGCCGGTCTCCTACGGATTCGAGACGGGCCTCCAGGGGTGGACGGCCAGCAGGTGCCCGGGGGTCGGCTCGTTCATCGGAGTCGGCGACCTGGCGGAGTACGACCTCGTGGACCCCTGTTCCTGCGCGCTGCATGGCCGGGTGCTGGAGCTGCACGACGCGGAGGGGCACCATCCGGACGGCCAACACGAGATGCTCTACTCGCCGATCGTGGACCGGGAGAACGACATCCCGGGGGGCGACTACCTTGCCTACAACCGGATCCTGGCCGAGTGGGACATGTACCACGACCTTCCCCAAGTGAACGGCGTCTTCTGCCGCACCCGCTGGGCCTACTACCCGTACGAGAATCCCCATGTCCCGGGGCTGATCCAATGGTCTCCCCCCGTCGGCAGCAACATCCAGTATTACGTGGAGCTCGACCCCGGGTGTGACTTCTTTCGCGCGATCGGAACGGATTGGGGCGTCCCGGCCACGGCCACGAAGGTGCGGTTCCTCTATGAGACCTTCGCTTCGTGCGAGGCGTTCGGTGTGGACCCGTGCTCCGGCGTTACGAACTTCTCCCCGCTCCTCGACAACATCTCGATCCGCAACGTGCGCTGGGTTGCTGCCCCCGTCGCCCTCTTCGAACCGGGCACGCGATTCCAGGACGGCTTCGGCCAGGACCCGTTCGGCGTGTTGAGCCCCACCGACCCGGGGAATGCGAATATCGCCTACGACCTTCGAAGCGGAACGGCGCAGCCCACCCGCCTCGGCGATTCCCTCGTGGTGCAGGGTCCGGGGGTGAGCACGGTGGCCGGCCGGTGGGAAGCGAAGCTCTGGTTCCGCCTCAAGCGGCGAGGTCCCGGCCAGGAGGACCCCGCCAATCCGGGAGTCTCGACCTACAACCTGTGGAAGAGCACCGTCACCACACACCGGGGGGACTTCTACTCCGGCGGCAATCCGAACTTCGCCTGGGGGTACATGGACTCCGTGGAGACCCCCGCCGCCCGGAAGAACCTCTTCTGCTCTCAGTTCCGCGAGTTGAATCCCAACAGCGGGCAGACGCCGGAGCCGTGCTTTCTCTGGGGCGGCGGCACCGAACAAGGGGAAGGGAACGAGATCCTGCCGGACGGCGTTTTCACGCCCGGCACCAAGATCGAGTACTTCATCACCGCCAACTACATCGCTACCCCTACTGTCTACTGCTTCTATCCGGACACCGCGGGCGGCGTCTACGAGGAGTTCGAGATCCTGCCGAGCTTCCGCGACGTCGGCGGGGTGCACAAGTTCCCCCGCGTGCTGTACGTCGATGCCGAGAACCGGGACGCGCAGCCGTTCATCGAGCGCGCGCTGAACACCGTGCTGAACGGCGCGGGTTCGAGCGATCCGATCCCGGATCCGACCATCTGGGACCGCTACGACTACCTGGACGCCTCCGCAAGCTGGAGCGGGCCGCTATACCGCGTGATGGGCGGCAACAGCGGGGCGACGCTTCCGCAACTCATGGGTTACAGCCTCATCCTGGCCAGCGCCGGAAACGCCGGAGCCGGCGCCATGCAGCCGCGTGATTGGCAGGGGTTCCAGCAGTGGCTGGAGGCCACAGTCTGCGCCGGCAACGCCAACCTCCAGGGCTTCATCGCCGACGGCAGCTCGGTCCCGCAAACGCTGTTCCAGGATAGCCCGTCGTTCCTGATCGGAGCGCTGGGCGCGACCTACGAGTGTCAGACCTACTCGGAGCTTTCCTGTCCGCCCGGCGAGACACCCGCGCAGAACGACCAGAACGGCTGCGTGCGGCTGGAACCCGTGGCCGGATCGCCCTTCCAGGCCGGCGTCCCGAGCGACCTGTTCGGGAACTGGTGTCCGACCATGACCGACTTCAATGTCTTGAATCCCGCGGGCACCGGCGTCGGGAATCAGCGGTTCGAGAAGATCGACTCGGGACATCAGACATCGTACGCGCAGATCATCAACGATCGGGCCGGAGCCGGCGGATCCAACTACCGGTCGATCGTCCAGAGCAGCAGCTACGATGCGCGGATCGCTCGCGACGAGAGCCATCCCGGCCTCGGCGAGTGCTTCTATCCCACGGACTCCGCGACGGATGCGGCCCGGCTGGACGCGGTGACCTCGGAAATCGAGAATGCCATCCGGTGGACGCTGAGTCTCACGAACCCGACAACCGAGCTGGGCCTGGGCGTCAACCCGTGCGCGCCGGCCGACGTTCCCGGAACCGAGGGTCCGGCGCCCGCGGTCACCCGCCTCCACCAGAATCGTCCGAATCCGTTCAACCCGCGGACGACGATTCGCTTCTCATTGGCCGCGGACGGTCCGGCGAAGCTTCGCGTCTACGACGTCGCCGGGCGGCAGATCCGCACGCTGGTTGAAAAGAGCCTGAAGGCGGGCACGCACGAGGCAGTCTGGGACGGCACGGACGACCGCGGCCATTCCGTCCCGTCCGGAGTCTATTGGAGCCAACTGGAGGCCGGAGCAGTCACCACAAACAAGAAGATGGTGGTGCT
>CAYYQN010000068.1:0-22294 GCA_964473865.1 uncultured bacterium | reverse complement strand
GGTGGGTGTCCGCGTGATCCTCCGCGGTCCGGCGGCCGATGTCCAGCCGATCGCGGGTGTAGTGGGCGAAGGTGGCGTACCGGAGCGCTCGATAGAGTCGGAGATTGCGGGCCAGGTAGAGGAGCGCTCCCTCGTCCACCGCCAGGCGGCGAAGGCGGGCGCGGATCGCCAGGTAGCGCTGCTCGAGGCCTTGCGGACCGAGGCTCCGGAGGTCGCGCGTATCGAGCAGCCGTTCGTCCCCGGGTGACAACCCCGCCTGGACGCCCTTCGCGAACAACGCGGAAGCGTGATTGACGGCGCGACGATCGAGCTCGTGGAGGTACGCCGGCCGCTGCGGATCGCGCTCGAGCATCTCCGTCAGCTCGCGGCTCCAACGGTAGCGTGTGGTCCAGGCATTCGAGGGCCGGACCGCTTCGGTCGGACTGCCGTACGTCGAGGCGGACCTCGCTGTAGCGCAATCGCGCTCGACGCGGTCCTCTGCTTCCCCGATCTGGTCGCGGTCTTTGCCCTCGCTTGCGCCCTCGCATGCATCCTTGCTGGTGTACTCGTCGATGTCCTCGTTTCTGCCCTGGCCTAACTCCGCGTCTTGCTCACCCTCCTCCTCTGCTTCCTCGTCACCCTGGCCGGCGACCGGCAACGGCCGGACCTCTTCTCGCGCCCGCACCGCGACATCCAGAGGCACGAGCGGCCAGAACTCCGCCAGGAGGATCTCGAGCGCCTGGCCATCGGATACCGGCTCGCCCGACGCGCGGGCGCTATCTTCCTTGTAGGCCTCCCAGAGCAGCCGAGTGCGAAAAGGCGCGCGCTGCTTGTAGGTCATGTCTGCTTCGGGCTTGCCGGCACCCGCCTCCGGTTTCACACCGGAGCCGCCATCGGGGGAAGAAGTCGGACTTGACACCGGACTCGACACGGGATCTGACGCGGGATCTGTCGCCGGACCTGAAACCGGATCTGGCGCCGGATCCGACGCACGCTGTTCGGCGACGGCCCGTACCAGCCGCCGGAGGCGAAGGACCGTGTGCCTCCGGGCCAGGCTCAGCCAGGCCCGCTCGGTCGGGGGAGTGAGGACCGGCGCGATCTCGAGCGCGCGCGAGACGGCGAGCGTTCCCGAAGAAACCTCGCGATCGATCTGAGGAAAGGCGGACAACACCCGATCCAGTTGCGCCGCCTCCTGGAGCGCGCGCAGGGAGATCCCCAGCTCCTCGCGGGCGTAGTCCCGGGCGTTGGAGTAACCCGCGTGCTCGTGAGCCTTCGACTCGAGCAGGGCCCGGGCGACCGAGGCCCGGGCCCGCTCCAGGCGCGTGCGCAGGTGAGCGCGCAGGACCAGCCGCTCGTCCACCAGGAGCGCCAGGGCGCCCTTGTCCAGGCGGCCCCGTGCCGGAACGGGGCGGTGGAAGTGCCGCTCGAGCGGAGGGACCATCGCGATGGGCGACGGCGCGCCCCGATGGCCCACGGGACGCCACGTCAGACTCCGTCCGGTCCGAGCAGGTGGACTCAGGGCGCGAACAGCAGGAGGCGGGGCGCTAGCGGGCGAGCTCAGGGTGCGAGCGGGCGAAGACAGGGCGCGAGTGGCCGGTGTCCGGGCGCCGACAGGCGACGTCAGGGCGCACGAGGGCGGGCTCTCACTGGTCAGAACCATAGCGCCAACCGGTGCGTTCAATGGGCCTCCCGAGACGAGTGTCTGTGGCGTTCTCTCGTTTCATGCGCCGGCGAAACGACGCTTCATGCATCTGGGCAGATGCTCGTTTCCATTCGATGCTGCAGGTGGTCGCAGGGATTGGCGGAAAACGAAAGGAAGTTGTACAGCATTCTTGTACACTGTCACCACTGAAAACAAGCGGTCGTTCTGATGTGTCCTAGTTCGTTATCTGTGTATGACAAAGGTTTGTTGGATGGAAGCCGGGTATGCAGGAAAGAGACGGGTGACGGGCGCCGGAGCTCACACCATTTAGTTCCGGGGCCGACCCCCGTATCTCATGGGGACGGCAATCGGTGACGATGCGCGCGCGACGACGGCCCCGGGCACTGGCACCGCCAACGGCGCATGCCACACTGCTCCCCGGGATACTCCCGGCCGCAAGGACGCCCACCGGCAGCACCTCCCGGGTTACTCCCGCCCGTGATGTCGCGTACCACACGGTCGCTCGGGCTACTCCCGCCCGCCACGCCGCTCGCGGTCCCTTCACCCGGCCTACTCCGGCGAGTGGGCTCCCGAATTCCGTCGCCGGGACAGCGCCCGGCGAGCACACACCCGTATTCATCCGTGCTTCGAACCGTGAGCGCGTACATGGTGGCCGGCGCGGGTGCCGGTGGGGGGTGGGAGGAGGGTCGGCACGGGCGCGGTGGGCGGGGCGGAGGATGAGAGCGGCGCCGGCGCAGGTGCCTGGGGCGCGGCGGCGGAGGAGCGGTGCCGGCGCGGGGGTTGCAGGTGGTGGCGGGAGACGTGATCGGTGCCGGCACGGATGGCGCCGGTCGGGGCAGCAGGCGAGACCAGAGAAGAAAGCTCGGCCCAATCCCCACGTCAGGCTGATCAGGCCTCCTCGACCGAAACCGAGGAAGCGTGGACTCGAGTGAAGCTGGGTGCACCGTATGCCCTTTGACCCCGACCTTCAGGCCCATCGCGACTGGCTCTGCTATCTACAATCGGTGGGGCTGGTCCACCTCTGGCGGGGGACGGGGTAGGGTCCTACAGTGGGAGTGTTCCGAACTCCGGATTCAGTTCCTCAGGCAGGTGGGAAAGGATCGCCCTGCAGACGGCGTTCGCAAGCTCCAGTGCGGCGCGCGCTTCGGCCTCACCGGGCTCGTCCGGGTCGCCCGGATAGCGGAACTTCCAGGCGTGCCTGGTCAGTCCCGCGGCCTGTCGCAGCGGGTCCTCCAACGCGGACTCAACTTCCAGGCCGGACTCTCCGAGTCCCACCAGGTTGTGTGTCTTGCGGAACGATCGGGCATGGAACGTGGGACAGCCCTTGACCGAACGCGCGGGACTCCCCGGCGCTCCGCCCGAATCGCTTCCGCAATCTCAGCGGGGCCGGCCGGGCGTCCCGCATCCCGGGGTTTGCAGGACGCACGTGTCGCCGGTCAACGAGCATTCGATTCCTCAATTCGAAAGCCCGGGGCGGACTCCTCCCGGCGTCTGGTCCCGGCTGCCGTCGGGCGCGACCCCGCCGCTGTCGCAACACTGTCTCGCCGTTCCGGGGCTTGACCTCGGCAGCGGGCGGGGTGGTCCGAGTGGCATATCTTCAAGACCGAGAAACGGCTACCGGCTCCGGCCGGGGAGAGACGTGGCTGGCCGGGCGTGTCCCGAGCGACCGGGTCCCATCGCGACCCGGTTTCTGACCCGCCGGTCTGTCCGGACCCTCCCCGCCGGAATCGGTCCCGGCCGTTGCCAGCGGTCTCGTCCCCGCCAGGGCACGCCGATTGTGTTGTACTCTCCGGGACCATCCCCACGGGAGGACGGCTGCGCATGGATCGCAATCGGGGAACAGCACTCGTCAAGGACCTGCTGCACTCGCTCGAGTCGCGCCCCGAAGAGGGAAGGGAAGGCTGGACCGCCCGCCTGCTCGAAGCGCTGGCTGTCGCGACCGGCGCCGCGGCGGCGTACCTGGCCGAGTCGGCGGCGGCGGGGTGGAACCGTCACGTTTGGCACGAGGGGCGCATCCGCTTCGAAACCGTTCCGCGCCTGCATGGCCTGGCCGAGCGGATGGCTCACGGCAGTGTCTCCCGGTTCGAGCCGGAGATCCGCCGGGGCAGTGTCTTTCGCGCGCGCGGCGACGGAGTGGACCGGATGCGGGCGGCGGGATACGCCGCCGCGCCGGTTCCCGCCGGCCGGAGCTCGCGCTCGTGGATCGTGCTCCTGCGCAGTGCGCAGGGCGCGGCGTTCGGTCCGGAAACCCTCCTCCCCCTCGAGCTGGCCGCCGAGGCGGCAGCGGTCGCCCTCGGCAACGAGCTGCGCTGGCGTCGGCTGGAGAGCCTGGCGCTGACCGACGGCCTGACGCGGGTGCCCAACTACCGGTTCCTGCGCCGAGCCGTCGATTCCGAGGTGTCCCGCGCGCTCAGCCATGACGAATCGTTCGCGCTGGCCATGGTGGACGTGGACAATCTGAAGATGTACAACGAAGCCCACGGGCATCTGGCGGGGAGCGCGCTGCTGCGGGATCTCGCGCGGGTCATGCGGGAGAGCGTGCGGCGATCCGACACCGTGGGCAAGTACGGTGGCGATGAGTTCCTGCTCATCCTGCCGCGGACCCGGTCGACCGAAGGAGTCGAGTTGTGCCACCGGGTGCGCCGCCGGATCGAGGAACGGGTACGTGGGGAGGGCGGCGAAGTCATATCCTGCAGCTTCGGGGTGGCCGCGTTCCCCGGGGACGGCTGCGACTTCGAGAGCCTGATCTGCGCGGCTGACCGCGCGCTGTATCACGCCAAGCACTGCGGGCGGAACACCGTGGTCGGGGTAGCCGACACGACGCCGGGACTGACCGAGGCGGCCTGAACGGAATGAGCGAGGCACCCTGAAGGGACTGACCAAGGTACCCTGAAGGGACTGCCCGAGGTGGCCTGAAGAGATCAACCGAGGCAGCCTGAACCTCGATTTCGACGGGGTGCGGATGGAGGGGGTGTGAACGACGGGATTGCGGTGCTGCTGTCCGTGGTCTGGGTTTCGGCGGTCGTGGGTGGTGCGGAGGGGCTGCGCCGCAGCGGCCGCGTTTCCTTCGATCTCTCCCGCAAGATCATCCACATCGGAATCGGCACCTGGATCCTGCCGACGGTGCTTCTCTTCCACGGGCGTTGGCTGGCCGCCGCGCCGCCGGCGATCTTCACGGTGGTCAACCTTTTGAGCCTCCGGTTCCGCTGGACGAAGGCGATGGATGCCGAGGCCGGCTCCAACGCCGGAACCGTCTGGTTTCCGCTCTCGTTCACGGTGCTGATCCTCGGCCTGTGGGGACAGCCGGGGGGAAAGGCCGCACTCTGCGCCGGCCTGTTGGCGATGGCGTGGGGCGATGCCGCGGCCGCCCTTATCGGGCGACGCTGGGGCCGGCACCGCTACCGTGTCGGAGAGGCCTGGCGGTCGCTCGAAGGCTCGACCGCGATGCTGCTCTTCTCCGCCCTGGGGATCGCCGTGGCGGGAGCGGCGACCGCGGCCGCGACCGGCCAGCCGCCGTACGGCCCGGCCCGGATTGCGGTCGGCGCCGTTGCGGCCGCGCTCCTGGAGGCCGGCGGCCGGCGCGGCTTCGACAACCTCCTCGTGCCTGTGGGAACTGCCCTTCTGCTCTGGGGGTTGGGTCTGGTCACGCCCATCGGCTAGACTGGGGGCGCAGGGCGGGGTCGGAGAGCGCGGCGCCCGGGGCCCCTCGGTCCCCATGCGCCTCCGCTCCCACAGTCGCCGGGGACGCTCCGCCCCAGGGAAGGTAGCAGCCATGGAAACGCCCGTCCGGCCGACGCTCGATGCCCGGCCCGCCGCCCGCCACCGGCAGCAGCGTCTGACGACGCGCCTCCCACGCTTCGCCCCGGTCATGGTAGCGATCCTGGGTCTCTTGCTGGCCTGGGCTCCTCCGTCGTCGGCCCAGTTCGGCCAGAACAAGGTCCAGTATCGCGACCAGAAGTGGTCGATCCTGAAGACGGCCCACTGCGAGATCTACTTCCGCGAGGGTTTGCGGGAGGCGGCGGTGGATGCCGGCCGGATGGCGGAGCGGGCCTGGGGCCGGCTCAGCGTGATTCTCGACTACGAGCCGACCAAACCGATCCCGGTCATCCTGTACGGCTCCCAGGCCGAGTTCCAGCAGACGAACCTGACCCCCGGATTCATCGGGGAGGGAACCGGCGGATTCACGGAGTTCGCTCGGCGGCGCGTGGCCGTACCGCTTACCGGCTCTTACGGCGATTTCGACCATGTGCTGACCCACGAGCTGGTGCATGCCTTCCAGCTCGACATCCTGACCGGCGGCGGCGACCGTTCGCTCCTCGGGCCGATGCAATACGTCCCGCCGCTCTGGTTCATGGAGGGGATGGCCGAGTACCTCTCGATCGGACGCGTGGATCACCTGACGGAGATGTGGCTGCGGGACGGCTCGCTGCGCGGCTACCTCACGCCCATCAACATTCTTGAGCAGGTGGAGGACATCCGGGTCTATCGCTACGGTCAGTCGCTCATGGCCCACATCGGCGCCACCTACGGCGATGAGAGCATCGGCCGGATCCTGAAGCGGCTCCCGCACGCCCGCTCGCTGGACCGCGCCATCGGGGATGTCGTGGGCATGACGCTGGAGAAGCTCTCGGACGAGTGGACCGAGGCCGTGCGCCGCGAGTATCTGCCGCAGATTCGCGATCACCGCAAGCCGGAGGATTTCGCGTTCAGGCTCACCGAGGCGGAGAAGGACCTCTCGAACCTGAATTGCACGCCCGCCGTCTCGCCCGACGGCGACCTCGTTGCCTACTTCTCGGACCGCTCCCTTTCCAACGATCTCTACTGCGCCTCGGCGCTGACCGGAGAGGTGCAGCGGCGGCTGGTGAGAAGCGAACGCCGCTCCGACTTCGAGAGTCTGCGCTTCTTCCGCAGCGCCATGGACTGGTCCCCCGATGGCGAGTCGGTGGTATTCGTCGCTCTCGAGAACGGGCGCGACGCCTTGAACATCCAGCGCGCGGCAGACGGCAGGATGCTCCGCCGACTCCGAGTCGACCTCGACGGCATCTTGAGCCCGGCGTTCTCGCCGGACGGCCAGTGGATCGTCTTCTGCGGTCAGCAGGACGGTCGCAGCGATCTGTGGCGCATTCGTGTCGACGGCAGCGGGCTTGAGCGACTGACCGACGATCGGTTTCTGGCGCAGGAGCCACGCTTCGCCCCCGACGGAAAACGAATCGTCTTCGTCACCGATCAGGGCGTGGAGGCCGACTTCGAGAACCTGCTCTTCTCCGAGGCCCGGCTTGCGATCCTGGACCTTCAGACCCGCGCCGTCTCCCTGCTGCCGGCGCAAGCGGGCTCCAATATCAGCCCGTTCTTCTTCCCGGACGGGCGGCACCTCCTCTTCCTCTCCGACCGCAGCGGCATTGCCAACATCTGGATCCGGGACCTCGAGTCGAACGAGGACCGGCGCATCACGGACATTCTCTCCGGGGTGTCGGGGGTGACCGAGACCAGCCCGGCGGCCTCGCTGTCGCGGGACGGCCGGCGCGTCGTCTTCTCGGCGTTCACCGAAGGAACGGTCGACCTCTTTGCGATCAAGGATCCGCTGGCGCGCTGGGCGGACGGCGTGCGCTGGGATGGCCCCTATCCGGTCGCGGCCGGAGTCGGAGCCGGTCCCGACTACCCGACCGTGGCCGCCGGTCCTCGGGGATCGAGCGGGCGTGTTCCGACGAGCGCCTCTGCGTCCACGCCGGCTGCGTCTTCCGCCGGCACGAGCGCCTCGGCAGCCCCGGCCGGGGAGTCGGCGGACGCGACCTCCGACTCCGTGGCGGTCGCCGGATCCACGGCCGGGGCCGCGTCGGATGCCCGGTCCGCGGGGGTGTCCTCCGTGAGTCTGCCCGACGCGCCGACTCCTCCGGTGCGGTCGGCCTATCCCCCCTCGCGCACGCCGTCCACCGCGCGCCTCGACTCGCTGATGTCGATCGCGGTTCCGCTGTCCCGACCGCGAGCGCGGGAGGCCGGGCCGCCCGATGGGCCCTACCCCCCCGGCGGGGTCGTCCCGCCCGGCGTGTTCTCTTCGCTCGGCGACGATGCCGATTCGCTGGAGCCCGCCGTGGAGGTCCGGGAGGTGATCCGGCGGCGGCGGGTCCTGCCCGATTCCGCCGGCTTCGAGGTGGGACCCTATCGCACGCGCTTTGCCGCCGACTACGTGGCCGCCAACGGCTTCTTCGCCGGCAACGTGGGAGTCGCGGCGCAGAGCCTGCTGCAGTTTTCCGATGTGTTGGGCGACCAGGTGATCATCGTCGGCGCCAACGTCTACGGCAGCATTTCCGATTCGGACCTGCTCCTGCAGTATGTGAACCTGCGCAAGCGGCTGAACTGGGGGGTCAGCGCGTTCCAGTACCGCAACGACTACTACATCTTCGCGGCCCAGGAAGACGAGCAGTACATCAGCCAGATCTACCGGGGCGCGAGCCTGGCGCTGCAGCGGCCGTTCAGCCGCTTCCGCCGCATCGAGTTCTCGCTCGACGCGCTCGCGGTTTCCGAGGATGTGGTGGAACAGAGCTATGCGTCCGATGCCTTCGGGCGGCTGCAGGACCGGGGTACGCTGCTCTATCTGGTTCCCGGCGCGGCGCTGGTCAAGGACAATACCTTGTTCGGGCCCACCGGTCCCATCGCCGGCGGGCGCAGCCGTCTCAGCGGGGAGTTCGCCATCGGGGACCTGTCGTACCAGACCGGCATCGCCGACGTGCGCCGCTACCTGAACATCCGCCACCGCTATGCGGTCGCCGGACGCGTCATCGCCGCGAGCAGCATGGGCGATGATCCCCAGTACTTCCGCATCGGCGGTCCCTACACGTTGCGCGGCTGGCCCTACGGCGAATTCCGCGGCACCAAGGTCGCCCTGGCCAGCGTGGAGCTGCGAGTCCCGCTGATCGACTACTTGCGGATCGGATTCCCGCTTCCGATGGCCGTGGGCGGCGTTCGCGGCGCCCTCTTCTTCGACGCGGGCGCGGCCTGGGAGGACACGCCTTCGTTCCGGGCCGTGCGCGTGCGGGATGGGACTCTTCACCTGGAGGATGTCCGCGCCTCCTACGGGATCACGACGAGCCTCAATGTCGGGTTCACGGTCTTGAAGTGGGACCTGGCGTGGCGCACCGACCTGGCCCGCAACCTCGGGCCGGCGCGCGGCTACTTCTCGTTCGGACTGGACTACTGAGCGGCGACGCAGTGCGCGCGGTGGGGATGGGGCGAGGCAGGCGGACGCTCTGGGCGATCCCGGGGGCTGCACTGCTGGCAGTGCCGCTGTTGGCTCTGGCTCCCGCCACGAGGAGCCCCGACGCCCGCCGCTATCTGGATCCCGCGGTGCGCGTCCTCGGTCTGCAGCGGCCCGGGGAGACGGTCGAGACGCCGCCCACCTGGACGACCTGCGTGTCCTATCCGATTGCGGCGGTGGAGTGGGTGCGGGGGCCGGGACGACGGGGACCAGCTGCGGGACGACAGGCTGCCGCGACGGAGGATTGGACCGGGCCGCTCCGCGTTCTCTGGGCCTTTCTTCTGGCGCTGGTGCTCCTCGAGGCGGGGCGTTTCGCCGTGAGGACGTGCAGGGGAGAGACGGCGTCGGGCGGCACGCGCGCCACCCTGGTCGCAGGGACTGCCACGGCCGCCCTGCTTGCGGCTTCGCGCTTCGGCGCCCTGGCGGTGGCGCACCTGCATCCGGCGGTGCCGGCGGCCCTTCTCCTCTTCCTGCTGCTGCGCATCCGCACGGCATGGCTGCGGGGAATCGTGGCCGGCATGCTCCTCGCCTGGTTTGGCTACCTCTGGCCGCTCACCGTGCTGGCGCTCTTGTTGCCGCAATCCGCGCGGGTCGCGAGGCAGGACCCTGGCGCGTCCGGGAGGATGAGCCTGGCGTGGGTTCTGGGGATCGCGCTCGTTCTGGCCTGGGGGTTGACCCCGGACCGCCTGCTCCATCCGGGAGGCGCGCCCGGGCGGTTTCTGGCCGAGTGGCGGCGGGAGGGAGGGCTCGGCGGCCCCGGCGGCGCGGGTTGGCTGCCGCTGCTCTCGCTGGCGGTGGCATTCGGACCGCTGGTCTGGGCCGGCTGGCCGATTGCCGAGTGGCGTCAGCGGCGTGCAACGGTTCGCAACCTGGTGCCAGCGGGCGCGATTCTTCTCTGTCTGGGGCTCCCGATGCTGCTGGGACTGCGGCAACCCGGAGCGGTGCAGTGGAGCGTCGTTCCTCTCCTCGCGGCCTGGAGCTTGGGCGGAGTGATGTCGATTCTTCCGCCGCGACCGGGACGTGTCGGAATCGGCATCGTGCTGGGGATCGCCTTTGTCCTGTCCGCCATCCCGGGTCGCCAGGCCGGAGACCGCGGCGCCTCCTCGGTCACGCAGGCGCAGGGAGCGGTCCGCGCGGAGATCGGCGACTTCGTCGGAAGCGGAGACCTCGTGGTGGCGGAGGCCGATCCGTGGGCCGCCGAATCCTCCGACTCGCCGCCCGCCCCCGGCGAACGCGCCCCGGCTCGGCCCGGCCTTCTGATCCTGCCGCGCGACAGCCGGACGCCCGGACGCTACGACGACCTGTACTGGCCGCGCTGGTACGCCGGGTTTCGGTGGGTGCTGCTCTCCGGAGCTCGGGTCCGAGAAAACCTCTCGCGGGCGGAAGCGGCGGGTCCGCGCCTGTTCTACTCCACCGTGGAGCAGGAGGGCCGGCTCATGCGGGAGTGGGGCACGGGCGGGTTGGGCTTCCGTCTCTACCGGATCCCCGAAGAATCGCCGTGGGGTCGGCCGCTCCACGAATCGGAGGTCGCGGCCTTGCGCCCGACTCCGGAGCGCGTGTGGTTTCTCTCGCGTCTCGGCAGCGCCTATCTCGATGCCGGCCAGTCGGCGCTGGCGGAGGAGATCTTCCGCCTGGCGACGAAGTGGGACCCGGAAAACGCGCCGGCCTGGAACAACCTCGGAGCCGCGTTCCTGCGGCGCGACGACTATCCCGCCGCGGCGAAGGCGTTCGACAAAGGCCTGAAGCGCGCCCCCGATTCGGTCGAACTTCTGCTCAACTACGGGCGCGCCTGTTCCGCACAAGGGATCTATGAACGCGGCGAGAGCTACCTGCTGCGGGCGCTGGCTCTCCGCCCCGACTACGCGCCCGTTCACTACGAGCTGGCCCGGGTGTTCATCGGACAGGGAAAGGAGGCGGCCGCCGCCGAGGCGCTGCGTCGCACCCTGGCCCTCGATCCTTCCACCCCGCAGCGTCGTGAGATCGAGTCGGTACTGTCGCGCCTCACGGGCGGCGCTGCGGGCGCGGGCGGCGCTCCATGAGCGTCTGGTCGCTCGACGCGCCCTGGCCGGCGAGCCGCGTCGTCGTGCGCCTGCCGAACTGGGTGGGGGATGCCGTGATGGCGTTGCCCGCGGTGTTGGCGCTGGGCGAGACACTGCCGGAGGTGGAGTGGCTGTTGCTGGGGGGCGCCCGCTCCCGGCCGCTCTTCGAGGGGTTGGACGAACCGTATCGCCTGCTCCCGCCGTTGCCGGCGCGGGTCACCCGCCCGCACGCCTTCCTGCAGGCGATCGCCATGCTGCGCCGAGAGCAGGCGAGCACCGCGCTGCTGCTGCCTCCGTCGTTCTCCTCCGCGCTAATGGCGATCGGGGCCGGCATCCCGGTACGGGCCGGACTGCCGGGAGACTTCCGATCCCCGGTGCTCAACGTGCGCGGCGTACCCACCTCGCGCACCCGCCACCTGCGCGCGCAGTACCACGCGCTCGCCGCGCTGCTGGCGGAGCGGCTCGCTCCCGGGCGGCCCTTCCCGGCGGCCGACGGTGAGCCGGCGAGAGTCGCGTTGCGCCCGCGGGAGATCGCCTGGGCGGCCGCCTGGCGAACGGAGCGCGGACTCGATCCCGCACGCACGGTCGCGCTCGCGCCGGGGGCGACCTTTGGGCCGACCAAGCGGTGGCCGGAGGATCGATTCTGCGCGCTGGGTCGGGAGCTGCTGCAGTCCGGCCGGCAGCTACTGTGGCTCGGTGGGGACGATGAGCGGGCCGCGTGCGTTCGTCTGGCGGAAGCCGCCGGGGGTGGGGCCGTGGCGGCGGGGGAGGTCTCGCTGCGGGGCTCCATTGCGCTCCTGGCCGGGCTCTCCGCGGCCGTGGCGAACGACTCGGGCGCCATGCACCTCGCGCAGGCAGCCGGCACTCCGGTTGTCGGCATCTTCGGGTCCACCGCCCCCGCATGGACCGGCCCGACTGGTTCCCGCCAGGAAACAGTGCAGTCGCCGGTTCCTTGCGCGCCCTGCTTCTCCGCCGAGTGTCCGACGCAGGTGGAGTGCCTGACCGGGATTTCGGTGCCTCAGGTGCGGACCGCCCTGGAGAGGCTACTGGGGCGCATCCGGGACGACCGCGGCCGGCCGGCGGTCTTCCTCGACCGCGACGGCGTGCTGCTGGATCTGGTCCCGTACCTGCGGGACCCGGATGAGGTGCGCCTGGCTCCCGGCGCCGGCACGGCGCTCCGCCGGCTCCGCGCGGCCGGTCTGCCGTTTGTGGTCGTGACGAACCAATCGGCGGTCGCGCGCGGGATGCTCGATCGCGCGGGTCTGTTCCGCGTGCACCTGCGCCTGCTCCGCCTGCTCGAGGCGGAGGGTGTGCGCCCGCTGGGCATCGAGTTCTGCCCCCATCATCCCGAGCACGGCGAAGTGTGCGATTGCCGGAAACCGTCGCCCGGCATGCTGCAGCGCGCGGCGCACCGCTTCAATCTCGACCTCTCCCGGAGCGTGATGATCGGAGACTCCGGCTCGGACCTCGAGGCGGGGAGGCGCGCCGGCTGCCGCACGATCCTGGTGCGCACCGGGTACGGCCGGAAGACCGAGGCGGCGATCGCGGCCGGGCGGGCTACGGGTGACGGCAAGAACGGGAAGGCGGTCGCGCCGCCTTGGACCGTGGTCGAGGACCTGACCCAGGCGGTGGAGGCCGTGCCGGCGGTGGGATAACCGCCCCATTGTCGAGGGGCTCCGACCTTGCGGATCGATCGAGCAGCTTGCCGTATGCCCCGACAGGGCGTAGCATCATGGTGACCGGGGTGTGAGAGGGTGCGATGTTCGTCCAACGGCGAGTCCAGTCGGGCGCGAGGAGAGTTCCGGCGCCGGAGTCCCGGTGATGAAGCCCTTGCACCGCAGCGGGTTCAGGGCGCTGCTCTTCTGTCTACTGGTGACTGTGCCCGTCCGCGCGGAAGAAACGACCCCGGCAGAGATGCGCTCCGTATGCCGGGCGTGGCTCGATCATCGCATCGTGGCGGACGGAACCTGGGCCGGAAGCCGGGATCCCGAGATCGTGGGTGAGCGGGCGATCACGCACCAGGATCGCGTGATCGGATCGGCGTTTGGGATCGCCCCGCAGGGCTTCATCGTGGTTCCCGCGTGCAAGACACTCAGTCCTGTCTTCTACTTCAGCGAGACCGGCTCGCTCGAGGCTCTGATGGATCCGGTGGCGGGGCCGGTCTTGAGCCGCCGCCTGGCCTTGGCCACCGAGCTGGCGGCGGCCGGCGAGGGGCTCTCGCGGGTGGCGCCGGCAACACCCGCGGCCGCCGCTGCGGCACGAAACCGGTCCCGGTGGGCTCAGATGACCGGGACCGGCTCGGGGGGGAGGGAGCTGCGCCCCGCGCCGGCAGTCAGCGTTGGTCCGCTCCTTACGACTGCCTGGCATCAAGGACTGCCGTTCAACCTGCTCTGCCCGATCGGACGCAACGGCCAGCGTTGTGTTGCGGGTTGCGCGGCCATCGCGGCGGCGCAAATCGCGCGCTTTCATGCCCACCCTGCGGACGGCGGTATCGGGATGGTGGACTTCTACTGGGACGGGGATCACTGCGGAGCTCCCCCCTCGCCGGGCGCCTTATTGCACGCCGACTTCAGCGACCTCTACGACTGGAGCTTGATGCCGGATGTCTGCTTCGGTTCGTGCGGCGGGGAGGCCGACTCTGCCGCGGCTGAGCTGTGCTATGAGCTGGGAGTCGCCGCGCATACGGATTACGGCACCACCTGCGGCAGCTTGGCCGTGCTCGAGCAGATGGTTCTCGAGCTCCAGGAGCACTTCGGCTACGAAGAGCCCACCGAAGCGGTCTACCGGTGGAACTTCCCCGACGCCCACTCGTGGTTTGTCTCATTGCGGAACGAGATCAACTTCCGGCACCCGGTCCTGTACAGCCTCACCTACTGGTCGGGCGGCCAGCACATCCTGGTGTGTGACGGATGGAGAATCGAAAACGGCATCGAGTTCCTCGGCCTGAACCTGGGCGCCGGCAGCGTATCCGGATGGTACGCCGTCGATGACAACAGCCTGGGGGACCGGATGCAGGACTACGCGATTCTGCATCTGGCCCCGCCGGATCACGTGGTGTCGGTGGGTCCGAGCGGGCAGGGGGATTACCCGGACATCCAGTCCGCGCTCGACGCCGAGAACCCCGGAGCCATCATCGAACTCCTGGACGGACTCTTTACGGGGCCGGGCAATCGCGACCTCCGCTGTTGGGGGAAGCCGATCACCATCCGTAGCCTCAGCGGGAGTCCCGAGCTCTGTGTCATCGACTGCCAGGGGAGCGAGGTCGACCCGCACCGAGCCTTTGTCCTGGACCACGCGGAAACCGCCTACACCGTGATTGAGGGAATCACCCTGTGTGGCGGCCGCGCGCCGGCGGGGGGCGAGCATGGACCGGCGCCGGGCGGCGCCGTGATCTGCGGCGATGCCGCCTCGCCGACCATCCGGAACTGCGTCTTCTCCGCGAATCATGCGGGCCGGGGGGGCGCGATCGGCTGCGTGGGCAGCGCCTCCCCCCTGGTGGAGAACTGTGTGTTCCGGGAAAACACCGCGCAGGAAGGCGGAGCGTGCGCGATGGCCGGTCCGGGGGAGGCCTGGATCGTTGGATCGACGTTCTTCGGCAACGGCGCCCCGGCCGGGAGCGCGCTGCAGGTGGGTGCCGGGAGCGCCCTCGTTCTCGAGCGCTCAATCGTGGCGGGCAACCTGGACGGGGCGGCGGTCGACCTGGCCGCAAGCGGCGCGGCACAGCTGGAGTGTTGTGATCTCTTTGGCAACGAAGGCGGCGATTGGACCGGCGGCATTGCCGGGCAGCTGGGCCAGAGCGGCAATATCTCGGCGGATCCGATGTTCTGTGACGCCGCGGCGGGAGACCTGCGCCTGAACGTCACCTCGCCTTGCGCGCAGCCTGCGTGCGGTCGCATGGGCGCCCGGCCCCCAGGTTGCGGCGAGTTTGTCTACTACGTGGGCGCCGCTCCGGAATACTCGTATCACACCATTGCGGCGGCGCTGGCGGACGCGCGGGAGTGGGGGAGGATTGTCCTGATGGACAGTCTCTATACCGGCGACGGGAACCGCGATCTCCATGTTCAGCGGAGTCACCTGACCATCGAGTCCGCCGCCGGCGTTCCCGAAGCCTGCGTGCTGGACGCGCAGGGGAGCGCAGCCGACGAGCACTATGGTTTCTTTGTGGAGGCCCAGACGGGCGTCACCATTCGGGGTCTGACGGTGAGGCGCGCCCAGTCGCAATTCGGGGGCGGCGTGCAGATCTTCAACTCGGACAGCACCCGGATCCTTGATTGCGTCTTCCGGGACTGCGCCAATACCCTGCCGACCTCCGAGGGCGGGGCCGGTGTGCTCTCCTACGTCGAAGAGCCGTACCCGGGGCGATTGACCATCTCCGGGTGCCGCTTCGAGTCGTGCGCCGGCGGCTACACCGGTGGCGCAGTGAGCTTGATCGGCGATGCCGGTACCGACACGACCATCATCGACCACTGCACCTTCGACTCGAACACGGCCTACGCCTACGGCGGCGCCGTGGCGGCGCCCTGGGGAGCCCGGTTCAGAGTCCGCAACTGCGTTTTTGAGCAGAACTCCGCCCCTAACGGCGGCATCGCCGTGCTGGCCGGGGGGAGCGTCGGCTGGTTCGAATCGTGCACCATGGTGGGAAGCGCGGCGGCCACCGCGGGGGGGTGCGTCTATGTCTACGACGCGCCCGCTCAGGCAATCCTCTCAAACTGCATCATCGCCTCCACGACGGGACGGCCGCCGTTCGAGTGCTTCACGGGAAACATTTCCGCGACCTGCTGTGATTTCTGGCAGAACCAGGACAGCACCTGGACGGGTTGCGCGGAAGGCGTTTTGGATCCGGAGAACCACAACATCTTTCTCGACCCGCAATTCTGCGATCCGCCGAACCGTGACTGGCGCCTCGCCGCGACGTCGCCCTGCGCTCCGGGTCAGCCGGGCAATCCCGGCTGCGGACTGGTCGGCGCTCTGCCCGCGGACTGCTCACCCTCTTCGGGTGTGAGCGCCGACGAGACGGAAGCTGCGGGGCCGGCGCTGCTACGCTGCGCCCCGAACCCCCTCGGCCGGGAGACCCGCGTCGGTTATGCCTTGCCGGCCGGCGCCACGGGTCGTGCGTTCGAGATCTCGATCTACGATGTCGGGGGTCGCCGGGTGCGCTCCCTCATGCGGGAGATGGGTCGCCCCGGATGGCGCTGGACGACCTGGAACACGCTGGATGATCTGGGCCGGCCGGTCGGATCGGGGCTCTATTTCTGCCGCCTGCAGGTCGGGACGGAGGTCGCGACCCAGCGGATCATCGTCGTGCGCTGACGCAAGAACACCACCTCGGAGGTCTCCACGCCGAGCCACCTGCGCGGTTCGGCGTGTCGTTCGAGTCGGCTCTGTCGCCGTTTCTGCAGCGAGAACGGGGACCGCGCGAGACCGCGACCATCCGGTGTCCACAGATGCAATTGCGTGTGGCTGTTGCAGCCGAAGGCAGCCGGTCGGGCTCCGGCGGTGAGAAGACGCAGGGGACGGGGCATGCGCGGGCGGGGCCTGCGCTCCGGCATGGTGTATCAGAGCGGCATGTGGTATGATCCCTTGCACTTCTCTCCAGAACTCGGTGGGGCACGCCGATCCACCCCGGCGGCCGGAGGGGCCTCGCGTCTGGCGCGCCGCGAAGACGGACTCGACGGAGGGGACCATGATCTTTCGACGCATCACCCTGATGGTGGCTCTGATCCTTTTCGCGGCCGGGACGGCTTCGGCCGGGGGCGACCCGGATCCGAAGATCCTGATCGCCGGAACCGGCTACTCCCAGATCCTGATCAGCCCCTACTTCTCGTTCACCGCCACGAGCACCGGGGGCGGCACCTTCGACTTCCTCAACGGTACGATGCTCGACTGGGAAGAGCTGTGGCTCGACGTGGCGCTTCCGTATGGATGGATCGACGACGCCTGGGTGCCCCTGAACAGCTCCGGCTACTACGACCTCGGCTCGGAGCTGTTTCTCTCGAATTCGATCAGCTTCGTGGATGATGGCGTGACGCTCCACTTCTGGGGTGTTGATGAGTCGCACCCCGGCATTCCCGGAGCACCGATCATCCCGGGCCTCGACTTCCGCGACCAGGGTTCCGACTCCACGGCGTCGCACTTCTCCATCATCCTGGACGACTCGCCGGGTGTGCCGGACGTCGGCGGCTGGTTGGGAGAAGACCACCAGCCGCTCACCTTCTCCGCCCTCGGCGGCAGCGCTCCGATACCCGAACCGACCTCGGGCATCCTGGTCTTGAGCGGCCTGCTCGTGGTTGGGCTGGGTGTCGGCCGGCGGAAGCTGCTACGGCAACGCGGCAGGCCTGGTCGCTGAGAAGCGCTCCAGCAACTCCCGGAACTCCGGCAACTCGGACAACCCGGCGAACTCGGGATTGCTCGCGGCGTCGGTGGGGGAGTAGCCGCGGTCGAGGGCCTGGGCCAGCGCCGCCACCGCCTCCTGCTTCTGTCCGGCGAGGGCGCGCACCACCGCCTCGGTGTACAAGAAGTCGACGTTGTCCGCGTCGATCGAGCGGGCCCGCCGAATGAAGTCCAGGGCCCGGGAGAACTCCGTCCTTTTGGCGTGGCAGAGCGCCAGATTGGACATGGCGTCGGCGTCGCGGGGATTGACTTCCAGTCCCTTGTTTGCGAGCGCGATGGCTCGGGCGTAGGCGCCCGCGGCCCTCTCCGCCTGGCCCGACCAGCGATAGGCGTCCGCCAGGTTCCCGATCACCACCATCTGGTTCGGGTTCATCGCGGCGGCCTCCTCGAACGTCGCCACCGATTCGGGATAGCGCTTCAGATAGAAGTAGGCGGTTCCGAGGTTGGAGAGCGTCTGCCAGGAGGGCTGGATCTCGAGCGCCCTCCGGAAGAGGGGAATGCACTCCTCGTACTTGCCCTGGCTGAAGAGAACGGCGCCGACATTGAGGTAGCCCCAGACATTGTCCGGTTCCAGTTCCTGAATGCGCCGGTAGGCCCCCAACGCATCTTCGAGTCTTCCCGTTTTGAAGTACGCGCCGCCCAGCACGCTGGAGTTGAGCCAGTAGTATGGGTTGATCTCGATCGCCTTGCGATAGGCTGCGATCGCCTCCTCGGCCCGGCCGGCGGCCTCGTAGGCCGCGCCCAGGCGGCGGTTCGCCTCATCCGAGTTGGGGGAGAGTTCCCGGGCGCGGGTCAGAACGGCCACCGCCTCCGCGGTCCTGCCGGTGGCGGCGTAGATGCTGCCCAGCGACAGGGCGACCTCAGGCAAGGCGTCGTTGAGGCGCCGGGCCTGTTCGCCGGCCGCGACCGCGCGCTGCGCCCATTCGTTGTCCCGGGTCTCACGGTGCATCGCCAGGCTCGCGTCGGCGAGTCCGACATACGCGAGGGCAAAGCCGGCGTCCAGCTTCACCGCCTGCTCGAAGAGCGCTAGGGCGGACTTCACGTTGGCGACATCCTGGTGTCCCCGGAGCGCGTTGCGGCCCTTCAAATAGAGGTCGTAGGCGGCAACGTTGTCGGTGGAGTGGACCATGGCGCGCGCCCGCTCCTCTTCGTTCGGAACGATCCGCAGCGCCGCCAGCAGCTCGGCGTAGATCTGATCCTCCAGGGTCAGCAGGTCCGGCTGGAGTCCGGAGAACTCCTTGGCCCAGATGCGAGCGCCTCGTTTCATGTCCTCCAGGTCGACGACGAAGGCGACCCGGTCGCCCGAAGCCGTCACCGTGCCGTGCACGATGAGCGTGACACCCAGATCGCGGGCGGCCTTCTCGAGCGATCCCTGGCTTGCGGCCTCCTGGGTGTGGCTGGAGGGCGGCACGTAGACATCCTTCGACTGGCGCAGCCTTGCCGCCAAGGCTTCGCCCACGCCGGCGGCGATGTGTCCCAGGGAGGTTGGATCGCCCAGCACCTCGAAGGGCAGGACTGCGACGTACCTGCGCCCGCCGGCCGGCCGATCGGGGTCGCGGGCGCCGAGGGCGGCGGCAATCCGCGGCCAGAGCATGCGACCAACCGGAGAGCCCGGCACGGTCAGCGCTGCGGCCGCGACGACCAGGCCCGCGCCGAGGATCCATCGCCGGGCCCGGACCCGAGACCGGGTGATTCGCGGGCTGCGACCAGGCGCGCGTGCGGCTTCGAGATCCCGCAGCACGTCGCCGGCATCCGGGTAGCGCTGGTCCGGATTCCGCTCCAGGCAGCGCAGAGTGATCCGGGCCAGGAATTCGGGGATCTCCGCGTTCAGGAGCATCGGGTCCCGCGGCCGCTCCCGGGTCCGCAGGAACATCGACTGGAAGACGGTCTCGGCGGCAAAAGGGGCCTCTCCGACCGCCATCTCATAGAGAATCAGGCCGAGCGCGTAGATGTCGCTCCGGCGATCGGCCGGCTTGCCTTCCACCTGTTCGGGTGACATGTAGCGAGGCGTCCCGAGCATCTCGCCGGTTCGTGTCATCTGGGCGGCGTCGGCATCCAGACCCTTGGCCAGTCCGAAGTCCGAGACGTAGGCGTTGCCCTCCCGGTCGAGCAGGACGTTCTGCGGCTTCAGGTCCCGATGGATGATGCCCTCGGCGTGTGCCGCCACGAGCGCCGCACAGAGCTGCCTTGCGATGTGCAGGATCTGCGCGACTGGCATGCGGCCTTCCCGGGTGAGCCGCGCGTGCAGGTCTTCGCCTTCGACATAGGCCATCGAGATGAAACGGAGGCCGCCCGCCTCCGACAGATCATGGATGCGCAGGATGCTCTTGGCGGAGATGCGGCTGGCAAGGAGGAGCTCCTGCTTGAATCGCTGCATCGCTTCCGGATGGGCCGCGAGGTCGGGCCGGATCAGCTTGAGGGCCACAATGCGATCCAGCTCCAGATCGTGCGCCTTGTAGACCGCCCCCATTCCGCCCTTCCCGAGCAGCGAGAGGATGCGGTATCGCGGTCCGAGCTGCGTGCCCGCCGCCAACGCCTCCGGCGGCGTCGTTCGCGGGAATGGCGAACCGGAGCCGAACGGCGACACCCAGGTCGAGTGGTCCCCGCTCGGAGACGGGCTTCCCCCCAAGGCCGGGACTTCGCCGGGCGGGTCGACCGGCCGGAAGGGGGTGTCGCAGTTCACGCAGTGGACGGCGTCCTCGGCGTTGTCGTTACGGCATTTCGGGCAGATCATGCGAGTCCGCCGGGTGGTGGTCTGTCCAGGAGTGCGCGCCGCGACCCTGGCTTGTGTTGGGAGCCCTGTGGCTGGACTATGGTTCTCTGCGATCCGATTGCACAAGCGCAAAAGCGACCGCGCGGGCCGACCAGAGCGCGTCCGCCCGTCGATTGGACAGAGATGATCCGTCTCGCATCCTGTTCACAGCGGACTCGGCACCCGGACGAACTCTCCCGTCCGGCCGCCGGAGACAGCCGCGGCGATCGCATCTCCGGCCGCCCGGGGCAACAGTCGTGCTACCCTGACCGGGGCAACGGAGCCTCCAGTGCGCCACGCCCCGCCACCGCTGGGGAAGGGGGGATGCCATGGCTCGCCCGCACCGGACCCTGAACTCCGGGGCCGCCGCTCTCGTGGCCGTTCTGTGGCTGGCGCTCCCGGCCCCGGGCTGGAGCTGGGGTGGAGAGACGCACCGCTACATCGCGCGCAACTACTCGCAGCATCTGCCCGCCTGCCTGGATGGCCTGCGCGGGTACGACAACGTGGTGGAAGCGCGGGTGACCGACGCTGATACGAGAAAGCCGCACACCCCCGGCGAGAGTTACCGCCATTACATCGACATCGACGTCTATCCCGAATTCCTCGCCGGCACCATGAGTCACGACCGCTCGGTGCTCGAGGCGAGGTACGGCGCCCCCGCCGTTCTCGACAACGGTGTGATCCCGTGGGCGGTCGGCGAGGTGGTGAACACTCTGACGCAGCAATTCCGGACGGAACAGTGGAGCTCCACGGCGGCGACCATCGCCGACCTGTGCCACTACGTCGGCGACTGCAGTCAGCCATTGCACTGCACCCGGAACTACGACGGGCAGTTCTCCGGGAATCCCGGCATCCACGGGCGCTACGAGAGCAGCATGATGGCCTCGCGCGTCGCCGGCCTGCACACCGCTCCGATGGCCGTCGTCTACTGGGCCGGCGCCGTGGACAAGGCCTTTGCGGTGATCACCGAATCCTGGAGTGGAGTTGGAGCGATCCTCGAGGCCGACCACGCCGCCCGCACCGCCTCCGGCGGCGCCTACAACTCCGTCTACTACGCGTCGTTGTGGACCGCCACGCAAGCCATGACCCGGGCGCGGATCGACACCGCCGCCGTGGTCACCGCGTCGCTCGTCTTCACCGCCTGGGTGAATGCGGGCCGGCCGTATGTGCCCGGGTCCGGCGGGCGCGGCGACACGACCGGGATTGCCGCGGCCACCCGGCTCGACGTGGGCCCCTCGCCATTTCGCGACCGGCTGACCATTCGCTACGCCGGTCCCGGTCCGCTGAGCGTGGACGTATTCGACGTGCGGGGCGCGCGCCTGGCCCGGCTGGTCGAAGGCGCGACAGTCGGGGGCACGGTTTCGTGGCGACCCGCCGACTCCGGCCGACCCGCCCGCTCCGGGCTCTACCTTGTTCGCCTGGTGGGACCGGACGTCCGGCTCACGCGCCGGGTCATCTTGCTGAAGTGACGCGCGAACCGCGGGACCGCCGCCGCGCCGCTGATCCCGGCCGTCCTTGTGAACATTGATCCCATCGGTCTTCCGTGCAACCAGCGACGAGATTGAGAGCTCTACTCTCGATTGCGTCGCGGCTCATACACGGCTGTTTCTCTGACTTGACTCGGTCGGCGGCACGGCCCAGAGTCAACTGTTTTCCCAATGATTCTCCGGTAATCCCAGGTACTCGGAGGTTTCCCATGAACAAGTACAGGTTTCATGCGTTTTCACAATTGCTGTCTTTCCTCTTGCTCGCAGGACTTCTGCCGACCGGCCTGAAGGCCGCGGAGCCACAGACACAGGAGGGCCGGCTCGCAGCCGGCGCCGTGTGCAAGACCAACCTCAAACCCCCGTTCGAGGTCGTCATATCGCCGCTCCCGGACCCGCACCCCGGCGCGATGATCGTCCTCGAAGGCAGGTTCATCGCCCGGGCCGATCTGCATTCCATCCTCCTTGCGATCAGCGCGGAAGGCGGTGTGGAGGCGTCCGCTACAACGATGCCTCTCGGCAACCTGAGCGCCGGAGGAGAGACGACGTTCCAGATCCCGGTGCACTACACCACCGGAGACAGATCGGCGGTGCGGGTCCGGGCCTCTGCCGTGTCGGGGACGCAGAACTGGGAGCGCACGCAGGCGTTGTACACCCTGTTCCACGACGGCCGCACCCTCACCGGGATGGACAGCTACCTGACACTCGAGATCCGCGCCATCGAAGAGGACTACC
>CAYYQN010000067.1:1531-23241 GCA_964473865.1 uncultured bacterium | reverse complement strand
CCGGCCGTCAGCGCGTAGGCTCCCCCGCCCGACTCGATGCTGTAGACATCGCAGCTCTCGCTGACGCTCCCGGTCAAGGTCCCGCCGCCGGTGTTCCGGATCGTGAAGCTCAGATCGCGGGACTGCCCCGAAGTCACCGTGCCGAAGTCGAGCTGCGTCGGATCCAGGCTGCAGGACGGCGGCAGATCCCCTCCCACCCCGGTGCAGGCCAAAGGCCCGCAGGCCGTCGTTCCCAGCTCCACCGAACAGGCCTGGGCTCCCGCCGCCGTCGGCGCGAACCGAACCGTGACCTGCTTCTCCTGGCCGGCCGTCAGCGCGTAGGCCCCGGCGCCCGTTTCGATGCTGTAGACATCGCAGCTCTCGCTGGCGCTCCCGGTCAAGGTCCCGCCGCCGGTGTTCCGGATCGTGAAGCTCAAGTCACCGAACTGCCCCGGAACCACCGTGCCGAAGTCGAGCTGCGTCGGATTCAAGCTGCACGTCGGCGGCAACTCTCCTCCCACCCCGGTACAGGCCAAAGGCCCGCAGGCCGTCGTTCCCAGTTCCACCGTGCAGGTCTGGGTTCCAGCCGACACCGGCGCGAATCGGACCGTGATCTGCTTCTCCTGGCCGGCCGTCAGCGCATAGTCCCCCGCGCCCGACTCGATGCTGTAGACATCGCAGCTCTCGCTGGCGCTCCCGGTCAAGGTCCCGCCGCCGGTGTTCCGGATCGTGAAGCCCAGATCGCGAGTCTGTCCCGGAGTCACCGTGCCGAAGTCGAGCTGCGTCGGATCCAAGGTGCAGGCCGGCGGCAGATCGCCTCCCACCCCGGTGCAGGCCAATGGCCCGCAGGCCGTCGTTCCCAGTTCCACCGTGCAGGTCTGGGTTCCAGCCGAAACCGGCGCGAATCGGACCGTGATCTGCTTCTCCTGGCCGGCCGTCAGCGCATAGTCCCCCGCACCCGTCTCGATGCTGTACGGACCGCAGCCTTCGCTCACGCTCCCCGCCATCGTCCCCCCGCCGATGTTCTTGATCGTGAAGTCCAGGTCGCGAGTCTGACCCGGAACCACCGTGCCGAAGTCGAGCTGCCCCGGGGTCACCTGGCAGGCCGGAGGGGCCGGGACGATCGGATCCCGATCCTCCCCGCAAGCGAGCAGAGAGAGGAACGCGACCACCAAGGACCAGGCCGGGGACAAACGCGACGGGCCAACAGACTTCGTGATCATGGTGCCTCCAGGGATAGCAGCGTGCTGGAAATCCCACTCAACCGCGTTCAGAGCGCCGATCGGTCGGCATCGAGGCGCGACGACGAAGTCGATGCCGCGGTGCATCGTCGAGGAGACGCAACGAAGCAGTCGGCCAATCGCCGTTCGAATGCTATTCCGGACCCGCCGGCCGGTCAACAGACGCAGGATCGACTTCCGGCCCGGGCAGAACCGCCGGACCGGGCCACCGTTCGCGCGTCGACGTCGAGACTACTCGAACCGCAGCGCCTCGACCGGATCCAGTTGCGAGGCCCGGTAGGCCGGATACCAACCGAAGAAGATGCCGATCCCGCCGGAGATCCCGAGCGCCAGGGCAATGGCCCCGGGGCTCACCGCCAGCGGAGCGTGGAAGAGCACCGAGACCAGGCCGGCCAGCGTGTACCCGAGCGCAATCCCCAGCGTTCCGCCGACGATCGTCAGCGTGACCGCCTCGGTCAGGAACTGCCCCAGGATGTCGCGCCGTCGGGCCCCCAAGGCGGCGCGCACCCCGATCTCGCGGGTACGCTCTCGAACCGACACCAGCATCATGTTCATCACGCCGATGCCGCCTACCAGAAGTCCGATCGACGAGAGCAGGACGGTGACCAGGAAGAAGACCCCGGTGATCCGTTTGTAGAGGTCCAGGAGCTCGGCCTGGGAGGTGATGCCGAAGTCATCGGGCTGGTCGGCCCGCACGCCGCGGCGGCGGCGCAGCAGCTCGGTGATCTCGTCGCGCAACGACTCCACGCTCTGCGGTCCCCGCGGTCGCACCACCATGTAGTCAACCGTCTGGCCGTAGTTCCACTGCCGGGCCAGCAAAGTCAAGGGAAAGACCGCGAAGTCGTCCTGGTTCTGGCCCAGGAACTTCCCTTTGGCTTTCAGCACTCCGACCACGAGGAAGCGGTGGCCATCATAGTTGATCCACTGCCCGACTGCGCCGCCGGCGGGAAACAGCACCCCCGCCGGGCCGGCCCCGAGGACCGCAACCGGCGAGCGGTGCTTCCCCTCGTCGTCGGTGAAGAACCGTCCGACTTCCGGCTCCCAGCCGTTGGCCTCCGCGAACCCGCTGGTCGCGCCCACGATGGCCAGGGCCGAGCTCTTCACTCCGCCCGCGCGCAGGTATCCCATGTTCTGGATCTCGGGGGAAACGCCGGCGGCGGAGGGGCAGAATTCGGCGATGGCGGCGGCATCGGCGATGGTCAGGTCCTTGCGTTGCCGGCGCGGCCGGTCGTCGCCGAAGTGCACGCCCGCTTCGTGCTTGCTCACGTAGAGGACTCCCGAGCCGAGGCTCGCGATCTGTTTCTTGACGGAGCCGTTCAAACCGGCGATGACGGCCATCATGGCGATGACGGCGCCGACGCCGATCATGAGCCCGAGCAGGGTCAGCATCGACCGCATCTTGGTCGAAAGGAGCGCCTCCAGCGCCATCTGCACGTTCTCTCGCAGAAGCGAGGTGCGGGCGGTCCCCAGCGAGCCGAGGCGCGCCCCCCGGCCGGAACCGCCGGGACTTCCTCCGCGCAGCTCGCCCGGAACCGGCGCGCCGGAGTCGCCGGCCGGCGCCAGGGGTTCGTCAGTTCTCATGGCGCAACGCCGCGATCGGAGCGAGCCGACTGGCCCGCCACGCCGGATAGATGCCGAAGAAGATGCCCACGGACGACGCGAGGAGCATCCCGACCAGAACCGACCAGAGCTGCACGCTGGCGGGAAGCGGCGTGGCCGAGCGCACCACGATCGCGGCGACGATCCCCAGAAGCACGCCGAGGACGCCGCCGCCGGCCGCCAGGAAGACCGACTCGACGAGGAATTGCAGCACGATGTCGCGCCGCCTGGCCCCCACCGATTTGCGGACTCCGATCTCACGCGTGCGCTCCGTGACCGAGACGAGCATGATGTTCATGATGACGATCCCGCCGATGAGCAGGCTCAGCGATACCACTCCCAGGAGGAGCCCGTAGATGCCGGCGGTGATCTTCCGATAGATCCCGAAGAGCTGCTCGTCGGTCAGGAGGTCGAAATCCGGCTTGTCCCAGGGCTTCAGCCCGTGCCGGATCTTCAGAAGAAGCTCCGCCTCCTCCTGCGCCGCCTCGTAGTGGTCGGCGTCTCGGGCCACCACGGAGATCTCCAGGGAGCGGGCCCGCCCCCCCACCTGTTTCAGAAGCGTCGTCACCGGAACCAGCACCTGATCGTCCTGCGAGCCGCCCGCCGTGCCCCCGCGAGGCTCCAGCACTCCGACCACCGTGTAGCGGTTTCCGCCGACCCGGAGGTCCCGGCCGATCGGGTCTTCTCCCGGGTACAGCTTCTCGGCGATGCGGCTCCCGATCACCGCCACCGCGGCGTTGCCCTCGACATCGACCGTGGTGAGATCGCGGCCGTCGGACAGGGTGAAGCGCCCGACCAGCGGATAGCCGGCCCCGGTCCCGCGCACCGGCGCACGATCGGCCTCGTTCCGACCCCGCTTCACGGCCAGACGGGACTCCAGAAACGGCACCACGGCCTCGGCCGTGGTCATGGAACGCTCGAGGTGGCGCGCGTCGTCCAGCGTGAGGTCCGGCCGCTCCAGCGCCTTCATCCACTCCTCGTAGCCCATGATGATGCCGAATTTGGTGATGACGAAGGCGTTCGATCCGGTGGCCAGCAGCTCCTTCGAGACGAAGCGGTCCAGTCCCTGGATGACCGCCACCAGGGCGACCACCGAGAGAACCGCCACAACATTCCCGAGCACGGTAAGGAAGGAGCGCAGCCGATTCCCCCAGAGGGTTGCGATCGCCAGGCGCACCGCCTCCAGCAGGCTCATCGGAATCCCCGGCCGCGGACGCCGCCGTGCGCCCGCCGTCGCCCGTCCGGGGCGTTCACGCCGGCACCCCGGGCGGCGGTGCGGTCACCAGCTCGTCCGCCGCGATGTGTCCATCACGGATGCGCACGATGCGCCGCGCGTGCCGTGCGACATCCTCCTCGTGCGTGACCAGGATGATGGTGTTGCCGCCCCGGTGCATCTCCCGGAACGCGGCGAGGATCTCTTCGCCGGTGGCGCTGTCCAGGTTTCCGGTCGGCTCGTCGGCCAGGATGAGGCTCGGCCTCGTGACCAGAGCCCGCGCGATCGCGACCCGCTGACGCTGTCCGCCGGAAAGCTGGTTCGGTCGGTGGTGCGCGCGATCGGACAGCCCCACCCGGGCCAGCGCCTCCTCCACCCGGGCTTTGCGCTCCGTCGCCGGCATTCCGCGGTAGATCAGCGGCAGCTCGACATTGCCCCGGGCCGTGGCCCGCGGGAGGAGGTTGAAGGTCTGGAACACAAACCCGATCTCGCGATTCCGGATGGCGGCGAGCTGGTCCTCATCGAGGGTCTCCACACTGCGCCCCGCCAGCTGGTAGTGCCCCGTCGACGGAGTGTCGAGACACCCGATGAGGTTCATCAGCGTCGACTTGCCGGAACCGGAAGGCCCCATGATGGCGACGAACTCACCGACGTCGATGCCGAGGTCGACGTCCCGGAGGGCGTGGACCTTTTCCTGCCCCACGTCGTAGGTCTTGCCGATCCCGTCCATCCGGATGAGCGGCTCGCGCCCGGCTTCGGTCATGGTCATCCCACCTTCACGGTGATCTTCTTCTTGCCGCCCGCATCCTTCTCCGGTTTCACGCGGTCGCCGTCCTGCAGGGACCGCAGCACGCGGTAGGGACCGGTGATCACCTGGTCGCCGGGCTTGAGCTCGCCGGTGACCTCCACGTCGGTATCGCCCCGCAGGCCCAGCTCCACCGGCGTGAACACCGCCTTTCCGGAACGCTGGAGGAAGAGCCCTTGGACGAGCTTTTCGTTCGCCCCCGCCCGCGCCGTGTCGGCCGCCTGGGCGATGGCCCGGCGGGCTTTCGTCTTGGGCGGGTTGGCGCGCCACTCCTGCCAGCGCTTCCAGACCTTCTCCGGCTGCGCCGTGAGCGCCTGGATCGGCACGACCAGCGCGCTGTCCTTCTCTCCGGACAGGATCTCGACGTCGGCGCTCATTCCCGGTCGCAGCCCCTCCGGCGGATTCTCGATGCGGACCTCCACGGCGAAGTTGGTGGCCTGCTGCTGCGTGGCCTGGCCGCCCTGGCGACCGGACATCCCGACAGTGGTCACCACGCCGGCCAGGACCGAATCCTCCCAGGCGTCGACCCGCACCCGGGTCCGCAAGCCGGGGCTGATGCGAACCACATCGGTCTCGTCGACCTCCGCTTCGACCTGCATGGTGTCGAGATCCGCGACGGTGAGAATCACGGTGCCGGGGTTGTTCATCGTCCCGGTCATCACGTTCTCCCCCTCCTCCACGTTCAGCGCGGTGATGATCCCGTCGAGCGGGGAGCGAAAGACCGTTTCATCGACGTCCTTGCTCGTCTCCGCAAGGGCGGCGCGGCGGCCCCGCAGATTCTCCCGGGATGCCGCGACCCGCGCGGCATCGACCTTGACCTGGGTGCGGGCCGACTCCAGCGCCTGATCCGAGGCCAGCGACTCTGCGAAGAGCTTCTCCTGCCGGGCCAGCGTCTGCCGCGAAAGCGCGAGCTGGGCCTCGGCCAGATCCAGGTCGGCCTGGGCCGCCTGCAGGGCGGCCTCCATGCCCGAACGCGCGGAACGGTACCGCTCGTCATCGAGATAGAGAAGCAGGTCCCCGCGGCGGACCCGGTCCCCTTCCCGTACGGCCAGCCCGCGCACCCGCCCCATGATGTTCGAAGAGACCTGTACCAGCCTCTCCGGCTGGACCTTGCCAGGGGCGCGCACCCACGATTCGATGCGCCCCTTCTTCACCTCTTCGACCTTCACAGCCACCGGTCGCGGCCCGCCGCCCTTCTTGACTCCGATCACCACGAAGACCGCGATGAGCACCACGGCCCCACCCACGAGCCAGGGCCAGACAGCCCTCCGTTTCGCCATCGAATCCCCCCTATCGCCGCGTCACGATTTCAGCGCCACGGACCGCCCACTGCCCGCTCGAGCGCCGCCTCCGCCAGGTGGTAGCTCGCCTCGGCCTCCACCACCGCCACCTTGGCGCGCGTCAGCTCCACCTGCGCGTTGTTCCACTCCAGAAGGGTGCCGCCGCCGCTCTCGTAGAGCGCCTTCTGCAGCCGCACGCTCTCCTCGGCCAGGCTCACTCCCTCCCGCGCCGATCGAATTCCCTCGGCGGCGTTCTTGAGCGCGAGCAACCCCTCCCGGACGTCGAGCGCCACCTGCAGGCGCTGCTCATCGAGCGCCCGTTCCCGGGCGCGCCGGTCGGCGGCGCCCCGCTGGATGGAGCCCTTGGTCGAGAGTCCGTCGAAGAGCGTCTGGCTGACCCCGACCGAAAACCCCCAGCGCGCATCCTGGTCGAGGTCGCGGAAGAGCCGGCCCAGCGCGTAGTCGTGTTGCTTGGAGTAGGAGTAGCTACCCCCGAGGGACGGCCAGCGCCGGAAGCGCGCCGCGCGCTCGCTGCTCCGCGCCGCTTCGAGCGCGGCCACGGCCTGTTGCAGATCGGAACGCTGGCGTTCGGCTCGCGCGGCCAGCTCGGTCTCCGACGGAATCGCGGCGGTCTCGTCTACCGGCGTGGGCGGCTCGACCTCGAGGCGCGAATCCACCGGCAACGCCAGCATCATGGCCAGCCGCGCCCGCTCCTGCTCGATCTGGTTCTCCGCGGCGATCTTCTCCCGCTCGGCCGTGGACAGGTTGACCTGGGCCTGCAGGACATCGCTGCGGGCCACCGACCCGAGCTGGAACAACGACTCCGCCCGCCGTTGCTGCTCGGTCCGCAGCGTGTGGGAGTCCTGCGCGACCCGGGCGAGCTCCTGCGCCGAGGTGAGCGCGTAGTATTGCTGCTTCACCGCCAGCACGATCGTCTGCGTGGCGTCCTCGTACCCATGGCCGGCGGCGGCCAGCGTTTGCCCGGCGGCCCGGAAGGAGTAGATGGCGGGAAGATCCACAAGGTTCACTCCGCCGTTGACGCCGAGGGAGTAGTAGTCCTCGGTCTGCCCGCTGACGATCGGCCTGCCGGTCTGCGGGTTGACGCCGGAGAACCGCTGGGTGTTGCGGCTGTATCCCGCGCTCCCCTGCAGGCTCGGCAGCAAGCCGGCCCACGCGGAAGTCCGCCCGCCGCGGGCGACTTCCCAGGACTCCCGGGCCTGGGCGACCTGGAGGTTGCGCGTGGTCGCCAGTTGCACGATCTCGGTGAGGGATAGCGGTCCGGACAGATCCGGCATCGAGGCGCCCTGCGCCCAGACCGCACCGGGGGCTGCGGCCAGCCCGGCGGCCAGCACCAGCCAGCGCCCACGAGTGCGCCGGCCCGGGAGCACCATCCATCCGGGGCGCGCCAGGCGGCGCCCAGTCTTCGTCAGGGGCATCGAGTCCTCCTCCAAGTCTCGAAACTCACTCGGTCCCGCCGCGGGGCGGAGCCGGGACGGGCGGGATTGTATCCCCGTTTCGCCCGCAGGCGCACCTGCTGTCTCCGAGTCGCAGGCGCCGGGCATGGGCTCCATACGGCTCCGCGGCCCGGTCGGTTGCCGGTGCGAGACGGAGCCTCCCGGGCTCAACCCGATGCCAGAACGGGTTCGGGGGCAAACCTCGCGGGGGTCAAGTGGCGATTCCCGGCAGCCGATAGAAACCTCGTGGATCACGTCAGAACTTGTAACGGGATCGGGCGCGGATCGGTATCCGCCGCCCTCGGACAGGGTGACCGGGCGGCCGTACGTCCAGGCTCCCGGGCCCCGGGGCAGCCGAGTGCGGCTTCCGGCGGAGGCCAGTCCAGTTTGTCGGACCCGCTCCGGAGGCCGGGCATCGACGCCCCCGGCCCCTGGGCGCTCGCGATCCGGACGCTCCGGCGGGCCGCCTGGACCGTCTGCATCCTGGGAGGACTCCTCCTCCCTTGCCGGCCTGCGGGTGCGGAGCACGGAACCGCAGCGCCTGGCTCGGCCGCTTCGGTCGTCGCTCCCGGCAATCCCGATCCAACCCCGGCTGCCCGGAAGGGAACCCGACCCGGAATCCGGCCGGCGGAACCCGGCGTCTCCCCGCAGACCGCCCTGGACGCTTCGGTTCAAGCCGTCGCGGCGGAGGCCGCGGGCGATCGCGCGCAAGCGCTCCTCTTCTGGGAGTCGGCCGCACATGCGGACCCGCAGGCGTTGGCGCCTCGACTGGCGCTGGCTCGTCTCCTGGCCCGGTCGCGACCCGCGGCCGCGACGGACGCGCTGCGCGCGGCAACCAGACTCGTCGGCAGATCCTATCCAGCCCAGCGGTGGGCCGTCCGGCACGCCGTGCTCGGACTGGCCCTGGGGCTCTGCCTGGGATCGCTCCTGCTGCTGGCGGGGCTGGTCGGGCGCCACTTGCGGGCGCTGCAGCACCTGGTGCGGGAGGAGTTGACCCGCGCCCTTCCGCTCCGCTCCGCAGCCGGACCTCTGTCGTGGGCGTGCTTCACGCTGCCGTTCCTGGCCGGCCTCGGCGCAGCCGCCGGAATGACCTTTCTCGCCTTCGCCGCGTCCTTCCGTTTCAGCCGCCGGGAGCGAGGGGTGGCCCTGACCGCCGCCGGGGTGTGTCTGCTCATCGGCCCCGCGCTGTTGCTCGCGCGACCTCTGTGGTCCCTGAGTCCGCACGGGATGGATGCGCTCCTGGTCGCCGAGGCGCAGCGGGACCCGGCCTCCCCTCCCGCGCAGGCGGCAGCCGAGTCCTGGGCCCTGCGCGAACCCGGATCGTCGATCCCGTCGTTCCTGCGCGGTCTCGGGGGCCTGCGCACCGGCCAGCCCGAGTCCGCGGAGTCGTCGTTTCGCGAAGCTGCCGCCGCCGGTGGGCTGCCGCCCGCCGTGCTGGAGACGAATCTGGGGAGCGCGCGCTTCCTCGACGGCGATGTCCCCGGCGCCCGCACGCACTACGAGCGCGCGGCGGGAATGGACCCGGATCGCTTCGAGCCGCTGTATGACCTCAGCATCGTTCTCGCGACGCTGGGGGACTATCCGGGTGCGGACGAGGCCACCGACCGGGCCGGACGCGCGGGCCTTGACCGACTGCGCGACATCGGCCGCACCGAGCGCGGAGACGGTCCGCGCGTTCCGGTGGAGGCGCCGCTCTCGGCAACGGACCTCTGGGACCTCGACCTGCGCCGGCCGATGCCGGATGCGCCACCCGCCCTCCTGGGAGCGCTGCTCCCCCTGCAGAGCGCGTGGGCTTCGGCCCCCGCCATCCTGTTGGCGGCGCTCGTCGGCTACTTCGCCTCGCGCCAGCTGAGGCACCGTCTTGCGGTCCATGTCTGCTATCAATGCGGAACGCCGATCTGCCGGCGCTGCCTGGTCCGCATCGATCGCCGCGCATACTGCCGCGGCTGCAGCGAAGCGATGGGAGGTGGCAATCTCGCCCAGACCACCCGGCTCCTGCTGCGACGACTCCTCGAAGAGCGCCCGAACTGGCCGTCGCGGCTGCGCCCGGTAGTGCTGAGCCTCCTCCCGGGATTCGGCGCGACCCTGGCGGGAAACGCCCACGCGGGACTGACGGCTGCGTTTCCCGCGGGCTGGGGTCTCGCCCTGCTGCTCTTCCGCTCCTGGGGCCGCGGCTGTCTTCCGCTTCCGGACGACACCGTGGTAGCGCCCCTGCTGGCCGCGGGGGGTCTCGTGTTCCTCGCGGCGGCGGTCGTGCTCAACGCCCTCGGCGTCCGCGCGGCCGACCGCGGAAACGCCGGATTGCGCGCCTTCTTCGAGCGGGACGTGGACCGGGCAGCGGCCTGAGGACGGAGGCGAACGGATGTCACTGCGCGGCAGCCTCGGCGAATTCAGCGCCCTGGAAACGCTCCAGCTCATCGGCCAGCAGCAGAAGACCGGCACGCTCGAGGTCCGGTCGGGCCGCCGGTTCCGCGGCTTCGCGTTCGCCGACGGGAAGCTGGTGTCCTTGGTCCCGGAATCGGAGCGGGAGCCCGAGCCACTCCTGGCCACCTTGGCGGCTCTCGGCTGGATCCCGGTCGATCGGGTGCCGGCTCTCCAGTCTTCCGGCGCCGCCGCCGGGCTGGAGTCGCTGCGCCCGCACTGCCCCGTGGCCGGAGATCTGCTCGAGGAAGTGCGGCGCACGGTGTTCCAGGGCCGATTGGATGAGGTGCTGCTGTGGAACCGCGGCCGATTTCGCTTCCAGGCCGATGTCGCCCCCGCGTCCGATTGGCCGCCACTGCCGCTCGAGGAGATGCTGCTCGAGTCGATGCGGCGACTGGACGAAACGGCGGAGCTGCACACCGCCGGACTGCGACCGGAGACGGTTCCGCTCTGTGACGAGGCGCCCGGGCCACCGCCGGTGCTCGACTCGCCGGCCAGCTGGATCGCCCCCGCGCTCCTCCCCCGCTGTGACGGCCGCAAGAACCTGCGGCGGATCGGCGCCTCGCTGGCGCTGGCCGAGTACGACGTCCTCGTCACGGTCCAGGCGTTGGAGAAGCAGCATCGCCTGCGCCTCCGCCACCGTGGCCCCGTCGGGACGTCGGCCGTCGAGCCGTTGCGCCTGCCTCACCCGGCCGCGCCGCTGCATCTCGCCGTCGCCGTCTGCGCCGCCATCGCCTGTGGTCTCGGCACGCACGCGCTCACCACGAACGTAACCGGGCCCGCGACCCGCGCGGTCATCCTCGAACGCGCCCGATTTGAAGACGACCGCGCGGTGCGGCACCTCCTGGAGGTCTACCAGCACCGCAACGGCAACTACCCCCAGGCGCTCGGAGATCTCGTGCGTGCGGGTCTGTGGCCGGAGCGGCTGTCCGACCGCCTGGCGGGACTCCAGTACCGTCCCGCCGCGGGCGGCAAGGGGTACACGCTGGCGCCGTAGGCTGAGGACCGCTCGCGTCCGTGGCGGGCGAAACGTCACCAGCGGCAATCTCGCGATCCACACAGCAGCCTGCCGGACCTCCCCGCTCCCCCTTTTCCCTTGCACCCGGCGCCGTCAGTGTGGACAGTTCCCCCAGGGGTGCATTCCCGTAGGCTGCGACGCGGCGGGGGGAGGTTGCGTGGCACGAGCTCGGACCGGGCGGGGTGTGGGTGTTCTCGCGGTGTTGGCGCTTCTCGGGTCGGGTCTCGCTCACGGCCAGTCCGCGCCCCCCGGCTCTCCCGTCCTCCTGGAGCCGCCGACGCAGGTCGCCGCCGCGGATCTTCCCAACGACAACGGGCATGGAGTCCATGTCACCTGGCGGCCCTCGGCGGATGATGCCCGGCTCCTCGGATACGATGTCGCCCGCGCTCCCTCGCCCGGCGCACCGGAGTCGACCTGGGTCGTCGTAGGCACGGCCCCGCGCGGCAGCCTCGCCTTCACCTACCAGAGCGAGCAACCGGAAGAAGACGGGGGCCCCAACCGGGCCTACATCGAGCCGGGGCGCCCGGTGGAGGTGCGCGTTCGCAGCCGTACCCTCGAGGGGAGCGCGTCGGTCTGGAGCCCGCCGGTCACGGCGACTCCGCGGGGGGACTGGTATCACACGGAAAAGACGAACGTCCTCGTCGCCGTGCTCGTCTTCGGCCTGGCCACGATCTACTTCATCCGTCAAGGCCGGAAAGGCAAGGAGCTGTACATCCGGCCGATCCCGGGGGTGTCCGCGGTGGACGAGGCCATCGGCCGCGCCACGGAGATGGGCCGTCCGATCCTCTTCGTGCTGGGAATGGGGACGGCGGGCGACATCGCAACCATCGCCGGCTACACGATCCTTGCCCGCGTGGCCCGAAGAACCGCCGAGTACCAGACCTCGATCCTCGTTCCGGTGCAGGATCCGGTGGTCATGGTCATGGCCCAGGAGACGGTGAAGCAGGCCTATCTGGAGGCCGGCCGCCCCGACGTCTACCAACCGGAGAGCATCTACTACATCGCCGCCATGCAGTTCCCCTACGTGGCCGCGGTCAGCGGTCTCATGGCCCGCGAAAAGACCGCGACCAACTTCTACATGGGCGTCTTCTACGCCGAGAGCCTTCTTCTGGCCGAGGCCGGCAGCGTTTCGGGAGCGATCCAGATCTCGGGAACCGACCAGGTCTCGCAAATCCCCTTCTTCGTGGCCGCGACCGACTACACGCTGATCGGAGAGGAGCTCTACGCCGCTTCGGCGTATCTCTCCCAGGACCCCGTTCTGCTCGGTCCCCTGAAGGCCCAGGACTGGACCAAGATCGTCATCCTCGTGCTGGTGATCGTCTCGGTCGTCCTGGCCACCATCATGGGACACAACCCGTTGACGCAGCTGATTCACGCGGTGTGAGGCGTTCATGAAGAGACAGGTCCCGATCTTCCTCGTCTTCTTGACCGGGCTCATCATGGTCATCCAGTACTTTGTGCCGCACAAGGTGTCCGAAGATCTGCTGGGCTATTCCAACGACTTCATCATCGTCATCGGGATCCTGGCCCTCCCCGTCGGGATCTTCTCTCTGGTCGTGAACACCTGGGAGAAGGCGCGCCACGAACCCAAGGAGCGCCTGTACGCCGCGACCACGCTCTTTGGCTTTGCCATCATGGTCATCAGCGGCCTCAAGCGAAGCTGGTTCAACGGACCGGAGCTTCTGCACCACCGGCTCTTCGACAACATTCTCGTCCCGGCGGAGGCGACCCTCTTCTCCATGCTCGCCTTCTACATCGCCAGCGCCGCCTATCGGGCGTTTCGGGTTCGCACCTGGCTGGCGGGAATCCTGCTGGTCACCGCCTTCATCATCATGCTCCGGATCATTCCGCTGCCGGGCGTCCTGGGGACGGCCGAAAGCGAGCTCGTCCGCTGGATCCTGGCGGTGCCCAACATGGCGGCGAAGCGGGCCATCATCATCGGAGTCGGCCTGGGCGCCATCGCCTACAGCATGAAGATCCTGCTGGGCATCGAGCGCTCCTACATGGGCGGCAACTAAGCGGAGGGATGGGAATGCCCGATCCGACAAAGACAACGCCGTCCGGAGAACCGCCGCCGCGCTGGTTCGACCGGCTGCTGGTGGTCGATCGGCGATGGATCTACCTGCTCATGGCGATCGCGGTGTGCCTTCCGGCGGTCATCCCCTTTTCCGTGCCGGTAGGGGTGACCCGGGAAGTGCGCTCGGTCTACGACTACGTGGAGTCCCTGAAGCCCGGCGACACCATCCTCCTGGCCATCGACTACGACCCCTCGACGCTGGCCGAGCTCCAGCCCATGACCGAGGTCATCATGGCGCAGGCGTTTCGCCGGGGAGCGCGCTGTGTCGTCACCGCCCTCTCCCAGTTCGGTCCCGCCATGGCGGAGGGGATCATCGATGGCGTGGCCGCGCAGGCGGGAAAGACGCGCAACATCGACTACACCTTCCTGGGGTACAAGCCGTACCCGGGCATCGTCATCCTGGCCATGGGGACGGATTTTCGGGTTCCCTTCCCCACCGACTACTACGGCACCCGGCTCGATGACATCCCCATGATGCGAAACCTGCACAACTACCGCGATATCAAGGCGGTGATCACGCTCAGCGCCGGCAACGTGGCCGACATGTGGATCACCTATGCGAACGCCAAGTACGGCGTGCCCGTGGCCCTGGGCCTGACGGGGGTGATGGGTTCCGACTACTACCCCTATCTGCAGTCGGGCCAGATCTTCGGCCTGATCCCGGGCATCAAAGGCGCGGCGGAATACGAGCAGCTGGCCGGAGTGCGGGGCCTCGGGTCGCGCGGGATGCCCTACCAGGTGGTCACCCATGTCGTCATCCTGGCCTTCATGGTCATCACCAACATCGGATACATCGCCCAACGCCGCGCCCGCCGCCGGGCCGCGATGCAGTCGAGGTAGCGCGTGGAACCGAGCGTCACGTTGCTCATCTGGCACGGCCTGGCCGTGCTCATGACGCTGGCCATCTTCTCGTTTCTGGTTGGGGACAACCCGATCTACAAGTTCGCGGAGAGGCTGTGGGTAGGCGTCTCCACCGGCTACTGGACGATGCTGCTGTTCCACACGAGCTTCATCGACAAGGTCTGGCAGCCGATCGTTCACGAGGGCAAACTCCTCTACCTGATCCCCACCGCACTCGGCATCCTCATGTGGTTTCGCATCTCTCCCAAGCTGGGCTGGCTGAGCCGCTACGCCCTGGCCTTCTACATCGGAATCTCGACCGGGGTCTTCATTCCCCTGGCCTTCAAGACGGCGATCTTCCTCCAGGTGGAAGGGGCGGTACGGCCCGTCCAGGCCGATGTCGCAGGGTTGAACTACATCCTGGTCCTGATCGGCTTCATCTGTTCTCTGGCCTACTTCTTCTTCTCTCGGCCGCACACCGGAGCCTTCGGGGTGATGTCCAAGGTCGGGATCTACACCCTGATGGTCGGATTCGGGGCCGGATTCGGCCTCACCGTGATGGGCCGCGTCGCCCTGGTCGTCCAGCGCGTGATCTTCCTGCGCGACTACTTCGTCACCCTGGCCGGGCGGGTGTTCTAGAAGGCGGCGGGACTCGCGGCCACCTGATCCGGACTCGGGCAGCCGCGAGTCGCCGTCACCCTTTAGCGGATCACCAGGAGCTTGCTCGTCGGCGCCTCGCCACCCGCCTCAAGCCGAGCGAAATAGACACCGGAGGGGACGCGGCGGCTCTCGCCGTCGCGCAGGTTCCACACGGCTTGGTGCCACCCCGCCGGATACGGCCCCTCCGCCACCGTCGCCACCAGGCGGCCAGTCACGTCGACCACGGTCAAGCGGACCCCTACCGGCCGCGGCAGAAAGAACTCCGCCAGGGCGGTCCCCCCCATCGGATCGAACCGGGTGCGGAGCTGCAGGCCGGCGAGGGGCGCCGCCACGTCGACGTCCGACGAGGGGCTGTACGCGAGCGGGACGCTCATCACCTGTCCGGCAGAGCGGGCGTAGATGTCCAGGAAAGCCGCCCTCGCAACCGGCACGAATCCATCGGGCGTGGGCGCGTACCCCAGGCGGATCTCGAGGTCGACCTCGGCGCCGAGAGAGGTTCCGTTGCTCTCCGCCTGGAAGATCCGCTCCGCCAGATCGGTCACCACGTCCGTGCGGGTTCGCATGGAGAGGCCCGACGCCATGACGAACCGCGGCCAGTCCACCAGGAGCCGCGCCCGTTCGCTCGCGTTGGAGATCGCCTCCCGCATCCGGGAGCCGAAGATCGGGTAGCCGTTGGCCGCCTTGCGCATCATCGTGACCATGCGCTCGACCTCACAGGACAGCTCCGGCGTCGGATCCTGTGCTTCGCTGTCGACCTCCCGCTCCTTGACCAGGTCAACGGTCCGCGTGTCCCACTCGGAGGTGGGCACGCCCAGAGCGCCGGCCGTGGCGGTGAAGGCGGCATCAGCCGACGTCGCCGGCACGGCGCTGCAGGGCAGACTGGCGCGAAACGCCCGGTTCTGGTTCGCGTAGCGGATGTATCCCTCGCCGAAGTCCAGCTTGACATAGCGGGGACCGTCCGGAGGATCGTATCCCAGGACGACCTGGCCGCCGGTCAGGATCGTGCCCGGGTCGGAGTCCAGCATGGCCGCAGCCACGGCGTGGACCGTCTTGCCCGCCATCCAATCGGGCCCGTTCGGGACCGTGATCATCGAGGAGGAAAACGCCGGCAGGGTCGTGTTCACGAGACCGAGATAGTAGTTGAAGTCCTTCGTGCGCGGAATCGGGGGCGGCGGGGTTCCCTCGTCGGACCGGGCCGGAGCCGGGGGGAAGGCCAGCAACGCCAGCAGCACCAGGGGGCCGCGAACAAGCGCGGACCGTCCGTTCATCCGGTGGTTCATGGCAGCTCTCCCATCCCCTCAGGGTCACAGCCCCCGATGTACTTGGCGCGGTGGCTGCGAACCTGGTTGGGGTAGCCCGGCGGGTCGGGGAAGACGTCGTTGTAGCGCTCCGCGTTCAGGCGGTCGCGACTGTCGCCGCTGTCGAATCCGACCACGCGAGAGACCGGGCACTGGTCGGCGCGAAACCACGGCGACTGGTACATCTGATCCATCCAGGAGTCCGCGATCGACATCCAGAAGGCGTCGTCTGCGAACCGCTCGTAGTCCGAGGCATAGCTGTCGTCGATCCACATGATCCCGTGAAAGCCGTCGATTCCGTGCAGCCCGTCGAACGTGGAGTTCCACTCGTTCCACCAGTCCTCGCGGTCCATGCTGTAGCACGAGGAGAGATGCAGGAACTCCAGGTCGCCGTCGCCGAGTCGCATGTGTCCCTGGTAGAGATGGCAGTTGCCGCCGCCCGGCTCGTTGTGTTTCACATGACCCAGCCAACGATGGTCGTCGCTGCTGTTGCCGCCGTGAAAGCCGGCCATCGCGGCGTCGGCCAACTCCAGATAGTCCACGTCGTCGCCCCAGTCAACCAGGTCGGGATCACAGAACTGGCTGTCGACGATCCAGCCGTTGTTGACGAACCAGCCGATCGTGTACGCACCCATGCCGTGGCCCGCCGGTGGCGGCGCGTCGTTCTGCATTTCGTCGTACCAGGCGCGGACCATGTTGTCCCAATCATCCCTTCGATCGGCGTCGCAATCCGCGTCCCAGGTTGTGACGACAAACCCCATGACCTCGGCGGCGGCATCGTCCGCCGCGCGCGCCGCGACGGGTGGGCAGAGCAGGCCGGCCAGGAGCGCCAGGCCGGGCAGCGCCCATCGCGGTCTCTTTCTGTTCATACCGGAAGACCCTCCTCTCTTGATCACGGTTGGGGGAATCTCGGCCGAGCGGACCGACCGCTCTTGCCCCCTTGGAGTCACGAAGAGGGAGCGAATCACACATCCGGTGCCGGAAAGAGGCAAGCAGGCTGCCCGAGGACGCCGCCGAGTGGTCTGGCCGGCGCTTGCGCGCGGACGGGCGGGCCGGAACCGACTGGTTGGGGCGTTCCGCAGGCTGCCTGGGAGAACGGCTCCTTGGGCTATCCGTTCCCTCAGGGAATCCGCAGGGTTTCGATCGGCGACCGCGCGACGGGAGCGGCGTCGCGGAACGCGAACACCTGCCACCCCAGGAGGGCGCCGGAGGGCGGGGACGGACGTAGATCCGCCCCGCGGATCACGCAGCTGGTGTCGCCGGGAACGGAGATGCGCGCCAGGTCGGCGAGGTTGTCGCCCATGACCACTACCTCGTAAGAGGTGGCGTCGGGAACGGCGCGCCAGGCAACGACCACTCCGCCCGGTTCGCGGGACGTGACTCCGAGCAGAGGGACGGGCGCGAGGTCGCCTCCGCGTGAAGTCTCCGCGCCGCGCAGCGAGTCCGGCCCGGACTCGCGGCGGAGCCGATCAGAGCCGGCGTAAAGGCCGATGGCGATGAGAAGGACCGCCGCGGCCGGCCCGACGACGAGTGGACGGCGGAGTTGCCGGCCGAACTCCCGGAGACGATACCAGCGCGGGGCGGCGGACGGGGCCCAGGACGGCGACGGAGGCGCATCGGGGGAACCCGCCGCTGCGCGAAAGGCCGCTCGCAGGCGCCCGCCCGCCCGCTCTGGATCGGCCCCCGGCGGAACGGAGCGTTCCTCGAGAAACTCCCGATAGGTCAGCAGCAGAGCCCGGCACCGCGGACACGCCTCGAGGTGCAGGCGTTCCGGCGAGTCCGAGGGTAGACCCAGGACGCGCCCGAGATCGTCCGGCGAAATACAGGGCTGTCTCATGTACGTCCTTCCTCACGATCCTGGGCGCGTTCCTCCAGAGCGGCGCGGAGCCTCCGACGCGCGCTTTGCAGCACGCCCCGCGCACCCGACTGCGCGGAGATCCGCAGGCGGCGGGTGATGTCCTCGACCGGCAGGCGCTCCATGACGCGCAGCCAGAGCGCCTCCTGTTCCAGGGGCGCAAGATGCTGCCGGATCATCCCGAGAATCTCTTCCTCGTCCTCCCGATCGGCCATCGCGTCGTCGGCCGGAGTCGCCTCGTTCGCCAGCTGCTCGACCTCGACTTCCTCGTCGCGGACCAGGCTCGGCCGCCGCAGCGCCCGGAAGCATCGGTTCCGCATGATGGTGAAGAGCCACGAGCTGTACCGGCACCGCCCCTCGAATGAGCCGAGAGCCTGGTACGCGCTCAACAGCACCTCCTGGGCAAGATCGCGGGCCGTCTCGTGGTGCCCGACCCTTCGGTGGCACCAAAGGTAGACCTTTTCCCAGTAGCGCTCGAAGAGCGCCTCCGCAGCCGCGCGTCCGGCCTCTCCGAGCGGGTCCTGCTGGTAGGCCCGGACCAGCTCCTCGTCCGGCGCGTCGTTCAGCCCCTGACGGGTCATCCTCTTGGAGACATCCTCCGGGTCGGCATCACAGGGTAAGGCCGCGTTTCTGCCTGCGGGCCAGCCCAAATCCACAGAACGCCAACGTCGCGGCAGCCGCCAGGGCGAGCAGGATCGGCGTTGTCCGCTTCCGAACAAGCAGGACGTCGGTCCCGTCCTCGCCCACCAGCACAAACCCGGCCCAGTAGAACGGATGGCTGGTGGGCGGATGGGCCCGCACCGCCCCCTGGGCCATCCGCAGCGCCTCCCCCGCCGGATGCCCGTCGGCGAGCGCGCCGTAGAACGCCCTCGTCAGCCGAGCCGTGGCGCGGTCACTGACGGGCCATAGCGTTGCCACGACCGACGGCACGCTGGCCGAGATGAACGCCGACGTCAATCCCAGGACCCCTTCGCCCGAGACGAGCCTTCCCCCGGCCGACTCGCATCCGGCGAGGAACACCAGCCTGGCCGGGAGGCACCGGCCGGCGACCTGCTGCGCGCGGAGTCGTGGGAGTCCGGAACGCCAGGGATGCACATCGTCGACCCGGACGTGAGACGCCAGGTGCAGGACGTCGCACCGCGCCAGCACCCCGGCCCACCGGGCCGAGTCTTCCGCACAGAAAACCCTGACGTTTCGGAAAGAGCGCCGTAGCCAACGGACTTCGTCCACCGCGCCCGGCAGTGAGGAGAGCCGGCCTCCTCGGGCCGACGACCGTCCTGACGTCTGCGGAGAAGCTCCCGCCTCTCTCCTCGCGGCGTGATCGGCTGACTCCGTCCCGAGGATGGCAAGAGTCTCGAGCGCATGCGCGGCGGGGGGCGCCCGTTGCGCTCTTGCGCGCTGGTCCCGCAGGAGGGTCGCGGAGGGGATCCTTGTGATCCCGCGCCGGGCAAAGAGCGGTCGCGGCGGATCGATCGCCTCCATTCGAAAGGGAGACGGCCACGCCTCGACGGGCGCCAGGTTCAGCTCGCCGTCGAGCGCGAGAATGACGCAGGGGTGAGCCTCGAGAAGATCCGCCACCGGCCCAAGCACCAGGGAGGAGAGCCGCCGGCCCGCGGCATCCAGCAAGCGCGCCGGATCGTTCTGCGCCGGCGCCACCCGAAGGGGCGGCGGGGCGGGGCGCGTCGCCACGAGCTCCCGGTACCGGAGGAGGGCCCGGCGCAGTTCCATCGGGTCGCAGGCCACGCGTACGGCGCGACACTCCGACCTGGTCACCCCGAAGAGATAGATCCCGTCGTCTCCCAGAAAGAAGTCAAGCAGGAGCTCGTCCCCTCCGAGCCAGCGATCCTGCAGCTCGGCCAGGGTCACTGCGGCCGCGATCGGCTCGGCGGCTTCTCCGGCCCTGGAGGCCGGTTCGGGCGGTTCCCCGAACGCGCCGAGCATCCGCTCGTGCAAGGTGCGGGCCTTGAATCGCTGCAACGCGTCGAATGCGGCCTGGGCCCGCTCGCCGGTGGGCACAGCCGCGCTGTCGGCAAGGATGCCGCGGGCGATCTCCGTGTATAGGCGGCGTCCGTTGTTTTCCAACTGCTCCCGCCAGCCCGGATCGCGCAGGCGCGCGCGCTCGGTTTCCCACGTCTGGGCTGCGCGCTGGAGCACGATCCGGGCGCTGTCGGGTCGACCGAGAAGGTCATGGCAGCGGCTCGCGTCGACAAGGAGGCCGACGAGAAACCGCAATCCCATCGAGCGACTGATCCGTTCGGCCTCCCGCAGGTGCACGAGCGCGTGCGCGGGCCGGTTCAGCTTCAGGAGGAGACTTCCCCGCGTCCGTTCGACATCAAAAAGGGTCCCCCGTCCGAGGAGACCGCGGATCCTCCCGAGAGCTTCCTGCAGGATCACGAGCCCGGCGGCGGCGCTATCCTGCAGGGCCAGCACCTCGGCCAGCCCGACCAGGTTGTGGGCCAGCTCGTCCGGAGGCGACGCCGCCGCCAGGTCTGCCGCCTGGCGGAACAGCGTCGCCGCTTCGCGGTAACGCGCCTGGTCCCGGTGGACCAGCCCCATCTCCTCGAGCACAGACGCCTGCAAGCCGCGGAAGCCGGCCTCCTCGCAACGCCGCAGCGTTCGCGTAAGCAGGGCCAGGGCCTCCTCGTACTCCCCCATGGAAGAGTGCGTGATCGCAAGGTTCGTCGCCGAGTTGACGCTCTCCACCAGGTCCCCGTTCGAGACCTGCAAGTCGAGAGCCCGTTGGTAGTAGGCCACCGCTGCCGAGGGGTCGCCGTGAACGTGCTCGAGCACGCCGAGGTCGTTCAAGGCCCGAGCCTCGCCGTAGGGATCACCCAACTCGCGGCTTCCCTCCAGCACCCGGACGTAACAACGTCGTGCGCCGTCGATCTCCCCGCGGCCCTGCCAAATATGTCCGAGGCCCTGCAAGGCCATCAACTCGAAGACCAGGTTCCGGATCTCCGCGAATGCCCGGATCGCTGCTTCGTACTCGGGTTCGGCCGCTGCGACGTTCCCCGTTCTCGAATCGCCGAACGCCAGGAGGAGGAGTCCCTGCCCCTCGTGGAAGCGATCGCCGCGGGAGCGTGCCAGATCGAGCAACCGCTGCGCGCACACCCGCGCTTCGGGCATCGAGCCCTCCTGCTGGGCGGCGACCGCGAGCCAGCGCAGGGCCCGGCAGGTCGCCAAGGTGTCCCCCAGGGCCGTCGCCAGATCGAGAGCGGCAGCGGCGCTCTCGCGGCCTGGGCCGGGACGCCCCACCAGGCCGTTCAGACGCGCCTGGGCCAGGAGAACGGTGAGCCGGTCCCGGGGCACACGCGCCTCGGCCGATTCGCGCAGCGAGTCGAGGATGGCCGCGGCGCGGTCGGCTTCGTGGCGTTGCAGGAGGGAGTCTGCCCGCGCCAGGCGCTCCTCGAGGTCGGCCGCGGCGGCCGACACGACCGCTGCGAGCAACGGCACGATCAGGATCAGCCGTGATCCCACCCGCATCGGACTTGACTCCCATGCCTGGCAGGCAGACGTAAGGTCCCTCACGAGAATCGCACCCGGGAGTATGAGCGCGCTCAGTTCCGCACCCAAGAGGAAACCGGGACCGAGCCGTGGATCCCGGGAGTCTCAACCCTGCATCGGCAGCAGACCGCGGGCCGGGCTACTGCCGGGTCGCCTGCCTCATCGCTCAGCGGGTGGAGTACAGCGATGACTGCGGCGACGCCGGCCCATAGAGCCGGTGGCCGCCCGGCGCAGGACCGAGCGGCCACCGGTGCTGGTTACGCTTTCCGGCCGGTTACTGAAGCATGATCACCTTCCGCACGAACTCCCGCCCGCCGGTTCTCAGGCGGACGAAGTAGAGGCCACCCGGAAGCCGCTGGCCCGTCTGATCCTGACCGACGAAGGCAACGCGATGGGCCCCGGCGTTCCGGACCTCGCTCAAGAGCGTCCGGACCCGCGCCCCCCCCGCATCAAAGACGGACAGGTC
>CAYYQN010000067.1:0-1431 GCA_964473865.1 uncultured bacterium | reverse complement strand
GCCGGCCGATGGTGGGGCACCGTGACCTCAACCGTATCCGTGGCCGTGTTCCCCGACTCATCCGAGGCGGTGTAGATGATCGTGTAGACCCGTCCGTCCCCCAAACCGGAGCGCTCCGCTCGCAGCTGGAACGCAGTATCCGGAGTGCCCAGATCGTCTCCCTGGATGTCATCCGCGAAGTCGCCGTCGCCCAGCCCCTCGTCGGGTTCGTCGCTGGTGATCGAGGTGAGCACGAAGGTCGGGTTCGGGTCGCAGATGTCGGTCACGGTGACTTCCGCCTGGATCGTGACGAGCTTGTGATTCGGCGGCCAGAGCACGTAACGGTCGAGCGCCACCGCGATTTCCGGCGGAGTCGTATCGACGACCGTCACGTTCGCCGTGCAGTTCGCGCAGTTGCTGTCGTCATCGCAGGCGGTGAAGGTGACCGTGGTTGTCCCCAATTCGAAGCAATCCGGCCGGTTGTCGCTGATCGTGGGATCGGTGTCACAAACATCCGTGGCCGAGACGCCGTCGAAGAATCCGGTCAGCTGTGGATCGTCGGCCGGCGTGCCCCCGCCCTCGCAGTGATCGGTGCACTCGATGGTCACATCCTCCGGGCAGGCGATGGCCGGCGGCGTCGTATCCTCCACCGTGACCGAAACCTGGTCGCTGTCCTGTTCGATTCCGTCGGAAACGACCAGCGTGACCGCCGTGGTTCCCATTGGGAACTGGCCGGTGGGGGTCGGTGAATTCGGATTGTCGAAGACCACTCCCGGAGCCGACCACGAGAAGGTCAACGGGTCCCCGTCGGGATCCGCCGAGCCCGTGCCGCTCAGCGCCACCGGGGTCGTGGTGGGAGATGCGCACTCGGCGGTGATGTCGGCACCGGCATCCGCGACCGGAGGCTGGTTCACGATGATCGCGAAGTTCTCGCCCAGGTACGGGCCGGTGGCCGGACCGCTGGAGTTGCTCCCCTCCACGGCCCAACTGACGTTGTGCGTGGCCGCCACCAGCGTCTGGAACTGCCCCAGCGTCAACGACGCCGAGGTGGTGTTCCCCAGCGGAATCGTCAGGATCGGCGCCGCGTTGTCCGTCCGGAAGAACCGCAGGCTGAAGCCGTCGCCGTCGTAGGTGCTGCTGCACCCCACATTCCGATTCCAGCTGAAGTTGTTGTTGGTCGTGGGCGAGACGATGGACCCGGCGCTCGGGCCAATGAGCGACGGGCCGACGCCATGATCGGTGCTGATCGCCCCGTAACCGAGCTGCTGCCCGTCGGAGAGGGTCGCCCGGATGGCTCCCCAGGCCTGCGACAGGTTCACGGGATCCGCGCCGTTCAGCGCGTTGAAGAGCGTAATGTGGGAATCGCTCACGTTGTCCCGGCCGTCGGCCGGTCCGTCGAACAGATCCCAGAAGATGCGCTGTACCGCGACCTCGTTGTCCTCGCCCTGCCCG
>CAYYQN010000066.1:23094-23596 GCA_964473865.1 uncultured bacterium | reverse complement strand
GAGACCTGCCCGCCGCCGATTCCGACCGGCGCGTGCTGCGACTTCGCGACGGGTGCCTGCACGATCACGACCCAGGCTGACTGCACGTTCTCGTGGCTGGGTGCGGACGTTCCGTGCAACACGGAGACCTGTCCGCCGCCGCCGCCTCCGACGGGCGCCTGCTGCGATCACGCCACCGGTGGTTGCGAGGTCCTGACCCAGGCGGACTGCCCGTACGACTGGCTTGGCCAGGACGTGCCGTGCAACCTCGAGACCTGCCCGCCGCCGGTGCCGACCGAGCGCGCGAGCTGGGGCCAGATCAAGAACATCTACCGCTAGCCTGAAGCGGAAGCCGGGTCCGGCCTGAGGCCGGACCCGCCTCATCTCGAAGTCCCGGCCCTCCGCAAGGTGGGCCGGGCTTCTTTTGCCACGGGACCCTCCGGACCGGACTTGACGGCCCGGTGGTGGGTCTGTTTTCCTGCGAACATGTTGGATCTCCCGCGCACCTTGGGTGGTCGCCGCG
>CAYYQN010000066.1:0-23084 GCA_964473865.1 uncultured bacterium | reverse complement strand
CGCGACGCCCGGGGGTTCCTTGTGGTGGTACTGCTTCTGCGCGGCGTCTTCCTGCTTGCCGCCCTCGACCCCCAGGAGGAGCGCGTCCAGGCGGCCCTTGATCCCGGCGGGGTGGAGTGGAGCGAGGGTCCGGGACGTCCTCTCTACGACCGGGAGGAGTTGTACGCGGGGACCGCCGCGGAGGCGATGCGGCTCGGGTTGCCCCTGCCCCTCTCCGCCTATCGGTTCATGGCGTATGGGAGCGGGAGTCTGGTGGTGTCGCTGCTCGCCCGCGCCGTCTACTTCGTCTGCGGGCCGACCTACCTCGCGTTCAAGCTGGTTCCACTGATGGTGAGCCTGTTGGGCGGGTTGTGCTGGTTTCTGGTCGTGCGCGCCTGGCGGGGCCGGCGCGCGGCGTGGGCCTTCGGCCTGCTGTATGCGCTGGCGCCGCCGGTCCTGGTCCGCACCACGCTGATCGCGAAAGGCGATCACGCGGAAGCGATGGCGATCGTCGGAGCGACTCTGCTTTTGGCCACGCACGCCGCAACGGCGGTCACGAGCCGGCACCGACGCATCTTCGCCGCCGGCGCGGGATGCGCGGCGGGCCTGGGAGTCTTCATGACCTATTCCACGGTGCCGGTGACCGGTGTGGTTGCGCTCGTGGCGCTGGTGCGCGCGCGGTCACGTCCACGGGAAGCCTGGCTGGCGGCTCTGGCCGGCCTGGCGTTCGGTCTTGTGCCGTGGCTTCTGACCGTCACCGGTACGCAGGGAGAGGCGCTCCGCGTGTACAACCGCCCGCTGGGTGCCGTCGTCGATCCCGGCGAGATCGTGCGAAGGGTCCGTCTGCTCGCGGCCACCGGCCTTTTCGCGGGATATGACCTGCCCGGCATTGGCGGCGCGGTGGGGGCGCTCGGGGTGCGTCGGATGGCGGCCTGGATCTGGATGGCGGCGCTGGTAGTGGGCTGGGTGCGTCTGGTGCGCGATCGTCGCGAGCCGGGGATGTGGCTGCTCCTGGCGGGATCGATCGCCCACATCGCGGCGTTTCTGCTCGCCGCGCCCGATGCGAGCTCGCGCTATCTGGTGCCCGCCTACCCGCTCTTCCTGATTGCGGTAGCGCTCCTGTGGCCGGGGGAGGCGGGACGCCGGCGGGCGATCCTCCCGGCCGCAGTCCCCGCGGTGGCCGGTCTGGGGCTTCTCTCCATGCTGGCGGTCTGTGTTCCGTCGGGTTTCACGGCGCTGCGTGTGCCGTTGAAGGGATACGACTGGCCTCTGCTGGGAGAAGTGCTCGGCGCCAAGCTGACTGCGGCCGGAGTCCAAAGGGCACCGGTCGACACTCGCGACTTCCTCTGGGTCGGTGTGGGGCGCCGCCTGGCCCGCACCCTGCCCGCTTCGGCTTGGGAAACGGAGATCCGTTCGATTCTGACCGAAGGCGGGGCGCAACCGCACGATTCCAGCACGAACGGCGGCGGCGTGGCGATCTGGGAAGGGATCGGCATGTCGGTGGCCGAATCCGGCCGGTTGGACGCGATTCCGGATCTGGTTCGCGGTCTGCGAGAGCCAGTAGCCGTCCCGTTCCTCCGCGGCGTGCTCCGCTATCCGGAAATCGTCTTCTGGCCGATTCTGCAGGCGCGCGGACTGTCCGGCGTGGAGCAGTACCTGTCGCGGTTTGAGGAACGGTGGCAGCCACTCGTGAAGGCGCAATGGGCGCGCCAGCGGGCGATGCTGCTGGTGCACCGTGTGCGCATCGGCAGGGGCGCGGCGTCCCGGATCGAGGACGCGACCGGAGACCTGGAACGGGGGACCGCGGCGGTGCCGCGAGACGCGGCCGAGCGCGCTTTGGGTTGGGCGCTCTACCGCGGGCAGCGACCGGACGGTACCGCTCGCTTCTGGTCGTCTCCCGATCGAGTGCGCGCGGCCGAAGGGAGGCGTTTGCTGACTGCCTCCAGGGCATTCTGGGAGGGTGTGGAGGATGCGTACCGCGCCGAGCAGACGCTGCGTTTGTATCCCGGAGCGCTGCTGCGGACGCCGATCGATGATTCCGCCGGCTCACGCCTCGGAAGGTGGCGTACCGGAGAGGAGGAAGACCACCGATGACAGCGGATCAGCTCGCCCTGCTCTACTTCGGCCTGCCGTTGGCGGTGCTTGGGATCGGACTGCGACACGGCATGGGGACGAGGAGTTCCCTCCTCGTGGTGCCGCTCTGTCTGCTGGTTGCGGGCTATGGCCTTGGCGTGGAGTGGATGGCCCGACAACTGGGGCTGGACCTGCCGGCCCCGGTGCGCGTGGGGAACGGCCCGACGCGGAGTCTCGCTCCGTTCGTCGTCTTCTCTGTTCTGCTCGGCGCATACGGCGCCGCAATGGTCCGTTTTCGGCGCCGGGGGAATGATCCCGACTCTCGCTAGCGGCATGCCCCTCGGCCGGGTCGGAGTGAAGTGAGGCCGGGAGACGGATGAGCCGGAGCGGCGCCACCGATGAATGCCGCGTCGGTCGGATCGGGTCGGAGCGAGTCAGGGGGAGCGGAGTGGGAAACGCACAACTTAGCGGACCGGGACCGGGGCTCGCGCCTGCGATCCTGCTGCTTATCGCGGGCTGGTTGCCGGTCCTTGCGGCGGCCCGCCTGCTTCGAGTCCGCCTCCAGCCGGGCCGGTTGGCGATGGGGGCGGCTCTGTCGGCGTTTGTCGGAGGGATGTGCTGCGTGGAGCTTCGCCGCTACGGCCTCCTGGCCCTTCCGACGGGAGCGATCACCTTGTGGAACAATGGATTGGCAGTTCACGACATCCTTCGTTTCGGACTCATGGGGGCGGCCGGCGCGGCCGGATGCGAGATCCTGCTGAGTCGCATCGTCTCTGCGAGATCTCATCCGATCGATCGCGTTCCATAGCCTCTCGAGGCCCCAAACCGCTTGACCCCGTGTTGAGTTGGAGCTACAATTATTACGGTGCTGAGAATACCGAAGACTCAGACAAGCGGAGAAGTCGAGGTAGGCGTAGAAGGCCCAGGCGAAACGGGTCGGAACATACCATTTTGAGGGCAGCGGGCTGCGGTCAGATCGATCGCCGGCTCGGTTCTGCAGAAGGAGACACCATGAAGCGTGACTACAGAGTGTGGTTTACCCTGGCGGGGCTCGCGATGCTCTTGCTTTCGGCGGGACCGGCCGCGGCCATCCCATACACGCCTTTCAGCGGCTGGCAGATGTTCACGACTGCGGCCGATGTAGAAGCGCTCTTCATGCCTGGGCAGTTCGGCGGGATGACCACCTTCGGGGAGTATCCGGACAACGATCCGTTTACGTTCGACCTCGCGACGGCTGCGTACCTGCAGGTGACCGACATCTTCGAGTCGGGCGACCGCTTCAAGATCTGGGACAACGGCGTGCTGCTGGGCGCCACGACCCCCACGACCTGGGTGCCGGATGTCATCGAGTTCGACCCGGACGTGGCCTATGCGAATGGCGGGCTGGGCGGAACGACGCTCAGCACGACGAACAAGGCTGTCCCGATGGTGCTCGGAGCCGGGGCGCACTCGCTGGTCTTCCAGAACATTTTCTTCAAGGGTGGTCCGCCGCCGCCGTCCTTCCGCACTCCGGGAGATCCCGAGCCGGGCGCCCTGGCGGACTCCTACTTCCGTGTCGTTCCCGTCCCGGAACCCGGAACCATGCTTCTTCTGGGCATGGGTCTCGCCGCGGCCGGCCTGATGATCCGGCGCAAGCGCTAGACCGATTCCCACTCGCCTTGCCGCTCGGCGAGGCAGGTCTTCGAGCCCCCGGTTGTTCGCCGGGGGCTCTTTGCATGCGCGAAACACGGGCTGTTCCTGGTTTTGTCTGGCGGAACCACCGCGAGTTGCCTATGCTGGGCGCTACGTGCGGCACGGCTGCATCGCCACCGCGGGGGCGGGGGAGGTGGGGATGGCGAAGGCGCGTCGAAGCGAGACGCCCGGGGGGGAACTGCCCGGCGATCCGGGTTTCGCGCAGACGGAACGTCGGATCGTCCGAGCCGTGACGGAGTTCGATCCGGTGCGGGCGTCCTGGATCGGGTTTCGCGGCCGCCACGATCACCTGTTGGCCGACTGCTCGCCGGAGGGAACCGAGCGCGCGCACGGTGTCCTCGTCGAACTCCACTCCGCCCTTGCCGCCCTGGACCCCCAGTCTCTCGATCCGGCGCAGCAGATCGACCGGGAGCTCGCCTGCGGGACGCTATCGACGATGGCGTCCGTGGCCGCGCAGCGTCCAGCCTGGCGCACGATGCCTCAGGCCGCCATGGCGGAGGTCCTCTCCGGGATTTCCGTGCACCTGGTGCGGGAGTGCGGAACGCCTGCGGAACGCGGGGCCGCGCTCCTGGGGCGTCTGCGCGGCGTGCCCCGTTTCCTGGCGCAGGCGCGGCAGTCGCTGCGCGAGCCGCCGCCGGTCTTCACCGAGGTGGCAGTCGTCGCCGCCGAGGGCACCCGCCGCAGTCTGGCCCGGGCGCTGAACGACTTTGTGGCGACCCTGCCATCGCCCTCGGCCCTGGTTCGGGGCCTGGAACGCGCGGGAAGCGAGGCGATGACCGCGCTTGCCGACTATGGCGACTTCCTGCGCAGCGAGCTCATGCCGCGCTCCACTGGCGACTTCCGGTTGGGAATGCCGCTCTTCAACCAGATCCTCCGGGACGAGCATCACGTCTTGATGGATGGAGAGGAGCTGGTGGTGCTGGGAGAGCGCGTCTACCACCAGACGTTGCGTGAAGTCCGCGCCTTGGCCGGACGAATCCGGCCCGGGCTCAACTGGAGCCGCCTGCTCGCCGAGCTGCAGACCGAGCACCCGCCGGCGGGGGAACTCGTCGAGGCGTACCGGAGCGCCGTCGAAGCGGCGCGGGCTTTCCTGATCGAGCACAACCTGGCGACGCTGCCTGCGGGAGAGGAGCTCATCTACCTTCCGACTCCGCTCTTTGCCCGGCGCCGATTCCCGCACGCGGGATACCTTCCCTGCGGAGTGTCGGAGCGTCCGGCGCAGGGAATCCTGTTGGTGACCGCGCCGGATGCCGCCGATTCTCCCGCCCGGCGCCTGGCGTTGTTGGGAGGCCACTCGGTGTACGCGATTCCGGTGCGGGCGCTCCGCGAGACCTACCCGGGGCGGCACCTCCAGTTCTCGCATGCGGCACGCTGTGGCCGCCCGCTGCGTTTGCTCTTTCCCAGCCTTCTCTTCACCCAAGGCTGGACGCTCTACTGCGAAGAGATGATGCGGCAAGAGGGTTTTCTGGCCGATGACCGAGTGCGGTTCCTCCAGCTGCGGGAACGGCTCCTGTGCGCATGCCGCATCGTGGTTGATGTCGGCTTGCACGCCGGGAGGATGACGGTGACCGAGGCGGTTGCGTTCCTCGTGCGAAAGGCCAAGCTCGACCGAGCGGACGCGGTGAAGGAAGTCTACCGCTGCTGTGAACAACCAACCGTGATGATGAGCTGCCTGGTGGGACGGCTGTTGCTGGAGGAGGTGCGCGAGGACCAGCGGGAACGACTCGGCCCGTCCTACGGGTTGGGGGCCTTCCACGATGCGGTGCTCGGCCAGGGAGCCTTGCCGCCCGACCTGTTGCGCAAGGCCCTGGGGGTGCCCCGCCGGCGTGAGGACCGTGACATGTTTGCCAGCCAGGCCCGCACCGCCCGGCGGCGTCGTTCACCGGCTCAGGATCGTACTTCCGACCGCCGATAACTCCCTTGGGCCCTGGCCTCGGGGAGGGATCGATGACGGAAGCGGTGCAGCAGCGGGCGCCGGTAGCGGTGGTCGCGATGGGCGATGCGTCGCGCCATGACGATGCGTTGGCCGTGCGGGTGATGGGGCGCGTGCGGACGCTGATCGGCGAAGTCGGTTGCCGCCGCCGGAGCGATGCGCGTCAGCCGGTGCGGGACGGTGCTCCCCTCTTCGAGTGGGTGGAGGGTGGGAGCGACGCCGGGTTGCTCGAGTCGGTTCTGGGAAACCGTCGCCGGGTCGTGTTGATCGACGCCGTTCGCCTCGCGGGGAGGCCTGGCACCGTGCACCATTGGCACCTGAACTGCGCGCCGGGCGGAGGCCTGACCGGGATCCGCCACTTCAATGGGAAGCCGGCCTTCGGGATGCAGCACCTGGCCCTCTGGCTGGAGGACGAGCTGCCCGAGCACGGCACGGACTTCATCGGGATCCAGGCCTTCGATCTGTCCGAGGGGGAGGGCTTGTCGCCTCCGGTGCGGCGAGAGCTGGCCACGATCTGCTCTCAGGTCGCCGGCATCCTGATCCGCATCCTCGAAGACGAGGGGTGGTAGCGACCAACGTACGCGGTATCCTGGATCACGGGTGCGGGCGGACTCCAACCACCGCCGCCGCCCGGGGAGGCCGTGCCCGAGTCGACCGATGACAGTCTGGACCCGCTGGATCTCCCTCTGGCTCGAGCCGCCGCGATCCTGCGCGAGGCGACGTCGCTCTTCGTCCTGACCGGCGCGGGCGTCAGCGCGGAGTCGGGAGTGCCCACCTTCCGCGAAGCCCAGACGGGACACTGGGCGCGATTCGATCCCGAGACCCTGGCATCGCCCCGGGGGTTTGCGCGGAATCCCGGCCTGGTCTGGGGCTGGTATATGTCGCGGCTCGAGACGGTGGAGCGCGCCCTGCCGAATGCCGGGCACCTCTCCCTTGCCCGGCTCGAACCCAGATTCGGCCAGCGGTTCGCGCTCTTTACCCAGAACGTGGACGATCTCCACGAGCGCGCGGGCAGTCGCCGCGTCTCGCACCTGCACGGAAGTCTGGCCGCCTATCGTTGCCGGGACTGCGAGGCGCCCCACATCCTGCGGCCGGAGGATCGGTCCGCCGCCTCGCCGCCGGCTTGTCCGCTCTGCGGCGGACGGATCCGACCTGGAGTCGTCTGGTTCGGGGAGATGCTCCCAACCGGGCTTTTCGAGGAAGCAGAGCGCCTCGCGCGCACAAGCGAGGCTTGTCTGGTCGCCGGGACCTCCGGCGTCGTTCGTCCCGCGGCGGACCTGCCGTTCATCGCCGAGCGCGCGGGGAGACCCGTCATCGAGGTCAACCCGCAACCCACGCCAATCACCGACGTGGCCACGGTCTTCCTGCCCGGGCAGGGAGGAGAAGTCCTGCCACGGCTCCTGCAGCGCCTCGACGAGGCGCGCTGAGCGAGCGAGGTTGCGTGCCCGAACTGGGAGAGGTCGAGAACTACCGCCGTCGCTGGGATGTCGCCCGGAGCCGGCCGGTGCTGGAAGTGCGCCTGCACCCACGCGCGCAGGTCTTCACCGGAGCCAGCACCCGGCGGATCCGGCAGCTGGCCGGCGAAACCCTGATCGACTCCGAGGCCCGCGGCAAGTGGATGATCTTCCGCTTCACCGGCGCGAAGTGGCTGGGCATCCATCTCGGCATGACCGGGCGTCTCTGGGTCGACGGAGCCGGGGAGCCGGGCGGGAAGCAGGGGCAGCCGCGATCCCTGCGGGCGGACCGAGTGCGCGACGGCGACCGTCGCAGCACGGAGCCGGCGGAGGCAGTCGTCGCGGAGGTTGGCGCGTCGCGTCGCGCCCCGGACGCCGCCGAGCAGGAACCGGTCCGGGAGCGGCCGTGCCAGGATCCCCGTCACGACCACCTGCGGCTGGTCACGCCGGCGGGCACGCTCGTCTTTTCCGACCCCCGCCGCTTCGGCCGGGTGCGCGCGGACGTGAGCGACCGGCCCCCCTCGTGGTGGCGGGACATGCCCCCGGCCGTCACCTCCGACGCCTTCACGGTCGAGCGGCTGCGCGAGTTTCTGAAGCGCCGGGCGCGGTCGCCGCTGAAGGCGGTGCTTCTTGACCAGACGCGGTTCCCCGGGATCGGCAACTGGATGGCCGATGAAGTGCTGTGGCGCGCGGGGCTGCACCCGCGCCGGCGCGCCGGAAGTCTCGACCGCCCGACGACGCTCCGGCTTCATCGCACCTTGCGGTTCGTGGCTTCATCCGCTCTGCGGACGATCGGCCGGGAGAGTCGCGCGTTGCCCGCCGGGTGGTTGTTTCACGTCCGTTGGGCAGACGGTGGGCGCTGCCCTCGAACTGGTGTGCCGCTGGTGCGAGAGACGATCGCGGGAAGAACCACCTGCTGGTCGCCGGGACGGCAGCAGATTAGCCAGTAACTCCTTTCTTCACAATTCATTATGTCCGTTCTTCGCGCTCTTCGGGTGGGAGGCGGTGGGCCTACGGTGCCTGAAGGAAGCGTCGGACCTCGCTCACGAATGCCTCGCGGCGCCACGTTTCCATTGCCAGCAGATGCCCGGCCCGGGGAACGACCCAGAGGGCCGCGCGCGGCAGCGCCCGATACATCTCCAGCAGGTCCTCCACCGGCACGAGCTCATCCCGGTCCCCCCCGATGAGCAGCACGGGCGACTGGATCCGCTTCAGGTCGTCGAGCCTGAGCGAGGCGTCCGGGCGCTCGAATGCCGCCGCTACCTTCCGGATCACCGATTCCCAGGCGACCGGACCGCCCTGAGGCTCGTGCTCCCGCTCCATCCAGCGGGCGAGGCCCCAACGACGCCAGTTCTCCGCCGTGGCCAGGCGGCCGAGGGCTTCCCTCGAACCGGGGGAAGCCCGATAGCCGGAACGGTACAGGACCAGTCGGTCCACGCGTTCGGGATGTCGCAAGGCGATGCGCAACGCGGTGGCGCCGCCCATCGACGAGCCAAGAAAGTGGCCCCGGCGGATTCCGAGCCCGTCGAGGGCCTCCAGCGTGAACGCTACCAGCGTGTCGAGGTCCAGATCCGCGACGCTCGGGCTGGCGCCATGGCCGGGGGCCGTCATCGCGATCAGCCGAAATTGCGCCTGCCACTGCGGCAGGAACGGCTCCCACTCCCGGCGCGTCATGCCCCCGGCATGGAGCAACACGAGGGCCGGGAGGGAAGGATCGCCCTGGGCGGTGGCGTCAAGCATGACGGTCTCCTTTGCCGCGTCGCGCGCACAAACCCAATTGACACTGCCTGAGACGACTCATCATAATGCTCCGTTACAGGTTCGGGCAGCCCGGACCGCTGGCTTTCGGCCTCGGCCCTCCGGGGGTCCCAGGATGGACCAGGACCCGGACAAGCGCTATCGGTACATCCGGCTCGTCAGTACCATGAGCACGGTGCCCCTGATGCTCGGTGCAGGACCGACTCTGGGGTTCTTTGCCGGGCGCTGGCTGGATGGCAGGGCCGGAACCGCCCCCTGGCTGCAGTTCGTCTTCCTGGCGCTGGGGTTTGGCGCGGCCGCCCGGTACACCTACCGGGTGCTGAAGGACGTGCGGAAGGACATGGATCGCCTCTGACGCGGCTCGGGCGCAAGGAGGCATGGAGCGCTGACGATCGTCGATCGATTCGAAAACCTTGCCGGTCGAGGCGACTCGCCCCCTCGCGCGCCGGCGATACGGGATCTGGGGCCGGGATTCCTCCGGCGGGTCCGCGCTGCCAGCCTCGTCCTTGGGGGACTGTCGGCGCTCGTGCTCTCGGTCTACGCCGGCTATCGGCCGGCCTTGGGTTTGCTGGCCGGCCTCTCTGTTTCGGTGGTGAACCTTCGGCTGCTGCAGGCGCTGTTTGCGCGCGTCCTGGTGCCCGAGCTTCGGAGTGGCCGCGTCGTGGCGCTGCTTCTGCTGCTCAAGTTGCCGCTGTTGCTGGGGGGCACCTGGATCGCGCTGGGCCCGCTTCACCTGCCTGCCGCCTGGTACGCCCTCGGTTTCAGCGTGGTTCTGGTGGTGGCTCTTCTCAAGGTGCTGGGGATTCTGCTGACCGGAATGCCGGGGCGCGATGGGCGTTGGAGCTGGCCGGGCCGTTCCCTCCTGGCGCTGGCCGGCGTTCTCGGCGCCATGGGTGGATCGGCGGTCCTGGCTTTCGCCTCCTCTGGGGGGAAGGCCGCCGCGGAAGGCGGAGGGGAGAAGGTCCCCGAGCTGCCGAACCTCTTTGAGCTGTTGCACGAGGCGTTTCCCGAGGCCGGTTGGGCCCGGTGGCTGTTCCACTGGCAGAATCCGATCTTCTCGAGCCTGGTCATCGTGCTCTTGTGCGTCATCGCGGCCAAGGCCTACCGGCAACGCGCGATGATCCCCGGACCGCTGCAGAACGCGGTCGAAGCGGTGGTGGAAGCGTTCTCGAACTTCATCCTGGGGATCCTGGGACCGCGCGGACGGTCCTACATCCCCTTCCTCGGAACGCTCTTCCTCTACATCTGGTGGAACAACCTGCTCGGTCTGGTGCCGTTCGGCAAGTCGGCGACGTCCGTCTTCACGACCACCGTGTCGCTGGGCATCTGCGTCTTCTGCTACGTGCAGTTCACCGGGATCACCAAGCTCGGGCTCAAGGGCTACCTGCACCACCTGATCGGATCGCCCTCCGACGTCATCGGCTGGTGCATGGTGCCGTTGATGCTCCCCCTGCATCTTATCGAGGAAGTCTCCAAGCCGCTGAGCCTCTCGCTCCGACTCTTTGGGAACATCATGGGGGAGGACGTGCTCCTTGGCGTCTTCGCGATGTTGGGGGTGAGCATGCTGGCTTTCCTCAAACTGCCGATCGGAGTGCCGCTCCACCTGCCATTCATCTTTCTGGCGGTGCTTCTGAGCACGATTCAGGCGCTGGTCTTTACGCTCCTCAGCACCATCTACTTCCTGCAGATGTTGCCGCACGAGGAGCACGAGGCGGAGGCGCACGGGCATTGAACGACCTTCCGGCCCCGGCGCGGCCGGAAAGTCAGGTCACGGTTCGAGACGAGGCGCGATCCGATCGGCTCGGGAGAGCGGGTTCGGATTCGCGCACCGCGCGACTCTGACGGAACGCGCGGACAACCTGGGCAATGAAGGAGGAATCGATGATCGAAGGGAACATCCTCGGACTGGCTCTTCCGATCGGGCTCGGCATTGCGGCCGTGGGCTCGGGTCTGGGCCTGGGCAAGGCGGTGGGAGCGGCGATGGAGGCGATGGGACGCCAGCCGGAGGCTGCCGGCAAGATCCAGGTCGGTATGGTGATCGGCGCGGCGTTCATCGAGGCGCTCACGATCTACGCCCTGGTCACCGTCTTCGTCCTCGGCGGCAAGATCCACTGAGCGATCCCGCGGGGCATTTCGCGGAAACACGATAGGGTCCTCGGCGGGCGTGGGCCGGCCCCGGAATACGCCGGGTCCACGCCGGGGAGAGTCGGATGGAGTCATCGGCGCCCGCTTGGGTGCAACAAATTCCGATCGTCGTCACCCACATCATCGGATTCGTGATCGCGGTCCTCATCCTGAAGCGATTCGCCTGGGGCCCGATCCTGCAGCTTCTCGAGGAGCGCCGCGAGAAGATACGCGGGGAGTTCGACCGGATCGACGCGGTGAAGCGAGAGGTTGCCGGGCTGCGCGAGCAGTACGAGGCACAGCTGCGCGACATCGAGCTCCAGCGGAGGGCGAAGATCCAGGAGGGCGTGGTCGAGGGCCGCCGGGTGGGCGCCGAGATCCAGGAGCTGGCGCGCACTGAGGCGCACGGGATTTTGGTCCGTTCTCGCGAGGAGACTGCCGCCGAGCGGGACCGGGCGCAGGTCGCGCTGCGCAACGATATGGTCGACATGGTGATCAAAGCCACGGAACGGCTGCTCAAGGAGCGTCTCGATACGGAGGAGCACCGCCGGCTGGTGCGTGAGTACCTCGCCGACCTGGAATCGGTCGGGACCACCGGGGAAGCCCGGTGATTCGCGATCGCGCGATCGCGCGGCGCTATGCCGTGGCTCTCTTCGGCGCCGCCCGCAAGGCCGGGGTGGCGGAGGAGGTCCTGACGGACCTCCAGGCGGTGGAGGCGCTCGCCAAGGCCGATCGCGCGTTCCAGCAGTTCCTGGATGCCCCCGACGTACTCACCGAACATAAGCTGGCGGCGGTAGAGACCGTTTTCCAGGGGCGCGTGCACGAGTTGGTCTCGCGCCTCCTGGTGCTGATGCTCCAGAAGAAGCGGATCCAGCACTTCCCGTTCGTCCACGGGGAGTACCGCGGTCTGGTCGAGGAGGAGCTCGGGGTGGCGCGGGCCCGGGTGACGACCGCGGTGCCGCTCGATCCGGCGGTGATCGATGGCCTGGTGCGGCAGTTCGAACGCATCAGTGGGAAGAAGATCCGCCTGGAAACGCGGGTCGATCCCGCGGTGATCGGCGGCATGGTGGTGATCGTGGGAGATCAGATCCTGGACGGTAGTCTGCGGCACCGGCTGGCCGATCTCCGTGATCAACTGCTCGGCGCGCGCGTGCACTAGCAGGCTGCTCGTTCCCGGGCCCGCCGACCGGGAGGAGGCGGGTGCACGGCAAGAGAGCTGAATGACGGCCGGGCGGGGCGCGGAGCGCGCCGGCGCGGACCCGATGCCTGAGGGCAGGACAAGGTCGGAACCGGAAGACGGGAGAGTTCGATGGCGTTCAAACCGGAAGAAGTCAGCGCCATACTCCAGAAAGAGCTGGAGAAGTACGAGACCAAGCTCGACATGGACTCGGCCGGCGCCGTACTCCAGGTGGGTGACGGGATTGCGCGAGTCTGGGGGCTGCGGGAGGCAATGGCCGGGGAGCTCTTGAAGTTCCCGGGCGACGTCACCGGCATGGTCTTCAACCTGGAAGAGGACAACGTCGGGGTGGTCCTCTTCGGGTCCGATCAGGCGATCAAGGAGGGTGATCCGGTGCACTGCACCGGACGCATCGCCCAGGTCCCGGTCGGTCCGGCCCTCGTGGGGCGCGTGGTGAACCCGTTGGGCGAGCCGATAGACGGGAAAGGACCGATCGTCACCGATCACTTCTACCCGCTCGAGGGGCAGGTTCCCAACGTCATCCAGCGGCAGCCGGTGAAGGAGCCGGTGCAGACCGGAATCAAGGCGATCGATGCCATGATCCCGATCGGGCGCGGCCAGCGCGAGCTGATCATCGGCGACCGCCAGACCGGCAAGACCGCTCTCGCCGTCGACACGATCCTGAACCAGAAGGGGAAGGATCTCTTCTGCATCTACGTCGCGATCGGACAGAAGGAGTCGACGGTTGCGCGGGTCCTCCGGGTGCTCGAGGAGCAAGGGGCGATGGCGTACACCACCGTGGTCTCCTCCAGCGCCAGCGAGCCGGCCCCGTTGCAGTACATCGCGCCCTACGCCGGCTGCGCGGTCGGGGAGTGGTTCCGCGATCACGGGAAGCATGCTCTTTGCATCTACGACGACCTGTCGAAGCAGGCCGTGGCCTATCGCCAGCTTTCCTTGCTGCTGCGCCGGCCGCCCGGGCGCGAGGCCTATCCGGGCGACGTGTTCTACCTGCACAGCCGGCTTCTCGAGCGGGCGGCCAAGCTGAACGACAGTCTGGGCGGCGGTTCCCTCACCGCCCTCCCGATCATCGAGACCCAGGCCGGCGACGTTTCGGCATACATCCCGACCAACGTGATCTCGATCACCGACGGGCAGATCTTCCTCGAGACCGACCTTTTCTACGCCGGGGTGCGACCGGCGGTGAATCCCGGGATCTCGGTGAGCCGCGTCGGCGGCAACGCGCAGACCAAGGCCATGAAAAAGGTCGCGGGGAAACTGCGGCTGGACCTGGCCCAGTTCCGGGAGCTGGCGGCCTTTGCCCAGTTCGGGAGCGATCTGGACAAAGCGACGCGGGTGCAGATCACGCGCGGTGAGCGGATGGTGGAGGTCCTCAAGCAGGACCAATACGTCCCGATGGACCTGTGTGATCAGGTGACCATCATCTGGGCGGGCATCAACGGCTTCCTGGACAATCTGCAGGTGGCCGAGGTTCGCGCGTACGAGAAGGAGCTCCTGAGCCACGCGCACGCGAAGCATGGCGATCTGATGCATACCCTGGCCACGGAGAAGGTCCTCTCGGACGATCTCGAGAGGAAGATCCGGGTCATGGTGCAGGAAGTCACCGAAGCCTTCCTGGCGCGGCGGAAGGCGTAGCCGGATGCTGAACAAGGCGGCTGGTTGGGTTCCGCGACGGCCTGCTGGAGAGCACGGCGGTACGAGCAGATGGCGACTCTGAAGCAGATCCGGCGGCGCATCAAGAGCGTCAAGAGCACGCAGCAGATCACCAAGGCGATGGAGATGGTCGCCGCGGCCAAGTTCCGCCGGGCCCAGGAGCGCGTGGGTTCCGCGCGTCCCTATGCCGCCCGGATCGGGGCGATGCTGGAGAACCTCGCGGGCGCGGCGGGCGCAGTCTCGCACCCGCTGTTCGAGGTCCGGCCGGTGCGCCGGCGGGCCCTGGTGGTCATCGCCTCCGACAAGGGACTCTGTGGCTCGTTCAACATGAATGTCATCCGCGCCGCCGAGGAACTCCTCGGGGAGGGCGAGCGCGCCTCCTGGGAGCTCGTGCCCATGGGGCGGCGGATCAGCCAGTACTTCGGCAAGCGCGGTTGGACGTTCGGACATGCGGTGCCGGAGCTTGGGGACCAGGCGGACGCCGGGAAGGCGCATGATCTGGCCTCGGAGCTGGTAGCCATGCAATTGCGCGAGCAGGTTGATCGCGTGGACATCCTGTACACGAGATTCATCACCACGATGTCGCGGCGGGTGGAGACGGTGCCGGTGCTGCCGGTGACGGCCGTCCGCCGCGGGACCGTGGAGGCAAAGGAGTACATCTACGAGCCATCGCCGCAGGCGATCTTTCACACCCTTCTGCCCCGGTACGTGGAGAACCGGATGTTCCAGGCCATGGCCGAGTCGCTGGCCAGCGAGCACAGCGCGCGCATGATCTCCATGGGGGCGGCGACGAACAATGCCCGAGACGTGATCGCGAGCCTGACGTTGGTGGCAAACAAGATTCGCCAGGCGTCGATCACGCGCGAGATCTCGGAAATCGTGGGCGGGGCCGACGGCCTCAAGCAGTCCTGAGGCGGCGGAACAGCACGACCGGAAGGAGCGGAATCGAAGATGACGCAGGAACCGAACTACGGCTCGATCCTCCAGGTGATCGGTCCGACGGTGGACGTGGAGTTTCGCTCTGACCGTCTGCCCCCGATCCTGAATGCCATTGTGATCAAGGATGAAGCGAAGAAGATCGACATCACCGTGGAGGCCGCGCTGCACATCGGGGACAACGTAGTGCGGTGCGTGGCGATGTCGTCCACCGACGGCCTGGTGCGCGGAATGCGGGCGTTGGACCTGGGTGGTCCCATCTCGGTGCCGGTCGGCGAGCAGACGCTCGGCCGCGTCATCAACGTCTTGGGCCGCGCCATCGACGAAAAGGGACCACTGCCGAACCCGGAGAAGCGCTATCCGATCCATCGTCCGGCCCCGAGCCTGATGGACCAGGACACGCAGACCTCGATTCTGGAGACCGGGATCAAGGTTGTCGACCTGCTGGCTCCCTACAGCAAGGGAGGGAAGATCGGCCTTTTCGGCGGCGCGGGGGTGGGCAAGACCGTCATCATCCAGGAACTCATCCGCAACATCGCCACCGAGCACGGAGGTTTCTCTGTGTTTGCCGGAGTGGGCGAACGCACTCGCGAGGGGAACGACCTCTGGCTGGAGATGAACGAGTCGGGCGTGGTCAACAAGACCGCCCTGATCTACGGCCAGATGAATGAGCCGCCCGGGGCCCGACTGCGCGTCGGACTCACCGGCGTCACCGTCGCCGAGTACTTCCGCGACGAGGCGAACCAGGACGTGCTCCTTTTCATCGACAATATCTTCCGGTTCACCCAGGCGGGTTCGGAAGTGTCGGCGCTCCTCGGCCGTATGCCTTCGGCGGTCGGGTACCAGCCGACCCTTTCCACCGAGATGGGCGCCCTGCAGGAGCGGATCTGCTCCACCAAGAAGGGCTCCATCACCTCGGTGCAGGCGATCTACGTGCCGGCGGACGACCTGACCGACCCGGCGCCGGCTACCGCCTTCAGCCACCTCGATGCCACCACCGTGCTCTCGCGGCAGATTGCCGAATTGGGGATCTACCCCGCGGTCGACCCGCTCGACTCCACTTCCCGCATCCTGGATCCGCGGGTAGTGGGGGATGAGCACTATCGGGTGGCCCGCGGAGTGCAGAAGGTGTTGCAGCGGTACAAGGAGCTTACCGACATCATTGCCATTCTGGGCATGGACGAGCTGTCCGACGAAGACAAGATCATCGTGGCGCGGGCACGACGCATGCAGAAGTTCCTGTCGCAGCCGTTCTTCGTGGCCGAGGCGTTCACCAACCGGCCGGGACGCTTTGTCAAGCTGGCCGACACCATCGAGGGCTTCCGCCAGATCCTTGATGGGCAGCACGACACCGTGCCGGAGCAGGCATTCCTCATGGCCGGCACCATCGAAGAGGTCCTGGAGAGCGCCGCGCAGATCCAGGCGGAACATGCCTGAGTCGTTCCAGCTCACTATCCTCACGCCCGTGCGGACCCTCCTGGACGAACGGGTGGAGTCGGTCGTCGCTCCGGGCGCGGAGGGCTATCTGGGCGTGCTGGCCAACCACGCGCCGCTGATCACCTCCCTCAATCCGGGCAAGCTCACGGTGCGCCTGGCGAACGGGGAAACCCGGATCTTCGCGTTGTCCGGCGGCTTTCTCGAGGTGTCGGCGAACCGGGCCGTGGTCCTGGCCGACGCGATGGAAGAGCCGGCTCAGATCGACGTCGAGCGGGCGAGGCGGGCGGCCGAACGCGCCCGAGAGCGCCTCCGCGATCTCTACGGCAAGTGGGATGTGGAACGTGCGGAGGCGGCCCTGGCCCGGGCGCTCAACCGCATGAAGGTGGCGAGCGAAGCGCGGGAGTGAAGGACGTCCGCGCGCCGGTCCTCCCGCTGCTAGGCGCTACGGTGTCGGACCCGGAGCAGGCCGTCCAGGGCCGCTTTCCGCAGCATCGTGGCGGCAAAGAAGCTCATCAGGATCGCCGAGACCGCGTCGAACCTCCACACCGAGATCGCGACCGCCGCCAGGGCCCCGCCCCCGGCCAGGGCCGCGACGTTCAGCCCCCGGCGCGCGCCGAGGGAAAGAACCCGCCAGCGCTCCGGTCCGGGCCAGGATGCCTCGTCCGCTTCCGTCCGCAGAGTCTGTCTACGATCGGGAAGCAGGTGCACGCTCACAAAGCTGAGCAGGTAGGCGAGTGATCCGATGAGGATCAGCATGTTGATCGACAGGTTCTCGCCGGCCTGCCCCGGCAGGTGGAAGAGCGCCACTTGGATCGAGCGCATGAATCCGAACTCCAGCCCGTGCGTGTAGAGCCACGATCCGCTTCCGTAGCTGAAGGAGTAGGCCAGGTTCGAGATGGACATGAACCCGGCGAAGAGACTCCCCGCGGCGGCGACCGGGATGACTGCTCCGACGATGCTGAACGTGCTCATGCGGATCAGCGCCACGCCGATGGCGAGCAGTCCGTTGTAGCCGGCGAGGAAGCCGAGCCGGACCGATCCCTCGCTGGCGAACGGCAGGAGCCGCTGGAGCGCGCGGGTGATGGAGGTGAACCAGGGGTCGACGAGCAGGTACTGCGCGAGGTTGATGCACATCGCGACCACGATGTAGATGCGGAAGACGGCGCGCAGACCCAGCCGGTCCTGCCAGCGGACCCCCTTCCAGGCGAAGAGCAACACGCCCAGGAAGAACCCGGCGTAGGTGACGCCGTCGGAGAGGCCGATCTGGGTCTGGCTGAAGCCGAGCGACTCGATCAGGTAGTTGTTCCAGAGCGCGCCCATCGCCGGCTGGAAGTGGAAGATGAAGTAGAACAGGATGATTCCGAGAATCGGGCCGGAGTTGAGGCCGTTCCAGAAGCCGTGTATCGACTCCTTGAGAGGAATGGGCACTGCCCGGTCGCGCGGGAGCAGCAGCACGACCCCGAGCACGGCGGCGGGCACCAGGGCGAGAACAACCATCAACGTGCCGAACTTCATGTGCTCGGCGGTATAGCCCCCGAGAACCGCGCCCAGGATCCCGGTGCCGTAGATGGCGGTCCAGCAGATCGCCTGGTTGAGCCCGACGGTCGTGGACTTGGAGCGCCCGGTCGCCTTCGCTTCCTCGTCTCCGGCGATGACGGTGGCGCGATCGACCGAGACATCCGTCGCTGCCATCACGACCGATAGCCCGAACATGAACCCGAAGAAGATCATCGGGCCGGTGTCGACCAGGGGTGCCAAGAGGAATCCCAGGACGCCCAGCGACAGGAGCAGGATGAGGATCGTCCGCGTCCGCCCATAGGCATCGATGAGAAAGCCCAACAGCGGCTTGAAGCTCCACGCGAGATACGACTTGGAAAACAGGTTCTGGGTGGCCGCCTCGGTCAGGCCGTAGTCGATCCGGAAGTGACGGAAGAAAGGCTGGTAGGTGATCCCCTGGAAGGGATTCGCGAGCCCCTGGAGCACATACTCCATGGCGAAGACGACTTTGAGGGGGTGGATGCCGAGGATGCGGCGCACCGGTTTCTCGGCGGAACGTGATCCGGGCGGCATGGCGGAACGGGATACAGGCAGCGATTCGGATGGTGGCTCAGGGGCGGACGGGGAACGCGAGTCGTTCATGCGGGCTCCTTCCGAATTCGCCATCCCCAGCTGCGCATGGATGGAGTCTATCTGATTTCGCCCGGCCTCGGAAGAGCGCCGCCCGATTCCGGCCGCGCCTCTCTCCTGCGCTCGATGAGGTCCCGCGCCTGTTCCAAGACCGGGTCGCGTCCGGAGAGGAGATCCCGGATCGACGGCTCCACCGGAACCTCCGGCGTGATCCCCGTTTCCTCGGACATGCCGGTGACGGCGACAGCATAGTTCCGATGCGCGACGCGCAGGCGCAGTCCGCTGGCGCGCAACGTCTCGGTGCGGGAGGCGTCGTTGCACGTATAGGTGGCGCCGGTCTCGCTGCCGATGAACACGCCGATCCGGTGGTGCCTGAGGAGCGCGCAGAAATGGCCGGTGGTGGAGAAGCAGCCGCCGTCGATCAGGGTGAACAGCTCACCCCGGAAGCGGTTCTCCGGAACGGGCAGCGGGTCGGCCAAGGGGGCGTAGTCGGGATAGCCCCGGGCGAAGTAGGGCCGCGGAGCGGGCGCCAGATAGGCGAGGAGGTGGGCGGCGCAGTACGGATCGCCCCCGCTGTTTCCGCGCAGGTCCAGGATCAGGTTCCGGCACCCGGTGGCATGAAGCCGCTCGAACACGCCGTCGATGATGGCGAAGAACTTCTCCCGGGTCTGGTAGTGGGCGAAGGATCCGATGGTCAGGAGCGCAGCGCCGTCCTCCGGGAGAAGGGTGAAGTCGAGTGCGGGATCCCCGGTGGTCATTGTGCGGCGCGCGCCGGCCCGAGCAGGTCGTTCAGTTGCCGCTGAGCGAGGAACGGCAGGCAGGCGCAGAGTCACAGATTCCTCCGGCGTGGCGGCGAGCGTCAGGGCAAACGTCTCCGGGAACCCGAAGAGGAGCGCGTAGAGGTCATAGAGCATGCTTCCGTTCAAGAGCGCCGTCTTCCAGGCTTCGCGGCCGCCATCGGAGGAGATCACCGACCGCATCCGGTCCAGGATGTCGGGGACCGGCACGCCGTTGACGGCGAGAAGCTCCGCGCCGCGGATCTTCGTGCGGCGCAGGCCACTCGCGGGCGGAATCAGGTCCCGGACGAACGCGCGGTTCCCGCGGAGGTACAGACGGACCGGCAGAAACCGATCGGGATACGCCGCGAGACTGTCTGCGGTCATGGTCAAGTGAGTGTGGCCGCAGCCGACTCGAGCGACGATCGGGGCTACGACCGGGAAGAGCTCCCGGGCAGTCATCGGACGATCGAGCTGTGCCTGCGCATGGGCGTAGAGGTCTTCGAAGGTGGCGCGGTCGGTGAACGCGTAGAGTGCCGGGTGGCGGGTCTCGAGCAGGCTACGCATCTGCCGGAGGTCGTCCTGGAGCTCCTGGACCGTGCAGGCGTACGGCGCGGCGGAGGACGGCCAGCCGACACCCGTGGTGAGGGCGAGAACGGTCAAGAACAATGGGAAGAGCGCGGGATGGACTCCCAGCCGAAGATGCTTTCGTCTCCGGCCGGGGTGCGCCGACCGGCGACGCGCCTGCCGCGCGGCCAGCGGCAGTGCGCATCGCGCGGTCATGGGCGCGCGCACATCAGCCCGGGAGACGTCATCTACGGCGCCGCCGGCTTCCGCAGGGCCACGAGGTCGCGGAACACCTCCGCGGGGTGCGTCTTCGGGTCGACCTTCGGATAGGCGCGGGCGATTCCGCCGTCGGGGGCGATGAGATAGCTGATGCGCCGCGCGAACCCGGCGTCGGGGACATCGCACGCGCCGTAGGCCAGGCCCAGGGCCCGGCTGGTGTCGCACAGGAGCGGGAAGCCGAAATCGAACTTCCGGGCGAAGGCCTGGTTGGCGGCTTCGTCGTCGAAGCTGGCGCCGAGGATCACGGCGCCGTTCTCCGTGAATGCCGTCCGAAGGTCGCGGAACCCGCGACCCTCCGCGGTTCAGCCGGGGGTGTCGGCTTTGGGATAGAACCAGAGCACCACGTACTGACCGGCCAGGTCCGCGAGCCGGACATCCGAGCCGAGATGCGAGCGAACCGTGAAGGCAGGGGCGGGGTCGCCGGGGCTGAGCATGGCGTTTCTCCTTCCGATGCCATGGTAGGCCAGGACGTCGCGGACGAGACGGATCAATCTCATGGCACCCTCCCGGACATCGGATGCAAGCCGGACGAAACCGGCGGCCGGTACCCCCCCAAATGCTACACCGGGAGGACAGGTCGCGCCGGCAGGGTTGCACGCCGCCGTCGATGATCGGGGGCGGTCTCCGGCCGGTCAATGGCCTTGACCTCCAGACTCCGATGGCTGCATAGTGGAGGCGCGGAGGAGGAAACTCCATGACTCCAGTCTCTCCTAGAGTCTGCCCGTCGGGGCTCGCCGCGACGCTGGCGGCTCTGGTCGCGCTCGGGCTGTTCAGCGTCCCGGCCGCGCACGCGAATCCGCTGCCTTGGCAGGTCTCCGTCTGGAATGTGCACCCGTGGCAGCAGGAGTTCTGCACGGTGAATCCGATCACCGAATGCAGCCAGGCGGCTCAGTACACGACGGCAACCGGGATCATGGAGTTTGACCTCTATGTCTGGACCTGGATGGACCCCTTTGTTCTGTCCACCGTCGAGCTGGACGTGAGTTGGCCGGCCACCTGGAGCTTCATCCTGTTCGACTGCTGTAGTCCGGAAGGGGACTGGGTGGAGATGCCCGGGACCAACTCCATGCAGATCCAGCTGAGCTACCTGAATCCAGTGTCGTGTCCCCCGGGGCCGTACCTGGTCGGGCGACTGAAGATGAATTGTCCGGGCTATGGTGGACTTGGGAGCCAGATCCTGTTCAACGGGGATTGGGCCGCGTCGACCCCAGCGCAGGCCGGGGTGGGCGAGTGTTATCAGACCTTCTCCTGCCGCACTTGGATGCGAGCCTGCGGCGCGGGTCTGACCCCCCAGGTGCTCGAAGTGACAGCCCCTTCCGGGCAGACGGCCAGCGGGACCATCCACGCCAACCTCGGCACAGATGACTTCGGCTATGTATGCTGGTTCGACCTGGTGGGGGACGTTCCCTGGTTGTCCACGAGCGTGCACTATCTCGATCCATACACGGCAGAGGTTTCGATTGTGGCTGACGCGGCTGGTCTGGCTCCGGGAGTCTACGAGGAAAACCTGTACACTGCCGGGCCGACGCACAACTGCGCCCTCGTTCGCTTCACGGTGACGGAGCCGGTCACCTCTGTGCCGGAGGGGCCGCCGATCGTGAGGTCGGTGAGTTGGGGACAGCTCAAGGGCGAGCGAGTCAAGGAGTAGGTCGACCGGCCTCCGGCCCGGGCGGTTCCCCGGGCCGCAGAATCGCGAAACGCGCGGCCGGCAGGGTTTCTCCGCTTCTCCGGCTCCCGCGCGGCGGAGGCCGGCCTCTTCCGGTGTCTCGCCCCTCGACCTCAGACGGATGCGGGTCCGGCGGAGAGCAGCGCTCGGACTGCACCCGCGAGCGCGGCGTTGGTGGAAAGGGCGCTCGCCCCGCGGTGGGACGCCCGGCCCTGCAGGTCGGTGAAGACGCCGCCCGCTTCCTCGATCACGGGTCGCAGTGCGGCGCAGTCCCATACCGCCATGAGCGGGTCGACCATCGCCTCGGCGCGTCCGGTGGCCACCAGGGCGTGCCCGTAGCAGTCGCCCCAGGTGCGCACGGTCCCGGCCCGCGCGATCAACTCCTCCCAGCCCGGGGTCAAGGTGTCGGGTCCGGCAGAGCCTCGGTGGGGACGGGGCACTCCGGTGCTGAGGATGGTGGCCTGATCGAGGGCATTGATCTCCGATACGCGCGCGCGCCGGCCGTTCCAGTGGCAGCCGAGCCCGCGCGCGGCACTGACGGTCTCGTTGAGTGCGGGGAACCGGATGACGCCGACCACGGCCTCGGCGCCGATCTCGAGCGCCACGAGGACGCCATAGAGAGGGACGCCGCGCATGAACGAGCGCGTGCCGTCGATCGGATCGAGAATCCAGCGGCGCGGGGCTTCCTCGCGGACGGTTCCGTACTCCTCGCCGACGACGCCGTCGGCCGGGAATCGCCGTTCGATGTGGGTCCGCAGGAGCCGCTCGGCCTCGCGGTCCGCGACCGTGACAGGGGAGCGATCGGCTTTCGACTCGACCTGCACGCCAGAGTGGAAGTGTGGCAGCGTGGACTGCCCCGCCAGCCGAGCGATCTCCTCGGCAAACTCGAGCAGCTCTCGCAGCTCTCCCGGCGCCGGGAGCGGGGGGCTCATCGCGAATCCTTGCGGCCGGGCCTCGCCGTCGAGGCCCGACGAGCCCGGACGGCCGGGCGGGTTCCAGGGTCCGGGGCGACGTCCGAGACCCGCTCCGTCGATGTGACGGCGCCGCGGAGGATCTCCCGGTACAGCTCGGGCCGGCGGTCGGCGATCAAGTCATTGCGCGGCGTCACGTGTTTGTCGCGCGCGGCGGCCGGGTCGATGTCGGCCATGAGGACCGCGTCGCCATCCACCGGCGCCCGCGCCAGCTCCTCGCCTCGCGGCGAGATCAGGAGCGACTCTCCGGTGAAAGAGAGGTGGCGCTCGGTGCCATAGCGATTCGCAAGGATCACGTACATCCGGTTCAGCAGCGCGTGCAGCGGCACGGCACGCTGGGCCAGACCGGGCAGGACCAGGTTGGATGGGTGGCAGACGAGGTCCGCACCCTGAAGCGCCAGGACCCGCCACGCTTCCGGAAACTGCCAGTCGAAGCAGATGAGGATGCCGACCCGGCAGGTCCA
>CAYYQN010000065.1:0-23626 GCA_964473865.1 uncultured bacterium | reverse complement strand
CCCGCCGCCGCGCGGCCGGCGCGACCGCCGCCCGGACCTCCGCCCGATCCCGGGCGCGGCCCGCCCCGTCCGGCGCGCTCCTCCCGCCAGCTTCCGCGGTAAGGAGTCGCGCTCGGCGCCTCAGCCGGAATCTCCGATGCCGGCCGGTACTTGAGCAGAGCGGCGGCCACCTTCTCCGCGGCTTCGGGGCGCGCGACGCGCAGCGCGTTCACCGACATCTCCCGCAACCGCCGCTTGTCCGTGAGCAGCTCGTCGATGGTCCGCGCCAGCTCATCACCGTCCAGGTGGGCGTCGGCGATGATCACCGCGCCCCCCGCTTCCGCCAGCATCTCGGCGTTGCGCGCCTGATGGTTCTGCGTGGCGTGCGGATAGGGAATGAGCACCGCCGGCAGCCCGCAGGCCGCCAGCTCGGAGATGGTCATGGCTCCCGCGCGGCAGACGACGAGATCAGCCAGGGCGTAGGCATCTCCCATGTCGGCGATGAACCGGCGCGCCCAGAGCTTCACCTCGACGTCGCGGCAGCGCCCGACCACGCGGTCGTAGTCGTCCTGACCTGTCTGGACCAGGAACTGCACGTCGGTCCGACCGGAGAAGTGGGGCAGGGCGTCGCAGAGCGCGTTGTTGATGGACCGCGCCCCCTGGCTGCCGCCAAACACCAGGACCGTCTTGCGAGTCTCCTCAAGACGGAAGAGACGCAGGGCCCGGGAGGCGCTGCCCGACGTCACCTGTTCCCGCAGCGGATTGCCGGAGAGGCGCAGGTGCCCGCGCCGCGGAAAATACTGGCGGGCCATGGCAAAGGCGAGGAAGACCTCGGTGGCGAACCGGCTGGCGATCCGATTCGTCACGCCCGGCACGCTGTTCTGCTCGTGGATCACGAGCGGGATCTTCTCGAGACGCGCCGCGACCGCCACCGGCGCCGAGGCGTAGCCCCCGGTGGAAAAGACGACGTGCGGCTTGAGCTCCCGCAGGATCTCGCGCGCCGCGAAGATGGCGCGCAAGAACGACCACCCGGCGGCGAGGGACCGGAATCCGGGATGGCGCGGAAACCCGACGGTGTGGAGACCGCGAAACGGGAGTCCCGCCTCCGGTACCTCCCGGGCCTCGATTCCGCGACTCGACCCGATGAAGAAGATCTCCACCTCGCGGTGCAGCTTCTTCAACGCCTCGGCGACGGCCAGCGCGGGATAGAGATGCCCGCCCGTTCCGCCGCCGGTCATGAGAGCTTTCACGACATCCTCAAGAGAGCGCCCGACACCCGGGAGCGATGCACGGCCTCGGTCTCCGGCCGGATGTGGCGCGAGATCGAGAGGAGCATTCCCATGGCGATGAGGTTGACCAACAGAGAGCTGCCGCCGTGACTGATGAACGGCAGCGGCACTCCCGTGGCGGGTCCGACGCCAAGGACCACCGCGGAGTGCAGGACCACATTCACGGCAACGCTGAGCGTGATGCCCAGGGCCAGCAGGCCGGAGAACCGGTCCGGGGCATAGCGCGCGATCCGCAGTCCGCGCAGGACCAGAATGCCGTAGGCAACGAAGAGCAGCAGGACGCCCACAAAACCGGTCTCCTCGGCCACCACGCCCAGGATGGAGTCGGTGTGCGGAAACGGCAGGTAGTGGTACTTCTGCAGCCCCTGCCCGATCCCCTTGCCGAGAAGCCCGCCGGAGCCCGCGGCGATCAACGACTGCTTGAGGTGATACGACAGCTCGCCGCCGCCCCCGATCAGCGACCTCAGGAAATCCATGATCCGCTGCAATTGATAGCCGCGCAGGCTGGCCGCCGCGAGACCGACGACGGGGACCAGGACGAGCGCAAGCCGCTTCAGCGGCTGTCCCCCCAGCCAGAGCAGCGCGAAGCCGAGCATCCCTACCAGTGCGGCCGAGGAAAGGTTCGGCTGCAGTACGATCAGGCCGGCCACCAGTCCGATCGCCGCCAGGGGCACGACCAGCGTGCGCCGATCCTGCCGCATCCGATCCTCCCCGATGTGCGCGCCCCAGGCGGCGAGGAAGATGATAAGGGCGAACCGCGCGAATTCCGCGGGCTGGATCGCAAGCACGCCGACGTTGAGAAAGCGGCGCGTGCCCCGCACCACCACCGCCAGCCCGAGCGGGAGGAGCAGCAGCACCAGGAGCAGGACGGATCCCCCCAGGGCCCAGGCGGCGGCCCGACCGGAGAGCACCCGGTAGGGAAGACGCATGAACAAGAGGAGGAGCCCCAGTCCGACGATGAGCTTTCCGAGCTGCGAGCGCAGGTACATGGTGTCGGATTGCGCGGCGGTCCGCGCGAGGATGGCGCTCGACGAGTAGACCATGATCACGCCGAACAGGCTGATCAGGATCACCGAGGCGAGCAGCATCCCGTCATAGTGACCGCTTCGCGGCAAGGGCCGACCGATCTGGCTCATCTGACTTCCTCCGCCAGGCGCGCGACCGCCTCCCGAAAACACCGGCCGCGATCCTCATAGTCGTGGAACATATCAAAGCTGGCGCAAGCTGGCGAGAGCAGGACGACAGAACCGGGCCGGGCCCGGTCGAGACCCAGGCGCACCGCCTGCTCGAGGGAGTCGGCCTGAGCCATTGCGACCCCCGCCCACTGCTCCGCCAACCGGTGCCGGCCCTCGCCGATCAGGATCACCAGGGAGGTGGCCGAACGGACCTGCGGCAGGAGGGGACGAAAGTCCTGCCCCTTGTCGCGCCCTCCGGCGATCAGGATCACCGGTTCGGGGAACGAGGCGAGGGCCACCGCCAGAGAGTCGGTGTTGGTGGCCTTGGAGTCGTTGACGAAGCGCACTCCGCGCACCACGCCGACCGGCTCGAGACGATGGGGCAGGCCTCCGAAGCCAGCCAGGGAACGGGCGATCGACTCCGGGGCGGCTCCGAGCGCCGCCGCCCCCAGAGCGGCCGCCAATGCGTTCTCGAGGTTGTGCGGTCCCGGCAAGGCGAGCCGCTCGCGCGGGATCAGCGGCGTGATCCGGCCTTCCCGCCGCAGGACGAGCGTCTCGTCGGCCACGAACGCACCGTCCCCACCCCGGTCCTCGACCGCAAACCGCGCTCGGCCTGCCCGGCCGTGAGCCGCGGCTGCCGCCGCCAGCGCATCGTCGGGGCCAACGATCGCCAGGTCTTCCGGCTCCTGTTGATCAAAGAGGCGCAGCTTCAAGGACCGGTACTCGTCCAGGGAGGTGTGGCGGTCGAGATGATCGGGAGTGAGGTTGAGCAGGAGCGCGACGCGCGGGCGGAAGGTCCGGACATCCTCGAGCTGGAAACTGGAGACCTCGCACACGAAGACCGCCTGGGGATCCTCCAGGACCCCCTCGCTGAACGGACGGCCGATATTCCCGACCACTTGCACAGCCAGCCCCGCAGACCGGATCATGTCCCCCGCCCATGCGGTCGTCGTGGACTTGCCGTTCGTTCCGGTCACCGCGAGGACGGGTCCGGCGGCGGCGAGAAACGCGAGCTCCAGCTCGGAGATGACCGGCACTCGACGCCGGGCCGCCGCGGCGAGAAACGGGATGTCGGCGCGAATCCCCGGGCTCTTGACCAGGAGGTCCAGGCCTTCGAGCGCGGCCGGGTCGTGCGGCCCGTACCTCGGGATCGCGCCCGCGGCCTCCAGCCCGCGCAGCGCGGACGCATGTTCCTCCGGGTAGCGCAGGTCGAAGAGTTCCACGGCGCAGCCCCGGGACTGCAAGAGGCGCGCCGCCGCCACCCCGGAGCGAGCGAGGCCGATCACACCGGCACGGGGAACCGGCCCGCGCGGCTCGATGCTCAGCGGCCCGAGCGGCCAGGGCACGCCTCCGCCCGAGCCCGGCTGCGACCCCGCGCCGGCGTGGGCGCCCGCGGACCCCGTGCCGTTTCCCGCTCCCACGGTCCCCTTCCCTTCTACTGCAACTTGAGCGTGCTCAACGTCACCAGCGCAAGCAGGATCCCCAGGATCCAGAAGCGCACGACCACTCGCGTCTCCGGCCACCCCAGAAGCTCGAAGTGGTGGTGCAGCGGAGCCATGCGAAAGACCCGCTTCCCGCCCCGGTACCTGAAGGAGAGCACCTGGATCATGACCGACAGCGTCTCGATGACGAAGATCCCCCCCACCACCAACAGGAGAAGCTCCCGCTTCACCAGCACCGCGAGCACGCCCAGGGAGCCGCCCAGCGCGAGGCTGCCGGTGTCCCCCATGAAGATCTGCGCGGGATGCGCATTGTACCAGAGGAACCCCAGGGCCGCACCCATCAAGGCGCCCGCGAACACCGCCAGCTCGCCGCTCTCCGGCAGAAACGGGATGTTCAGGTAACGGGCGAAGATGGCATTTCCGGAGACATAGGCCAGCAGGCCGAAGGCGATCGCCGGCGGCACCACCAGGCCGATCGCCAGACCATCGAGCCCATCCGCCAGGTTCACGGCATTGGAGGAGGCGATCACCACCAGCATCACGAACGGCAGGTACAGGACGCCGAAGTTGATGACCACGTTCTTGAGGAACGGCACGGTGGTGACGGTGGCCGGCTCCGACCCGAACGGATGGAGCCAGAGGATTCCGAGACCGACTCCGACACCGATCGCTCCCTGCCCGAGCATCTTCCACCGCCCGAGGAGCCCCTTGCGGCGGCGGCGCACCACATGCAGGTAATCGTCGAGGAAGCCGAGCGCCCCCAGGCCGAGCGTGGCCCCGAGGATCAGCCAGATCGAACGATTCGTGAGGTTGGCCCACAACAGCGTGGGCACCACGATCGCGGCGACGATCAACAGGCCGCCCATGGTCGGGGTCCCCGCTTTGGCCTGGTGCGAGACGGGGCCTTCCTCCCGGATCTGCTGCCCCAGCTTCCAGGCGCGCAGGCGCGCGATGATCCAGGGGCCGGCGACAAACGAGATCAAGAGCGCCGTCACCGTGGCGTAGGCGGTTCGGAAGGTGATGTAGCGGAAGACATTCAGCACCGACCATTGCTCGTGCAACGGGTAGAGCAGGTGGTAGAGCATGGGTCAGCCGCTCCTCGGCCGGTCGCCGGGACCGCCGGACGCGTCCGTTCCGCCGTGGCGACGGCGCGGACCGGCCGGCGCTCGATCGAGTCCGGAGTCATCCGAGGGATAGAGCCGCGCCACGATCCGCTCCAGGCCGATCCGGCGCGAGCCCTTCAACAGCACCAGATCGCCCGGGCGCAGCCGCGGTCGCAGCCACTCCGCCGCCTCGTCGGGGTCGGCGATCCAGGTCGCGTTGGCGGAGGGGAGAGCCGCGGCCCGGTTGGCGTCGAAGGCGGGACGCGCCGCCTCGCCAACGAAGAGGACCGTCTCCAAGGCGCCCGCCCGCTCCCCAAGCTCCCGGTGGATCGCCTCGGAGCGGGTCCCGAGCTCCCCCAGAGCGCCGAGGACCAGGATGCGGCGGCCCGCATGTGGTACCTCGCGCAGAAACGCGATCGCCAGTCGCGTCGACTCCGGGCTCGCGTTGTAGCAGTCCAGGACCCAGTCCGTCTCCCCGAGGCGCCGGGGCTCCATTCGTAGGGGGCGGCGCGCGGCGTTCCCCAGGCGGGCTACCAGGGCCGCCGCGTCGCCGCCCAGCGCCTCCACCCCGGCCAGCGCGGCCAGGGCGGAAAGCGCGCTGCCAACACCGAGTAGCGAGAGGGTCACCGGCCCGGTCTGCCGGGTCGCAAAGCGTGTGCCGTCGAGCGACAGCTCCACCGGCCCTTCCGGATGCCAGTCGGCCGCGTCGTCGAACCCGAAGGTGACGATCGGCCGGCCCCGCGCGACCGGCGGCAGGCGGTCGAGCACCCACGGGTCGTGCGGCAGGACCAGTGGCGCCTGGCGATCGAGCCCTTCGATGATCTCGAGCTTCGCCGCCAGGATCGCCTCGCGCGACCCGAGGTGGCCAATGTGGGCGGTGCCGACATCCGTGATCAGGGCGACGCCCGGCGCGGCGAGCCGGGTCAACAGCGAGATCTCCCCCGGATGGTTCATGCCCATCTCCACGACGGCGTAGCGGTGATCGGGCCCCAGACCGAGCAGCGTGCGCGGCACGCCGAGGTGGTTGTTCAGGTTTCCCGTCGTGGCCAGCACCGGCGCCTCGCCGGACAGCAGATGGGTGAGCAGGTCCTTGGCAGTGGTCTTGCCGGCTGAGCCGGTCAACCCCAGGAGGCGCACGGCGGAGAAACGGCGCCGATGCCCGGCCGCCCACCGCTGCCAACCCGCCGTGGTGTCGTCGACAAGCACCAGAGGGAGCCCCGGCGGTCCCTTCGGGCAGTCCACCAGCGCTCCGCACGCGCCGGCGGCGGCCGCTTCCTCCAGGTGGTCATGCCCGTCGTGGTTCTCGCCGCGCAGCGCCACGAAGAAATCACCCGGACACAGGGTGCGCGTGTCGGTGCTGATCTGCGTGGCATCAAAGGCACGGTCCGCCGCCGCGGGATCTTGCAGCGTGCCGCCGGAGAGGAGGGCCACCTCGGCGAACATCCACGCGGGCGGGCGGACCGTGCACGAGCCGCAACCGGGGTTGACCTCGCCCGAAGCGTTCGGACCGGTACTCACGGCTGTTCCTCCAGGAGGCTGAAGCGCTTCGCTCCGAGCAGGCGCGCCGCCACCTCCCGGTCATCGAACGGAATGGCCTCGTCGCCGCGGAGCTGGACCGTCTCGTGGCCTTTGCCGGCGATCAGCACCGTGTCCCCCGGCCGGGCCTCCGCGAGCGCGGCCTGGATTGCCTCGGCCCGGTCGCCGATCTCGCGCCACCGGCCGCCGCGGGCCTCGATCCCGGAGCGGACCGAGGCGCGGATCGCGGCCGGGTCCTCGCGCCGCGGGTTGTCGTCGGTGAGGAAGACGAGGTCGGCGCCGTCGGCCGCGGCGGCACCCATGAGCGGACGTTTGGCCCGGTCGCGGTCGCCGCCGCAACCGAAGACCACCATGACCCGTCCCGGCGTGAAGGGACGCAATCCCGCCAGGGAGCGGCGTAAGGCGTCCGGGGTGTGGGCGTAGTCGACCAGGACGCCAAATCCCTGGCCACGGTCGATGCGCTCCATGCGGCCGGGCACGCCCTTCACGTGCCCCAGGCCCTGCGCCGCCACCCCGGAGTCGATGCCGACGGCGAGCGCGGCGGCGAACGCCGCGAGCACGTTGTCGGCCTGAAACATACCCAGGAGAGGTGAGTCGATCCGGCACTCCCCGCCCGGGTGCACCACCGTCAGCCGCATCCCCGCGGGACCGGCCTGCAGCTCCGCGAGGCGCACCTCCACGTCGGGTCCGCGGCCGAAGCGCCACACGCGATCCTCCGACCCTCGCAGGATCGTATCCGCCGCCGGATCGTCGCCGTTCACCACGGCAACCGCCGGCGGCTCCTCCGGCCCGCGCTCGGCCCGGCGGAAGAGCAGCGCCTTCGCCTCGCCATAGGCCTCCATGGTGCCGTGGAAGTCGAGGTGGTCCTCGGTGAGATTCGTGAAGACGACGCAGGCAAACCGGGTCCCATGGCTGCGCCGCAGCGCCAGTCCGTGCGACGAGACCTCCAGCGCGCCGGCGCGGATCCCCGCCGCGCGCCACCGGTCGAGCTCCGCCTGCAGGTCCGGCGATTCAGGGGTGGTATGCACCCCGCCGCGCCACGGAACGGAGGGGGTTGCACCCGGAGTCGGCGTCCCGCTCCCCAACGTGCCGAAAATCGCCGAAGGGATCCGCGCCTCCCGGTGGATGGCGTGCAGCAGGTGAGTGAACGACGTCTTGCCGTTGGTACCGGTCACGCCGGTGAGGGCCAGATGGCGGCTGGGGTGGCCGTGGAAGGCGCAGGCCAGCAGGGCGAGCGCACGGCGAGCATCGTCCACTCGGATGTAGGGCACCGGGCCGGAGCCGGACGGAAGCTCGGCGCGTTCCCCAACCACGATCCGCGCCCCGGCGGCCACCGCGGCGGCGGCGAAGTCGTGGCCATCGAGCGCCTGGCCCCGCAAACAGACAAAGATGGCGCCTGGCACGACCTGCCGGTGGTCGTACGCGATCCCGGTCACCGAGAGATCAGCGGGAAGCGCCGCCCCCTCACTGCGGGGGTTCAGCCGCCAGATTTCCCGCAGCAATGGCCCAAGATGTGCGGCGCTCACTGTCAAGGAACTCCATGTAGGCCCGGCTCGAGTCGGGACCCAGAGTGAGGAGACACCGCGCCCCCGGCTCGAGCGGGGCACCCGGATCAGGGAACTGCGAGACCACCCATCCGCCGCCCTGAGTTCGTACCCCGCCGCCCGCCGAGCGCACCCGAAGCAGCGCATCCCGCAGGGGCAGACCGCGCACGTCGGGCATGGCCGTGGCGACGAGGCCGGAGTCGTCGGCCATGCCGGCGCGCAAGGTGACGATCGAGCCGGGGAGGAGCATCTCCCCGGGCGCCGGCTCCGTGCGCACCACGCGCACGCCGGCTCCGACCAGCCGCGGGCGGAAGCCGGACTCGCGCACAATGCGTCCCGCAAGCGCGGGGGCGATTCCGTCCACCGCGGGCACCGGCCGTCGCGGATCGGGCTCGCGCGCCCTCCAGACCACCGGCCGCTCGTCCGGCGGAGCCTCCTCCCCGGCGACGAACGGCCAGATGTCCGAAACGATCTGCTGGAAGATCGGGGCGGCGACGTTCCCGCCGTAGATCGAGCTGGTCGGCTCGTCCAGCAGGACCAGACACAGCACCTGAGGCTCGTCGTAGGGAGCAAAGCCGACGAAAGAGGCCACGTACCGGCGGTTGCTGTAGGCTCCCTCCTCGCGAATGTACTTCTGGGCGGTGGAGGTCTTCCCGGCGGGCCGCAGGCGCTCGATCTCGGCCTTCTTCCCGGTTCCGTCGGTGACGACGCGGCGGAAGAGGCTGCGGAGCTCACGCGCCGCCTCCGCGCGCAGGACCGGCCGAACCAGCTCCGGCTGCAATATCTCGCGGGGCGAGCCATCGGCGTTTCGCACCGCCCGCACGAGGAGCGGCCGCATCAGGTTTCCGTCGTTGGCCACCGCGCCGTAAGCCATCGCCATCTGCATCGCAGTGACCGAGACCTCCTGTCCGAAGGCCATGGTGATCAGGGAGCGAGCCGACCATTGCGCCGGCTCGGCGATGCGCCCGACCCCTTCGCCCGGCAGGGGGACTCCGGTGGCTTCGCCGAACCCCAGGGCCTTTTCCATCCGGTAGAACCGCTCCGCCCCCACCCGCTCGGCCAGGACGCCGGTACCGATGTTCGAGGAGTGCGCCAGCACTTCCCAGGCCTTGAGCACGCCGTACGGCTCGTGGTCCGTGATCGGCTTGCCGCCCGGACAGGGGCGCGACCCGCCGTAGCAGTTGACCGGTTCCTCCGGGTCGAGGAGTCCCGCCTCGGCAGCCGCGGCGAAGGCCACGAGCTTGTAGCCGGAGCCGGGTTCGAACGAGTCCGTGACCGGGCGCACGCGCAAATTCGGGGCGATCCAGGTCGCGGGGTCGGCCGGGTCCGCCGAGGGCACCTGGACCATGGCCAGGACCTCGCCCGTCGCCGGGCGCGTCACGATGCACACCCCCCCCACCGCGCCCGCGGCCGCCACACCGACCTCCATCCGGCCCAGCGTGATCTCCTGGATGCGGGCGTGGATCGTGGTTTCGATGTCGGCGCCCGGCTCCGGCTCGTGTACAACGGTGCGTTCGAACCCCTGAAAGGCCGGGGATGTCGCGTCGCAGAGCCGCACCTCCAGGCCCTCGCGTCCGCGCAGCTCGGCATCGTAGACGGTCTCCAGTCCGCCGAGCGCCGCCTGATCGCGACCGACCAGCCCGGCGATCGAGCCGCCCGCGCGCCCCATCGGGTAGAGCCGCTTGTCTTCGGTGCGCACGCTGAGCTCCGGGAACCGCTGGCGCAACGCGTCGATCGTCGCCTCGGACAGGATGTCGCGATTGATCCAGGAGAAGCGACGCTCGGCTTTGGCGCTCAACAGCTGCTGGAATTCCGCCGCGTCCATGAGCCCGAGGGAATCGAGGGCGGCCGCGAGGGCGGCCGGCTCCTCCACCCGGGAGGGATCGACCGCCAAAGACCAGTTGGCCACGGAGCGCGCGAGGACACCGCCGTCCGCCGTGCGAATCTCCCCTCGGTGCGCGGGAATCGGCTGGCGCCGACTCTGCGTCAGCATGGCTTCGCGTTCCCAATGGGCGTGCTGGACCAGCTGGACCTGGGCGGCCCGGACCAGCAGGAGCAGCCAGAGTCCGGCCAGGACCCAGGCCAGGACTTTGAGCTTACGGCTGGGCCCCATGGCTCGAGGCGCGGCGATCCCGCCTTCCCTGGGCGAATGCCGCGTCGGTCAGGACCAGGCGGGAGGCCTGTCCCATCTCGTCCCCGAGCTGGGACCAGACACCGGGCGTGCTCGCGGACACGGGAGTCTCGACCTTCACCGTGCGCCGCTCGACGGCAGCCGCGAACCCGGCGCGCTCAGCGGGCATCAGGAGGGCGCCGTACATGCGGCGCTCCTCCAATCTCGCCTGCGCCACCGTCAGGTCGGTCCGCAGGAGCTTGTTTCGCTCACTGAGCCCGGTCAGGCGGCTGCCCGCCGAGGCCGTCTCGGTGGAAAGCCAGATGCGCGCCACGCCGAGCGCGCAGAGTGCGCCCACCAGGAGCGCCACCTGCAGCCGGCCGCGGAACCGTCCCCGGTCTTCCTGGAATCCCCGCGCGATCTCGGTCGTACCGGAACGCCGCACTTCCCACGGCTCCCCGGTGCCCCTTGCCAACCCGATCGCCGCCATTTCAATCTCCCCCTCTTTCGAAACAGCGAAGCCTCGCGCTACGGGCCCGGCGATTCCGCTCAACCTCGTCATCGCCGGGCCGGATCGGGCTCCTGAGGAGAGGCCGAAAGGCCTCCGGGGCTCCCTCCCCGCGCCGGGCCAGCCCTTTGACCCGGCGTTCCTCGTGACTCGCGTAACTGATGATCACCAGTCGTCCCCCCGGCGCGATCCAGTCACCCGCCCGCTCGAGGAACCGATCGAGGCGCTCCATCTCGCGATTGACCTCGACCCGAATCGCCTGGAAGAGCCGTGACAACTCGCCGGGGCCGGGATCTCCCGGTCGCACCTGCAGCGCGCGGACGAGATCGCCCGTCGTCCGCAGCGGGCGCTGCGCCCGGAACCGCAGCAGTCGCTGGGCAAAGAGGCGAGGGCGGCGGACGTCACCGTATTCGGTGAAGAGCCGCACCAGGTCTTCTTCGCCGGCTTCCGCCAGCAGGCGGGACGCGTCGCCGCCCAGATCGGGATCGAGATCCATGGTGAGCGGGCCGTCGAGCTGATAGCTGAGTCCCTTGGCGGGTTGGGCCAAAGACCAGCTGTTGAGCCCGAGATCAAGAACGATCCCGTCGAAGGCGGCCAGCGATTCGGCCGCCAGCACGCGATCGGTGTCGGAAAAGCTCCCGCGATGGAAATGGATCCGGCCACCCTGATCTCCGAGTCGTTTCCGTGCGACCGCCAGGGGATCGGGATCCTGATCGAGACAGATCAAGCGGCCGGTCGGCGCCAGAGCGGCCACGATGGCTTCGGCATGCCCACCGGTGCCGACGGTGCCGTCGAGGTAGGCGCCATCCGGGCGATGGACCAGCATCTCGACGACCGCGCGGACCAGAACCGGTTCGTGCCAACCGGCCACGGATCAGGTAACCCCCCGGAGAAGACAAGACCGCAGGGGACAGACCGGCGGTGATTGCTCCAAGCCGAGGAGACGGGCAGGGAGCCTTCGATCTGGATTTGCCCGGGAGCAACCGCCCCGGTCTCGTCCCCTGAGAAAACGAAGCCGCGCTGCGCGTCAGTTCCGCGAAGGCACCGGCAACCCCCCCGGGATGCCGTCGCCCACCGAGCCAACGCGCATGTAGTTGGGAGTCGTGACCCGGCGGGCGACGCGCCTGTGCACCGCCGCCGCGGGCCACTCCTCATCCACCTCGCACAGGGTCTCCCAGTCACGCGGTGACAGGGCGAATCTGAAGACGGCCCGGCAGTAGTCGCTGAGGCCCACGACACGCACCGGCCCGAGGCCGGCATCGCGCATGGCGCGGGTGAACCGTTGCAGGTCGCGGTAGCGGATGTGCCGCACCAAGGTGAAATCGAGCACGGCGATGCGTCCCGCCGGAGCGTGACGCAGCTCCAGCTCCACGTGCGCCAGAACCGATTCCTCCACCAGCGTGGGCATTCTCAGCACGCGCACCTCGTCCTGTGTGCCGGTTGTTTCCATCACTGCTCCCGGGTGTCGGGGAACTTGCCGCGCAGGAACATGGAGGCGAGATCGCTCATCCCCATGTCCATGGCGTCCGGCTTCCCCAGGTGTTGCTGATAGCGTTCCGGATCCCACACCTCGATGCGCTCGAAGTTGCCCACCACCATGACCTTCCGCTCCAGGCCGGCGTACTGCTTCTGCTTGTCCGTGAGTCCGATGCGCCCTTGGGGATCGGGAGTCACGGTGGTGCCGAACGAAGACAGCTTCAGGCGGAAGGCCCGGGCGAGCTCGTGCCACTCGGTTCGCTGCAGACTGAGCAACGCGCGTAGCTCCTCCATGGAACGGGCGGGCACGATGTAGAGGCAGGCGTCGAATCCGGCGATGACGGCGAGTGTCGAATCGGCCTCCTTCAGGCACTGCTCCCGGAATCGAGCAGGGATCGACAGACGATTCTTGTCGTCGATCTGATGCTCGAACTCACCCAGGAATAGCGCCATTTTGCCCATCCAAAACCACAATTTGGGAGGACGTGGGGATCCGAAACGACCCGGACGCAAACTAACGCGCCGGTCCGATCACCGTCAAGCGGGATCTACCGAACAGGAAAGAAAATCGACCCGGGACCGACTGACGCCGTAATTGACGTATTCACAATTCGATAGTGGATGCCCTCGCACCGGTCTGGCCAAAGTTCAAGCCGCTGAAGCCTCGAGTGTCAGTTTTTCGACTGGGGGGCGATCCGCGCGTCGCGCATGGGCAGTCATGGGAGATCATGGGACAGGAGGGGGGTCGGCCGACCCCACCAGCGCCCGCCGCAGTGTCGCGGGCGGCCATCCCAGGGCTGGAGCCGGCCGCGCCGCGCCGTCAGCGGCGGGGCTGCCGAAGGGTCAGCACCGAGTCGAAGAGACGGGCCAGCGCGGCGGTCAGGATCCGGCGCTCGTACGGTTCCGCAGACGCGGCCGGACGGGGCCGCGCCGGCTCGCCGTCGAGAAGTCGCGCCAGACCCTCCGCAATCTCCTCCGGACGCGCCGGATCGACTGCGATTCCCGCGCCGGTCTCGCGCACGAAGCGCGCCGCCGCCCCACCCTTCGGCACCACGGCCAGGATCGGGCGGTCCGCGCGGAGGTACTCAAACGCCTTGCCCGGAAGCACCAGGCGGCCCCGGTCGCTGTCCTGTTCCAGTAGCAGAAGCATGCGCGCGGAGAGCATGGCCAGCACCGCGTCGCGGTGGGTGCGGCCGGGCAGGAAATGCACCGCATCCGAAAGACCGGCGGCTCTCACCTGTTCCCGGTGCCAGTCGTAGCACGGCCCCAGGAAGACCGCCGCGGCATCGCCGCCTCCACGCGGAGCCGGCGGCGGCGGCGAGATCCGCCTCCGCTCCCGATAAAACCGCAGCCCCGCCAGAAACGGCGCCAGCGACCGGTCGAGGTTGAGCTGTCCGGCGTGCAGCACCGGAAAGCCGCCGGCCGGAATCCAGTCCGCGGCGCCGGGGGCGCGCGCGGCGCCGGCCGTTTGCATGGCCGCGGCCGCCGCGAAGTCGTCCTCGTCGAATCCGTTTGGAATCACATGGAACTTCGCCGCCGAGAGATCGGAATGACGCGCGAGAAAGTCATCCCGCGTCTCGGGCGTGGTCACCACCACGGCATCGGCCTCGCGCAGACAGGAGCCCTCCAGGGCGAGCTGCCAGCGGTGATGCAGGGGCGTCGGTGGGGCGTAGGAGAGGCGCCCGGTCCACGGATCGCGAAAATCCGCAACCCAGGGCAGGCCGGTCGCGCGCTTCACGGCACGGCCCAGGAGGTGCGCGCTGTCGGGCGACGAAGTGGTGAAGATGAGCGCGGCGGGCCGCCGCGCGAGCTCTTCCGCGACGATCCGCGTGGCGCGCCGGGACCACCCGACATAGGTGTCGGGCACGAGCACGAAGCGAGAAACGGACCGCAGCCAGCGGGTCGCGGTGCGGGAGCGCGCGCCTGCGCGCCCGCCCATGCCGATCAGCCGCCGGCCGCCGAACGGGACGCGCCGCACCGCAGTATCAGGCGGAACTTCGGCCAGGAGCGACTCGTCGTGCATCCAGTAGCCGGCCTCCGCCGCCACCACGCGCGGCTGCCAGCCATGGTCCGGTAGGTAACGCACGAACTTGAGGGAGCGCTGAACGCCGCCGCCGCCAAGCGGCGGAAAGAAGAACGCGACGAAGAGAAGCTCCCTCCTCGCGGCTGGCGCATCCGGAGGCGAACTCGCGGCGGGCCGGGAGCCACTCCCTCCGGGTCCCGCGCCGGACCGTTGGCCACCGCGCGGCGGACCGGCGTCGTCAGCGCGCGCAGTCGCCATCGAGGACCGCCACCCCGACGGAACGAACTCCCTGCGCGGTCTGCACCCGGACCCAGTAGAGCCCGGGCGCGACCGGCCTCCCGTCGTGCTTGCCGTCCCACACCGCCACAGCGGCGTCCTGGGTGCCGCCGCCGCTCGTCGGGAACTCGGCCACCACCTTCCCGGACAGGTCGAGCACCGTGCCGCGCACGGCGCTCCCGGCGCCGAGCAGACGCACTCCATCCGCGCAGGCGGGATTAAAGGGGTTCGGGTAGGCCCCGACCTCCGAGACCTGTGTGGAGGGCGTGGACTCGGGAGGCAGGAAGCTTGCCAGACCGCGCCCGGTGGCCAGCCAGAGGGTGCGCCCGTCGGGGCCCAGCGTCATCGCCTCGATCGTGGGGTTGGGCAGGTCCGGCGGACCATACTTCGTGTAGGTGTAGCCACCGAGGGCGCGTCGGGTCATCCTCGTGAGCCCGCCGCCGCGGGTGGCGACGAAGGCGCCGCCATCGTCGAGCGGCACGATGTCGTTGACCTCCGCGGTGGGCAGACGTCCGTCCGCGGCAATGTTGACGAACTTCGGATCTTCGAAGATCGAAAGCCCGGCCGTAGTGCCGATCCAGATGCGGCCGTCCGGACCGGGCACGATCCGCTTCACCTTGTTCCCGATCAGCGGATATCCCTCGCGAGTCTCCGTGAACTGGGCCCAGCTGTCATCCTCCGTGAGCGGCACGCCGTCGGGGCCGAGGTCCCAGCGCGAGACGCCGGCGTCCGGGTAGCCGATCCAGATCTGCCTGCCGATCACCGCCACGGCGTTCAAAAGGTCCGATTTCAGCTCGGCTCCGGAAGTGTTCACTGCGATCCGGATGAGGCTGGCAGCATCGGGAGGGTAGTGCCCCGGATCGAGCCGATAGAGTCCGGACGCATCGGTGTACTCCTGCCCGTTCGTCGCGATCCAGATCCGGCCCTCGGCGTCGGGGGCCAGATCAAAGGCGTTCAGGATCGGCCAGGCGGTGAACCGCTCGCCGTCCTCGATTCGCTCCATGTAATAGCTCTCGGCCAGCTCCCGGGGTCCGCAACAGTGGGCCAGCCAGGTGCCGCTCGGAAGATCGAGCATCCGGTAGGTCCAGGCGTTCGATCGTCCTCCCTCGTTTCCCCGGAAGAACGTCCACTCGCCGTCGCGGTACCGAGTGATGAGCGGAGAGACGCGGCGTCTGACGGAGGAGACCCAGAGCGCCCCTTCCGCATCGAAGGTGATGCTCCGATAGTCGTTGAGCAGGCTGGGACCTGCGAGACGGTGCTGGACCCAGCCCTGGCCGCGTCGTTCCCAGATCCCATCCCGCCGCTCCAGCGGATGCGAAGCGCCGGCATAGAGGCGGCCGGAGGCGGTACGCGTGAGGCCGGTCACCGTCACGGTATCGTTCGCCGCCGGCGCGAACGGTGAGATGTCGCCCGCGGCAGACCAGGCGCCGTCGACCCGCCGGAATATGCCGCCGACCCCCGCGGCATACAGCGTGTCGCCCGCACCCAGAAGATCGAACGGGACGAACCAGGCCGGAAGCGACGGGTCCGCGACGCTGCCCCAACGGTCCCCCCGCCACGCCCAGAGAACACCGCCCGCCGAGGGTTCGGTGGCCAGATAAAGGCTGTCCGCGCGCGCCAGCCGCCGCGGACGCGCCCGGCCCAGTCCCTCGTCCCGCGGGCTCCAGGTGCCATCGACATGCTGCACGACCACGCCGGCCGAGGAGGCGTTCCCGGCCGTGGCGAGCCAGAGCTCTCCGGCCACTCCCATCAGGTCAAAGACCTGATAGCTGGGAATGCCGCAGATGTCCACATCGGCGAGGCACCCCTGGCGGAGCTCACCGCTCACCAGCATCGAGTAGCCGCGGACTCCCCCGACGAAGAGCGTCTCCGCGCTCGCGGGACCGGCAATTCGCACGCGAAGGACTCGGTTGCCGGGAATCGGGTGCGACACGTCCGTGACCGGCGTCCAGAGCGCCCGCTCCGGCTCGAAGACGCTGATCCCCGCCGCCTCCGTCCCGGCCCAGATGTGCGCGGCGGCATCGACGGCGATCGTCGCCACCGAGTCGCTCAGGAGCCCCTGGGCCGCGCGATTCCATTGGGAGATCCCGCCATCGGAACGAAGGCGCAGAACTCCGCCGCTGGTGGCGGCCCAGACCTCTTCACCGCGCGCGGCGAGGCCCCGGACGTCATTGCCGTACAGGAACACGCGCCAGGTCCCGGCCGCCGGCGCGGGAAGGGCCGCGCCCCCCAGAAGGATCATCGCCAGCGCCGCGCCGGCAGCGACGCGGCCCACTCGGCCGGCCGGGCCTTTCGGCAAGGAGTCCGGATACCGCCTGTTGCTCTTCAACGTGTGCCTCCCGGGGATGGATGCCGGCCCGTCGCCGCTCTCCAGAAGATACGCAAATCGCCCGCAGCCGACCAGTTTTCCGGGTAGTCCCGATTCCACGTGGCGAGACCCGCCGGCTCGCTCGGAGTCCCGGTCCACGGGCCCACCAGTCCGGCCGGCGCCTCGGGCGGGCGCTCGCGATAGACCGAATCGAGAGACAGCCACTCCTCCTCGGTGAACGGGCAGAGTCCGACCAGGGCCACGCGCCCCATGGCCAGGGAGGGGAGCGCCGGATACCAGTCGAGCAGCGCCCGGGCGACGCCGGCGGACCGGCGGGAGCCGGCCAGCCGCCGCAGCGTCATCGGCCGCCCACCATCCCCGCGCAGACGGACCTGTTCCGTAATCGCCTGGCCGCGGAGCGCGCGCTTCAGGACCACCAGGATCCACGGCCCGAGCCAGAGCAGGCCGATCGCCAGGGAAGTGGCGATGTCGCCCAGTCGCTGGCCGGGACCGCGGCGCAACGTGCCCCCCTCCCCTCCGACCAGCATGGCCGGCCACCCCATGAACTCCCCAAGGCTGCTGCGCACCGGCAGCACGTTGCGCAGTCGCGGGACCACCCGCACCGGAATGCCGCGCTCGCGCAACTCGAGCAAGAGCCCCGGCACGTCGCCGGGCCAGTCCTCGAAAAGCAGCAGCTCCTGTGCCCGCTCGACGCGCAGGCGGCGCGCCCAGGCCGCGGGATCCGCCGGCTCGCCCGGAGATCCAACCAAGGGCACGGGGTCCATGCCGAACGTGCCGTGGGCCCGGAAGCGCGACATCATCTCCTCGACCGCCTCGGGCGGCCCCAGGATGCAGAGCCGGCGCAGGTTCAGATCGCGGCGCCGCACGGAGTGCACCGCCCGGACCAGCAACGTCCGGCCCAGCGTGACCAGGACCACCGCCAGCGGAAAGAAGAGGACAACCATGAATCGCGAGAAGATCCGCACCGAGAGAAGAAACGTTGCGGCCATCATCAGGATCGAGGTCCAGGTCAGGGCGCGCGCTACCGGCAGCAGCGTCTCCAGAATCGACGGCCGCAGCCGCTCGCGATACAGCCCGAAGGCGTGGAACGCCGCCAGCGCCACCACCAGGGTGAACGCCAGGAAACGCAGGTAGAGCTCGAAGCCGAAGAGCGGCTTGGTGAGCACGCCGCCCAGCATGGCCCGCAGGGCATAGGCGCCCACGAACGCGGCGGCCACGAGCGCGAGGTCGCCCAGGACCAGCGCGATGTTGCGCAGCGCCCGGCCCCGCAGCTTGAGCCAGTACAGGAGGAAGCTCCACTTCTCGTAGTAGCGGAAGGTCGAGCTCAGGTGGACCCAGAGCCCGCGCCCCGGCCGGCGGGCGCTCTCGCGCTGGTAGTGGTGCACCATGGGCACGGCCGGGTGATAGAGAACGCGCCATCCGCGCTGGTGCATCCGGTAGCACCAGTCCACGTCCTCGAAGTACATGAAGAACCGCTCGTCCATCAACCCCACGTCGTTCACCGCCTCCCGGCGGGCCAGGAGGGCGGCGCCGATCGCCCAGTCGACATCGCGGGTCGAGTCGTGGTCCCAGTCGAGCATGAGGTGCCGGCGGATCGCTCCGGCGCTCTTGAAGAGCCGGCCGAGGAAGGTCCGGCGCAGGAGGAAGATCCGGACCGTGTAGAAGGTGCGACACGACTCCTGCAGCGTGCCGTCGGCGTAGTGCAGGCGGGGGGCGATCAGCCCGGCGTCGGGTTCGCGGTCGGCCAGACCCACCAGCGCCTCCAGCGATCCCGGCTGGACCTCCAGATCGGGGTTGTGCAGGAACAGATAGCGCCCCCGGGCGAGCCGCATCCCCTGGTTGCAGGCCCGGCCGAAGCCGACGTTGCGCTCGTTCGGGATGTACTGCACGCCGGGACGGCCGGCGGCGATGTCGCCGCACCCGTCGTGGCGCGGGCTGTTGTCGATGACGAGACATTCCCAGCGCAGCGCGGGAGCGGCGGCGACCAGGGCATCGAGGGCACGCCGCAGATGATCGGGCGTTCGGTAGACGACGATGACGATGGAGACATCGACCGGTCCCTGGTCCGAGCCGGGCTCAACCGGTCCCGCGGCGGGAAACTCCGCGCTCAAGCCGTCTCCCCGGGAGCGGGCGGTTCCGACTTCCGGCGCGTGAAGAGGCGGATGAGGAAGAGCCGCCAGACCACGCGGGTCGCCTCCAGGATGATCCGCCGATTCATCTTCGAGATCCCGACCCGGCGGTCCGCGAAGACGATCCCGATCTCCTTCACCCGGAAGCCGCGCCGCCAGCAGAGAAAGGTCAACTCGATCTGGAAGGAGTAGCCGTCGCTCTTCACCTTGGCAAGGTCGAGGCTGGCCAGGACCTCGCGCCGAAACGCCTTGAATCCCCCGGTCAGGTCCCGCACCGGCACTCCGGTCAGCAGGCGGCTGTAGACGTTGGCCCCGTAGCTCAGGATGAGGCGCCGCAGCGGCCAGTTGACGACCGTCACCCCCGAGAGATAGCGCGAACCCAGGACGAGATCGGCATGCTCGATCGCCTCGAGGAACGACGGTATGGCGCCGGGATCGTGGGAGAAGTCGGCATCCATCTCGAAGACCACCGCGTAGTCGCGCTCCAGGGCCCAGCGAAAGCCGGCTATATAGGCCGAGCCGAGCCCGAGCTTTCCCGCCCGACGCAGCAGGTGCACGCGCGGGTCGCGCGCGGCCATGGCCTCGACCGCCGCCGCGGTCCCGTCGGGGGAATTGTCATCCACCACCAGGACCTCCAGCGGATGGGCCAGACCCAACACCGCCGGCACGATCTCACCGATGTTGTCGATCTCGTTATAGGTTGGAATGACAATGAGGCTCTTGCCCGTCACGATCCCTCCCGGCGACCCCGCCCTCCGGCTCCTGCCGTCCGGCCGATGCGTCTGGGCCTGCTCCCTCGCTCACAGACTCCGGCGGAACCAGTCCACCGTCAGCCGGAGCGCCTCGCGCACGTCCACCTCCGGTTCCCACCCCAGAGCGCGGCGCGCCAGGGCGATGTCGGGCTGGCGCACCTTCGGATCATCCTCGGGAAGCTCGCGATAGACCAGCTCGCTCTTGCTCCCGGTGATCTTCAGGATCAGCTCGGCCATCTCCTGGACCGTCAACTCCTGCGGGTTTCCGATGTTGACCGGCTCGTTCAACGAAGACATCACGAGCATGTGGAGCCCGCGCACCAGGTCGGTGATGTAGCCGAAGCTGCGGGTCTGGGACCCGTCGCCGTAGATGGTGAGCGGCTCGCCGCGCAACGCCTGCATGATGAAGTTCGGCACCGCGCGGCCGTCCTCCTTGCGCATGCGCGGGCCGAAGGTGTTGAAGATCCGGACGATCTTCACATCGACGCCATGATAGCGGTGGTAGGCCATGGAAAGCGCCTCGGCATACCGCTTCGCCTCGTCGTAGACGCCGCGCAGCCCCACCGGGTTGACGTTTCCCCAATAGGTCTCGTTCTGCGGATGCACCAGGGGGTCCCCATAGACTTCCGAGGTCGAAGCCAGCAGGAAGCGAGCCTTCTTGGCGTGCGCAAGCCCCAGCGCCTTGTGCGTCCCCAGCGCCCCCACCTTCAAGGTCTGGATCGGGAGCCTCAGGTAGTCGATGGGGCTGGCCGGGCTGGCGAAATGCATCACGAGATCGACGGGACCATCGATATAGAGGTAGTTCGTCACGTCGTACTGGATGAAGCTGAACGCGGGGTGACGGATGTGCGCGATGTTGTCCACCGAGCCGGTGGAGAGGTTGTCGATGGCCACTACTTCCAGGCCCTGGCCCAGCAGGTAGTCGCACAGATGCGAGCCGATGAAGCCGGCCCCCCCGGTAATGATTGCGCGCATGGCTCTCCTTCCCTCAGCCGGCCTGGTTGTCGTCCGGGATCCGCGTCCGCACCGGATAGGTCGTGCGCCGCCGCCGGGGAGCGTGGATCAGGGCCGCGAGCAGCCCGATGGAAATGAACTGAACGCCAAGGATGATCAGAATGACCCCGAAGAGCAAGAGCGGACGCACGCGCAGCCGCCGCTCCGTGATCCACAGGATGACCATGTAGAGGTTGATCAGAAGGCCGGTCCCCAGGAGCCACGACCCCCACCGCCCGAAGACGTGCAGCGGGGTCCGCCGCCCGCCCGCGAGGAACATCACCTCCAGGAGATCGAGAAACCCGTTGAGGAACCGCGAGGCCCCGAACTTGGAGCGACCGAAGCGCCGCGCGTGATGGCGCACTTCCCGCTCACCGATGCGGAACCCTTCGCGGTTGGCCAGGACGGGGATGAACCGGTGCATCTCTCCGTAGAGCTCGATCTCCGCGCAGACCTCGCGCCGATAGGCTTTGAAGCCGCAGTTGAAGTCATGCAGCGGGATTCCGCTGGCCCGGGCCGTCACGCGGTTGAAGAACCGGCTCGGGAGCGTCTTGCTCAGCGGGTCGTGCCTCTTGCGCTTCCACCCCGAGACCAGATCGAGTCCGCCCTCGAGGTCGGCCAGAAAGGCCGGAATCTCGGCCGGATCGTCCTGCAGATCGGCATCCATGGTCACCACGAAGCGGCCCCGGCAGTCGGCGAACCCGGTCGCCAGCGCCGCCGACTTGCCGAAATTGCGGCGCAGGGCCAGCGCCCGGATCCGGCGGTCCGCGCGGGCCAGGCCGGCCATCAGCTCGAGGGTGTCGTCGCCGGAGCCGTCGTCGATCACCAGGATCTCGAAGCTCCGCCGCGCCGCGTCGAGGACGCCGACAATCGCCGGAACCAGCTCCCGCAGCGACTCCTCCTCGTTGAACGCGGGAATGACCACCGAGACGTCGGGCCGCTCGGCCTCGACCGCGGCCACACGCGTGCTTCCGCCCGCGCCGGCGGCCGCGCCCACTCCCGCTCTCCCGCCCGCGCCGGCGGCCGCGTCCGCGGTCATTCCGGAACTCCCCGCAGGAGCCGGTCCATCCAGCCGGCCATCCGCTCCAGGCCCTCCTCCAGACTCGTGCGTGGAGCGTATCCGAGCCGAGCGCGCGCCCGCGAGGAATCGCCGCCCGTGGAGTGCGGGTCGCCGCTCTGACCCGGCCGCGGCACGACGCGGGCCGTCTTCGCCGTGATCCTCTCCATCGTGCGGATCACCTCCCGTACCGTGATGCGACTTCCTCCCGAGATGTTGTACACCCCGCCCGGCTCGCCAAGCTCCGCGGCGAGAAGGTTGGCCTCGGTGACATCGTCGACATAGGTGAAGTCCCGGCTCTGGGATCCGTCGCCGTAGAGCGTGAGTTCCTCCCCCCCCAGGATGGCCCGGAAGAAACGGTGGAACGCCATGTCCGGACGCTGCCGCGGCCCGTACACTGTGAAGTAGCGGAGCGACACCGTGGGCAGTCCATGCGCCAGGTGATAGAGCCGCGCCAGATGCTCCGCCGCCAGCTTGGTCACGCCGTAGGGCGAGATCGGTTGCAGCGGTCCGTCCTCGGGCATCGGGTAGACCGGGGCCTCGCCGTAGACCGACGAAGAAGAGGCGCACACCAACCGGCGCACGCCGCGGCCGACTGCGGCCTCCAAGAGCCGCTGCGTGGCGTTGATGTTGTGCGCGGTGTAGTCCGCAAAGAACCGGCCCCAGGAGCTGCGCACTCCGGCCTGCGCCGCGAGATGCCAGACCGTGTCGACGCCTTCGAAGAGCCCGGCCAGATCGGCGGTGCCGAGGTCGACGCGCCTGAGCTCGAAGCGGGGTCGCCCGGCCAGCGACGCGAGGTTGCGCTCTTTCTGGGCCGGGTCGTAGTAGGACGTGAAGCAGTCGACGCCACGAACTCTCCAGCCGTCCCGTTCCAAACGCTGGCAAAGGTGCGAGCCGATGAATCCGGCGGCTCCGGTGACCAGCGCCACGCGCTCGCCCATCAACGCCTCCCCTCCGGCGCCCCCCCGACGACACCGAGCTCCTCCAGCGCCTGGGTCACCCGCCGGTCGTCCGGGTGCCGGCGCGCCCAGCTCTGCAGGAGCGCAATGCCCTCCTCCGTGCGGTTGCTACGCTGATACAGGAGATAGAACAGGTCGCTCAGCGAGTCGAAGTCATCGGGGTCCACCGCCAGCGAACGGCGGTACTGCGCCTCGGCCTCGGTCATCCTCTCCTGTTCCTCCAGACTGCGCCCCAGCAGGCGGAAGAGGCGGGCGTCGGCCCAGCCCCGGTTCTCCAGGCCCCGCAGGAGCGCTTCGGCCTCCACGGGCCGGCGCATCTGGATCTGCAATCCGGCCAGGGCGTACTGGATCGCCCGGGAGGTCGGCGCGATATTGCCGCCCAGGCGCATCGCCTCGAACGCGGACTCGTAGTCTCCTTGCCGCGCCTTCTCCTGCGCCGCCCGCACCAGCGCGGCAGAGTAGTTCTGCACCAACCGGCGCGCGTTCGCATCCTTGTACACCGAATCGTCGGGATTGCCGTCCGGGAGAAGCAGGCCCCGGTACTTGTACACCTCGCGCATGTTCTTCAGGGTCAGGTCCGCGTCCACCCGATCGCGCGCTCCCTCCACCGGCTCCTGAAGCTCGAAGGCCAGCCCCTGCATCACCAGGGCTTCCTCCAACCCCATGAGATCGGGCACGGTGGCCGCGATGTAGATCGGTCGCTTGCCGTGCTCCCGCTGCACGATGCGCGCCACCGCCTGGTCCTTGATGTAGACGACGCGTTTCCGCTTCTCGTCGTAGTACGCTCCCCGCGTGACTTCCGCCACCTGGGCGTCGTTCCAGCCCAGATCGACTTTCGGCTCGGTGTCCCGCAGTTGCCGGATGTACCAGTCGGTGTTGAGCAGGCTGAGGTTCGCCACCCGCACATCGCGCCGGATCCCCTCCACCTCCTGCAGATACCAGAGCG
>CAYYQN010000064.1:0-23757 GCA_964473865.1 uncultured bacterium | reverse complement strand
GCGTCTCAGACGACACCGAGCTTACGACCGCGAGCCGGTCGTTCTATCTTGTCTAAGCGGGGCAGGCGAATCCACCGTCCTGGGCCGGTTTCCCGTCAGGTCCTGCGTCCTTTCACATGCAGGCCGGCGCAGCCTGCCAGGCCGCTGACCAGCACCAGCAGGATGGAGGAGGGTTCAGGAATCTCCTGCAGACCGCCTCCCAAGGCCAGATCCCAGCCCCGGTACTCCTCGTTCCAGTGTGCGGTGACTGTCTCATCCCACCCGGATGCCCAACCGAGCGAGCCAGCCAGGTCGACCAGGGCCTGCCGGCCCTCCGCACCCCGGGCGAAGTTGCACGAATAGGTGCTCAGCCCGTCGACCATCCCGTCCAGCAACTCCTGAAATTCCAGCATGGTCAACTCGTCGCTGCCCCAGTTGCCAATGCCAGTCTGTCCAATGCGGAAATGACCCGGGGCGCCGTGAGCCACCAGCTCGACATGGATCGGATTGCCGCCATTGTTGTTGTAGGCCTCGCTGATCGCCCCGAGCATGTCGAGCACACCGGTCGCGCGAGCGACTCTGCCGGGGTTGTCCTCCTCTGCCAGGTTGGCGGCGTCATCCAGGACATCGCCCTCCTGGCCGTTCTCGGAGACAATCACCAGGTCGGCCACCGGCCCCGGGATTTCCACTTCCGGACCGGTTTCTGCAGGCTCCTCGCCGTCTTGAAGGAATCCCGCGTCAAAGAACACGGCCTGCATGATGTCGGGCCCGGAAGATCGGTGTAGCTGCACGTGGTAGAGGCCGGATCCGTCAAACGTGGCCGTAGCCACACCGGATGTCAGGTCCACCCAGTATTGCTGATTGGGCTTGTAACGGTAATCGTCCTGGGTGAACACATGCGCGGTAGGGTACCTTCCGGGATCCGTCAGAGAATACGGGTTCAACAGAGGAAGGACCCGCACGCTCTCGATATCGTTGTAGCCCCAGGTGTAGGAGTTGTTGCCCAACGTGTAGCCATCCCAGGAACTGCTCAGATAGACGCGCTCGTAAGCGGCAACCGGCACCGCCCACGGGTCCAAGAACAACTGCTCGTCCGTCAAGAACGCTGCATGAGCTACGTTCGCCAAACCAAGAGCTGCGACACACAGCGGCGCGATCCCACTCATGCTTCTCACTTGCATTCCTCCTTTCTTCTTCACCAATCTTGAGTTCACTTCCGGTCAACGAGGCCTCGCGGTGCAGCCGCCCCGAAGAACAATCGCCTTCGTCCCCTCCCGTCGCGTGACTTCGGGTGTAGCCGATTCGCAAGGCCCAGTCAAGTTCTTCCGGGGTCACTCCGGCAGGCTCGAGAGGACGGCCGAGCAACCACCAGAAGCGCAGGCCCCCGGGACGCCGGTGTTACAGCCGATCTCAAGAGGCTCAAGTGCCCAGCATCAGCCGGGTTCATCTCAGCCGATCGCCGTGCGCTCTGGCGGCCCGTGCCGGGACGGCACACCGACGCCCCGATTTCGCAAACCGTCCGCCACGGGCTCCGAGCCCAACCGGTCGTTCACCACTTTCCCACAAAGAACCGAGAGTCAGAGAGTCGGAGGCACTTTCGGGCCAATCCCGGCTCTCGCAGCGATTCTCTGGTGAACGCACGCCGCCCATATCGTCGTCGCAGCAGCGACCACACGCTCGCAGAACTCGCGCCCACTTACGGATTTGGGAAGACCCCGGTAGCGTCAGTCATCGAGGTCTGCGTCAGCATCTCCATCTACGCGAGTTCGTGAAAGAACGAAACGTCTCGCCGTTCCGAGCACGACCCTGCACCCGTCCGGTGAGCACTCGTCAAGAGCGTCGGATCGCGTGGAGCCACGATGCCGGCGAGGCACTCCTTCACACCCACACCTGTTGCCACACCCGGCCCCGATTGCCGCCGCACGACCAGCGGTTTGGCGCCCGCGACCACGTCCGATCGCGGTCTTTGATCGACCCCAACTCCACCCTTGACGGGCAGGCGATGGGTCCGACATCCTGCTCTTCAGGCGTCTTCCTTCCGGGTCGGCTGCTGGAATCCCGCCCATCCATGGAGATCCTGCTCCTATCCGCGGGGACGTCTTTGGGCACGGCCGGCCAGACGGGCCGCCGCGCGCCGTGACCGCCAGGGCGGAGGCGATACCCCATGCCAACGAGCCGTTGCTCCCACCGGGCCGAGAGGCGTGCCTTCCGGATGGAAACACCTGGCCGGGTTGGAGTGGGAGGAAGGCTCCGGAGGGCGCTGATCGCCGTCCTCGCCGGCTGCCCCTGCCTGGGGCTGCTATCGTGCCGGCCGGCAGCGGAATCCCCCAGATACAACGTCCTGCTGGTCACGCTCGACACCATGCGGGCCGACCGTCTCGGCTGCTATGGCTACCGGAGGCCGACCAGCCCGAATCTCGACAAGCTGGCCCAGCATTCGGTGGTGTTCGATCTTGCCATCGCTCAGGCCGCGGTGACTCCGGTCTCCCATGCCTCGATCCTGACCGGACGGGAGCCGTACCGCCACGGTCTGCGGGTGTTGCACGGTCTGGTGGCGAATCGCCTCGCGGAAGCCGAAACGACGCTGGCCGAGGTCTGGCGGCAAGCCGGCGGCGCTTCCGCGGCCTTCGTGAGCGCATATCCGGTGACCGCGGCCTTCGGACTGGAGCAGGGCTTCCAGCTGTTCGATGCGAAGTTCCCTGATCGCTCGAGTGAAGGGCTCGTATCGGCAACCGGCACCGTGAACACCATCCAGAGCCAGCGCCGATCCGACGCCACGACCGATGTCGCCACGGCCTGGCTGCGCTCCCGCCCCGGCGCCCGGGACCGGTTTCTCATGTGGGTGCACTTCTTCGACCCCCACGATCCGGCCATCATTCCGCCCCAGGACTACCTCGACACGGGTTTGAACGGGGCGTTCCGGCCGCCGAGTCAGAGTCGAGCGGATCTTCTGCGCGCCGTCTACGACTGCGAAGTGCGGTTCATGGACGGCCAGCTCGGCAAGCTCCTCAGCACCTTCCAGGAGCTGGGACTCTGGGAGAACACCATCATCGTCGTGGTCGCCGACCACGGCGAGGGGCTCGGCGATCACGGTTGGTGGACCCACGGCATCCTGTACCAGGAGCAGATCCGGGTTCCGCTCCTGATCCGCGTTCCGGGAGTTGCGGGAGGAACCCGGGTAGCCTCGATGGTCCGCACCATCGACATCATGCCGACGATTCTCGAAGCAGCCGGCGTATCGAAGAATCTCTGGCCGGAGATGGACGGCCTGTCCCTGGGGGAAGCGCTGCAGACCGGCGCTCTATCCCGGCCCCGCCGCGCCTATGCCGAGTCGGTCAACATGCTGATGTACAGCCGCCCCGACACCACGGGCTACCTCGACACCAAGGACGACAAGCTCTACTGCCTGATCGACGGCGACTCCAAGCTGATCCATCATCAGCTTCGCAGCCCGGAAAGCGAGTTCTACAATCTGGCCGCGGATCCCGGCGAACGGGACAATCTCGCGGCGCAGCCGGACGCGGTGCGCGACAGCCTCTGGCACGCGCTCGAATCACTCCACGCGTTCTCGCCGATCCTGCCGCACATGACCGCCACGGATCTCGAGCGCCTGGAACGGCTCCGGAGTCTCGGCTACATCAATTGAGGTGTGCCCCCCGCTGCGGACGCTCACTCCAACCGCACCACGCGCGCCCGCGCGCGATCGTTCCCGGCGGTCAGACGAATCCAGTACGTCCCGGCCGGCGCCGGGCGCCCGTCGTTCCGCCGGCCGTCCCAGACCGCCTGGTGCGGGCCCGCCTCGAAGACCCCATCGACGAGCCTTCGCACCATCCGACCCTGCGGATCGAAGATCTCCACTCGCGCCGGACCGGCGGCGGGCAGCATCCACCGGATCGAAGCTGTCGAACGGAACGGGTTCGGCCGGCCCGAAAGGGCCAGCGCGTTCAGGCCCCCGGCCGGTTCTTCGGTTGCCGCCGGGCTCTCGGGCGTGCGCAGATCGAGTTCGGTCGCGCCGTTTCCGGTCGGCTTGAGCCAGGGCGTGCGCGGGAAGTAGGGGTTGCGGGAAGCGATCCGCAGGCGCCAGCACCACCCGCGCGGCCCGTAGAGCCCCTCGACGGTCTCCTGGATCGAGACGCGGCTGCCGAAGATCGAGTCGGGCGCGCCGGTGTCATAGGTTGCACCCTGCTCGATCGACCCGCCGGCGAATGGAGTGCCGAACCGCGCGACCTCCCACTCGAGCCGGACCTCGCCGCGTCCCGCCGGCGTACGTCCCATGGCCCGCAGGCCGAAGCCGCTCCAAGCCTCGGAGAACCCGAGCAAGGCCACGGGCTCCGTCTGATCCTGGCGCCACTGGTCCGGGGCCCGCGCCATCCCCCGCCCGCGGTTGCCGTAGTAGACGAAGCTCCGGCCCTCGTCCACCTGCCCCTCGTCCTGGAGCGGTGCGCCGACCAGGATGTCGGAGAAGCCGTCGCCGTTGACATCAGCCGCCGCTGCGCTCGATCCGAACCGCGCCCCATCCTGGGTCCCGAAGATCGTCGCGGCCACCACCTCGATTCCATCGGGCGTGCCGCGCTCCCAACCCACCAGACCGACATTGGTCAGCAGAAGGTGCCCCGCATGCGGCGCACCGACCAGGACATCCGAATACCCGTCGCCGTCCACATCGCCCGCGGGCGCCACACAATATCCCAGACGGGCGCCGGCCGAGGCGCCGATCACCCTCCAGTCCGCCTGCCCGGGGGTGGCGCCGACCAGGCCGCCGGACGAGCCGTACCAGGACATGGCCATGCCGCGTGGCTCGGCTCCGAGGAGGAAGTCCGGCATGCCCACCAGGATGTCGCTGAATCCATCGCCGTTGACGTCGCCCGCGGTCGCAACCGACCAGCCGAGATGGCCGTCGTTCTGCGTTCCCTCGGCCGTCCACGAAGGCGCGAGCGAAGGTACGGTGGCCGCTCCGTCGTAGAGATGGACGGCACCTTCGTTGGCGTGTCCGTTGTCGAAGTAGGGCGCGCCCACGATGACGTCGGAATAGAGGTCGCCGTTGACATCGCCCGCGCCCGCCACGGAGTGCCCATAGGCGGCTCCGATCTGATTCCCCTCCGTCACCCAGTTCGGGGTCGGCGGCGGACCCGCGTTCGAACCGAGATAGATGGCGGCCGCGCCTTCTCCCGCTTCCCCGCCGGTGTGACCGGGAACCCCGATGATCAGGTCGCTATAGCCATCGCCATTCACATCCCCGGCCGAGGCCGCCGCCGCGCCGAAGCGCGCGCCGTCCTGCATCCGCTGGCCGACCCAGGCGGCGTTCGTCGGGTTGCCGCTGGGCGCCCCCGCGGGACTGCCGTTCCAGAGAAACGCGCGGCCGCAGTCGACATATCCCGAGTAGTCGTAGTCCGGCGCGCCGGCCAGCACATCGTCATACCCGTCCCCATCGACATCGCCCGCGCCCGCCACGGCAGAGCCGAGATGCGCGTTCGCCTGATCGCTCTCGGCATACCAGTCGGGCACGACGCTCGGCCCGTTCACGCGACCAAGAAAGAGAAAGGTGAGCCCCTCGTCGATCTGTCCATGATCGTAGTCGGGAGCGCCGACCAGGATCTCTTCGCGGCCGTCTCCGTTGACATCCCCCGCGCTCGCGATCGACGCACCGAAGCGCGCACCGTCCTGATTGCTCTCGACCACCCAGCCGGCCGTCGCCCTGGGACCTTCCCCAGCGCCGAGAAAGAGGAAGACCCGCCCCTCCCGTTCGTAGTCACCGTCAAAGGAGGGCGCCGCAGCCAGGAAGTCGCTGAAGCCGTCACCATTGACATCGCCCGCGGTCGCCACGAGATCGCCCAGGCGATCTCCCAGTTGATCGCTGGCAAAGGTCCAGTCCGCCTCGGCGGAGATCGCGAGGCGGGAGCCATAGTAGAGATGGACGAGGGCGATCACAGTGGTGTCCATGGGCGAGGGCTCCGCAACCAGGAAGTCCGCCAGACCGTCGCCGTTCACGTCTCCGGCGGTGGCCAGTCCGTCGCCAAGGTACGCGGTGGGTGTGGAGCCCACCCGCGACCAGGCCTCGGTTGTCGACAGGCCGGTTGCTGATCCCAGGAACAGATGCACCGAGTTGAGCGATGCGACGAGGGCGTCGGCGAAGCCGTCGCCGTTCACATCGCCCGCCAACGAAACGTTGTCTCCGAATCGATTGAAGCCGGCCCCGCTCACGGTCCACTCCGCCGCCAGGGTAAGCCCGGCCGGAGAGCCCCGGTAGAAGTAGGCGCGCCCCAGATCGGATCCCGCGGCGTCGTGGCGGGGCGCTCCCACGAGGATGTCGCCGTATCCGTCGGAGTCGACATCGCCGGCGGTGCTCAAGGCCAGTCCGTAGTAACAGGTCTGCTGGTTTCCCTCGCCCATCCAGACAGGGGCCGACTCCAACCCGTCGGCCGAGCCACAGTAGACCCAGGCCGCGCCCTCGTCGGGTTGATCACCGTTGTAGTGGTAGTCCCCGATGATCACGTCGGAGAAGCCGTCGCCGTTGACGTCGCCGGCGTTCGCCACCGTCATGCCGAAGCTGGTTGAGCCCAGATAGGGACACGGGAGGACCCAGGACGCGTCCGAGAGCCCGGAGGCGGATCCGTGATACACGAACACGCGCCCGCGCGACCCGTCATCGTTGGTGTACAACGGAGCGCCCACGATGAGATCGTCGTAGCCGTCGCCGTTGACATCTCCGGCCGTCGACAAGGACAGACCGAAGAACACCGTATGCGGCCCGCCATCGGCGATCCAGTCGGGAGTCGGGGAAGGACCCGAAGGCGATCCATGGAACACGACAACGCAGCCCGCGTCCGGCACCAGCGCATCGTAGAACGGCATCCCGACGGCGAAGTCGCTGAAGCCGTCGCCGTTCACGTCCCCGATCGTCGAGAGACCTCGACCGGCCTGGACGCCGGCCTGGTCGCCGTGGAACTCCCACGCCGGGGAGGTGATCAGAGGATCGATCCAGATCGGATAGGATGCTCCCCGGTCGTCGACCAGGATCCGGATCGCGCCGTCGGCAAGCTCGACCGCGCCCGGCAGAGCGCGGCCGCAGGCATCCGCCGCCGTCAGTCGGCCATAGCGGAGGATGGTCGCGCCATCGGCCTGCCGGAAGTCCAGACCGTGCGGATCGGATGCGGGAAAGCCCCGCAGCTCGCCTCCGACCCGTCCTTGGATGCAGAGCCTCCCCGCCCCCTTTGGACGCACTTCAATCGTGAACCCCTGCTCGAGCCCGGCCGTGCCGTTTTCGTACCACTCGACCCATCCGGGTCGGGGGTACTCCACGCGGGCGGCCGTCTGGACCGGCTCGGTGGGAAGGACCGGCTCGATCCGGTCTTCCCGGCCAAAACCGTGTGTCTGCCAGCTCCAGCTCCATACGGTCGTCCCCGCCCGGCGCGGCGCAATCGTGACTCGCTCGGGGCCGAACCAGGACCGGAACCCTTGCGCACGGTTGGGCGCCTGAAGCCCCTGCTCGGTCCGCGAGGGACAATACTCCATCGAGGAAAGCGCCGCCGCAGTCCGCCCCATCCAGCCCGGATCGGCCGCGACGGGCGCGGATGAGGTCCAGCCCGGATCGGCCGCAGCAGGTCCGGATGAGGTCCAGCCCGGACCGACTGCGGCGGGCGCAGATGAGGTCATGGCTGGAAACTCGGGTCGAGCGGCCCGGCAAGGGTCGGAGAAAGACCTCGCGGGCGCCTCGAAACGGCAGAACGGGCGGGTGTCGAGCGAGCCCGGGGCCATCAACGCAATCGCAATGGCGGCAACGGCGATCGCTGCCACCCGGCCCCCGGACCGGTAGAAGTAGAAACGGTGCGCTGGCATGGGTTTGCCTCCTGAAGATGAACGCATCTCCACCCTCTGGGACGAGTTCCGGCGGCGTTCGTCACAATCGCGACAACGGAAGCCCGGAGAATCCGCACCCAGGTCGTCGCCCGATGGGCGAGTTCCGGCCGGCCTCGCCCGACGGTGGCGGGCACCGGCTCGGCGGGCATACCATGAATGTGATCCGGTTTGACGGCAGTTCGGCGGCATGCACCGGGTGGTTCGCCCATGGATCGAGACCGGACAGCGAACAGGGTGCGGAAGAACCCTGTCAACCCGAGCCTCGTCGCGGCGCGGCCGAGGCCTCCGTCCGCCATGCGGGGCCTGTGGGGCGGCGTTCTGCTGGCGACCGCCGTCGGCGCGCTCATGGCGACGAAGGCGGACGCGGCGGCCTCCCGACATGACGAGATCCTGGCCGAAGTCGACTCGCTCCGGGTGAAGGGCCGTGCCGAATCCACGCTGGCGGCCATCGACCGCGCCCTGCCCGAGGCCCGCGCGCTGCGGGATCCGGATCTACTCCTCGATCTCCACCTGCGGCAAGGGCTCCTCCTGGTGTCCATCGGGGCGGCCCGCCGAGGCGAGGAAGTGCTTCGTCCGGTGCTTGCAGAGGCGCGGGCTCGGCGCGACTCGGCCTCGGTGACGGCGGCCTTGCGTTGGTTGGGCGTCGCCGTCGAAACCCAGGGGCGGACGGACGAGGCGGCGGACCTGTACCGAGAGGTCCTGGAGCTTGCCGTGTTGCGGCGCGATCAGCGCCATGAAGGCTGGGCCCGCGTCGGGCTGGCGTGGCACGACCTCTCGCGGGGACGCATGTCCGAAGCGCTGGCCGGCTATCGCCGGGCCGTCTCGCTCTTCCTGGAGAGTGGCGACGGACGGGGAGAGGCGTGGGCCCGCGTCGGTCTCGGCGCCGCCCTCGCCCGGGCCGGAGAGGCCGAAGAGGCGCGCGAGGCCTACCGGAGCGCCTCCTCGCTCGCCGCCCGGGTGGACTACCGGATGGTGCAGTGTCTGGCCGAGAACAACCTCGGGGCTCTCGAGTACTCCATCGGCGATCCGGCGCTGGCCCGGAGCCACTTCCGCGAGGCGGCCCGGCTGCACCGGGAGGTCGGGAACATCCGGGAAGTCATCATTCCCGCCATCAATCTGGCCATCTGCGAGACCGAGCTGGGGCAGTTCGACTCGGCTGCGGACTCGCTCCTGGCGATGGTCGCGCTCTGCCGCCGTGAGGGATACCGGGACCTGGAGGCGGGCGTTCTGGTGAACCTGGCGCGCCTGCGTGTCGCCCAAGGGCGTCGCCGGGAGGCGATGCGCCTGGAGCGATCGGTTCTGGACCGCAACCCGCCGGCGCTCTGGCACAACCAGGTGGATGCCACCATCGTCCTCGCCGAGTCGCTGGTGGAGCTGGACAGCTGCGCCGCGGCCGTATCCCTGCTGGAGCAAGCGCTCGCCCGGCCGGCTGCCCGGGAGGATCCTCCGCAACGGTTGCAGCTCGAGCGCTGCCTGGGCCAGACGCTGTTGGCCGCCGGACAACCCGCGCGCGCAACACCATCGCTTCGCCGGGCGGAGGCGCTGGCACATCGGCTCGGTAGGTCCACCGACCGGCTTCGCGCCTGCGTCTCCCTGGGCCAGGCGCACGACGCGCTCCACCAGCCGGACAGCGCCCGGGTGGAGTTCGAGCGCGCTGCGCGAATCTGGGAAGCGGTTCGCGGCCTGCCCTCCGAACCGGAGTGGAGAGAACAGCGTGGAGAGCTGGGTCGACTCCTCTGCACCGATCTGGCGCGGCTCCTTCTCGAAGTCGGAGGAGTGGAGCGCGCAGGGGGAGCGCCGTCCCCGGGTGCCGATTCACGGCCGTCCCGAGTGCGAGTCGCATACGAACGCGCCCAGGCGTTCAAGGCCCGGACTCTGTTCGAGCGCATGGCCGGACCGCTTCCGGCCGGCCACCTCGAGGAGTCCTGGCCCGGCCTGACGCTCGACCGGCTGCAGCGCGAGATCCTTCGCGAAGGGGAGCTCCTCCTCGACTTCTTCGTCGGTCCTTCCGTATCGCTCCTCTTCGCCGTGACGCGGGATTCGTGCCGGGTGGTGACGCTTCCCGGGGAGCAGAAGCTCGATCCGGCGGCGCGCCTGTACCACGATCTCCTCGCGAGGCCGCCGGCGGGCCAGGATGTGGCCGCCATCCGGGATGCCGGGATGGCGCTCGGCGATGGGCTGCTTGCGCCGGTGGACGACCTGATCGCCGACGCCGGGAGCGTTCTGGTTGCGGCAGACGGCTCGTTGAACCTGCTTCCGTTCGCCCTGCTCCGGTTCTCGAGCGGCATGCCTCGGGAATGGACCCGAGTGCCGTCGGCGGCGATTCTCGCCCGCATCCGTTCCCGGCCCACCGCCTCCGGGCCGCCGCGGGTCCTGGCCCTGGCCGCCGAGCAGGGTCCCCGCGGCCGCCTGCGCGGCGCCCGGCGCGAAGTCGAGCATCTGGCGCGCCGGTACCGCGGCGTCGTTCCTCGAATCCTCGGCGACGCCGACAGCGTCCGGCTCGACGCGCTCACCACGGGCTGGTCGCTGCTGCATCTGGCGGGGCATGCCGAGGTCGACGACCAGCATCCGTGGCGTTCGTCGATTCGCCTGGGCCAGAACCGCCTCCGGGCCGCCAGTCTGTCCACAGCCCGCATCCCCGTCCGCCTCGCGGTCCTCTCCTCGTGCGAGACGGCGCAGGGGCGGATTCTGTCCGGGGAAGGAGTGCTCGGGCTGTCCACCGCGCTGCTGGGAGCCGGCGCGGACTGCGTGGTTGCCACCCTCTGGCCGGTCGATGACCAGACCTGCGCCCGGCTGATGAAGAGTTTCTATGCCCGACTGGCGGCGGGCGAGTCGGTCGCTGCGTCTTTACGGGAAGCCCAGGCGGCCATCCGCAGCGATCCCGGCACGGCGCATCCGTTCTACTGGGCCGGGTACATCGCGATCGGCGCGGGCGGCGAAAAGGTTCCTCTGGTGCGGAAAACGGGACCCGGCCGCCCCGTAATGGCCGTCGCCGCCGCCCTGGTCCTCGCCGCCTTGGGCGGCCTGGTCTTCCGGACCCGGGCCCGGCGCGGAGATGACCCTGTGATCGCAGATCGGGAAGCGCGTCCCATGGGGTGAAGCCGCTGACATCGGGGGCGCTCACGGACAGCCAGCTGCTCGATCTGGCGCGAGCGGACCGCCACGGAGAGACCGGCCGGCAAGCCGCGTCCGATCTGCTCGAGCGGTACTGGGAGCGGGTGTATGTCTGGTGTCTGCGCCTGGCGCGAGATCACGACCGCGCGCTGGACCTGGCGCAGGAGTCGCTGCTCCTGGCCTACCGGCGCCTGGAGACGTTCGAGGGGCGATCGAGCGTGGGTTCCTGGCTCTTCGTGATCACCCGGAACTGCTGCTGCAGCGCGCTGCGGCGGGCCTCGCCCATTTGGGAGGAGGAAGACCGGCTGGAGGGAGTTGCGGACCCCGCGCCCGATCCCGGGGAGACGCTGGAGCGACGGATCGAGGAGGACGAACTCCTGGAACTGGCGCGGAGGCATCTCGATCCGATCGAGCAGGAAGCGATCTGGCTGCGCTGCTACGAAGGGCTGCCGGTGGACGAGGTCACGCGATTGCTGGAGGTCGAGGGTCCTTCGGGGGCGCGCGGCCTCCTGCAGCGGGCACGGCGCAAGCTGCGCGCGGCCATGGAAACCCGCGAGAAGTCGACCCGAGGCACGGGAGGTCTGAGACCATGACGATGCCGGGATGTCCCCCCCCCCAGTCCCTGGAGGAACTCGCCCGATTGGCGCCGGGCGACCCGCGACGAGAGCACCTCGAGGAATGCCCTCGATGCCACGCGCGCTGGACGGCCCTGCGGAGTTTCCTGTCCGGGCAGCCGGTTCCGCCCGGGGCTCGCCTCGACGAGGCGAAGTCCCGCCTCGTCCGAGCCCTCCGCGATGAGGTGGTCGGCGCGCAAATGCGGCGAGCGCCGACCGCGCGCCATCCGTTCGGCGGCGGTCTGCGGTGGTCCGCATGGCGTCCGGCCATCGGGCTTGCCGCCGCGGGGGTGGTCATCCTCGTGGGGCTGCGCCTGCTGGAATCCCGCCCGGAGCCTCCCTCGGTGCTTCTGCGCGGCGAGTCGGAAGTCTCTACGGTGTCGCTGGCGCCGGTGGCGGTGCCGATCTCGCAGGGCGCCATGGAGCTCCGCTGGCGGGCGTGCCCCGGGTCCGACGCCTATCAGGTGATCCTGTTCCGCCCGGGACTGGAGGAGTTCGCTCGCCTCGATGCGGGGCGCGACACGTGTCTGGCGCTCTCTCCGGAGCGGCTCGCCAAGCTCGGCCCCCCGGGTTCTGCAGTCTTCTGGCGAGTGGCCGCGCTGCATGGCGGAGATCCATTGTCCCTCTCCTCGCCGGCAACCCTCCGGCTTCCCTAGCGCCGCACCGTTCGGCCGTCTACGGCAGCACGCCGACCCGTGCGGAGGCGATCCGGCCCGCGGCGGCGAGACGGACGAAGTAGATCCCCGCCGGGAGCCTCGATCCATCCGTCTGCACACCGGTCCAGGACAGCTCATGCAGTCCACTTGGGGAATCGCCCTCCGCCAGCCGGCGAACCGCCCGCCCATCGGCGGAAACGAGATCGAGTTGGTACCTTCCGGCACGCGGGATTTCGTAGAAGACCGTGGCGCGTCCGGCGGTCGGATTCGGCACGACGCGAAGCAGAGGTGACCGCGCGGCGGCCTGCGGCAGGTCGCCTCCCGTCCCGGCGGCGGAGGCCTGGTGGAGCTTGATCGACACGGCATTCTCGTTTTGCACCGGATCGTACGAGTTTCCGGTCAGGATCACGTCGCCGGATGGGTCTGTGCAGATGTTGTGCCCCAGATCATTGGTGCCCGAAGCGGATGCCCAGGTGAAGGACCATTCCTGCAGTCCCCCCGCGGAGTACTTGACGGCGGCATAGTCACGGTTCTGGGGAGGATTGGTCGTGTAGCCCACGGCATAGGCGGCCCCGGCGGCGTCGACCGCGATCGCCGCGGCGATATCCTCCGCGGTCCCCGGCCCGTCGAACTCCCGGATCCACTCGCGCGCACCGTCCGGGGCGAACCGGAGGATCTGCATGTGGATGTCCCCGCTGGTCGCGGAACCGCTGCATACCGCGAGCGCGGCTCCTGTACCATCGAGCGCCAGATCCTGGAACGTGAAGCTGTGGCACGGAAGGCTCGGCTCATGGTGGGACCAGAGAACGCCGCCGCTGGCGGCGGCGCACTTCCAGATCTTGAATTGAAAGACCCCGCAGGTCGATTCCGGACTCCCGGCAACCACCGGATTGTCGTCCGGTCCCACCTCGACCTGGCTGGGCGCGAAGACGGAACCGAAGTCGCCCGGCTCGATCTGTTCCCAGAGAAAGTCCCCCGTGGGGCTGTACTTTACGGTGGCGAAGGCTTGGAGCGAATTCGCGGTGCCCGTGACGTAGATGTTGCCCAACGCATCAACGGCGACATCCGTGGAGAGGTCGTCTCCCCCCGCCGGCCCGTCATAGGTGCGCGACCAGAGGAGTGACCCTGTCGGCGCGTACTTCAGCACGAGGTAGTCCCCGCCGTCTCCGGAGCTGACAATGACATTCCCGTCGGCGTCGCAGGCCAGCTTGGGCCCGAAGTCGGAGAACGCGCCCGCGGCCCCATGCCGGCGTTCCCACAGGATATTGCCCAGGTCGTCATACTTCACGGTAGCCACCTCGAGCCCGCTCTCCCCGGCAGAGAGTCCGGTCACGAGCACCTCCCCGGACACGGGAACGACCAGATCGGAGGGAGACTCCCAGTTCGGGCCCCCGTAGCGCCGATACCAGCGCAGGTTCCCTTCAGAGTCATACTGGAGAAGGAGGTAGTCGTGGCTCGCGCCTCCCACACCCGGCTCATACGTGGTGCCGGCGACGTAGATCTTGTCCGGCGTGTCGACGGCGACGAACCGACCGATGTCCTCGTGATTGGCCGGCGCGTTCCAGGAACGGACCCAGGTGGTTGTCGGCGGGGCCTCCGCCCGGGCGGTCCCCGAAAGCGGCGCCAGGAGCAGGATCGAGACGAGCGAGATGACCTTGGACATCGGCGAGCCTCCCGCGGCGGGCGCAACTGCGCTACCGCCGATTCGGCAATGAAACGGATCCGGTGTGGACATCTCTCGCCGGCGCGGCCGGACGCCGACGCGGACCGGATCCGGACGCGGAGCCACCCGAAGGCAAACCGGTGATCGTATCGGCGCTGTCGGCACGGCGTCAACAGGCGGGGCGGCACTCACCGTCTTTCCAGGCGGACCTTTCGCGGAAGGCGACGAGGCTCACGCAGAGAGGAGACGATGCGCCGCAAGAGGGGGTCGCGGGAGAGCCACTCCAGGCCGGAGACCGGTGGTCTGGGTTCCGGGCTACCGATCGAGCGGGATGACCAGCAGACTGGCGCCAACGCGGTGGCGGAGCGACTCCGCGGTCGTGCCGTAGATCACATCCGACAGCCCCCGATGTCCATGGCCTCCCAGGATGACGAGATCGGCGCCGAAGCCTTCCACCAGGCGGGCCAGCTCCTTGACCGGGTTTCCGGCGCCGAGGCCGGTGACCACCTCGAAGCCCAGTTCCCGCAACGACTCGGCGCACGCCTCCAGTCGGCCGGCATCGACACGGGTCTCCCCGTCCATCGCCTCCCGGCCGTGGGCACGGGCCGACGGACTTTCCACCACGTGGAAGAGCCCGATGGCGGGGCGACTCGCCGCCAGGAATCTCAGCGCCCCGTTGAGCAGACGTTCCTCCCGACCGGAGAAGTCCAGGGCGATCGCCACCCGACCGACCGTCTCGGGCGCATTCAGCGTGAGGGCCGGACGGTCGGGAGTCGGGTGTATGCTCGCGCGCCTTCGCACCGGAAGGTGCAACAGCCGGCCCAGCCACGGGTGCAGCGAGACCCAGCCCAGGAGTCCCACCAACCCCGCGGCAAAGAGCCCGAACACGATGCGCACCAGCCAGGCCGACGGGCCCGCCGCGGCGATCCACTCGCGCGCCATCTGGACGACGAGCGCACCGTTGAGTCCGATCACGACCATGGCGATCGCCCAGGCGCCTCCGCGCAGCCATCCCCGCACCACGTGCTCCCCCATCGTCCTCCGATCCGTCACAAAGTGAATCAGTGGAACGACCGCGAAGGGAAGCTGCAGCGACAGGACCACCTGACTCAGGACGAGCAGCCTCCCCACCCCTTCTTCGCCGATGTAGACGACCGTCAGGACCGGCGGCACGACCGCCAGCATGCGGGTCACCAGTCGCCGCAGCCACGGACGGATCCGCAGGTCCAGATAGCCTTCCATCACGATCTGACCGGCCAGGGTCCCGGTGACGGTCGAGCTCTGTCCGGAAGCCAGCAAGGCGACGGCGAATGCGATGGGCGCGATCGCGGCACCGAGGAGCGGCTCCAGCATGCGGTGCGCATCCTGGATCTCGGCAATGCTCTGATGGCCGGAGCGATAGAAGACCGCGGCCGCCGTCACCAAGAGCGCTGCGTTGATGAGGAACGCAAGATTCAGCGCGACGGCCGAGTCGAGCACGTTGAGCCGGATGGCCCGCCGCGTGTCCGAGGGTCCCCCGGAGAACCGGCGGGTCTGCACCAGCGCCGAGTGCAGGTAGAGGTTGTGCGGCATGACGGTGGCGCCCAGTATCCCGATCGCCAGATACAGCGCTCCCGAGTCCGGCAACGAGGGGACAAAGCCCGCCGCCATCCCGCCCCAGTCCGGTCGCGCCAGGACGATCTCCACCAGCAGGGCCGCACCGATGGTCCCCACCAGCGAGAAGACCAAGGCCTCCAGTTTGCGGATGCCGAAGCGAAGCAGGGCGAGCAGGAGCAGGACGTCGAACACCGTGAGTACGATACCGATCAGCAGGGGAATGTGAAAGAGGAGCCGCAGCGCGATCGCCGTGCCCAACACCTCCGCCAGATCGCAGGCGATGATCGCGATCTCCGCCAGAATGTACAGCGGTAGATTGACCGCCTTGGGAAACGCCTCCCGCGAGGCCTGCGCCAGATCGAGCCGACGCACGATTCCCAGGCGCGCACACAGGCTCTGCAGGACGATAGCCATGACGTTGGACATGAGGAGCACCCAGAGCAGGCGGTACTCGTAGCGGCTTCCGCCGGCGATGTCGGTCGCCCAGTTCCCCGGGTCCATGTACCCGACCGACACCATCAGGGCCGGCCCGGAAATGGCCAGCCACCGCCGCCAGGTCGAACCGTGCGCGGGCACTGCGACCGATTCGTGGACCTCGGGAAGGGAGCGACCTCGGCCCGGGCGCGCGGCTTCGGCTCCGGCTGGTTTCATCGTGGGTGGCTCCAAATCCGTCCGGGGAACCGGATCCCGGCGCGCGAGACGATCGCGGAGAGGCGCGCCCCGCTTTCCGCCACCGGGCCGCCGCCCCGGATGGTATGCTCACCCAGGCAGGGCTGCTCCCGCGCCGGCGTTCTGACACGGACCAGGGGATCGGAGGGGAGGAGAGGGTGGAGAACATCGAACGGTCGCACGCCAGCTACATCTTCGATGGCGTGACGGCCGATCTCTTGCCGGACGAAATGGTACGCGCCATACGCGCCTTCCTGGCCACGGAGAACCTCTACTCTGCGGCCGCCCGAGAGATCGCCACCAAGCTGGACAATTTGAACGACGAGTTCAAATGCACCAAGGACCGCAACCCGATTCACCGCATCACCACCCGGATCAAGACGCCTGCGAGCATCATGAAGAAGCTCGCGCGGCGCGGCCATCCTCTGAGCGTGGAGTCAGCTCGAGAAAATCTGACCGACATCGCGGGCATCCGGGTGATCTGCTCCTACATCCAGGACATCTATCTGATCGCGCGGCTCCTGGTTTCCCAGGACGACATCGTGCTGATCCGGACGACCGACTACATCAAGAACCCGAAACCCAACGGTTATCGCAGCCTGCACCTGATCGTGACCGTCCCCGTCTTCCTGTCCGATCGCACGGAGCGAGTGGCGACGGAGATCCAGATTCGCACGATCGCGATGGACTTCTGGGCGTCGCTCGAGCACGAACTGGCCTACCGGCTGGCCGACGATCAACCGGAGGCCGTCGCGCGGGAACTCAAGGCGTGCGCGGATGTCATCGCCGAGACCGATCTGCGCATGCAGGCGCTGCATGACATCACGGCCGGGGAAAAGGCACAGAACTCCACCGCTAGCCCGGCGGCAAGGAGCCTACCGCGCCCGGAACCCGCCACCGGGTCCGGCCACGGGTCGCCCGCCTGAAAGGTCCCATCGCTACGGCGGATTCCGCTCCCCCGCCGGATCGCCCGCGTCGCCGCCCGGTCCCGCCATGCCGCCGCCACTCGGTCGCTGCGCCGCCATGCGGCGGACCCAGCCCGACCTCCCGTTCAAAGGACGCGGAAGATCTCCCGGTGTCCGCCGTCCACGAGGTCCATGTAGCCCTTCATCGCCGCCTGCACTTCCGGACGGGCTCCAAACGTCTCCAGGTGCGCCTCGAACTGTGCAAACGACTCGACCTCTGTTTCCAGCACCAGGGTCCAGTAGCCGGCCACGGCATCGACCATCACGCGGCAGGTCCGGAAGCCATCCAACTCCTTCATCGATGGAATCGTGCGTTTGAACATCTCCGCCAGGATCTTGGCCTTTCCCGGCTTGCAGCGAAACACGTCCCGAACAAGATACATCTGTCGCCTCCTTCTTGGATCGATGACCCGAGTGCACGGACTCCCGGCCCGGCGACACAACGACACTCCAAGCGGATTCCGGCGGGTGTCCCGACTCCGATTCGCGCAGGTTCCGCAGCCGATCGAGGTCGCGACGAGAGCCCAATTGGATGCATCACGTCCCGTCCCGATCGGGTGCGATGCGGTTTCTCACCCGTGTTTCGGCACGGCTCGTCTCATGTGCAGCCAGCAAGTGCAGTTGAGTGTCTCACATCCTGGAATCGACAGGGCTGAACCTTGTCGTTATACGGCCCCGATTGCATTCGCCCACTCATTCATGTACAATGGTGCGATCCAAGGTCGCCATCCGGGACCTTGGCCTTTCGAAGCATGCAAGTTCGCAACATATACAACGGAGGACCTGCTCATGCGTCTTCTTGGAGAGACCACTCGGATCGTCGCTCCGGCGGCGGTACTGCTGTTGCTGATTGCCGCCTCCGCGGGTCAGGCCGCACTCATGGACCTGGGCCCCGGAAGCTTCACCCCGCTGGCGCCGCAGATTCAGTTCGACGAAGTGGCGTTGGGCACCGTGAACCCCTCCTATAGCTTCCTCGCCGTGCCGTTGCTCGGCAACGTGACGGTGAGCTTCGGCGGCCATTTCGTCGGCCAGGCCGCGGACGGCGGATTCCCCAACACCTTGATCGACTCCAGTCCGACTCCCGGGGTGGCGCTGGCGCTCGACCCCTCGGCTCCGATCACCCAGACGGTCAACGACGGGGCGCCGGGCGCCACTTCCCCCGTGCTCAGCGGCGACCCGATCTTCAACGGTCCGATCTCCGTGCTCTTCAGCACTCCCGTGGCCGGCGTCGGTCTTAAGGGCGGCTTCTTCGATTCCCTGAACTCCACGACGATCGAGGCCTACGACGCACTCGGAAACTCGCTGGGGAGCATCACCAACAGCGTCCTCGGCTTCGAGTTCTACGGGCTGGCCGACGCCTCGCTCAACAACACGATCGCGGGCATCTCGTTCTACATCACCGGCGACGAGCCGGCCGGCTTCGAGATCGACGACCTGACGTTCGGCGCGGCGGATGCCATCAACCCGGTTCCGGAACCGGCCACGGCGCTCCTGCTCGGTGTCGGGCTGGCCGGTCTCGGCCTGGGCATGCGTCGCCGTCGGCGTTCGCGTCAGGCCTGAACCCGGCTCCGCCGCGCGGATGACTCGACTTGCGGGCCGCCCCTCGGGGCGGCCCCGGCTTCTCGGCTCTCCGGTCGCCCGATCGACCCGACAATGTCTTGGGGACGAACGACCTCCGCGACACCGCCGAAGGTGAGGCCCTGCCCGGCCGCAGGCCCGTTCCGGCCGCCCCCCTATTGACTTCGCGGCTCGCACCGCGCCACTTGACACCGCACCTCGAACCGACTACACATATTGCGGTGCGTGTGGGAGGTCGCTGCCGTGTTGCGACGTCGCTGGTCATCCCTCCCGCGGGGGCAGTGCCGCTCGTCTGACCCAGGCTCGGGGATCGGTCCCGTGGGCGAGCCGGCGCCGGGTCAGATGGATCGACCGCAGCAGGTCCGAGCTCCGATTGTCCCCGTCTTGCTTCTGGTTGTCCCGCTCTCTCTCGCGACGGCATGTGCCGTGCAGCTCCGGTCACCGGGCGAGCATCTGCTCCACCGGGGCGACTACGCCGCCGCGGTCGCCGCCTTGGGCGCTGAGGAAGCGCAACGGCCAGCGGATATCCGAGTGAAGCGAGCTCTCGGGATTGCGCTCCGGCACGCCGGCCAGACGAACCGCGCCGTGGTAAAGCTCACGGAGGCAGCGCAGCTCGATCCTTCCCACGTGCAGACGTACTTCTTCCTGGCCGAGGCGCTGGAGGCCGACGGACAGCTGGAGCGCGCCGTAGAGAACTACTCCATCTACCTGGCCCGGGGAGGCAGAGGTACCGCGGAAGTCCGGGCACGCCTCCGCGGTCTCTCCAACCGGATCGCCGCGCGCGAAATCCGCCGCGCCCTCGAGGACGAAGCGTCTCTCACATTGGCTCCGCCGCCCGACAGCACGCTCGCAGTTCTGGAGTTCACCAACGCCTCCGCAAGCGAGCGACTCGCGCCGCTCGCAAAGGGACTCGCGGCGCTGATGATCACCGATCTGATGAGGCTGCACCGCCTGCGCGTGCTGGAACGAGGGCGCATCGCGGATCTGCTCCGGGAGCTCCAGCTCGCCGAGGCGAAATCCTCGGTCCCGCCAGCCGCTATTCCGGCGGGGACCGCGGACACGGCAGCGCCGGACGCCTCCCCGCCGGCCCGGGACGCCGGCCTGATCGACATGTCGTCGGCTCCTCGTCTCGGTTGCCTCATCCGAACCCGTCGGTTTGTGAAAGGAGCCTTCCTCGTTACGGGGGAGTCGGAGGTCCAGCTCGACGCCTTTCTGCTCGACGCGGTAACGAGGGACCAGGCCCCCGTGGGCCCCCCCGTGGTGGGTGACCTGTCCGGCTTGATCCGGCTGGAGAAGCAGCTGGTCTTTCAAACCCTGGAGGCCCTGGGGATCGAGCCGACCGCCGAAGAGCGTCTGGCGCTTGGCCAGGCCCCCACGGAGAGCTTCTCCGCCCTGCTCGCGTACTTCCAGGGGCTCACGTTCGAGGATGAGGGAAGGACCCAGGAGGCGTTGCAGAGTTACCGGGAGGCGATCGGACTCGATCCGTCGTTCCGGCAGGCGGAAGAAGCAAAGGACATCCTGGAGGTCACTCCCGTCAGTCAAGAGACGATGCAACGTGCCGAGCTTGAAGCCACCATCGAGCCGAAAGAGACCGCCGGCTCGGACGACATCGCGAGAGAGTTGTTGCCGATCGTCGGCAATGGACCGGCCCCGCTCGATCCGGTCGGTTCGGCAAGCGAGGCGAGTGGACAAGGAGACGACCAGTCGGCGACGGACGCCGCCAAACCGGAGACGGGAGGAGGGACGGTTCCCCCATTCCCCCCACCCCCGGGCGGGCGCTGAGTTCGATCGGCCCGGGGGGGGCGAGGTGCTGACTCCCGATACCGGGCAACGTACCGGGGCCTGGTGCCTGAGCGAGCTGCCGGAGCGACGTATCGGGGCGAGGTCGCGCGATCTCTCCCCATAGGACCGGGACGATGAAGGCTCTGAGCGGAAGACACTACCTGATCCTCTTCGCCGCCGGGGCGCTGTCGGCGGGCGCCGGCCTGCTCGGGAACACGGCCCGGGGGCAGACCGCGATGCTTGGGGGTACCCGTCTCGCCGCCGGATTCAGAAGCTGGTCGATGCGTCCGGACTCCGGCCGCACCCGCACCGTCTCGCAGTTCTACCTGCCGCTCGATACAACGGTCCGGCTGGGCCGGAATTCCGATCTGGTGGTCCGGTCGGAGGGCGCATGGGCGAGCCTCGGGCTTCGGGACCGGGAGGCGTCGACCCTCAACGGAACTTCCGATGTCGGGATTCATCTCAGCCACGGGTTCCCATCGCGACGTCTGTTCCTCCTGGGCGGCGTCGAGATCCCGGTGGGAAAGAAGGAGTTGAATCCCGAGGAGCTCGACGTCGCCCGGCTCCTCGGCAACCCGCTCCTCGGTTTTCACCTCAAGGAGTACGGCCAGGGATGGAACTTCAGCCTGGGGACGACCGCCTCGTTCCCCGTGACCGGCGGGTGGAGTCTCGGGATGGGTCTCGGATATGCGTACCGTGGTCCCTACGTTCTATCTGAGGCCGGGGATGAGTTCCGGCCGGCAGCGGAGGGGTCCGCATCCCTCGGTCTGCAGCTCACCGGTCTGCGCCTGGGATCCGCCGTCGGATCATCGGAGTGGTTCGCGGTCTACCGTGTGCTTGGGGAGGACAAGCTGGGGTCTCGGACCATCCTCGACGAGGGCGACGAGCTTCTCCTGCAGGCACAGGGCGACATTCGCTGGACCCGCCTGCGCAGCTTCGCCCTCGCCCGCATTCTCCTGAAGGACGACAACCGGTCCTTCCGGGAAGGGGGCGACCAGGCTCCGACGATCGGTCAAGACGCGGGCACCGGCGTCCTGGCACGGCTCGGCGTTGAGGGGACTGCCTCGCGCAAGTGCCGCCCGCGCTTGAACGCCGAGTGGTATCACTTCCAGGACAGCGAGAACTCGGCAGACAACGGGGACACGTACGGAGTCGGTCCCGCGTTTCGGTTCCGTGCCGCCTCCGATGTGCAGCTGGATCTGTCGACTCTGTACCTGTTCGGCAACATCAACCGCGTGGATGGCCTGGGCCAAGTCCGGCTGCGGGGGTATGCCGTGTCGCTGACTCTCGTGCGCGCGCCGACCCCGTAGCGCGGATGATTCATGAAGCCGGTAGCGAGGATGACGGAGATGCCTGCAGATACAAGGCGCGCGAAGCGAGGGGAACGGAGCAAGGAACCGACGCTTCTGCTCCGTTGGACGGAGAACCTCGAGCGGGAAGACTGCCGATCCGCGCTACAACCGGACCGGGGGTGGCGGGCCTCCCGCCGCGCTCCCCGTTGGCTGGGCGTGCTGATCGGCCTCCTGGTGGGGCCGGCGAGCTCAGGGCTCGGAGCCGAGCTCTATCTCGACTTCAATCACGACGCCGACCTGGCCAGTGTTCAACACATCTCCTACGAGACAAGCGACGAAGTCACCGGGATCCTCGAAGTCGGGACCCACACGGATGTCGGGGACGAAGGCAACTCCATCAGCATCGCCCTCCTGCCGAACTGCTGTTGGTCCGGAGAGGAACCGACCAGCGGGGTGGACATCAACTACGGGTCGATCCTGGTCGATCAGAACTTCGTGGCGAGCGCCGAATTCTACCCCGGAGAGTATGCCTGCAGCGCCTACCTCACGCTCTACCTGGTTCCCGAGCCGCCCTTCGAGGTGGGCCACCGCTACGAGTTGTTCCGTTTCAGCATCACGCGCGCCACGACCCCGGATTGCGCGGGCGTACCCGGATCCGTCACCATGTACACGTACTTTCCCGATGGCACCTCCTCATCCGGCACGGTCTACATCGGCTGGGATGCTCCCCAGATCACCAACTTCGAATTCGATTCGGACGGCCTCATGGGCTGGCAGATCAGCGAGACGTACGCCTACGATGCCGAGGCGCCGTACCCCGCTGGTATCCAATGGGACTATCCGAAAGCGTCGAACTTCGATTGCGCCTGGAATGACGCCGTCAACTACCCGAGCGTCGATGACCCCTCGGAGAACGGCCTGGGGGCGTTGGGGTGCTTCCTGGCCTCTGAGGTCGGACATGGGATCATCGCCGATCCGGACTACGACTGGTGGCTCATCCGTCCGCGTTCCCCGCTCCTATCGGCCTTTCCCAGCTGGCGGCACGCTACGGGTCTCACGCTTCGCCTGTACAGCACGCTCGGTCCGGCCCAGGTGCAGCAGAGCCTGGTGCTCCGGGTGCACAACGAATCGACCGACACCGATCAGTTCTTCCTGAACGTGGAGCCGGCGGCTGTGCTGCCCCCAGGAAGCTGGACGACGGTGGACTTCGACTGGGCCGGCCTCGACGGCTTTCCGGCCAGCTACACGATCCTGGACGTACGCGTGCAGTTCTGGGGTCTCATGAACGCCCAGTACGAGGGCGTGCTGACCATCGATCAGGTTGTTCCGCACCTGGCGAGCGGCGCCTGCTGCTTTCCGGGCGGGTACTGCGAGGTCATGCCCGACGTCGATTGCGCAGAGGCCGGGCAGTTCATGGGAAATGCGACGAACTGCGCCCCCAATCCGTGCCCGGATGCCCCGGGGGCCTGCTGTCTCGCCGATGATGCGTGTGTCACCATGTCGGAGGAAATGTACTGCGTGCTTTCGGGCGGACGCTGGCTGGGGCAGGGCACGGTCTGCACCCCGAACCCGTGCCTTTCGACCGGCGCCTGCTGCGCCTCCGAAGGAACGTGCACGGAGACCGTCGAGGCGGCATGCCCGTCCGTGAGCGCCTGGCAGGGCGCGGGCACGACCTGCTCTCCGAATCCGTGCGTGCCGTTGGCGGCGTGTTGTGAGCCGGCCGGGACCTGTGCGGCGACGAGCGAGGCCGCCTGCACGCCGCCAAGCACCTGGTTGGGCGCGGGAACGACCTGCCTGCCGAATCCCTGCGTGGCCACCGCGGCTTGCTGCGCTCCGGTAGGAACATGCACCGTCACGGCTGAGGCGGCATGCGAGCTTCCCAGCGTGTGGCAGGCCGCGGGGACGAACTGCGAGCCGAACTTGTGCGTGGCTACGGCGGCCTGCTGCGCCCCGGTGGGGACATGCACCGTCACGGCAGAGGCGGCATGTGAG
>CAYYQN010000063.1:14296-23791 GCA_964473865.1 uncultured bacterium | reverse complement strand
GAGCGCCACGACGCCGGCCGCAGACTACGCCCCGGCCGCGGCGGACGGCGCCGGCGAGACCGAGGCGGAGGCCCTCGACGATGAGGCGCTGGCCCGGCTCGATGCCGCGGCGGCCGGCCTCGACGACGAGGGGGAGGACGGCTCGGACGAGGACGACGAGGCCTTGTCGGATACCGCGGAAACGTTCGGGGACGCCGCGATCGAAGCCGCGGGATCCGCAGAGGCGGATGCCGGCGCGGATCTGCCCTGGACCCCGGAGCGGCGCGCCGATCGCATCGCCGATCTGCGCCGCGCGATGCAGGGGATGGGGAGCTTGAACTTCCTGGCGGAAGAGGAGTACCGGGCCTCGCGCGAGCGGCTCGATTTCCACCGCCAGCAGGTGAGCGATCTGCGCTCGGCGCGGGAGGACCTTCTCGAGGCGATCCGGCGGATCAACGAGACGGCCGGGCAGATGTTCGAAGAGACCTTCGCCATCGTGCAGGGGCACTTCCTGACCACCTTCGACCGGCTCTTCCCCGGCGGCGAGGCGTCGCTCTCGCTGGTCGGCGGCGATCCTCTGGAAGGGGAGATCGAAATCGCCGCCCGCCCCCGGGGCAAGAAGCTCGAGTCGATCCGTCTCCTGTCGAGCGGCGAGCGCGCGCTGACCGCCATCGCGCTGCTCTTTTCCATCTACCTGGCGAAGCCAAGCCCGGTCTGCCTGCTGGACGAGGTCGATGCGCCGCTCGACGACGCGAACCTCGACCGCTTCCTGACCCTGGTGCGGCACTTCAGCGAGCGCACGCAGTTCATCTGCATCACCCACAACAAGAAGACGATGGAAATGGCCGACCGGCTCTTCGGGGTGACGATGGAGCAGCCGGGGACCTCCCGGCTGGTCTCGGTACAACTGGACGGGCGCGAGCCGGAGGCCGACGCGGACGTCGCGCCGCCGGTGGCGGAAGGACCCGCGCCGCCCGGCCTCGTCTGACGGGACCGAGGCCGGTGGCCAGGGGCATTCTCGGCAAACTCTTCGGCCGCTCCGGCGCGGAGATGCACTTCTTCGACCATCTGGAGGAACTGCGTCGCGTCATCCTCGCGTCGATCGGCGCGATCGTGATCTGCTCCGCTGCGGCCTACGTCTTCTCGGGCCGGGTCGTGGACTATGTCGTGCACGCGACGGTGGGAGAAGCGCAGTTCCTGGGCCCGCTCGACGGCTTCAATGCGCGCATGCTGGTGTCCGTGCTGCTCGGGGTGGTGGCCAGTCTTCCGTTCGTCCTGTTTCAGATCTGGGGCTTCGTACTGCCCGGGCTGCATGTTCGCGAGCGGCGGATCGTGCTCCCCGCGGTGGTCTCCTCCACCCTGCTCTTCCTCGCCGGAATGGCGTTCAGCTGGTTCTTCCTGACGCCGCAGATGCTGCACCTGCTCGTCGGGTTCGGCACGGAGCATGTGCGCGCAAACCTCGCGGTGGGACCGCTCTTCGACTTCATCGTGAAGCTGGCGCTGGGGACCGGCCTCCTCTTCCAGATGCCGCTCGTCATCCTGACCCTGACCTCGCTGCAGATCCTGCGGCCGGGCCAGGTCTGGGCGAAGTGGCGGCACGCGGTGGTCGGCATCCTTGTCCTGGCGGCCGCAGTCACTCCGGGGGACGGGCCCTCGATGCTGGTCCTAGCCGCGCCGATCATCGTGCTGTTCTTCCTAAGCGCCACGGTTGCGACCGTGGTGGAGAAGACCCGGCGCCGGCCGGTTGCCGGCGGCGGCGGGCCGGCGGGGGACTAGGAGGCTAAGAGCCGGCTGCCGGGCCGGTCATCCCCGCCGCGGCTGCCGGGCCGGTCACCCCCGCCGCGGATGTCGGGCCGAAGAAGATCCGGAGGGAACATGCCACGCACCACGCCGGCCGCGACGAGCCTGCTCGCCGTCGATGTCGGCAACACCCAGACCGTCATCGGGGTCCTGGAGGGGGAGAAGGTGCTCGACCTGTTTCGGGTCACCTCCGGGATTCCCCGGACCGGAGACGAGCTTCTACCAATCGTCGAGCGGCTGGTCGCGCCCTGGCACGCTTCCCTGCGCGCTTCCGGCCGGGCGGTGGTCGGGTCGGTCGTGCCCGCCCTCACGTCGGGCTGGGAGCAGCTGGTCGTGCGTCTCCTCGGCTGCGCGCCCCATCTCGCCTCGCCGATCGGTCCCTACGGCCTCAAGATCTCCGTGCGCGATCCGGCCTCGGTGGGGGTCGACCGGATCGCCAATGCGGTGGCCGCCGCCGCTCTGCATCGACTGCCGGCGATCGTGGTCGACCTGGGAACGGCCACGACCTTCGATGTGGTCCTGCCGGGCCCCCGCTATCTCGGCGGCGTGATCGCGCCGGGGGTGCTCACCTCCGCCGACGACCTGTTCCGGCGGGCCGCTCGCCTGGCCCGGGTGGAGCTGCGCCGTCCGACGCAAGCGGTCGGGCGGTCGACCGAGGAGTGCATCCAATCCGGGGTCTATTACGGGGCGGTGGCCCAGATCGACGGTCTGGTGCGCCGGTTGCGCCGGGAGGTGGGCGCGAAGGTGTTCGTCCTCGCCACCGGCGGGCTGGCGGAGGTGATGGCGACGGACTCCGAGACGATCGACCGGGTGGAGCCGGCGCTGACCCTGCAGGGTCTGCGCCTGATGGAAGAACGCGCCCGCGCCGCCCGCCGCCCGCGGGGATCCTCCTTGCCGGGCAGGAAGCGGCCCGCCTAGAATCGGCCGGCCTGTCGACCGGCGCCACCGGATATCCGCACGTCGCGGGAGGAATCGCAACATGAAGAAGTCCGTTCAGTTCGACGCGCGAGCCCGCGCGGCGCTGCTCCAGGGCGTCGACCAGGTGGCCGCGGCGGTCCGGGTCACGCTCGGCCCGCGCGGCCGGCACGTCATCATCGACCACGCTCCGGGGCCGCCGATCATCACCGACGATGGCGCTACGATCGCCCGCGAGATCACCCTGCGCGACCCGTCCGAGAATCTGGGGGCACAGCTTCTGCGCGAGGTGGTCCTGAAGACCCAGGAGGCCGCCGGCGACGGCACGACCACCGCGTGTGTGCTCGCGCAGTACATCGCGCGGGAGGGGCTGCGGGTTGTCGAGGCGGGCGCGAATCCGGTGCGCGTGAAGATCGGTCTGGAGCGCGCCGTCGACGCCGTGGTGGCCGATCTCAAGAAGAGGGCCCGTCCGGTGCGGGGGCGGGAAGCGATGGAGCAGGTGGCCGGCCAGAGCGCCAACGATGATGCCGAGATCGGCCGGCTGGTCGCGCAGGCCCTCGAAGCGGTCGGCGCGGCCGGTACGGTCACCTTGGAAGAAGGGAAGGCGACCACTTCCGAGCTGACCCTCGTCGATGGGTTCAGCTTCGACCGTGGGTATCTCTCGCCGTACTTCATCAACGACGCCGAACACATGGAGGTGGTGTTCAAGGACGCCCTCGTACTGGTCCACGAGAAGCGCCTTTCCGCCCTGACCGACCTGCTGCCGCTCCTGGAGAAGGTGGCGCTGGCCGGCAAGCCCCTGCTCATCATCGCCGAGGAGGTTGAGGGCGAGGCGCTCGCCACGCTGGTGGTGAATCGCCTGCGCGGCACCTTGGAGGTGGCGGCGGTGAAGGCTCCCGACTTCGGCGACCGCCGCCGCGCGGTGCTCGAGGACATCGCCATCCTGACCGGCGGGGAGGTGATCAGCGAGGAGCTTGGCCAGAGGCTTGCCACGGTGGAGATCTCCGCCCTGGGACGCTGCGCGCACGTCGTGGTCAAGCGAGAGCAGACGACCCTCACCGGCGGCGGCGGCAAGCGCGCCACCGTGGAGAAGCGCGCCGCGCGGCTGCGGCGTGAGGCCGAAACCGCGGCGAACCGCTACGACCGCGAGAAGCTGGAGGCCCGGGTGGCCCGGCTGCTGGGCAAGGTCGCGTCCCTGCGGGTGGGCGGGACGACCGCGCTCGAGATGAAGGAGCGCAAGGACCGGGTGGCGGATGCCCTGGCCGCCACGCGCGCGGCAATGGAGGACGGCGTGATCACCGGGGGGGGCGTGGCTCTGCTGCGTTCGGCCGTCGGCCTCGACCGGCTGCCCGCGGGCGACGACGATGAGCGGGCCGGCATCGCGATCGTGCGCCGGGCGCTCGAGGAACCGGCGCGCACCATCGCCGAGAACTGCGGGCAGGATGGGGGGATCGTGGTGGCGGAAGTCCGGCGCGCCCGGGGTGATCTGGGGTTCAATGCCGTCACCTGCGTCTTCGAAGACCTGGCGCGGGCGGGGGTGGTCGATCCCGTCAAAGTGACGCGCACCGCCCTCGTCAACGCCGCTTCCATCGGCTCGCTCATCCTTTCCACGCGCACACTCGTGGCCGACCCGCCGTCGGCCGCGGACGCGCAGGGCTGACCCGCGTGGACTGCATCCGGCTGAAGGGTCTCGTCCTCTTCCCCCGGTTGGGCGTGGCCCACTGGGAGAAGGAGGCGGTGCAGAAAGCGACGGCTGATGTCGAGCTGTGGGCCGACCTGTCGGCGGCAGCCGCGAGCGACCGGATCGAAGACGCGGTCGACTACGAAGCCGCCTGTCGCGTGGTGCAGGAGGTCGCGGCCGCCCGGAAATACCATCTCGTGGAGTCGCTGGCGCACGAGATCCTGGCGGCGCTGTTACGGAGTTTCCCGCGGGTCGAGCGCGCGACGATCCGGCTGCGCAAGGTCAGCCTTCCGTTCACCGCGAACCTCGAGTGCGTGGAGGTGGAAATGGAGCGGCGGCCGTGAGCCGGGCCTGGATCGCATTCGGCGCGAATCTGGGGGATCCGGCCGCGACGCTGGAGCGGGTGGTCGGGCTCCTGGTGACACGCGGGGTGGAGATCCGGCAACGGTCGCGTCTCTACGCCACCCGGCCCGAGGGCGGCGCCGACGAACCGGAATACGGCAATGCCGTGCTGGAGGGGGAGACGGCTCTCGATGCCCCGGCGCTGCTCCGGGTCCTGCAATCCGTCGAGGAGGCGCTGGGTCGCCCCCCGGGGCATCCGCCGGGTCCGCGCACCTGCGACCTGGATCTCCTGGCGTTCGAGGACCTCGTGATGGACGTTCCGGGCCTGGTCCTGCCGCACCCGCGCCTCGCGCGGCGCGCCTTCGTGCTGGTGCCGTTGGTGGAGCTGGATCCGCAGTGGCGGCATCCGGTGACCCGGGCGACCGCCGCGGAGATGCTGGCGGCCTGGGGCGGCGCGCCGGGAGAGGTGCGCTGGCGTGTGGCGAACGATTGCGACGACGCCGCACCCGATACCGGGGCCACGGCGGCGGTGGTGGGGAGCGGGGCCGCGGTTCCGCCGGAAAGGGTCTGACCGCGCGGACGGGGAGAGCGGCGCATGGCGGACAACTCCTACATCGCGATTGAGGGGGTGATCGGCGTGGGCAAGACCACCCTCACGCAGACGCTGGCTACTGTCACCGGCGCGCGCCCGATCCTCGAACAGGTGGAGGAGAACCCGTTTCTGGAGGCGTTCTACAAGGACCGCCGGAGGTTCGCCTTCCAGACGCAGCTCTTCTTCCTGCTCTCGCGCTACCGCCAGATGATGGCGCTTCGGCAGCGCGATCTCTTCGAGAACGCGGTCGTATGCGACTACCTCTTCCAGAAGGACCGGATCTTCGCGGGGATCAACCTCTCCGACGACGAGATGGTCCTCTACGACCAGATCCTTCCGCTGTTGGAGCGCGACCTGCCGCGTCCGGACAAGGTGGTCTACCTGCGCGCCGACCTGCCGGTGATCCTGAAACGGATCGAGAAGCGGGGGCGCTCCTTCGAGCGCGGCATCGATCCGGACTACCTGGCGGTGCTGGATGAGGCCTATACCCAGTACTTCTTCCACTACCAGGCAACGCCGCTTCTGGTCGTCAACACCAATGTCCTCGATCTTGTCGACCGGCCCGCGGATCGGGACGATTTGATCCGGCGGATCCTCGCGCACGAGAAGGGGACCGCGTACTTCAATCCGGGTTGAGAGTGGGGGCGCCACGTTCGAAACCCTGAGAACCGAAAGGAGGTGATCCGTCAGATGCGTATCGGCAAGGCAGAGAATCTCATCCCTACGCGGAGCCGCGCAGCGAAACCGAGTCGGGTCACCTGGTCCCACGCCGGCTAGGCTCGCCCGGACCCTTCCTCCACGGCTCCCGGTGTCAAACGAAAGGACATAGGAGTCGTCTATGAACGATCTCACGAACGAACAGGGCGCAGTCTGCGCCCGCATCCACGTCCTGCCCGAGGATGGCGAAGCCTGGGCGATCGCCGTGTCCTGGAAGGAAGGCGTCGGCGGCCTTCCGGACCGGGGCGCCTGGAACGAGGCGATCGACTCGAGCCTGGCCGCCTGTGAAAGGGAGGGCGCGATCTATGTCGACAGCCGCGTAATCACGGCAAGCGTCGGGGTTGAGGAATCGTTGGCGGCTGCCCGCGCGGCGCTGCACCGCGACTCCCTGGTGGCTCGCGGTTTTCGGCAGGGTGAAGGCCGGGTCGAGTACCGTGTCGATCTCGAGCAGGCGCTGGCGGCGTTCGATGCCGGGAAGGCCGGGTCCGGACTCACCTGGACCTGCGTCGACACCGACGACGAGACGGAGTTGGCCCGCGCGGCCGACCTCTTCCGCCAGGCCGGCGAGGGGGATCCGTGCTCCCATCCTGACGAGGACAGCTTGGGCTTCCTGAAGGTCCTCCTGAGCGCGGAAGGCGCCGCCGCGGCGCCCCAACGCGTCCAGGTGGGAACTTGCGAGGGCACTCCCGCTGCGGTTCTCGCCCTCCTGTCGTCTCCCGGCGATGGCTGGTCGACGATCTACTACCTCGGGGTGCTCCCCGCCTTCCGAGGTCGCGGATTCGGCCCCGCCGCGATGCTGCACGGTCTTCGCGGCCTGAAGGAGATGGGGGGAAAGACCTACCATGACGGGACCGGGACGGACAACGCGGCGGCGCTCGCTCTCTTTGCGCGCCTCGGTCGGCCTCCGTTCCGCGTCATGGAGGAGTGGAGGCTGGAGCGGGCTGGGGCGTCCGATCTGGAAAGGGAAGGAGGGGCGCGAGGGTAGGGGGTGCGGGAAGATCCCTGGGCCAGCTCGTGCGGAACCGACTCCCGGTCGGCGAGCCGACCCTTTTGACAGGCGGCGCATGTGAAGCTAGACTGACTCCAAGATGGGCGCCTCGGGTTGGGCACCCGGGCCGGTGGTCGCGTGTGAAGTGCCCGTCCGCCGACTCCCGTCGGGAGCCGGCGGTCGCCTCCAGGGGGGAGGATCGCATGCGCCGTCTCGTCACCGTCATCGTGCTCGCGGTCTCGCCGCTCTTCTGGGCCTGCTCCGAGGAGGACGTCACTCCTCCCGCGCTGGACCGGACGGCGCCCGAGGTTCGCATCCTTTACCCGTTCGATGCCGGGCCGAACGCCTTCGCCGTCTACGACTCGGTCGATGTCTATCTCGTGGCCCACGACGTCGGAGTCGACGGGCGGGAGGGCGCCGTGGCGAGGGTGGAGGTCTGGTTCACCCATTCCCGGACTCCGGAACCCGTCCAGGTGGGGACGATGACGGAGCCGATTCCCATCGAGCAGGTGCCGGCCCACCTCCGCACCTACATCGACGTTCCCGCCGGGTGGAGCCTGTACACGCGGCGCTGGTACACCGGAACGAGGTACCCGCCGCCCATCAGCACGCCCATTGGCAACGCCGGTGTCCAGCTGTTCGCCCTGGCCTACGACGCGACCGGGAACCTGGGACAGAGCGACGAGATGGTCCGCGTCCAAACGCACAGCTGCGACTGTCCCCTCTTCTGGTTGGAGCCGCAGTTCACGATCCATCCGTCATCCGGAAGCACGGCCACGGTCTTCACGTTCGATCCTCGTGCGACGACCGACCCAATCGACCCGAACCAGGCGGTCCGGGTCCGCTGGGACTTCGACGGGAACTCCGAGAACGGCTGGAATATCGACTGGGACCAGGACGCCCGCGCGCACGAACTGCAGACGTTTCGGTTCGCCACTCCGGGGATCTACCGGATCGTGCTCCAGGCGCACACCAGCTACCTCCCCGACTCCATCGCCGTCCGCACGCGGGACCTGGCGGTCTATCCCCTGGGTGACGGACCGCCCCCGCCCGAGCCGGACAACTACGTGGAGGTCCCGGCCGGCACGTACGTGATGGGAGACTCGAGCTTCGTGTGGGAGGGCGCCAGCTATCCCTGCGACGAGAGCGAGGGACCGGTTCACGCGGCGGTGATGTATCCCTACCGGATCGAGAAGACGGAAGTGACGAATCGCCTCTACCTGTCCTTCCTGCTGGAGGCCCTTGCCGCACAGCCGCCGGCCATCGTGCTCCGCGACGGGGCCATTCTCGCCGCGGCCCCGGACGATACACTCGGCGCCGCGACGGTCTACCTGGTGCTGGCCCGCTCTGCGATCTTCTACGACCTGGACCGAGAGATGCTGGCTATCCGTCCGGGCCAGGACGAGCACCCGGTCACCGGGGTCACGTGGTTCGGCGCCACCGCCTATGCCTCGCACTACGGCTTGCGTCTCCCCACCGAGGCCGAGTGGGAGGTGGCGGCGCGCGGGGACCATGAATCGTACAACTACCCGTTTGTGGACGGCGTCGAGCTCACGTCTTCGGACGGGCCGCAACGGGCGAACTACGCCGGAGCGCGCTCCGGCGGGGATCCCTTCGTGGGCACGACGACGCCTCGCCGCTTCTTCGACGGGCAGGTCCACCAGGGGTTCCGCACGATCGATTCCCCGAGCGTGTTCGGCCTCTACGACCTCGCCGGCAACGTCTCGGAGTGGGTGAGCGACTGGTATGGGCCGTATCCCTGGGCGCAGGTCTTCGATCCCCAGGGGCCGGCGAGCGGCGCGTACAAGGTCGTCCGGGGTGGCACCTACAGCAGCAGCCGGGTCGGCATCCGCTGCACCGCGCGGCAGGGACTGCCGCCCAACGACGGCTACGCCACCACTGGGTTCCGGACGGCGTTCTAGGCCGGATCCTTCACGAGCGCCCTTTCCCCGACGTGCGCCGTCAAGCAGGGCTCCGTCGAGGGCCCAGGCCTGATCGCTGCCGAGGAGTTGGCGACGCTGCCGGCGCGGCTGGCCGGGTCTTTCAGCGGGCGGCTAAGGCCACAAGACGATCGTTGCCCTCCCGACCGCCCGGTCGGTTTCCAGACGGCAGTAGAAGACTCCCCGGGACACCGCCCGCCCGGCATCGTCTTTTCCATCCCAGCGCACGCGGCGCTCCCCGGCCGGGCACGAAGTCAACTGCAGAAGCCGGCGAACGGAACGCCCGGCAACATCCAGGATCGTGAGCGATATGTCGCTCGGGTCAGCGAGGCGGAAGCTGATTTCGTCGCCGGGATGGAACGGATTGGACGCGCTCGAGTCCACAAGGATGCCGGAGCGCGGATGATCGGCCGGCCCCGCGCCCTCGGCAACTCCGGCCGGTGCGTCGCAGCCTTGATCGAACGCGCCGATCCGGATGCCGCACTCGTTGTGGTCCGGCAGGCACGGAGACCCGGCGGCCAGGTGAAAGTCTCCGGCGCCC
>CAYYQN010000063.1:0-14196 GCA_964473865.1 uncultured bacterium | reverse complement strand
CATGACTCGACCCTGCCCCAGCGCATCGATGACCGCACCGTCCATCTCCCCGGTTTCGCTGCAGAGGACGATCCCGGACCTCATCAAGAGGTCATGCTCGTAGTAGGTGCCGCTGGCCACCAGGACGACGTCCCCGGCGACGGCGGCGTCGATGCCGGCGGCGATCGTCGGCTGGTCTCCCGGAACGCGGATGGTGGCGCCGATCGCGGCGGAGACCAGAGCGGTCGGCAACAGGACGAGAAGACTCGCGTGGAGAGCGAGCCGACTCGGCGCCGACGCCTTGCTCCGGACTCGGCTGCGGACTGGCGAAGCGGCTTTCAGGACGCACCACAGATCTCTCATCGGATCCCCCTCTTCTCCTGCCGTTTGGGTCACTGAGCTTCCGGGGCGTTGCCGGGACACACGCAAGGAAGACCACCGTCTCGGAAGGCGGCAGGAGTATAGCAGGTTCCTGTACGCTGCGCCCGGAAACAAGCACACGGCGGGGCCAGGACCCCGATCGACTCGGGGCGGCTCCCGCCAACGCGGAGCGGTCGTGCGCTCGACCTCAGGGGATTGCCCTTCGCAGGCAATCCCGATGGGGAGCGTCGTCTTCGAGCGCGGCATCGATCCGGACTGCCTGGCGGTACCCGCCGCCGCCCGCCCTAGCGGACCACGACGAGCCGGGTCGCGAGGACTGGAACGCCGCGAGAGCGCACAAAGTAGACCCCTGCCCGAACGGGTCGGCCGGTTTCGTCGACTCTGTTCCACCGCGCCAAGCCTCGCCCGTGGTCCAGAGACCCGACGGGAAGGACGGCGACCTGACGCCCCTGGGCGTCGCACACCACCAGGTCGATCGCGCCGGCCGCGGCTCCATCCAGGTAGATGGTGGCTGGGCCTCGACACGGCAGGGGCACCACGCTCAGTCTCAGGGCCGCGCGTTCATCGTCGGCACCCCGCATGGAGGCTGGATTCGCCGCCGGGTTGGCGAGGTTCTCTTCATCCGTTCCCTCGCGGTAGAGGTCATCGACGAAGAACGGACCCACGAGCCCGCTCCCCCCCCCGGTCTTGATGTAGAACGTGCGGAGGTCCCCGGCCCGTGAGTTCCGGAACACGAACTCCGTGATCCCTTCCGCGCTGAGGAGGTCGGAGGGATACGCCTGGTCGCTGCCCCGGGCGTGCAACCAGATCCTGCACACGTCTCTGGTGCCGTCGATCTGGATCCAGCAGTTGTACCACCGATCAAGCTGCAGTGTGGTGAGAACCCGGTACATACCGGCGTCGTTGATCCGGAGATCCGGGGTGGCGTTGTCCAGGCTCAGTTCGACATCGAACTGGTCGAACCGGGTCGGGTGCAGAAGCTCGGAGAAGCCAAAGGAGAGATTCACCTGGCTTCCATGGCGGAAGCGAAAGAAGACCATTCGCGTGGCGCTGTCGGGTACTACCATCTGGCGACAGAGGTGTGTCGACTCGGTCGTCACGGCCAGGACCTGATTGACCACGCCGAGTGGATCCAGGGCGACCACCGACGTGGTATCCTCCGCGGTCCACCCCTCCTGGCCATCGATCGGCCCGAGGATCAGGTCTTCGAAGTCCTCAATCGCCTCGAATGCCGCCTGAGCCGGGTATGCAGTCATGCCCAGGGACAATGGGGCGATGAGCAGCGCTAGTGCGATGACAAAGGCTCTCATCGGCAGATCCTCCCTCTTCTGCGAGTCACCTCTCTTGGACTCCTCCGCATTCCAGCACAGTTGTCGCCGCCCGTGGTCTCCTGATACAGAGACCGACTGGAGGCCCGCCGGCCGCGGTCGGGGGCGTTCCGGGCCTCGCCGCTCGAGGCCTCGCTGCCTCCTCTATGCTAAGATTCTGCGTATGCTTTCCGACTGGACCGGCTCTTCCGCCTCCCCGCAACCCGATGGAGTGAGCCCCCATCAGCCGGGCGGGAGTTCCTCGCAGCCGCCACCGGATGGGTTGCGCCCCCGCCGTCGGTCCCGCGAGGTTCGACCGCCCGTCACCTCTCCCGATCTCCCGCCGAGACCGGTGAGTGAACCGAACGTCACTCCGGGTACGGGCCCGGACCTGATCGACCAGTGCCTGAAACAGGAACCACGAGCGTGGGAAGCGTTCATCCAGCGATACGGGCGGCTGATCTACTCCACGATCCATCGGGTCGGCATTCCCCCCGAGGATCAGGGCGATGTGTTCCAATCCTCTATGATCGCAGTTTTCAATCAGTTGCATACGCTGCGAGATCGCGACCGGCTTACCGCCTGGATCGTCGGGATCACGTGGCGGCAATCGATCGACCGGATCCGGTCACGGTCACGGGCGGTCGGGTCCAGGGCACTCCGGGACCCCGCGCTTCGCCTCCGCCTGGATCTGCCCGGAGACGCGATCCCGCCGGACGAGGACCGGATTGCCCTGGAGAACGCCCAACACGCCCGGGAGGCCTTGGACTCGCTCTCCGATCGCTGCCGACGCCTGCTGGCCCTGATGTTCTATGAGGTTCCGCCCCTTGACTATGCCGAGATCGCGCGCCGCGAGGGGATTCCGATCGGAAGCCTCGGACCGACCCGTGCACGGTGTCTCGAGAAGATGCGCCTCTTCTTCCACCAGAAGGGATGGATCCCGTAACCCGAAGTGGGGCGGTATCACGACAGGGAGAACCCCGACCTATGGGTGACTGGGTCGGCGAACCTGCCCGATCGCCGTCAGGAGGAGAGATGACAGACCATCCGACGGAGGAGGAACTCGTGCGCCTGTGCTGCGCACGAGAAGACGATCCCGAAGCACCGGAGACCCGCGCGCACATTCAGTCCGGGTGCCCGGAGTGCAGTGCACGGTTGCGGGGGCTGAAGGCGGTGATCGCCAGCCTGACGGCGCCGGCGTTGCGAGAGGTGCCGGAGGCGATGGTTCGCAAGGCGCTGGCCTGGATCGCCGAGCAGAGCCCATCCCAGGTGTCCGGGGCGGCCTCGGCCGAACCTGCGAGATTCGGGCAGTCGGCGGTTCCTGAGGCCGCTCCGTCCGAGACCTCTCCGATTGCTCCCCGATCGGTGTCCCGGCGGGACCCGGCAGCGGTCCGAGCGATCGGCGAAGCGGCAGGAAGGATTCTTCAGGAAATCCGGGCCACCCTGGTGCTCGACAGCCTTGCGGGGGCGGTGCTGCCGGGTATTCGGGGTTCGACGGCCGCAAGTCCGCGGCAGCTTCTCCACGAGTGCTCGGCCGGATCAATCCTCATCCTGGTAGAACCGGTCGGGATCGGACTGGTCCGGGTGCGGGGTCAGTGGCTTCCGGTCGACGGGGCCCGATCCGGCTTCGATGACCGGGCGATTGTGGAGGTCGGGGGTCACGAGAGCGTGACGACGGTCACGGACTCGGGCGAGTTCTGCTTCGAGTCCGTTCTCACCGGAGTGATGCGTCTGACCCTGGAGACCGGGACGGCGCGCATCGTGCTGGATCCGTTTGAGCCGTGAAACGGGGAGCGGACAGAAACGGCCGGGAACAGGCGGAGGGGAACCACCGCCCGGCCCGCGATCGGCCTCCTTCGGTGGATCCGCGGACTGCGGCCCGGGAGGCGCTGGCGTGCCCCGAACGCGAACTTTCGAGATGGCTCGCGAACATGACTCTCGAGCCCGGCCGGCTGCTGGAAGCCATACGCCAGGAAGCCGCCCAGCACTATGCCTCCGACGCCGCCGAGGCTCGGAGAATCGGAGCCCGTGCCCTCAAGCTGGCCACGCGAACGCGCGACCTGGGCGCGATCGGCTGGGCCCGCCGCACGCTGGGCGAGTCGCTGCTCTTCTCCGGCCGCATGCGGGAGGCCGAACAGCAGTATGCCCAGGCGGCTGCGGCCTGGCAGCGGTCTGGCGACGGGGCGCTGCTTGGTCAGCTTCTCGTGGGGCGGATTCACGTTCTGTCGCTGCTGGGCCGGATGGCCCAGGTCGAGGCGACCGCCCGCGAGGCCCGACAGCGCCTGACGGCCGCGGGGGATCACGCCTACCTGGCCAAGCTGGCCATGAACCTGGGCAACCTGCACTTTCAGCGGGACGAGTACGGCCCGGCCCTGGCCGAGTACGATCGAGCGCGCGAGGCGTTCGCGCAGCTCGGAGTCCGCGATCCGACTGTAATGGGCCTGGAGGTGAACCGGGCGGTCGCGCTCACGCAACTCGACCGCGATACCGAAGCGCTCGAGCTGTTCGGGAGGCTGAAGCACGACTGCCATCGCCGAAAGCTGCGTCTGCTGCACGCCCAGGTGCAGATGAACCTGGCCTGGGTCCACTCGCTGCGCGGCGACTTCGATCTCGCCCTCGGCGAACTGCATCGCGCGACCGATTACTTCCGGGAGACCGACCATCCGGCGTTCCTCGCCAGCTGTCTCGCCAATCGCGCGGAGATCTACCATCAACTCAACCTGCACCAAGACGCGTCGCGCCTCGCGGAGGAGTCGGCTGCACTCTTCAGCGCCGAAGGGCTGGGCTATGACCGTGCTCTGGCCCTCCTGCAGGGGGCCTTGTCGCGGCTCGGCGCGGGAGAGACCGACGGCGCGCTGCGGGCGATTCGGGAGGCGCTCCACCTCTTCACCCGCGAGACGAACCGGGCTCGCGTAGCGCTGGCGCGGCTGCTGTGGGCAGAGGCCTCTGCCCGGCGGAAGCAGCGAGCCGACGCTTGTCGACGAGCCCGTGGGGCGATGCAGGAGTTCCGCATACTGGGCCTTCCGCGATGGGAGGCGATGGCGGCCGCCCTCTGGGTGCGACTCAGTGGCCGCGACTTGAGTCCCTCGATCCGGGAGAGGACTCTCCGCGCACTCCTGGCCCGGGTTCCCAGCCGCATCTACCCCTTGCAGGCGCAGACGCTCCTTGAGCTCCTCGGCCAGGCGCAGGAGGACGCGGGCCGCACGCGCCACGCCACGCGCTCCTATGCGCGGGCGGTGGAGTTGCTGGAGTCGGTTCGGATCCGCGTTCCCACCGAGGACTCGAAAGTGGCGTTTCTGCGGGACAAGACCCACCTCTATGACCGCCTGCTGGCGTTGGAGCTGGCCCGGCCCGCGCCGGCACTGGCGCGACTCCTCGGCTGGATGGAGCGGTCCCGGGCGCAGACTCTCTGGGATCAGATGCGCGATCCGTCGCGTTGGGCGGGCGACGCCGATGCCAAGACCAGCGAAGCACGGCGGCGCGTGTCGTGGCTCCAGGCGCGACTCTCTCGACTCGAGCTCGGCACTCCGGAGGAGCGGAGACGGGTTCCGACCCTGCGGCGGGCGTTGCACCAGGCCGAGCAGAGGTGGGCGCGCACCTCGCGGACGCAGAAGGAGGCGGTCGCGGCCACCCGAACGGGCAGCCGCACCGGGTCCGGGCCGGCAGACGGCACCCGGCCGGATCGGGGTGCGGGTGGGATTGCCGATCCGGCCTCGATTCGGCGAATGCTGCCCCCCGGTCACGGCTTCCTGAGCTACCACCTCGCGCCGAGCTTCTCCGTAGCCGCTTGGATCACGCCGGACGGCGACGGCTGGCTGCCCTTGGCGCCCGACCTCTCCACCCGGCTGACGACGCTGGCGGATCGGCTCGACTTTCAGTGGTCTGCCGCGGCCATGGCGAGTGCCCGGCGCTCCACGATGATGGAACCTCGAGGCCTTGCTCTGCCGGTCGCGGAGCCGGTGAGTCCCGGGGCAGATCGGGGGGAGACGGCAGCGCCGGCGATTCCTCGTGCGCAAGGCGGCGACCCTTTCCCCATGCTCCAGCGAAGCGCCGAGTCGATTCTGGCAGAGATGCACGGCCTGATCTGGCGGCCGCTCGTCCAGGCCGGGATCCGTGAAGATCTGAGCTGGATCGTGTCGCCCCACGGCGCCGTGCACCGGGTTCCGTTCGCCGCACTGTCGGATGCGCAAGGCCCCCTGGGGGAGCGAATCGGCTTCGAGGTGGTGCCCAGCGCTCGGCTCTGGTCGGGATTACGGAGGCGGAGGCCGAGGCCGCCGCGACGGGCATACGTGGCCGGAGTCCCATCCGCGGCGCTGCCCGCGGTGGAACGCGAAGTGGCCCGGGTCGGGGAACACCTGTCCGGCTGGGAGGTCGCCTCCGATCTCGCTCCAACCCGGGAATCGCTCCGTCAGTATGGGGCCCGAGCCGGGCTCATTCATCTGGTGGCCCACGGCTCGCTCCGGAAGGACAACCCAGCGTTTTCGTCCATCGAGCTGGCGGACGGACCGCTGCTGGCCCACGACCTGGCGGAGTTCCGCCTGCCTGGCTCCCTGGTCGTGCTCTCTGCGTGCTCTTCCGGCCGAGGTGTCGCCCCCTCCGGAGATGAGTGGATCGGCCTGGCGAGGGGGTTCCTCCAGGCCGGAGCATCCAGAGTCGTGGCCAGCCTCTGGCCGATCGAGGACGAAGCCACCCTCGAGCTGGTGGATCTTCTCTACCAGGGCTTGTCCTCCGGGTTGGAAGTGCCGGAGGCCCTCCGAACGGCCATGGTGGCGATGCGGAAGCGGCGGCCGCATCCGTGGTGCTGGGCCTCATTATCGGTCGTGGGTGGAGGTCGGGCGGCCGGCAGTCTGCGGTTTGCGACCGTGCGGCGGAAACCGCCCTCGCGGACGCGAGCTCGGAGTACCGTCCGCGGGATCGATGCAGGCATGCCGAGACGGTAGGTTGCGGTAGGTTGAGGAGTGGAGAAGGGCGCGCTTGGTGCGCCTTGGCGACCCGCGGCACGATGTGGAATAATCAGAGGTGCCGGAGGAAAGACCGAGGCTGCGGAGGGTGTCATGAACGTGTCGAGCATCGCCCGCAAGGGTGTGGCGGCTGGGATCCGGCTGTTGGTCACCCTGTCGATCGTCGGCCTCTCCGGGGTTGGAGTCGCCGCCGCCGCGTACGACCCCGGTCGCATCCAGGTCCAGTTGAACCCCGGGCACACCATCGCCGAGGTCAATGCCTCCTACGGCACGGTTACGGTGGACTCACTTCCACCGCTCTTCCTGCTACAGGTCCCTTCCGGCCAGGACGACGATGCCTTGATTGCCCAGATGTTGGCGGACCCGGCAAACCCCTTCGCCTGCGTGGAACACTCCTGGAGGAACGAGACTCCGGAAGGAACCCGCCAGATGGTGGTGGCGGCAGTCGGAGGCACGATCCTGGAGTATCTTGACCAGGAGCTCGTATCGCGGCTGCACCTGCCGGAAGCCCATTCCCAGAGCACCGGGGAGGGGACCGTCGTCGCCGTGCTGGACACCGGCGTGAGGCTCGACCACGAGGCTCTGGCGGGTGTCGTTCTCGCGACCGGCTACGACTTCGTCGACAACGATTCCGACCCGTCCGATTCGGCGAATGGAGTCGACGATGATGCCGATGGCCTGCCGGACGAGGCTGCCGGGCACGGAACCCTTGTCTCGGGGATCGTCCATCTGATGGCCCCGGGCGCCGCCGTCCTTCCTGTTCGGGTGCTTGACGATGAAGGTTGCGGGAGCACCTTTGCCGTCGCCAAAGGGATCCGCTACGCCGTAGAGCAGGGCGCAGACGTCATCAACCTGAGCCTGGGCCTTACCGAGCACTCGGGGATCATTACCCATGAGGTGGCTCTCGCGCACCTCGGTGACGTCGCGATGGTGGCCGCGGCGGGGAATCTCGGCGTGGACACCGTGCAGTACTTTCCCGCCAGCGATGCCCGTGTGCTCATGATCGCAGCGCTGGACTCCGTGGACGTCAAGGCGTCCTTCTCCAACTATCACCCGAAGGTTGCCGTCTCTGCGCCGGGGGTGGGGATCTACGGACCGTACTTCGACGGGGCGTATGCGATCGGCGCCGGCACTTCGTTCGCCACGCCCTTCATCGCCGGTGAGTGCGCGCTGCTGCGGTCCCTGGAACCGTGGCTGACCCCAGATCAGCTGTATGACCGGGTGCTCCAGAGCGTCGTCGACATTTACTCGATACCGGAGAATCGACCGTACCTGGGCAAGCTCGGCACCGGACGCCTCGATGGCCTGCCGTTGCTGCTCACGAGCCCAGTCCACGATGGATCCTTGCCTGCGGTTGGGAGTCGCCCGGGCGCGCGCGTGGTTCCGAACCCGGTCGTTTCCGGAGGCCTGATGCGCCTGAGCTGGCCGCACCCGGTCTCCGCGGGAACGGCCCGCCTGTCGGTTCACGACGTGGCCGGCCGGATGCTGCGCCGGGTCGCCGCCGGGGCGCTCCCGGGCCTCAGCTTCCCGGCGCGAGACGACGCCGGGAGACCACTGCCGTCCGGCGCCTATTTCCTGCGGTTCCAGGACGAGGGGACCACTCGCACCGCCCACTTCGTCGTCGTCAAGTGACACTCCTCGCCCGGAAGGCGTGCGCCGCCGGTTGAGGCGCTCGCTACGGCTACCTCTGCCTGTAGTTCGCGACCACCGCTCCTGCGCTCCATCGGGCAGCGTGGAGGCGTTTGGACACGCCGCGGGCGGGATCGGACGGTCTTACGTGGGACGGGAACGAAGTTGTCTGTATCAGCCGGCATCGCCGACGCGACATCTAGCCGAGGTGAGCGAGTGGGCGCCTCTCTGGCCCGATGCCCGACCGGAGCGACCCGCGACTCCGGATGCGGGCCGCCCGAGGGGCTCCCCCGCCACCCAGAAGGTCCCGGCTACGGGATCGCGGCACAGGATCCGAGAGTAGGGAGGTTCTGTCATGAAGAAGGCCATCATGCTTGCCCTCGCGCTTGCGGTGCTCGCCACCGGCGTCGCGTGGGCCCAGGTCGGCAGCGTCACCGGCACGGTCGTCGACCGCGTCGGCAACCCGGTCGAGGGAGCCCGTGTCTCCCTGCACCAGGATGAGGTCTGCGTCGGCTACGTGCTCACCGACGCCGCCGGCGTGTTCCTGTTCACGGACGTGGAACCGGGTACGTACACCTTGAGGGCTTCCAAGAAGCGGATCGGCACGGTGGCGATCGCCGTCGAAGTCGTAGCCGATGAGCTCATCGACGTCGGAGTCCTTCAGCTTGCCGGCAAGTTCGTCTACGGGCCGGCGCCCCGGGAGCCCTACGGACCTCCGCAGGAGTAGCCGCACCGGCGTCGTTCCGCAGCGCACACGCCGCATTCGCGTATCCCCGGCCCTTCGTCAGATCTGAGCAATCGGAGGTTTCTCCCCGGCTCAGGGCGAGGGGCCGTCCTGCGTCCGGGGGAGAGCGAGGCGGCGCCTTCTTCTCCCGGCAGCGCCGCGAGCAGGCTTGGCAACGGCTCTCCTGCGCCCTAGGATGGGACACCGCGAGGCAGGCCGTGGAACAGCCCCGGCTTGCGCGCGTCGGATCGGCCTTCGTGCGCCGGAGGTCGGTTTCGGCGGGCCGGGAGGCGTGCGGATTGCGCCGTCCCACCGGCCGCCGGACGGGATTGCCGTCGCGGTGTGCCCAAGGAGATGCCATGGCCAGACGTTGGACCGCTCCTCGCATCCGGGCGCTCAAAGGGAAGGAACGGATACCGGTCGTGACCTGCTACGACTGGGCGTTCGCGCGCCTCTGCGACGAGGCGGGCTTCCCGATGCTCCTGGTCGGCGACAGCCTCGGCAATACCGTCCTCGGCCACGAAACCACGATTCCGGTCCGCCTCGAAGACATGATCCACCACGCCGCCGCCGTGATGCGGGCCCGCCCGAAAGCGCTGGTCGTCGTCGACATGCCGTTTCTCTCGTTTCAGCTCAGCGCGGAGAAGGCGCTGGAGGCGGCGGGACGGATCCTGCAGGAAACCGGCGCTGATGCGGTGAAGCTCGAGGGGGGACGGCGCAGCGCGGCCGCGGTGCAGAAGATCACCGAGGCGGGGATCCCGGTGATGGGGCATCTGGGCCTCACGCCGCAGTCGGTGCTGGAGTTCGGCGGCTACGGAGTGCAGGGGCGCGGTCCGGCGGGAGATGTCCTGATCGATGATGCCTGTCTGCTCGAGGAATCCGGCGCCTTCAGCATCGTCCTGGAGAAGATCCCGGCCCCGCTGGCGGAGCGGATCACCCGCACGGTCTCGGTCCCGACCATCGGGATCGGCGCCGGGGTGCAGTGTGACGGACAGGTGCTGGTACTGCACGACGTCCTGGGGCTGGTGCCGTCGTTCAAACCGCGCTTTGTGAAGCGGTATGCCGAGTTGGGCACCGTGGTGGGGGAGGCGCTGGGGCGCTACATCGCGGAGGTGCGCGGCGGTTCGTTTCCCGGCCCCGAGCATGCCTACGAGGAGGAGGAACCGGAGTGAAGATCGTGCGCACGGCCGCGGCGTTGCGGCGGCGGATCGGTGCGGCTCGCGCCCGCGGCGAGCGGATCGGGTTCGTGCCGACCATGGGCTTCCTGCACGAAGGCCACCTCGCCCTGGCGCGACGCGCCCGGCGCGAGAACGGATGCGTGGTTGCGAGCATCTTCGTGAACCCGCTGCAGTTCGGCCCGACCGAGGATCTCGCCAGCTACCCGCGGGCGCCCCGGCGGGACCACGCGCTGCTTGCCGACGCAGGCGTCGATCTCTGCTACGAACCACGAGCGGAGGCGGTCTACGCCCGGGACTTCTCCACGCTGGTTCTGGTCGGCGAACTGGATGAGCCGCTCTGCGGCCGCTTTCGGCCCGGGCACTTCGTCGGGGTGGCCACCGTGGTCGCGAAGCTCCTGAACGCCGTGGCGCCGGACCGGCTGTATCTGGGGGCCAAGGACTGGCAGCAGTCGCGCGTGATCGCCCGCATGATCCGGGACCTGGAGCTCCCGGTGAAGCTGATCGTCTGTCCCACGGTGCGCGACCCGGACGGGTTGGCCCTCAGCTCCCGCAACACGTACCTCTCCGCCGCGGAGCGGGCCTGGGCCCCGAACCTCCACCGCGCCCTGGTGGCGACGGCGGCCGAGGTGCGTGCGGGCGCGCTGACCCGGCCTCGCGAAGTGACCGATGCGGTGCGCCGGCGCCTGCGCGGGGGACTGGGCCGGCTGCAGTATGCCGAAGTCCTGGAGGCCGAAAGCCTGCGCTCGGTGGATCCGCTGCGGGGCCGCCTTGTGCTCGCGGCGGCCTGTTTCGTGGGCAAGGCGCGGCTCATCGACAACGTGGTCCTTACCGTGCCGCCGCGGGCGGCGCAATCGCCGCGGAGGAGCGGAGGATCCGGTGCGAGAGCTTTGCCGGTTCAGATTCGGACGGCACGCCCGCCGCGCCCGGTACGCTCGCCCCAACCGGCGCGCGGGAGGTCCCGGTGACGGCGAATCCGGTCCCGATTCCGGAAGCGCCAGCGAAAGGGACCCGGTGGATCAGCCTGGTTCTGGCGGCGGGCAAGGGCACCCGCATGAACTCCGACCTGGCGAAGGTGCTCCACGAGATCGATGGCCGGTCGCTCCTGGGCCATGTGCTCGACACCGCCTCCCGGCTCCCGCTGGCCCGGACCATCGTCGTGGTGGGCCACCAGGCCGCCGAGGTGGAGCGGCGCCACGCGGCGGACAGGGTGGAGTTCGCCCGGCAGGAGCCGCAGCTGGGCACCGGCCATGCGGTCATGGTGGCCGCGCCTCTCCTCGAGACCGAGCCCCCGGATGTCGATTGTCTGGTCCTCTACGGCGACGTCCCGCTGCTGCGCGCCTCCACGCTGCGGGAGCTGATGGAGCGCCACCGGCTGGACGGCAACGGCGTCACCGTCCTGACCGCCGAGGTGGCGGACCCGCGCGGGTACGGGCGCATCATCCGGGACGGATCGGGTGGGTTTCTCCGCATCACCGAGGACCGGGACCTCGGACCGGAGCAGCGGGGCATCCGCGAGATCAACTCCGGGATCTACACCTTCCAGTTGAGCGCCCTGCTGTGCGCGCTTGGTTCGCTCCAGGCCGACAACGCGCAGAAGGAGTACTACCTGACCGACGCGCTTAGCGTGATCCGGGACGCCGGCCGGCCGGTCGGAATCTACCGGCTCGGCGATCCCACCGAGATCTCGGGCATCAACACGCCCGAGCAGTTGGCCGAAGCCGCGGCGGTCCTGGCGAAGCGGCGCGCGGACCCGGCGGACGGCTGTCCCGCGTGCGCCCTGCTCCGACGGGACGATCTGGTGCTGGAGCGCCGTCCGGGGGCGGTCATCGCCCTCGCCCCGGAGCCGTTCAACGCCGGGCACCTCTGGATCGTGCCTGACGCCCACCAGATCTCGTGGGAGTCGCTCGCCCCGGAGGCGGCGGAGCACCTCCTGGGCCTGGCGGCCGAGGCGGAGCGATGGCTCCAGGAGGCCTATCATCCGCAGGCGATGAATCTGGGGTACAATTCGGGGGCTGCCGGCGAGCACCTGGTCGTCCAGGTCGTGCCTCGCTGGACCGGCGACGTGAACTTCATGCCGCTCTTCGCCGGCGTGAACGTCCTCCCGGAGACGCCGGAAGGGACGCGCCGGCACATCCTCGAGGCCCGGGACCGGCTGCGCGCCGGAGGCAGGGATGCCGCGCCGGGCACGAAAGGGAAGCCGTGAGCACGCGCAAGAAGAAGAGTCGGGGACGGGGTTTCGGCCGCTTCGTGGAAATCCTGGCCGGAGCGGCACTCCTCGTCGTGGTGCTTGTCTTCGGCATCTCCATCGCGATGCGCTACACTGGAGGGGAGAAGGACGGGCCGCGGATCGATCCGGTCTCCTATGTGACCCCGGCGCCCGCGGCCGAGGACCTCGAGACCTTGCGCAACCGCCCCACCTTGAAACTCCTGAACGGGTGCGGCCGCGCTGGGCTGGCCGACCGCATGCAGTCGCCGCTGCGGCGGGCGGGCTTTGACGTTCTCGACACGGACAACGCCGATCGCTTCGACTACGACCGCACCGTCGTGCGCGATCGTTCGGGGAAAGCCGGGGCGGCGGAGAAACTGAGCGCCTGGCTGCAGGCCGAGTACGGCGTTGGCGAGGTCAAGCCCGACCGGGTGCCGGTTCCGGAGGCCGATCTCATCCTGGTCCTGGGCCAGGATCTGGCGGATTCGCTGGCGAAGCGGACAAAGGCAGGGACCCGGGGACGCTGACCCGGGAAGAACGCGGGTTTCCCGCAGGAGCGTGCACATGCCGCAGGGCAGGGAGTGGATCTGGATCTTCCTCGCGGTGGTGGTTCTGTTCGGCGCCAGCCGCATCCCGCAGCTGGCTCGTTCGCTCGGACAGGGGATCCGTGAGTTCAAGACCGGCCTCAAGGATGCGGGTGAGGAGAACAAGAAGGAGACGCCGCCGAAGTCGTGATCGCCCGCGCGTTGTGGCCTGCGCCGCCGGTCGGTGCCGGGGCGCCTGCTTCGAACTGCCCGTCGGCCCCGGTCGGTCGGGCCCAGGCCGCACATGACGACTGCTGATCTCCCGTCCGATCGCGCCTACCTCGAGTGGATCCGCGCCAGGGTCGGTTCCGCGCCGATCCTCCTGGTCTATGCGACCGCCTTGATCCGCGACGAGCGGGGACGAGTCCTCTTCCAGCGTCGCGCCGACTTCCCGGTCTGGGGCCTGCCCGGAGGACTGCTCGAGCCCGGCGAGTCGATCCATCAGACGCTCGTCCGAGAAGCGCGCGAGGAAACCGGCTTCGAAGTCCGTCCCGGCCGCTTCGTCGGGCTCTATACCTCGCCCGAATACACGGTGCACTACCGAAATGGCGATGTCGTCCAACAGGTGACCGCCTGTTTCGAGTGCGCGATCATCGGCGGCGCGGATTCTCCCGACGGCGCCGAGTCTCTCGGCCAGGAGTTCCGCAGAATCGACGAGGCGCCGGAGCTGTTTCCCTGGTACGCGCAGATGCTGGCTGACGCGGGCGCGGCCGGCGGTCCGACCCGGTATGACGCCGGTCGGGCCGAGGGAGTCAATCCTCACCCGCGGGGACTGATACGCTGGCTGCGCGGCCGGGTCGGCCCGGAACCTCTCCTTATGCCCTGCGCGTGCGCGGTGGTGCGCGACGACCGGGGCCGGGTACTTCTCCACCGGCGAGGCGACTCCGGACTCTGGAGCCTGCCCGCCGGGGGAATGGAATTGGGCGAGCGGATCGACGGTACCTGCGTGCGGGAAGTTCTCGAGGAGACGGGGCTTCGCGTGCGACCGCTCCGTCTGAGCGGCTTCTACACCGGACCCACGCAGCGCAGCACCTACCCGAACGGCGATCAGGTGTGGCTCGCCGTCGCCTGCTTCCTCTGCGCCATCGAGGGGGGCGAGCTGCGCGCCGACGGAGTCGAGAGCCTGCAGGTTGGATTCTTCGATCCCGGCGCGCTTCCCTTTGACGGCAACCCGTGGGGACCGCGGCTACGCCGCCGTATCGACGATGCGATCCAGGGCGGACCGGAGGCGGCGGTGGACTGAGGGC
>CAYYQN010000062.1:0-25683 GCA_964473865.1 uncultured bacterium | reverse complement strand
CCCAGGCCGGCACCGCCCGCAGGACCTCGCGGCTCACGGAGGAAATCGTCGGCAGGATCATGACCGAGAGCACCAGGCCTCCGGCGAGCATCCCGAACCCCCGGGGCGCGCCCGCGAAGAACGGCAGGAAGCCGAGGGTTTTGCCGAGCGCCGGCTGGATATCGGCGCGCAACCAGGGCACCAGCACGAAGATTCCCCAGAGGCCGTAGACTACGCTCGGCAAGGCCGCGAGCAGCTCCACCAGGAGCCCGACCGGACCGCGCATCCAGGCCGGCGCCAGCTCGACCAGGAAGATCGCGACCCCCAACGAGATGGGCACGGCGATGAGCAGGGCCAGAAACGAGGAGACGAGCGTGCCGTGGATGAACGGCAGCCCGCCGAAGGTCTCCTTCACCGGGTTCCAGACGGCGCTGCCGAGGAACTTGAATCCGAAGGCTTGCAGGCTCAGGCGCGAAGCGAGCACGAGTTCCAGGGCGATCGTGGCGATCAGGACGATGATCAAGAGCGCCGCCCCGCGGAGTAGGCCCTGGAAGACACGATCGCCTCGGTTGACCGAGGCTCCTGTCGGGCGCGAGGCGGTGCCCCTCCGCCCGGGCCGAGGCCAGGGCAGAGTCCGAACCTCGCGCTCCCTGGTCGCTGCAGTTCGGGGCATCCGGCGTTACCTGACGAGGACCGGACTCCCGCCGGCAGTGATCGATCGCAGCGTGCCCTCCGCCTGCGTCACCACGGCCGCCGGCAGCGGCGCGTAGCCCAGCGTGCCGCCGAGCGCCTGCCCCTCGTGCAGTGCCCACCAGAGGAAGTCGGCCAGGGCGGTGCCCCGCCTGGCGTCGTCCTGCGCCTGGTAGAGGAGGATCCAGGTGAAGGCGGAGAGGGGGTACGACGCCTCTCCGGGAGCGTTCGTGATCGACACGCGGAAGTCCGCGGGCATGGCGACGTTGGCCGCGGCGGCCGACACCGCCTCCAGGGTCGGTTCGACGAAGGTCCCTCGGCTGTTCTGCAGGCTCGCGAACGGAAGGCTGTTCTGCCGCGCGTAGACCAGCTCGATGTAGCCGATCGAACCCGGGGTAGTCTTTACCTGGCCGGCCACGCCCTCGTTTCCCTTGGCCCCGAGTCCGACCGGCCAGGCCACGCTGGTGCCGGCGCCCACCTTCTCCGACCAGGCCGGGCTGATCTTGGCGAGGTAGTCGGTGAAGACCGCGGTGGTGCCGCTGCCGTCGGAACGATGGACGACACCGATCGGCGCGTCGGGCAGCTTCAGGCCGGGATTCTCCGCGGCGATCCGGGGGTCGTTCCACTTCGCGACTTCGCCCAGGAAGATGCCCGCGACCAGGGCGGGCGTGAGACGCAGGCCCTGCGGCACGCCCGGGGCGTTATAGGTGATCACCACGGCGCCGAGGGTGGTCGGGATGTGCAGCAGCCTGCCCGGCAGCTTCGCCAGCGCGTCGTCCTTCATGAAGGCGTCGGAGCCCGCGAAGTCCACGGTGCCCTCGGTGATCTGACGGATCCCACCGCCCGAGCCGATCGACTGGTAGTTGATGCGGACCTGGGGGTGCATCTGTCCGTACTCGGAGATCCACTTCGAGTAAAGCGGATAGGGGAAGGTGGCGCCGGCACCCTCCAGATCGACTGCCTTCTCTCCCTTGGCGGCCGCAGGCGCCGGGCCGAGGAGAAGGCCGATAGCCGCGACGGCCGGAAGGAGGGCGGCGAACAGGTTCCGGTGTGACATGGCGTGTCTCCTTTCTCCAACGTTCGATGCCGGAGGGTAGACACACTCGGTGACGGTTTGATGACAAACGGGCAACAGTCCGGTGACCGGAGAGACGGCGAGTGCCGGGGCTTCGCGTCGAGCCTCGCGTCACGGGGCGACTTCGCTCGCAGGTCCGTGTCGTATGGAGCCTACGCGACCGGCAGATCGAAGAAGAAGGTGCTTCCTTCGCCCGGCACGCTCTTCACGCCAACGGTCCCGCTCATCGCTTCGACCAGGTGGCGGACGATGGCAAGCCCCAATCCGGTCCCGCCCAGCTCCCGGGACCGACCCGCATCGGCCCGGTAGAAGCGCTCAAAGAGCCGCGGAAGATGCTGCGGTTCGATCCCCGGGCCGGTGTCGGCCACGGCGATCCGCACGTGGTCTCCCGCAAGTTCGGCCCGCACCGTGACCCTCGCTCCCGCGGAGGAGTACTTCACCGCATTGCCCACGAGGTTCGTGAGCACCTGCTCCAACGCGTTCCGATCGGCGCGCACCGGGGGGAGGGAAGCCGGAATGTCGAGCGAGAACCGGATCTCCTTGCCGGCGGCAGTCTTGGCAAAGGCGGCGAGCACCGGCTCGACGACCTCCCCGGCCGCGAGCGGGGCAAGGTTGAGCCGGTACTCCCCGGCCTCGATCCGCGACAGCTCCAGGAGATCGTCGACCAGCCGGCCCATCCGTTCCGCGCTCCGCTCGATTATGGCCAGAAACGACGTCGCTGATTCGGGGTCCTGCTGCGCGCCGGCGCGCAGCGTCTCCGCGGCGGAGCGGATGGTGGCGACGGGAGTGCGCAGTTCATGGGAGACGTTGGCCACGAAGTCGCGCCGCACGGTCTCCAGCCGGCGGAGTTCGGTCACATCGATGAAGACGCCGAGCAGCCCGCCGGTCCCGCCGCTGAGCGGGGCCGCGTGGGCCAGGAAGTGGCGGGGGCGAACGCCGGCCGTCTCGATCTTCGCGGTCTGCTCCTGCCCCGTCTGCCGGGTGCGCTCGAAGAGGCGATGGATCTCGGCCTGACGGGTCACTTCGAGGGGGAGGTGCCCGGTGGGGTCCCCCGTCAAGAGCCACATTTCCCGCAAGGCGTTGTTGACCATCGCCACCCGGCCTTCGGAGTCGAGGAGAATGACCCCCTCGCGCAGGTCATGGAGGATGTGCTCCCTCAGGTCGAGGTCCTCACGGAGTCGATGAAGCGTCTCCTGCAGGTTTCCCGCGAGGTCATCGATCGCCGCCCCCAGTTGGCCGATCTCATCGCGTCCGGCGATTCCGATGCGTCGCGCGAGGTCTCCCGCGGCCATGCCGCGCGCCGCGGCGGTGAGGGAACGCAGCGGACGGGCCATCCAGGTGGCGGCGAGGCTCGACAGGATCACCGCAACGCCGAGAGCCAGGAGCGAGGAGAGCAGAATCGCGGTGCGGAACTGTGCCACCGCGTGATCGATGCTGGTGAGCGGCACCGCCGCGCGGACCACCCCGGCGAGGGCTCGGTCCCGGCCGAACGGCACCGCCATGTACACCATCCGGTCATGCAGGGTACTGCTGTACCGCGTGTCGGTGCCGTATCCCCCGGCCAGTGCCTGCGCGATCTCCGGCCGGCCGGCATGGTTTTCCACGGAGGCGATGAGGCTGGCGTCGACGTCGGAGTCGCCCAGAACGGTGCCATCGCGGGACACGATGGTGATCCTCGCCTCCGCGAGGCGGCCGAGGCTGTCGGCCCGCGCGTCCCAGGCGGCGAGGTCGCTCAGTGGGACCGCCATCCGGTTCACGTCCCGCTCGATCAGGCGCAGGCGCACCGCCAGCCCATCGTGGATCCCCCGCACCACCACCGGGACGATCCGGCGGGTGACGAGGAAGTCGGTCGCGATCACTGACACGACGATGAGTCCCGAGGAGACCAGAAACAGCTTGGCCCGCACACCGAGGTTCATGCCTCGGACTCCCCGGGGGAGGCGGCAAACCGGTAGCCCACCCCTCGTACCGTCTCGAGGTACACACCGGCGGCTCCGAGTTTCTCGCGCAGGCGCTTGACGTGGGTGTCGACCGTGCGGGTGGTGATGTCGGCGTCAATACCCCAGACCTCATCGAGCAGCTTCTCGCGCGTCAAGACCCGGTTCCTGCGATCGTGAAGGGTCAGCAGGAGACGGAACTCCAGCGCCGTCAACTCGATCTCCGTCTCCTGGACCCAGGTGCGATGCGCCTCGCGATCCAGGCGCAGGCAGCCGAACTGCACGACCGCCGCAGGCGTCGAGTCGGGGCGGCCGCGGCGAAGGATCGCCTGGATGCGCAGCAGGAGCTCGCGCACGCTGAACGGCTTCACGACGTAGTCGTCCGCTCCGAGTTCGAGGCCCAGGACCCGGTCGATCTCCTCTCCCCGCGCGGTGAGCATGATGACGGCGATCCCTGCCGTTTCCGGAGCGCCGCGGAGGGTGCGGCAGATCTCGGTTCCCGGCAGGTCGGGAAGCATCAGGTCGAGCAGGACCAGATCCGGCCGCTTCTCCCGCGCCAGTCGCAGGCCATCCTTGCCGCGCGCGGCGGTGTGCACCTGGTGCCCCGCCTGGCGGAGGTTGTACTCCAGGACCTTCAGCAGATCCCTTTCGTCCTCGATGACCAGGATGGTTGACATCTCGGCCGCGAAGGGTAGCAGATCGGCGGGGGCGGAGTCCGGTCTTCGTGGGGACGGCCCGCGGCGGGAGGCCGGTATCGGCCTTCCCGGTGGCGGAGCGGATGGAGAGCGCGAAGAGAGCCGGGAAGCGCCGACCGGGGTTGACGCCGCCGCCCCGAACCGGGACCATCCCGCCTGGCCCGTGAGCGGCGGCGCCGGGGCCGGGGCCCCCGGCCGGAGGAGGCGGATGGACTTCGCGGTCTTCGTCACGATTGTCATCAACCTCTTCCTGATCGTCGATCCGGTCGGCTGCATCCCCCTCTTCGCCGCCATCACGCGAAAGAACAGCCCGGCCGATCGCCGCCGGATGGTCCGGCGGGCGATGGTGATCGCCTTCGCGGTCCTCTCCTTCTTCGCTGTGGCCGGCGGCTTCCTCCTGCACCACTTCGGAATCGGAGCGCCCGCCGTCCGGATCGCCGGCGGGTTCCTCCTCTTCGGGATCGGGATCGAGATGCTCTACGGCCGTGTTTCCCGGACCGAGACCACGGAAAAGGAAGAGGAGGAAGCGGCGGGGAAGAACGACGTGAGCGTCACGCCCCTGGCCATTCCCCTCCTGGCGGGTCCGGGAAGCATCGCGGGAGTGATCCTCTTTGCCGGGACCCAGGAAGGCGCCGGCGGGTCGCTGGTGGTGCTCGCGGCCATCGCGCTGGTGATGCTCCTCTCCTGGGCCATTCTCTCGCTCACCGAGTTTCTGATCCGGATCTTCGGGCAGATCGGGATCCGCGTGATCGCTCGCGTGATGGGACTCCTGCTCCTTTTCCTGGCAACGCAGTTCGTCCTCGACGGAGTCAAGGCGACCGGCCTCTTCGGTCGCTAGCCCGCCGCCTCGGTGTCAAGGCGATCGGCCTCTTCGGTCGCTGGCTCGCCGCCTCGTTGTCAAGGCGACCGGCCTCTTCGGTCGCTAGCCCGCCGCCTCGTTGTCAAGGCGATCGGCCTCTTCGGTCGCTGGCTCGCCACCTCGTTGTCAAGGCGATCGGTCTCTTCGGTCGCTGGCTCGCCGTGTCGTTGTGAGTGCGACCGGAGTCTTTGGTCGCCAACCCTCCGCGTCGTTCTTGAAGGCGGATGGCGGCTCGGCGATACTGCCGGTGGTCACCCGCGGCGGACGGTTGGAGGCCGAGGGGCCGGCGGGGCGTTCCGTTGGCGCCGTTGCGCGGTTGACTGGGTCTTTCAGCACCCGGCTGGAACGCGGCGCGAACAAGAATGGACGCGGGCGGAGCCCGGCGCTCCGGCCCTGATGGCGATCGGCATAGGCATGAAGGCACTGAAACGTCCCTACCACCGCCTTACCCGGGCTTGCCGACTCGTGCGCCGGCGATGCACCTCGAGCCGGTCGACCATCACGACCGCGGCAGCTGCTGCCCGGGCTTGCCGACTCGTATGCCGGCGCTGCTCCCGCCCTTCGACCCTGATTCCGATCCTGTTGCTCGCAGGGCTGCCGGCCGGTTCCGGCTGTTTCAGCTGCGCGCCCAAGCGGGACGCCCGGCAGGCGCTGTTCGAGCGGGTCTTCGGCGCCGCGGCCAGGCTCGATCGGGGGATGATCGCCAAGGTCAAGCGGGCCCGGCCCGGCGAATTCGTGCTGGTCGACCGGAACCGGGACGGCCGGCACGAGGAGGCCTGGTTCATCGACACCTCTCCCCGACATACCGACGCGGCGCGGCCGCTGCTCGTCCGCGCCATCGACGAAGACGGCGACCTAGACGCCGACGGCGCCCCGGACCTCGACAGCGATCTCTATCTCGCCGACTGGAAGGCCGACGGGACCGTCGACGCGGCGACCGACTACCTCGATGCGGACCAGGACGATGACGTGGACGAGATGGGGATCTACTACTGGTCCCCTCAGGACCGCTACCTCGGCAAGGACGCGCTGCGCGTGTGGTGGGCGCGCGACGACGGCGACGACAACCAGCTTCTCTACGACGTGGACTACTCGTACGACGAGCTGCTCTGCGCCGCGCGCTGCCACTTCAGCGGCGACGAGACGCTGGTGGCCTTCGGGTTGACGGAGGGCTCGAGCCAGTGGCAGTCCATCTGGGAGAACCCCTTCGTCATCTGTGACGCCGATCGGGACGGCTGCAGTGACGAAATCGTTCGATTCTCCGGTCTGGGCGACCAGGTCGAAGCGCTGCGCTGGAGCTTTGACGCGGACGATGATGCCCACGGCCGCCGCACGCACAACTACGACTTCTCGATCACGGCGCTCGCGCCGGGAAGCCGCTTCCTGCAACCGGACGGCCGGGCCGGATCGGAACTGCGCCTCCCGGCCGGGCTGACCGAGACCTTGTCGCTTCGCGGCATTCCCACGCAACCCTGGCTGGGCCGCGCGCGCGCGCGCGAGTTCGCTCGATCCGCGCCCTGGGCGAGGGTCATGCTCACCTGGGACGAGCTGAATGCCAATACCGATCGGGACATCGCCGCCGATCCGACCGAGCGATGGGAAGGCGTGATCGCGTCCGGGAACAAGTACTTCCCTCGGGTGGGCGGCCAGGGTCCCGCGCTCAACCGGCGATTCGAGCTGACGCTGACCCCGGAGGCCCCGCTGCGGCTCTACTACTCGCCCTCGGACGCGCGCGTCCACCTGCGCGGCGCCCCGTTCGGGTGGCTCGATGCGGACTTCGATCTCGATGGCAAGGTCGATGCGCGTTACGAATGGGTGGACGAGGACGAGGACGGCTACTTCGACCACCGCAGCATCGATCCGGACGCCGACGGAACGCCCGACTTCGTCTGGACGATGACCGGGGCGAAACCCATCGATATCGACGGACCTCCGGACCGGTTTCTGCGCGACGTGCGCCCCGCGCTGCGCCAGGCGCTGGTGGAGACGAACGCCTTCGTCGATGAAGCCATCGCGCTGATGCCGCAGCTCCGCGACGACCGGGTGGCGGTCACGTTCCGGGACCGTCTCGGCGACTTGGGCCCGGCCACCGAACTCGGGCGCTACATCCAGCGATCCGACGCCGGGCGGCGCTACTACCTGGAGTTGCTGCGCGACCGCGCGCTGGCCGCGTGGAAGCGGCAGCCTCCGGGCCGGGTCGACTGGCCACAGATCGAGCGGCTCTGCGCCGCCGGCGAGTTTGCGAAGGCGGCTGCAGCGCTGCGCCAGGGGACGGGGCTGAGCGGTCCGCCGGCCGCGCGGGCGTATCGAACCTACCGCAAGCGGATGGCCCTGACGGTGGAGGGCGCGCCGGAGAGCGACCCTCGACCGATCGCGATTCCGGTGCGAGCGCTGCGGGAGCGCGATCCCGCGTTCGACCCGGCTCAGTGCGCCGTGGTGCGGGGCCGATGGCTGGATTGGCAGGAGACTTCCCATCAGGCCGACGACGCCGGACCCTCGGGCGAGCCGACTTTGACGTTCCTGGAGAGCCCGCCGCAGGCGGGAGATCCCGCCCGCCGCGTCTACCACGTCTACTATGCGCCCGCCGGTGCCGGCAATCCGGCCCTTCCCGCCCGGACGGGGACGGCCGCGGACTGGATCCCCGCGAGCATCGGGTGGGAATCGGACCGGGGCGCCTATCGCGAGAGCGGGGGGCAGCTCGGATTCTTCGGCAAGAACGGAGACCGTCTCCTCTATCCGACGGTCGAGGCCGCGAGCTACCGCCAGGAGACCCGCGACGGCATCGACGCGCTTCGTGTCGGTGAGACCTCGGGCTTGGGCGGTCTGACACTGTACCTGGACGGCCAGGCCTACCCGGTCCAGGACGCCGCGAGCGGCGGACAGGCGCGCTTCACCCGGAAGCGGATCTGCGCGGGGCCGGTGCGGGCCGCGGTGGAGATCACCGCCGGGGATGTCGTGCCGTCCCGGCCGGACCTCACGGTGCGGTTGCTCTGTCTCTCCTACACATCGCGCCCGGAGTCGGAGATCCGGGTGACCGTGAGCGGAAGCGACCGATCCGTGCTGTTGGCGCCCGGACTCGTCAAGCTGCCTCGCGAGCAGTCGATCAGCGATGTTTCCCGCGGCATTCTGGGCTCGTGGGGTCGGCAGGAGCCGGCGATCGGCGATGTTGGTCTGGCGATCGTCACCGATCCGCGGGGGGTGGTCGATCTGCTCGAGCTGGCGGAGGAGCGGCAGATCCAGTGTCGGCTCGACGAACACGGGGAGCTGCGCTACTGGATCCTGGGCGATTGGCGCCGGGGTCGGACCTATCCGGTGGCGCCCACGGTCCAGAACTGGCGTCAGGAGGTAGACCGGCTGGCCACCCGTCTCCTTCACGACGTCCGGGTTGAGGTGGGCACGGCCGAGACCGTGGAGCCTGCCCGGTGACCATGAGCGGAATTCGCCGATCGGTATGGATCGGGTGTGGCCTCCTCCTGCTGGCGTCGTGCCAGGAGACGTCGCCCCGGTCGGCGCCCGCGGGGAAGGCCGGTTCCCAATCCGCCAAGATCGGCCGGACCTACTACACCGACGAACGCATCGCGGCCGGCCGGGCGAACCTGGCCCGCCCCGGTTGGGGAGTCGACCTGCGGCGCCGCATCTTCGAGACCGGAGACTCGGTCGGCGGCTACATCGGGCCCGAGTACGCGCCGGCGGATCGGTACGTCGCGCAGGAGGACCGATTCCTGTGGCTGCTCCAGCCGCCGACCCGCATCCCGCGGGTGATCGAACCCCGGGAATCGGTCGCGCGCTGTCCCCGCCACGGGGATCAGGTCCGGCAGGTCGATCCGAACTGCCCCTGGCGCCTCGATCCGATCGGCCATCCGTACCAGATCCAGTGTCCCGTCGGCGGCGAGTGGTATCCCAGCAACCGCTACGATCAGGGAGACCTGACGACGGGGCCGTTTCCCGATGACGGGAGTGGCTTCGTCGTGGACGGGGTCCGCTATTTCCCCCTCCGCGAGTACGGCCACATGGTCTACGGCACGGTGGTCATCCCCGCGCTGCGCAGCCTGTCCCAGGCGTATCTCCTGACCGGAGACCGGCGTTACGCGCACAAGGGGTGTGTCCTCCTCGCTCGCCTGGCCACGGTCTATCCGAACTACGGCTGGGACGGGGATGACCCGACCCTGGAAAACCGCTTCGACCGCACCTATCTCGGTCCGTGGAACAACACCCATCCCTACTACACGTGGAAGCACGGCGGGCTGGTCACCGACTGCATCTGGGAGTGCGTGGCCCTGGAGGCCCTGGCCCAGGTCTACGATGCCTTCTACGACTACCTGGAGGACGATCCCGATCTGGTTCGCTTCGTCCGGGACCAGGGGCTTGTGGTGAAAGACGGGGAGGAACTGCGCCGCTATATCGAGACCTACATCCTGCGGTCGGGAATGCGGGCGATCCAGGCGAAGTGGGTCTGGGGGAATGAGGGGCATCATCAGTCGGCGGCCATGTCCCTGGCGCTGGTTCTCGATGATCACTCCGGCCGGCACCCGAACAGCGCGGATATGGTCGACTATGCCTACTTCGGAATCGGGCAGGCCGCCTACATCCTGACCAACGGACTCACGCGGGACGGCGGCGGCTACGAAAGCCCCAGCTACAACTTGTACAATCTTCGCTTCATCTCCGTGGCGCGCGGACTGGAGGAGTTGCGCCGCCGGCACCCCCTTCTCTATCCGCTCCCGCGGTACCCGGACATCTTCGCCGGACCCAAGGCGCGGGCGCTCTTTGACTACTACATCGACATGGTCCAGCAGGACCATCGGCTGCCGTCGATCGGGGACGAAGGCGGGATTTCACCCCCCGTTCGCCGTGCCGGCTACGCGCCGTCGATTCTGACCCGTGAGAACGTGTTCGCCGCGATGCGGTACCGCGATCCGCGCTTCGCCGCGGCCTGCACCGACGAGTCCGGAACGGCGGTGCCGGGCGAGCTGTGGGAGGCGTACCCGGAGAAGGAGATCCGAGCCGTCCGGGAGCAGGACCGCGAAGGCATTCGGCGGGAGAGCCGGTTTCTGGACGGATACGGCGTCATGATTCTGGAAACGAGCGGCGCGGGTCCAAAGACGACCTTGGCGCTGAACTACAGCTCCTTGCGCGGGCACGGCCAGGCCGATCGACTTGCTCTCGGTCTGGTCCGGGACGGAGTCGACCTTCTTCCGGATCTGGGCTATCCGTTGAGCTGGGACTACCGGCCGCAGTGGGAGGGCAATAGCCTGGCCCACAATACCGTCACGGTGGATGAGACGCAGCACGACTATTGGGGGGTGCGGGGAGAGGGCCGGGTATTCGCCTCGGTGGCCGGGATTCACCTCGCGGTGGCGCGCCACGATCCGTATCCGGGCGGGCTGCGCCCCGGGGCCCGGCCGGTGCGCGCCTTCGAACGTGCCGCCCTCCTGGTAGAAACGGAGGGCGCCGATCCGTACATCGTCGATCTGTTCCTGGTTGATGGCGGTGATCAACACGATCAGAGCTGGCACGGCATGTTGACGCGGGTCCAGGAACCGAACCTCGCCTGGGTCTCGCAGGGGCGCGGCACGCTGGCCGGTCCCGAGGTGCCCCCATTCGGCGGCTACACGGACCGCTGGGGGCGCGCCCAGCCGCACGGGAACTTCCCAAGCTACCTGACACAGGTGCGGCGGGCCCGGCTGGAGCAGCCGGCCCGATGGCGTTGGTCCTCGGGACTGAGCGAAGGCGACTACCTGGATCTGCACGTCTTGCCGGTGGACGGTCCGGCCGAGGTCATCCAGGCGCGTGGCCGGTCGCCGATGTGGCGGGACCGGGAGCTCGACTACGTTCTTCTGCGCCACCGCGTCCCGGACGGCTCCCCATCGCGGTTCCTCACCGTGCTGGCGCCGGGTCAAGGCCGATCGGCCGGGTCCCGCGTCGAGCTTCGGTCGGCGAATCCTCTGCAGCTCGCGGTGAGCCGGGGAGAGGCGCAGGACATCATTGCGTTCACGCTCGCAGGCGGCACGCGTGATGTTCCTCTGGCGTTCTCCGGGGTCCGGGTTGAAAGAACCGCGCCCGGAGGTCTCAGGCAGGAGGTCTGCATCGGTTCGTGCGGTTCCGAACGGGGGAGCGGCTTCGTCCGCGCGCAGATCACCGCGGTCGACCGCGGGCGCGACGAGATCCTGTGCCGACTCGCCGGTTCCGGCGCCGGTGCCGGCGCGAAGACCGCCTCCGGGGCCGGCACCCGGACGGCCTCCGACGCCGGCGCGAGGAGCGTCCTCGACGCGGACGCCTTCGTCTCCGGCGCCGCAGTCCGCGTCCACAATGAGCAGCGCTCCAGTCTGTGGCAGATCGGACAGGTCAGCCGCGACGGGGCCCAGGTTCGACTCCGTCTGCGACGCACCTCCCTCGCCGCCGCCGGACCGGTGAGCCGGCTGGAGGACGGGGTGGTGTATCTGGGCGCGGCGCTTCCCCTGGCGACCAGTTCCATCGACTCCCAAGGGCTAAAGATCCGCCAGGACGCCTACGCGGGCATGGTGTTGGAGGGGGGCGGCCGCGCCGCGCGCATCGAGGCCGCCACGCAGGCTGGTGTGATCATCCTGGCGGAGCCGGTTCCGGCGGCACGACTCCGCGCGATGACCTCCGATGGGGTCGCGCGGATCTTCGAATACGGAGTGGGAGACTCTGTCGAGTTGGCGCGGGTGGAAGTCCGGCCGGCCGGCCGTTGACCTTCCGAAGTGGAGCCTCAACGGCTTTCTGCCGAATCTCCTCGCCGGTCCTCGGCCGCGTCCGGCGCTTCTCCGGCCCGGCCGACACCCCCTTGGGGCGGCTGACACCTCCCGGGCGGGGTCTACGCTTCCTCGGCGCGGCCGACATCCCCTTGGCACCATTGCGTCGCTCCCTCATACTCCCGCCGATCCCGAGCGGCGCGCCGCCGAGCGGGGAGGCACGCCACGACCGAATCGAATCGGGGGTGCCACGTGGGCCGGCAGGGCATTGGCAGGAAATCCTGGCTCTACTTGCGCGCGCACCGGAGGCAGCTCCTCCTTCTGCTGCTTCCGCTCGTCGCCGTCCTCGTGCGGCTGCCCGGAACCTGGCAGGACCTGCCGTTCGTCTTTCACTGGGATGAGCCGACTCTGGTCAACCTAGCCACCTGGCTCTTCACCGAAGGATCGCTGAATCCCAGGTTCTTCAACTACCCGGGCGGGATGATCTACATGCTTGGTCTGCTCTTCCTGGTTGTGCTGCTGGGCGGGATGCTCTTCGGCGCGTTCCCCGGCTGGGCCGCCGGGGTGAAGGTTCTCGCGGCCGGCTCCTACCCGCGGCCGCCGGGAGGCGGAGTCATCTACCGGTTCCCGACTCGCGGTGCGCCCGTGGCCTACATCGTGGGCCGACTCCTCTCCGTGGCCCTGGGCGCTCTCTCGGTCTTCTGGGTGGCGCGCTTCGCGGAACGCCTCGCGGGCCGCCGGGCGGCGTGGCTGGCGGGGGGGTTCCTGGCGCTGAATGCCTTGCACGCCGCCAACTCCGTCCTCGTCACCACCGACGTTGCGTGCAGCGCGTTTCTGATCTGGTTTGTCCTCTGCCTGGCGGAACGGAAGTCTCCGCGCATGGCCGGGATCGCCCTGGGGCTGTCGATTGCGTGCAAGTACACCGGCGGGATCGGCCTCTATCTCTGGCCGCTGGGCCTCCTGCTGACTCCGGCCGTCGCCCGGAGCGCGACGGGAGAAACGGGAACGCCGCCGGCCGCCGGCTTGTCGGAGACGGCGGCTCCGACCACGGACGTCGAGCCGTCTCCCCGCGAACGCCGCGCCGCGTGGAACCGCTTCTGGCTGCGGCTCCTGCCTTGGGCGGGTGGCACCTTCCTGCTCTTGAATCCGTTCGTAATCCTCTCTCCGGGGGCCTTCGTGCGCGGGTTTCTCTACGAGGCGGCCCACATGCGCGCGGGCACCGCGCACTTTGGGGAGGGAATCGGCATCGGCCCGACCGGGCCCGCCGTGGTGGCGGGAACACTCTGGCGCGATTTCGGGCCGGTCGCACTGATTGCGGTCCTGGTGGCCATGCTTCTGGCCTTGCCGGCTCGCGTCGGGGAGAAAGACCGGAAGCCGGCCCCTCCCTCGGTTTCGGGGCGGTTCGACCCCCGCTGGATCTTCCTACTCGCCGCGTGGTCCGGCGTCTATCTGGTGCAGTTATGCACCTGGAAGACTGCGTATCCCCGGTATCTGCTTCCCCTGTGGCCGGCGCTGGCGCTGCTGGCCGGCTGTGGCGCCTCGATGGCCGCCGAGCACCTGTTGTGGCAACAAGGCGCCACCCGAGTTCGCTCCGCCCGCCGCACGGCGGCGATTGTGGCGGCGTTGCTGCTGGTAGGGCCCGGGCTCCCGAAACTGGGTCGTTCCGTGGCGACCCGGATACGCACCGATCCGCGCGTGCCGATGAGCGCATTCGTGGCTTCCACGGTTCGCGAAGGCGACGGGATCGGCGCCGAGCCGGGCGGGCCCTGGGTCTCCAGCGAGTCGAATCGGATTCTCCGCGTGGATCTGCTCGGCCGCTATGGCCCGGAGGGCTGGAGGCGGCAAGGGGTCCGATACCTGCTGGCCACCGGGCGGGAGCGCCATCTGCCGCCCGGCAGTCCGGAGTCGCTGCGGGTCAATCGGCAGCGAATCGCGGAGGCGGCTCGTACCCTGTGGCAGCGCGGTCCCTACACGGTGTACGACCTCGGGCAGGGCTCGGGCAGCGCGGAGGGCGTGCGGGCGCTGCTGGCGGCGGGACAACCGCAGGAAGCCGAGGCGCGCGCCCGGGTGTTATGCACTGACGATCCGACCAGCGTGGCCGCCGCGATGCTGCTGGGCGAAGTGCTGCTGGCGCGGCGGGACACGTCCGGGGCAGTCGACGCCTACGCGCGAGCCGCCGGTCTCGCACCTCGCGACACCTCTCCGCTCCTGGCGCTCGGCAACCTCGCGCTATCCGGGCATATGTGGGATGCGGCAGTTGAGGCGTTCACGCTGGCGGTGAACCGGTTGCCGCGCGACCCGGTGGCGCTGCACAACCTCGCCACGGCGCTGCTCTACCGGGCGCACGGAGCGGCTGACGCGGGCAACCGGGCGGCCTTTGCGGAAGACGTGCGGGCGGCGGTCCGATTCTCTTCCGCGGCCGTGAGCATCGATCCCGAGGATGCGCGGTTCCGGGATACGGCGGCGCGCGCGCAAGAGCTGGCCAGCCGATACGGGGTCGCGCTGGAGCGCTGACAGCCGTTCGACGGCCCGCTGCCGCCGCGGCGTTCCGGACCGGCCACCCTCATCTCCACCGGCGACCGCGACCGGCCGGTGGTGCTACTGTCTCTGCGCGGTTGCGGCCGGGAGCGTGGAGGGACCATCGCTTCGAGTTCCTGCCGCTCGTCCTGGGGGAGGGTCGTGAATGCTCGGACTACTCATCCGATTCGTCGTCAGCGCGCTGGCGCTTGGTCTGACCAGCCGGATCGTGCGGGGGTTTCACACCGAGGATCTCCTGGGTCTGGTGGAAGCAGCCCTCGTCCTGGGGATTCTGAATGCGATCATCCGCCCCCTCATCCTTCTTTTGACTTTGCCGGTGAATCTGCTCACCCTGGGCCTCTTCACCTTCGTGATCAACGCTGGGATGCTGGGGCTGACCGCCCGCCTGGTGCCGGGCTTTCGGATTGACGGGATCGGGCCGGCCCTTCTCGGCGCGGTGGTGCTCGCCGTCATCTCCGGATTGCTGAACTGGTTGGTGAAAGACGCGCGGGAGCGGAAGGACTGACGCCCCGACTTCGCTTCGGGGTGTCCGGGCGGGAGGAGTTGGCTTCCTCGCCCCGCCGCCACCCCGAATGCTGATTATCGCATCGGCGGCGGGCCGCTCCCGGTCCGGGACTGCCTGCGCCACAGCCAGGCACTCAGCGCCGTCAGTCCTCCGATCACCACCACGGCGCGCAGGACCCGGAAGAGGCTGATCACCCACGCGATGCCGATGCCGAGCGCGGCCCACTGGACCCACCAGTCACCGGGCGAGGTCACCCAGTTGATGACGACCAGAAGCAGCAGGATCATCGGCCCCACGAACAGGAACCGCACCGCCCGCAACGTCTTGACCATGGTTCCCCCCTTTTGGGGTGAGTCTACGGACGCCGGGCACCGATGGTTGCGCCGGGTCGAGGTTCCGCGCAGTTCGGCTTCTGCCCGCCGATCGACTTCCGCGGACACGCGTCCAAGACTGGGGGCCGGGCGGCTCCCGGGTCGCGCTTCGAGTGCGTGGTTTCCTCGCGCCGTCGGGAAGCACGCGGAAGCATCAGCGAAGGTCCTGGAATCTCCGCGGAGGGCGCTTCGCCTCATGTACCACACGGACCATGGGAAACCGGACCGCCGTATGCTCTGGTTCTGCCGGGGCTTCGAGGCGAAACCGGCACGGTGGCGTGGAAGGCCAGCGGGCGGTATCGCGTGCGGCTATGCCCAGCCGACCTCGGCAGCGGGCCTGCTGCTGGCGGCCTGGTCCGCTCTGGCCTCGGGGCCCGCGTGGGCCGCGGATACGGCCGGCCCGGGCCGGATCGAGGGGAGAGTGATCGACGCCAGCACCCGGGCGCCGCTTGCGGGCGCCAGCGTGGCCGTCGTCGACACGCGGCGGGGCGCCTTCACGAAGCCCGATGGGACCTACCGGATCGACAACCTGCCGCCCGGCACCTATCGCCTGCAGTTTTCCTCGATCGGCTACCAGGTCGAGATCCGTACCGACATCGTCGCCTCGGCCGCTTCGCCGACCCGCGTCGATGAGGAACTCATTCCCGCCGCGGTCCAGCTCGAGGCGATCACCGTCCGCCCCCAGCTCTTCGCCAAGGAGATGGCGGCCCCTTCCAGCACCACCACCCTGCGGCGGGAGGAGATCCGCCGCTTTCCCGGCGGTTTCGAGGACGTGGTCACCACCGTCACCGCCCTGCCCGGCGTCGCGCAGGTGACCGGGGGCGGGCGTAACGACCTGGTCGTCCGCGGCGGCGGGCCCGCGGAGAACCTGTACATCGTGAACGGACTGGAGGTGCCGAACATCAACCACTTCGCCACCCCGGGTGCCTCCGGGGGCGCGCTGAGCTATGTCAACCTCGACTTCGTGGACCGCGTGGAGTTCTCCACCGGCGGCTTTGGGGCGCGGCATGGCGACCGGATGTCCTCCGTCCTCGATCTGGGCTTCCGGCCCGGGCGTCAGGACCGCATCGGAGGAAGAGTCACGCTGTCCGCCTCGCAGTACGGGCTGGAGATCGAGGGGCCGGCAACCGCGAAGGGAAGCTTCGTCGCCTCGGCCCGGCGCAGTTACCTGGATCTGATCTTCAAGGCCGCCGGGCAGCCGTTCGTGCCTGTCTACACCGACCTAAACCTGTTCGTCGAGCTCGCGCCGACTCCCCGAAACCGCGTTTCCGTGCTGGGTCTGGCGGCCTTCGACGAGGTCGACACCGACCGGGGAGACGCGAAGAAACGGCGGACCGTGGCCAGTCTCCTCGACAACAGCCAGCGGCAGCTCAGCGGGAGTGTCCGCCTCCGCCATCTCGTCGAGGATGGCTACGCCGAGCTGGTCGCCGGGATCGATCAGATTCGCTTCGACCTGAGCCAGGCGGACACCAGCGCCATTGCCGAGGAGTACTACCGGACCCGCGCCATCGAGGGCGCGACGACGCTCAAGACCGAGGTCTCCCGCCGGCTCCGTCCGGGCCTGCGCGCCTCGGGTGGCGCCTCTCTCAAGTGGGTCGGCACCGACAACACCACCGCGTTTGCCGATACCATCTACGATTCCAGCGGCCGGCGGGTCCCCCGCGCACCGTTGGGTCTGCCCGCCGGGCTGCGCCTCGACCGGACGGATGAAAAACTCGCCGTGTGGACCGAGGCCGAGACCGACCTCTCGTCGCTCTGGCGGCTCAGCTTCGGGCTCCGGGTGGACCGATTCGCGCCGCTCGCGGATCCCTGGACGATCGCCCCGCGCCTCTCCGCGTCCCATCGTCCTTCCGACCGGGTCAAGCTCCTGGCCAGCCTGGGACGCTACTATCAGTCCCCGTCCGTGTTGTGGCTGGTCAATCCGGACAACCGGGACCTGGCGCCGCTGCGCTGCGACATGGGTGTGCTGGGGGGAGAGGTCCTCCTTCGGGACGACACCTCGCTCCGGCTCGAAACCTACTACAAACGCTACCGCGACCTTCCCGGAGGGGTCGAGCCGGGTTCCGCCACGGCCCGCGCCACCGACTATCTCGTGCTGACCAACACCGGCGTCGGATTCGGCGGACGCGAGGACGACTTCGGGTCATTCGGCTATCTCGACCTGGCCTCCCGCGCCAGCGGCGAGGCGTTCGGGACCGAGCTCTTCCTCCGGAAGAAGCTCTCCGAAGTTCCCTGTTACGGCCAGGCCAGCATCGGCGTCGGAAAGAGCGGAGTGCGCGCCCTGAACGGCCGGTGGTACCCCGGATCGTACGATCAGCGATTCATCCTCGGCCTCTCGGGGGGATACGTCTTCAACTCGCGCTGGGAGATGAGCGCCCGGTTCCGTCTGATCACCGGGGCGCCGTACACGCCGGTATACGATCCCCGCACGACCCCCGCGGGTGAGACCCAGCTCCTGCCGGAAGAGTACCTGGCGCGGCGGCTCGGCCCGGCCCATCAGCTTGACCTGCGTGTCGACCGGCGCTGGAACTTCGCGCGGCGGGCGCTCGTCGGATTCGTCGACGTGCAGAACGTGTACAACTATCGGGCTCCGCAGAAGCCGCGGTGGGACTTCGGCGAGCTCGATGTCACGGACCGGGCCGCGATCGGCATTCTGCCGACGATCGGAGTCCGAGCCGAGTTCTGACCCTGCCCCGGCAATCCTCTTCCGCTTGCGTCCCCGGGCCGTACGGGCGCGATGATGCACCCGATACGCAGAAGAGCCCGCGGCCTACCTCGGATACCGCCGCCGGAGTTCGGCTACCGACTCGCGGATCAGGGTTTCGAGTACGCGCGTGTCGACGTCGGATAGACGCTTGAGGTACAGGCAGCCCTTGCCGGCGCGGTGTTTCCCCAGCGCGGACAGCCGCTCCTCCCGGCCCGCGAAGCCCGGCGCCAGGTAGACGGTGATGTCCGAGGCGCGGGAGGAGAACCCCGCCAGGCAGGAGTCCCCCTCGTGGCCGCTGGCGTACCGATAGTGATAGCTGCCGAAGCCGACGATGCTGGCGCCCCACATCCTGGGCGGATGCCGGGTCACACGCCGCATGAGCCTGGCGAGAGCGCGACAGTCGTCCTGCCGCCGCGGGTCCGCGATGGCGTTCAGGTACGCCTCGACGCTGGCGTCGGTTGGCTTGGTCTTGAGCTCTGCCACGGCACCCTCCACCGGGCCGGCCCGGCTACTGGCCTTCCGGCGGCTGCCAGAGTTCCACCTTGTTTCCCTCGGGGTCCATCACCCAGCCGAACTTCCCGAACTCGGAATCCTCGGTCTTGTCCAGGACCTGGCATCCTTCGGCGCGCAAGGACTGTTGCAGGCTCTCGAGGTCGGCCACCCGGTAGTTGATCATGAACGGCGAGGCGCCCGGCGCGAAGGACTCCGCGTCCGCGGCACTGACGGACCAGACCGTCGTCCCGGCCTGCGGCCTTCCTTCGGCGTCCGCCCAGCGGAAGACCGCTCCGCCCCACTCCTGGACGTCGATCCCGAGGTGACGCTGATACCACGCCCGCAACGCGACCGGGTCCCGCGCCTTGAAGAAGATCCCGCCGATGCCGGTGACTCGCTTCATGATTCCCCCCCCCGCCGCGGTTGTCGTTGTCTCGCGGGTCCGTCCCCGATCGCCCCGCCGCGTGACTCGATCCGGGGCTCGTGCCCGTTGCGGTCGACCGGCCAGAATAACACGGCGCGGCCCGGTTCCAGGGAGCGCACGGGACTTCGATGGTTGCGCTGCGCCAGGGTTCCTTGACGGCTCCCTGCAGGTGGGCCGACACTCCTCTGCCGGGCGGGTGCCCGCGAGGAGGAAGCGGATGGCGGAGGGGAAGATCCGGGGAACGGAAAGACGCGTCTCTTCGTCTCTTCAGGGCGCGGAGAGCGGATCCGGCCTCGACTCCGCCGGGATGAACGCGGCCCTGCGCGCCGCCCGGCGCGGGGAGGGGCGCGTCGCCCCCAATCCGATCGTCGGCGCGGCACTGGCGATCCCAGGCCGGCGCCTCTGCACCGGCCACCACGCCCGTTTCGGCGGGCCGCATGCGGAGGCGAGCCTGCTCGATCGGGTCTCCCCCGGCACGCCGTTGCCGGCCGGATCGACGCTATTCGTCACCCTGGAACCGTGCAGCTTCCACGGAAAGACCCCGCCGTGCGTCGACCGGGTGATCGCGGCCCGTCCCGCCCGGATCGTGGTGGCCTGCCTCGACCCGAATCCCCGGGTGGCGGGGAGTGGGATCGCAGGTCTCAGGAAGGCAGGCTTGGAAGTCGTTGTCGGGCCGGGCGCGGATGAAGCGCTGTCGGACAGCATTTCCTACCACTTCCGGCACCGGTTCGGCCGCGCGCTGCTTCGGGTCAAGATGGCGGCGAGCCTCGACGCCAGGCTCGGAAGCCGTGGAGGCCGGGAGCGGAGGATCACGGGTCCGCCCGCGGATCGGGCCGTGCACCGGGAGCGCGCGGCGGCCGACGCGATCCTCGTCGGTTCGGGGACGATGGCTGCGGACGATCCCCTCCTCACCGTGCGCGCGGTCCGCGGGCCCGATCCGTCCCGAATTGTGCTAGATTCGGAACTTCGCACGACCATCCGGTGCCGGACCTGGAGGGCCTGGTCGGATCGTCCGGCATCCGTTGCCGGATCAGCAGTTCCGTTGGAGGTCGCCGGGAACTACCGGCGCGTCCCGGGCCGCTTGGGGCCGCGCTGGGAGCGCCGCGAGCGTCTGGTGCTGGCGACCCGTCTCGGGCACTCCGACCGGCGACTACGGGCCTTCCGGGATGCCGGTTGGGAGGTGTGGGAACTGCCTGCCGGCAAGGCCGGAACGCCGGATGCCCGGCGCGTGTCGCTGAAGGCCCTTGCTCGTCGGTTGGGCGAAGAGGGGTTTCTGCGCGTTTTGGTGGAGGCGGGTCCGCGACTGGCCGGGGCGCTCTTCGCCGCGAACCTGGTCGACGAGCTGAGCCTCTACGTGGCCCCGATCGTGCTCGGGGGGGCGATGGCCTGGCCGGCTGGTTGGGCGGCGCGCGGCATCCCCCGGGCGGCGCGATTCGAGCCGGTCCGGGAAGCGGCGCTCGGAGTCGACCGTCACCTGCTTTGGCGGCGGGAGGGGTTGTTGGAGGCGGTGCGTGGGCCGGGTCCCCGGGGAGGGCGGCGCTGAGTGCGCCGCGGGCACGCCATCCCGATCGGGGTTGCGGAACCGCTCGCGGGAGTGGCCGGTGTCGGCGTTGAGCGCCCGGCCGCGAGGGCAGCCGCGCGGGAGGATGGAGACCTCGTGTTCACCGGGCTGATCGAGGAGCTGGGCGAAGTGACCGTGGCGGTCGATGGGCCGGCCGGCCGTCGCCTGCGGCTGCGCGCCCCCCGGGTCGGCCCCACGCTCCAGCCCGGAGCATCCATCGCCATCAACGGGGTCTGCCAGACGGTCACCGCCTGCCTCGCGCCCGACGAGTTCGAGGTGGTCGCCGTCGGGGAAACGTTACGGCGGACCACCTTTGGGGCCCTTCGCCCGGGGCAGCAAGTGAACCTGGAGCGGCCGCTGCGCGTCGGCGACCGGCTGGACGGCCACTGGGTGAACGGCCATGTCGACGGCCGGGGACGGATCCTCGAGATTCAACGCGAAGCGCGCGATCTCTCCTTCCGAGTCGGTCTGCCCGCGGGTCTGGATCGCTTCGTGGTGGAGAAGGGTTCGATCGCCGTGGATGGCGTGAGCCTTACGGTCGGCGAGGTGGATGCCGGCTCCTGCCGAGTCCACATCATCCCCGAGACTCGCGAGCGGACCCTTTTCGGGACCTACCGCGCGGGGGATGAGGTAAACGTGGAGGCTGATATCCTGGCCAAGTACGCCGCGAAGGCGCTGGCTGCCGGGGCGTCCGCCGCTCCGAGCCTGGCCGAGGGCGGCCGCCGAGCCCCGGACTCCGCCGGGGACGCCCCGGGTTCGTGGGGGACGCCGGCGCGGCAGGTCTACGAAGCGTGGGAACGGGGGGACCGTTGAGGACCACAAAGAGAACGGGCGGCCCGGACCCCGAGGCGCCGGACCGAGGCGCCCCGCGGGCCGGGGCTCCGCGGCCGCTGGCCACGGCCGAGGAAGCGATCGAGGAGATCCGTCAGGGCCGGGTGGTGATCGTCGTCGACGACGAGGACCGCGAGAACGAGGGAGACCTGATCTGCGCCGCCCAGTTCATCACTCCTGAAATCGTGAACTTCATGGCTCGCTACGGGCGCGGGCTCATCTGCGTACCGATGGAGGAGGAGAGGCTCAAGGAGCTGGACCTCCAGCCGATGGTCCAGGTGAACACTGCCAAGCTGGGCACTCCGTTCACCGTCTCGGTGGATGCGCACGACGGCACGACCACCGGAATCTCGGCCCACGATCGCGCGATCACGATCCAGACCCTCATCCGGCCGGATACGCGGCCCGAGGATCTCGGCCGACCGGGACACGTCTTCCCTCTCGCCGCGCGCAAAGGCGGCGTCCTGCGACGCGCCGGACACACCGAGGCGACGGTCGATCTGGCGCGCTTCGCCGGCGCGTACCCCGCCGGGGTGCTGTGCGAAGTCCTGAGCGAGGACGGCACCATGGCGCGGCTGCCCGAGCTTTTGGCCTTCGGCGCGCAGCACGGCATCCGGGTCGTCACGATCGCCGAGCTGATCCGCTTCCGGAAGCGAAACGAGAAGCTGGTGCGGTGCGTCACCGAGACGGTCCTCCCGACGCGCTACGGAGAGTTCCGCCTCTGCCTCTATGAGAGCCTGCTCGACGGCGCGGAGCACGTGGCGCTGGTCCTGGGCGACATTTCGGGTTTGGCGCCGGTGCTGGTGCGTGTCCACTCCGAGTGCCTGACCGGCGACGTGCTCGGCTCCATGCGCTGTGACTGCGGGGCCCAGCGGGAGCGCGCGCTGGAGATGATCCGGGAAGAGGGGCGCGGCGTCTTCCTCTACATGCGGCAGGAGGGGCGGGGGATCGGGCTTTCGAACAAGCTCCGCGCGTACCACCTGCAGGATGAAGGGCTGGACACCGTGGAAGCGAATCTTCGCCTCGGGTTCAAGCCGGACGAGCGTGATTACGGAATCGGGGCCCAGGTGCTGGCCGACCTCGGTCTCCATGCCATTCGGCTGCTCACCAACAACCCGACGAAGCGCGTCGGCCTGGGCGCCTACGGCCTGGAGGTCGTCGAACGGGTGCCGCTGGAGATCACCCCCAACCCGCGGAACCGCAGGTATCTCGAGACCAAGAAGCGCAAGCTTGGTCACATGTTGAATCTGGAATAGTCCGGGCGTGCGTGCCGGGAGGAGGAAGGATGCCGAAGGAACATCGCGGGATGCTGGACGGGAAGGGACGGCGTTTCGCCCTCGTGGCCAGCCGCTTCAGCCGCGTCATCACCGAGCAGTTGGTGCAGGGAGCGATCGACTGCCTGGGGCAGCACGGGGCCGACCCGGAAACGATCGAGATCTTCTGGGTGCCGGGCGCCTTCGAGCTGCCGCCGGTGGCCCGGCTGGCGGCGGAGACCGGGCGGTTCGATGCCGTCCTCGGTCTGGGGTGCGTCATCCGCGGGCAGACGCCGCACTTCGACTACATCGCCAAGGAGACCGCTGCCGGGCTGGCGCGCGCGGGCTGGGAGACGCGAGTCCCGGTCGTGTTCGGCGTCATCACGGCCGACACGATGGAGCAGGCGATCGAGCGGGCCGGGATCAAGCAGAGCGGCCGCGGTTGGGAAGCCGCCCTCTCCGCCCTGGAGCTGGCCGACCTGGCGCAGCGGCTCAAGCCGCGTCCGGCGCGGACGGCGCGCGGAAAGTAGCGCGGGTGCGCGAGCTCCCCGGTGGCCGGCGCAAGTCGCGGGAAATCCTGTTTCGCGTCCTCTTTGAGGCGGACGTGGGCGGAGAAGACCCCCGCGAGCTCCTCGACTACGCCCTGGGCCGGTATCACCTCACCGAGGATGGGCGCGACTACGCGGTGCGGGTGCTGGGTCGACAGGCGGCGGAGCGGGAGGAGATCGACGAGCGCATCCGCTCCCGCCTGGCCCACTGGGAGATGCACCGGTTGAGCGCGGTGGTCCGGACCATCCTCCGTCTCGCGGTGGCGGAGTTGCGCGAGCCCTCCGAAGTCCCGGCCCGGGTGGTTCTCGATCAGGCCATCGAGCTGGCCAAACGGTACGGAGAGGACGGCTCGGACGGTTTCGTCAACGGCGTGCTCGACCCGATCGCCCAGGCGTTGCGCCCGGCGGAACTGGGCCCGCGGCGGAGCGGCGCGTGAGCGCGCGGCAGGCGACACCCGGTCACTGGGAGCGCTACTGGGCGGAGCGCGAAGAGATCGACGACGTCTACTCGAACGAGGACCGTATCCGGCGGCAGCTCGACACGCTCCCCCTGGAGGGTTGCTGGTGCTGCGAGGTCGGGGCGGGTTCCGGCCGGGACAGCCTGGATCTGGCCCGGCGCGGCAGCCGGGTCGTGGTCCTCGACTACGTGCGCACCTCCTTCGCGGTCATTCGCCGGCAGGCCGATCAGCTCGGACTCACGGTACACCCGGTCTGCGCCGATGCGCAGCGCATGCCGTTTCGGGACGGGGCCTTTGCTCTCGTCTTCCACCAGGGTCTGCTCGAGCACTTCCGCGACCCGATGCCGCTGGTCCGCGAGAACGCGCGGGTCACGGCGCCGGGCGGCCACACCCTGATCGACGTGCCGCAGAAGTATCACGTGTACACCGCGGCCAAGCACGCCATGATCGTGCTCGGCCGCTGGTTCGCCGGGTGGGAGACGGAGTTCACGCCCGGCGGACTCGAACGGGTCATGCGCCGCGCGGGGCTGGTTCCGGTGCGTACCTATGGGGATTGGATGGTGCCCGGTTTCTTCTACCGGTCGCTGCGCTATGCCCTCATGCGAGGCCGGGTAACGGTGCTGCCCAAGTACCCGCCCGAGATCTGGCCGTTCGGGCCGCTCGGGCGCGCGTGGCGGGGGTGGCTCTCCCGGCATCGGGCGGGGCTCTACACCTGCGCCATGATTGGCACTCTCGCGAGGAAACCTGCCACCGATGAATGAGAGAAAGAACGAGAAGATCCTGCTCTTGAGCTATCGAGATCTGCGCCACCCGGAGATGGGCGGCGCCGAGATCATCATCCATGAGATCTACCGGCGGCTGCATGCGGCCGGACACGAGACAACGTTCCTCACCTGTCGGTTTCCCGGCGGGACGGAGCGCGACCAGATCGACGGGATGGAGATCATCCGCATCGGAAACGTGTACAACTTCAACTTCGCGGTCGGAGCCTATTATCGCAGGCATCTGCGGTCGCGCGGGTACACGGTCCTGGTGGAAGATCTGAACAAGCTCCCGTTCTACGGCCCCGCCTTCCAGCGCGAGGCGCCGGTGCTGGTCAACATTCCGCACCTGTTCGGGACGACGGTCTTCTCCCAGGCGGCATTCCCGCTGGCGCTCTATGTCTGGTTGCAGGAGAAGCTCATTCCCCCGGTCTACCGGCAGAGCGAGTTCCAGGTTCTTTCCGATTCCACACGGGACGACCTCCGCGGACGCGGCCTGCCGGCCCAGCGGATTCACGTCATCCGCAGCGGGATCGATCACACCTACTACCTTCCCCCGGCGGACGGGCACGCTCGGCTGCCGCGGCCGATTCTCATCTACCTGGGGCGGCTCAAGAAGTACAAGTGCATCGAGCACCCGATCCGCGTGCTGGCCCGCCTTCGGGAGCGGGTTCCGGGAACGGAATACTGGATTGTGGGCGAAGGCGACTACCGGCCGGACCTGGAGCGGATCGCCCGGGAGGAGGGGTGCGCCGATGCGGTGCGCTTCCTCGGCTTCAAGGGAGGGGCGGAGAAGCTCCAGATTCTGCACGACGGCCGGGTGCTCCTCTACACTTCCCCGAAGGAGGGATGGGGGCTCTCCGTGATCGAGGCCAACGCCACGGGACTGCCCTGCGTGGCCAGCGACTCGCCGGGGCTGCGGGAGTCGGTGCGGGACGGCGAGACCGGCTTTCTGGTGCCGCACGGCGACCTGGACGCGCTCCACGACCGCCTGCTCTCGCTGCTCGTTGATGAGACTCTCTGGCGGCGCTTCTCCGTCGCCGGGCTGCAGTGGGCGGCGCGCTTCAATTGGGACACCATGGCCGAGGAGACCCTGGCGCTGATCCGCCGGGTCACGGCGCGGGGACGAAAGTGAGGGAACGATGACGCGGTGGGAGGAACGGCTGCACTGGATCTGCGCGGGAGTGGTGTTGCTGATCACACAGGCGGTGTACATCGCGACCATGGCGATGACCTGTCCGTTCTGGGACAGCGGGGAGTTCATCGCGACCTCGTACATCCTGGGG
>CAYYQN010000061.1:0-26068 GCA_964473865.1 uncultured bacterium | reverse complement strand
CGCGGGGCGGGAGGCGCTTCCCGCATCGCGGCGGGGAACCGATCTCGCGCCGAGCCGCGGCTACGCAACGAAAGACGGCCCGCTGCAGCGCGTGCTTTCGCGCCTGGGATTCCGTCCTTCGCGCTAGCGGCCTGTTAACCCTGATCCGGCAATCCGGCGCGAGCCGAAGGCGGTTTGCGCCGTGGAGGATTGCCGGATCAGGGTCAAGCCGCCCGCTCCAGCAGCAACACCGACTCCACGTGAGCGGTATGCGGGAACATGTCCACGACCCGGAGGCGGGTCGGCCGGTAGCCCCCGTCGACCAGGAGCGCGACATCACGCGCCAGCGTGGACGGATTGCACGAGACGTACAGGATCCACGATGGGGCTAGCGCGCAGACTCCCCGCACCGCGCGCGGGTGCAATCCGGTGCGCGGCGGGTCGACGAGGACCCCGCCGTCAAAGGGCGAACGGGGGGGCTCGCCCGCCTCGAGGGCCTTGCCCTCCAGCCAGTCTTCCACGGGTGCCCGGATGAAGCGGGCGTGAGCGATTCCGTTGGCCTCGGCCGTGGCCCGGGCGTCAGCGACCGCCGCGGCGTTCTGCTCCACTCCGAGGATCTCCGAGAACGATCCGGCAAGGGCCAGCCCCAGGGTGCCGGCTCCGCAGTAGAGATCCAGGAGCCGGCCGCCCGTGATCGGCTCTCCGCCGGGGCCGGGATCCCGGCCGGGGCCGAGGCACTGGTGCACCACCTCGATCAGCGTTTCGGCGCCCCGGGTGTTGGTCTGGAAGAACGACTGCAGGGAGAGCGTGAACGAGAGCCCGCCGAGCCGCTCCCGCAAGAAGGGACGGCCGAAAAGGACTCGCTCGGTGTCGCCCCGGGCCACCGAGGCCAGCGTGTCATTCACGACGAGCACCGCACCCACGAGGCCCGGCACCTGCCGGGCGAGCAACGGACCCAGCTCCGAGATGATCGGGACGTCGCGGCGGGTCACCAGGCCGACCAGGATCTCGCCGGTCCGGGCCCCCTCGCGAACAATCAGATGACGCAGAAGCCCGGTGTCGCCGTCGCTCCGCCATGCCTCGAGGGCATGCTCGCGCGCGAAGCGGCGCACCGCCTCGACGGCGAGCAGGCTCGCGGCCGAAGGCAGGATACAGCGCTCGAGGTCGAAGACGGCGTCGAAGCGGCCCGGAACGTGCAGGCCCAGCGCGGGGGAAGGGAAGGGCGCCGGGGGCGGGCCGTCTTCGCGCCACCCCCGGATCGCGAACGTGTACTCCATCTTGTTCCGGTAGGCGGCGGTCTGCGGAGAAGGCACCGGCGGTCCCCACTCGGGCACCTGCACGCGGCCGATCCGCTCCAGGCAGTCGCGCACCTGCGCGGCTTTGGCCTCGAGCTGGGCGGAGTAGTCGAGCGTCTGGAGCGCGCAGCCTCCGCAGACCCGGGTGTGGGGACATTGCGCCGGCCGGCGGTGCGGCGAGGGCTGCAACACCTCCACGAGGCGCATCCGGTCATACTGGCGGCGCTGCTGCGCGGGGGCCGCCAGCACCCGCTCGCCCGGAAGCGCCCCCGGCACGAACCGCACCTTGCCGTCGGCGCGCGCGATGCCCTCGCCGCCGAACGCCAGCGACTCCACGGTCAGCTCGAGAAGGGCATCCGTCAGAAAGCGTTCGCGCTTGCCGGGCCGACCTCTTGCTGGGCCGGCGGGGTAATCGCGATTCGAGCCGGGCGGCGCCGCCTGCGCGCCAGGTTGTGGCTTTTCCACGCGGATAAACTCCTTGGGTGGTGGGGGGCCGATTCCTATACTGGGGGTTCATCGTACCATGAAGGCTTCAGGCACCCCTCAGAGGGGAAACGGGGTTCGGTGAGCCCGGACCCGGGGAGATTTCGGTGAAATCCGGATTGACGGTGCGGTGCGTCCTCTGGGGCGCGTTTCTGCTTGCGGGGGCTGTGTTTGTTGGTCCCGGTTGCGGTGAGAAGAAGACCGTTGGCGTGATCAAGGGAGACCCCTCGCTCGTCGTCGTGGAGGTCGGCGACCAGGCGATCACCCTCGGGGAGATCGATCGCGCCGTGCAGCAGTTCTACCGCCAGGGGCGGCGACCGGGGGTGAATCCAGATGCTCCCGAGGACTCCCTGCAGGCGAAGGCGATCGACGACCTCGTCAGCCAGCGCGTCCTCTACCTCGCGGCGCGCAAGGCGGGCACGGTCCCCACCGACCCGGAAGCGGCCGACTTCGTGCAGAAGTTCTGGGCCCAGCGATTCCCCAGCGAGGATTCGTTCGTGGTCGCCCTCCGGGGGCTCGGACTGACCAAGGAGCAGTTCGCGCTCGACTGGCAGATGAACCAGGGGATCAACCGGTATCTGCAGAAGACGGTGCAGGAGACGGTCAAGGTGACGCCCGAGCAGGCTCAGGCCTACTATGACGCGCATCCGGAGGAGTTCCAGCACGGCGAGATGGCGCACGCGAAGCACATCCTTCTTCGCGTTCCCGAAGGCGCGTCTCCGGAAGCGTCGGCGGCCGTGAAGGCCCGGATGCAGGGACTCGCCGACCAGGTCAAGCGCGGAGCCGACTTCAGTGAGCTGGCCCAGGCCCATTCGGAAGATCCCGGATCCAAGGCCAGGGGGGGCGATCTGGGTTACTTCCGCCGCGGCCAGATGGTGGCGCCGTTTGACTCGGTGGCATTCGCTCTCGCGCCGGGAACCGTTTCCGACCTGGTTCGCACGAACTTCGGCTGGCACTTGATCAAGACCGAGGAGATCGTCCCGGCCGGCCCGTATCCCTTCGCCGACATCCAGGACCGGTTGACCAGCAACCTCATCCAGAAGCGGACTTCCGAGGCGGTGGAGCGCTTTGTCGAAGAGCTGAAGAAGAAGACGAAGATCAAGAGGAAGGCCTGACGGCGGGCGGCCCCGGGCCGCCTGGTCCTATCGCCCTATGCCCGAGCCGCACCCGAAACGCTGGGTCCTGCCGGAGACGCCGTGCCCGCCCGGGTGGCGCGAGAGCGGCGCGGGGATCGGACTGCCGCCGGCGGCCGCGGAGGTGCTCTGGAACCGCGGGGTCTCCTCGCCGGCGCAGGCGGAGAGCTTCCTCGAGCCGTCTCTGGAGTCCCTGGCCGATCCGTTCCTGTTCACCCACATGGCTGCCGCGGTGGACCGTCTGGGCCGGGCGCTCGAGGACGGCGAGCGGGTTTTCGTCTTCGGGGACTTCGATGCCGATGGCACCGCCGCCTCCGCCCTGACGATCGGCGTGTTGCGGGCGGTGGCCCGGAGTCGCCGCGCCCGGGGCTCCGGTGGGTGCGACGACGCGAGCGGAGATCCCGGCGCCCGAATCCAATCGATCAGCCCTCAGCGGATCGAAGGGTTCGGCCTCACCGAACGCGTGGTGCGCGAGGTCCGCTCCCGGGGGGGGCGCCTGCTGGTCACGGTTGACTGTGGTACGTCCGCGAATCACGCGATCGGGGTGGCCCGGGAACTGGGGGTGGACGTCGTCGTCGTCGACCACCACGCCCCGGGAGACGTCATCCCGGAGTCCGCGATCCTCGTCAATCCGAACCTCCCGCACGAGCGGTACCCGTTCCGCGACCTCGCGGCGGTCGGTGTGGCGCATCGCCTGCTGGATGCGCTCACGCGTCACAGCGAGGCAGAGTCGGAGATGCTGCGCCGGCAACTCGACCTGGTGGCCCTTGGAACCGTGGCCGACGTCGTCCCGCTCGTGGCCGAGAACCGCATCCTGACCTGGCACGGGCTTCGCCTGATGCGGGAGCACCCGCGGCCGGCCTGGCTGGCGCTCGCCGATGCTTGCCGGGTCGATCCCGCGTGGATCGACTCGACCGACATCGCCTATCGGCTCGCCCCGCGCCTGAACGCCCCGGGCCGGTTGGGTTCGCCCGCGCGCGCCGTCGCCCTGCTGCTCGCGGACGACGCCGACACCGCCCGGCGGATCGGCGCGGAGGTTGAGGATGACAACCGCGAGCGGCGGGAGCGACATGAGAAGATCCTGAAGGAAGTCCTGCAGGTCGTCGAAGCGAGTTCGCGGGGGGCGACCGACCCGATCATCCTGGGCTCCGCGTCCTGGACCGCGGGCGTGCTGGGGATCGTTTCTTCCCGCCTGGTCGAGGCCTATCGGGTGCCGGTGGTCCTGGTGTCGCTTCAGGGCGAGGTTGGCCGCGGCTCGGCCCGCACTCCTCGGGGGCACGACCTGCTGGCCTGGCTCGGTGGAGTGCGCGAGCATCTGGTCCAGTTCGGGGGACACCCGCAAGCCGCCGGGGTCTCCATGTTTCCCGCGAACTTCGAACGCTTTCGCGCGTCGCTCCTGGCCCGCCCGGTGCCCGCGCGCGCGGCGGAGGCGGTTCAGCAGGCGGATGCCGCGCTGGATCCTCTGACCTGCGATCTCGAGCTCGCGCGCGCCATCGAGCGCCTGGCGCCGTTCGGTGTGGGGAACGAGGAGCCGCTCTTCATCGGCGGATGCAAGGCTCGCCGGGTCCGCGTGGAACGGTCGCGGCACCTGCGCTTCGCGGCGGGCGAGGGGCCGGCCGCTCCCGACTGCATCGGCTTCGGCCTGGGACGCCACGCGCGCGCGCTGCCGCGTACCGACTTCGCGCTCGAGCTTCTCTTCCTACCGATCGTGAACCGCCACCGGGGGAGCGAACGTCTGCAACTCAAGGTGCGCGCGCTGCGGCTCGCGCAGCCGGACGCGCCGGCGGCCGCACCGGGCAACGGCTAGGCCATGGACGCCACGACCAACTCGGTGGAGATCCTGGAATCCCGGCTGCGCGAGGCGGTGGCGCGCTATCTGCCGGATCGCGACACCCGGGACGTGTGGCGGGCCCTGGAGTTCGCCCGCGCCGCCCACCAGAACCAACGACGGCTCTCCGGGGAACCGTATCTGACGCATTGTCTCGCGGTCGCCGTCATCCTCACCGATCTCCTCACGCGCGGGGCGGATCCGGTCATCCTCCAGGGCGCCCTGCTCCACGATGTCATCGAGGAGAACAAGGCCATCACTCGCGAACAGCTCAGCCGGGAGTTCGGCGAGGAAGTGGCGCTTTTGGTCGACGGGGTCACCAAGATCGGCGGCGTGCCGTTCCGTAATCCGGAGGCGATGCAGTCCGAGAACTTCCGCAAGATGCTCCTTTCGATGGCCAAGGACATCCGGGTCATCCTGATCAAGCTGGCTGACCGGCTGCACAACATGCGTACCCTCTCGGCGCACCGCGAGGACAAGCGGCGCCGCATCGCGCAGGAGACGCACGACATCTATGCCATGCTGGCCCATCGCCTCGGCATCGCGCACCTGAAGTGGGAGCTGGAGGACCTGTCCTTCAAGGAGTTGGATCCGGAGTCGTACCGGCGGGTGAGCGAGCTGGTGGCGACCAAGCGGGCCGAGCGCGAGGAGGCGATCACCCGCATTCAGGAACCGCTCTCCGAGCGGCTGCGCGCCGAGAGAATCAAGGCCGAGATCACCGGGCGTCCGAAGAGCTTCTATTCCATCTGGCAGAAGATGGAGCGCACCGGGGGCAATCTGGAGGGAATCCACGACCTGCTCGGCATTCGGGTCATCACCGAGACGCGGGAGGATTGCTACCGCGTGCTGGGAATCGTCCACGACCTCTTCCTGCCCATGCAGGATCGGTTCAAGGATTATATCGCTTCTCCCAAGAGTAACATGTACCAGTCGCTCCACACCACCGTGATCGGCCCCCAGACCCATCGGGTGGAGATCCAGATTCGCACCCGGCAGATGCACCTGGTGGCGGAATACGGCATCGCCGCGCACTACCAGTACAAGGAAGGGGGACGCGTCGAAGGCGAGTTGGAGCGCAAGCTCGGCGACTTCCTGGTCCGGGGCACCACGGAATGGCAGGAAGAAGCGGAAAACCCGCACGAGTTCATGGATCTGCTCCGGGTGGCCCTGTACCAGGACGAGGTGTTCGTCTTCACACCGCGGGGAGAGCTCAAGCAGCTGCCGCGCGGGGCCACCCCCATCGACTTCGCCTACGCCGTGCACACCGCGGTGGGAAGCCACTGCGTGGGGGCGCGCGTCAACGGCCGCCTGGTCCGGCTGGACTACGAGCTCAAGAGCGGGGACATCGTCGAGATCCTGACCTCACCCTCGGCCGCGCCGCGCGAAGAGTGGATCCATCAGGTCCGCACTACTCGCGCGCGCCAGAAGGTCCGTCATTGGCTCAAGCAGCAGCGCCTCACCGATTCCATCGCCCTGGGGCGCGAGATGCTGGAGCGCGAACTGCGCAAACGCCGGCGCAAGCTGCCGGCGGAGGATGAGCTGACCGAGATCGCGCAGTCGTTCAGCCTCGAGGATGCGGCGCTGCTTTTCGCCCGCATCGGCGAGGGAGATCTCTCGGCGCTGGCGGTGGCGAAGCGGGCCTACCCGGAGCCGACGCCGGCCGCGCCGCCGGGGCTGCCGGCCGCGGTGGATCGGCTGCGTGATCTCGCGCGGGGGCCCTCCCGCGGGGTCAAGATCCAGGGAATCAGCTCGCTGATGATCCACATGGCCCAGTGCTGCCATCCGCTGCCGGGAGATCGCATCGTGGGCATCGTCACGCGCGGGCGCGGAGTGTCGATCCATCGCGGCGATTGCCCGAACACCTTCGAGGACAAGGTCGAGCGGGAGCGGCTTGTCGAAGTGAGCTGGGACGTGGATCGGGACACGGTCTTCCTGGCCCAGGTCATCGTCCGAGGTTCGGATCGGCCGAACATGCTGGGGGAGATCGCCATGGCCATCGGCAAGGTCGGATCGAACATCCGGCAGGCGTCGGTCTCTTCGGACGACGGGGAGGCTGTGGGCGACTTCCTGCTCGAAGTCCGCAACCTCCATCATCTCGACCGCGTGCGCCGGGCCGTCCTCGGAGTCAAGGGCGTGCGCGCCGTGGACCGGCGGCAGATGTTTCCATCCGGATCCAAGGAGGAGTCGTGATGGGCGAACCGTTCCGACACCCGTCGGCGCCCCGGATCAAACCGCACCCGTCGGGAGCGCCGGCCGGACCCCCCCGGCCCGCGGGCGCGCGCGCGGCGTGGGGCCGGCGGGCCGGCGCGATCTGCGGGTGGCGGCTGGTCGCGCTGATCGCCCTCTCCACCGCATTCCCGGTTCACGCGGAGATCGCGTTCGGAGTGCGCGGCGGCTACGAAGATGTCGCGGGAGACGCCTTCGCCGGCTCCGGGCGGATCGGCGGGACGCCGTTTTTCGGGCTGCAGGCGATCTTCCCGGTCGTGCCCTTCGCCTCGCTCGTCCTGGCGGGCGAGCAGCGCACCAAGCGCCTGGACCTCGACTCCGTCACCTGGGGCGGGCAGGAACTGGGCGGCCGGGCCACCTGGACCGACCAGACGCTGCTGGCGGCGGTGCGGCTCGGCATGCCGGGCGTGGTCGGGCTGTACGGAGGCGGAGGCGTGGGCATGCACCGGCGAGAGGCCGACCTCTCGGATATCACGATCCTGACGGGGGAGAAAAGAGAGCCCGCGTCGCCGAAGGAACAAAGCCGGAGGGCGCGGGAACGCGACCGCCCGCCCGCAGGTGATCCGCTTGGTGAATTCGTGGATGATGCGGAGGCGGAGACGGTCCACGTGGCGTGGCACGCCCTGGTCGGAGTGGAGCTCCGCTTCCCGCTCGCGCGGGTCACGGCGTTCGCGGAAGGACGTATCGACGATCTCCAGGCTCGCCCCCCGCATTCCGTTGCCGCGTATGCGGGTGTCAACGTCAGACTGCCCTGAAGGTCCACCGTGCTGGCGGTTGTACAACGAGTCTCTCGGGCCGCGGTGCGGGTCGACGGCCGGGTGACCGGCGAGATCGGCAGAGGGCTCCTGGTCCTGCTGGGCGTGCGGCAGGGGGACGACGAAGCCGATGCGGCGTGGCTCGCCGCCAAGGTCGCCGCGCTCCGCATCTTCCGGGACGCCGAGGGGAAGATGAACCTGGGCCTGGACGATGTGGGGGGAGCGATGCTTGTGGTCTCGCAGTTCACGCTGCTGGGTGATTGCGTGAAGGGACGGCGCCCCAGCTTCGTGCTGGCCGCCCCTCCTGAGGAAGCAAATCGGCTCTACGAGCGGTTCTGCGCAAGGGCCCGCGCCTTGGGCGTCGCGGTCGAGACCGGAGTCTTCCAGGCCATGATGGAGGTCGAGCTGGTCAATGACGGGCCGGTCACCCTGGTCGTCGACTCCGGTCCGTGGAAGTCACGCCGCGGCGGACCGGAGGCGTCGTGACGGACATCGATCCCGGTCCCGGCGCCAGGCTGCTCGGTCTCGGCGGGGTGCCGCTGGTCCTGGCTTCGCGCTCCCCGCGCCGGCGCGAGCTTCTGGAGCGCCTCGGCATCCCGCTGATCGTGCTCCCGTCCGGCGTGCGCGAGGGGGATCGCCACCAAAGCGAGTCGCCGTCGGCCTACGTCCGGCGGCTTGCCGTCGCGAAGGCCGAAGCGGTGGCGGCGGAGACGAAGCGCGCGGGCGCCTATGCGTGTCTGGGCGCCGACACCGTGGTCGAGGTGGATGGCGCGGTGCTGGAGCAGCCGCGGGACCGGGCCGACGCCGTGCGGCTGTTGAACCTCATCGGAGGACGCTGGCACACCGTCTGGACCGGCCTGGCCCTTTCCATCCCGGCGCGCGGCGCGGCCGGCAGCGAAGTCGAGGATTCTCGCGTCTTCTTCGAGCGGATGGGCCCGGCGGAGCTCGAAGCCTATCTGGACACGGGTGAAGGGCTCGACAAGGCCGGGGCCTACGGTATCCAGGGATGGGGCGGCATCTTCGTGTCCCGGATCGAGGGAGACTACTTCAACGTCATGGGCCTGCCGCTGGCGGCGTTGCGCCGTCTCTGCCGGCGCCTGGAAGGAGAGTCGCGTGCCTGACGTGAGCCTGCTCGAGACGGTGCGCTGGCGCGACGGGCGGGTGCGCATCCTCGATCAGACGCGGCTGCCCGCGGAGGAGATCTACCTGGAGTTGGCGACAACCGCCGAGGTGATCGATGCGATTCGCCGGCTCGCGGTGCGGGGCGCGCCCGCGATCGGCGTGGCCGGCGCCCTCGCTGTGGCTCAGGCGGCGGCCCAGACCGGCGGGGCTTCGGCGCCCGAGTGGCTCGACCGGGTGCAGGCGTCCGCGCGGGCCGTGGCGGAGGCGCGGCCGACCGCAGTCAATCTCCGCTGGGCGGTCGATCGCGTGGTCTCGGTCCTCTGGCGCGCGGCGGGTCGCGGCGCCGGCGTGGCGGAGTTACAGGCCATCGGGCTCTCCGAGGGGCAAGCGATCCTGGCCGAAGACCTCGCCCTGTCGGAGGCCATGGGATCGCACGGCGCTCAGCTCCTGCCCGCAGCAGGGCAGGTCCTGACCCACTGCAACACCGGCGGGCTGGCCACCGCGGGCGGTGGGACCGCGCTCGGTGTTGTCTTCGAGGCGGTTCGTCAGGGGAAGAGGATCTTCGTCTACGCCGACGAGACCCGGCCCCTCCTGCAGGGCGCGCGCCTGACGGCCTGGGAGTTGCGCCGCGCCGGGATTCCCTGCGCCCTCCTCTGCGACGGGGCGGCGGCCTGGCTCTTTCGCACGACCCGAATCGACGCCGTCTTGGTGGGGGCCGACCGGGTGGCGCGAAACGGCGACACGGCCAACAAGATCGGGACTCTGGCCGTGGCCCTGGCGGCCCGGGCCTACAAGGTGCCGTTCTATGTGGTGGCTCCTCGATCCTCGTTCGACCCCTCTCTGCCCGACGGGAGCCGGATTCCGATCGAGGAACGCGATCCGGAGGAACTTCTTTGCTTTCAAGGTAGTAGAGCGGCCCCCGACGGCGTGACGGCCTGGAACCCGGCGTTCGACGTGACGCCGGCCGGCCTGGTGAGCGGTTGGGTGACGGAGCGAGGGGTGGAGCGGCCCCCGTTCCGCGAAATCCCCGAGACGGAGGCTTGACATTTCGGGCCTTTGTCGCTATGTTCCACTCTTTGCGTCATCAACGCGGTTTCGAGGAGGAAGTCGGGCATGGGCACGTACGCCACCCGGGCGACGGATGTTGATCGCCGGTGGTTCTTGGTGGATGCCGCGGGGCAGACCGTCGGCCGCATGGCCAGCGAGATCGCCTGTCTTCTGCGCGGCAAGTGGAACCCCCTGTATGTTCCGTATCTGGACACGGGGGACCACGTGATCGTGATCAACGCGGAGAAGGTCGTCTTCACGGGGCGGAAGCTCCAGCAGAAGACCTACTTCCGGCACACCGGCTGGCTTGGCCACGGCCGATTCGAGCGGCTGGCCGACCGGATGAAGAAGGAGCCGGACGAAGTCGTGCGCGATGCCGTGTGGGGGATGCTCCCGAAGGGCCCGCTCGGCCGGCAGATGATCCGCAAGCTCAACATCTACCGAGGTCCGACGCATCCGCACCAGGCGCAACAGGCTGTTCCGTACACCCTGGGCGGCCAGGGCCGTTCGATCCCGCCGCGTCCCGCGCCCAAGGCGGACACCGGCAAGGCCGTGGCCGGCAGAGCTGCGGCCGGCAGAGCTGCGGCCGGTAGAGCGGCAGCCACCAAGGCGAGAGCCGGCAAGGCTGCGGCCGCCAAGGCCGCCGTCGCCACGGCAGAAACGCCGGCGGCGGAGGCAGCGAAGAAACCCCGCAAGCGTGCGTCGACCACCTAGAGCCCGACGCCGATCGCAGGGCCAGGCGCGCCGCGGTTTCGTACCGAAAGGCGGACCGGAGCAAGGATGGGCGGGCAAGTCTGAGAGCGTACCGCCGAGCAGATAGTCACCCCGGCAAACCGGAGGTTCTGGAATGGTTCAGAAGACGATGTATCTCGGCACGGGCCGGCGGAAGTCCTCGGTGGCGCGGGTGCGGATCACCCCCGGCACCGGGGAGCGCCAGGTCAACGGCCGGACCCTGGATGCGTACTTCCAGCGCGAGATCCTCTCGATCATCGCGAACAAGCCGTTCACGGCGACCGAGACCGCGGGCCGGTTCGACCTGCATGCGACGGTGGACGGGGGCGGGCTCTCGGGGCAGGCCGGGGCCGTCAGCCTGGGGATCGCGCGCGCGCTGCGGAGTTGCGATGTCGGCCTGAAGCCGCTCCTCGACAAGGAGGGGTTGCTGACCCGAGATCCGCGCATGAAGGAACGCAAGAAGTACGGGCAGCCGGGAGCCCGCAAGCGCTTCCAGTTCTCGAAGCGCTAGAAGACCGGCGAATTCAACAGCCTCCCTGAGCGGTTGTCCCATCCTCGGGCGATTCGGGCCTCGGCCCGGAGGGCCCGGTCTTGGGGGCGGGGAGGAAGAGGCCCAAACTGCTCGATCGAAAGGCGGAAGGCATGGCTACGATCACGATGCGCGAGCTTCTGGAAGCCGGAGTCCACTTCGGGCATCAGACCCGGCGGTGGAATCCGAAGATGAAGCAGTACATCTTCCTCGAGAGAAACGGCATCCACATCATCGACCTGAGCCGCACCCTCGCGCTGGTCGATGCGGCGCGCGAGGCCGTCATCAAGGTGACCAAGGCAGGAGACGGGATCCTCTTCGTCGGAACCAAGAAGCAGGCCCAGGCAGTCATGCAGGAAGAGGCGCGGCGTTCCGGCAACTTCTTCGTGACGGAGCGCTGGCTCGGCGGAATGCTGACGAACTTCCAGACCATCAAGATGAGCATCCGGCGGCTGCGCAGCGTCGAGCGGATGGGCGAGGACGGCACCTTCGAAAAGCTGTCCAAGAAGGAAGTCGCGCGGCTGGAGAAGGAGCGCGGTCAGCTCGAGAAGATCTTCAGCGGCATTCGGGACATGAACCGGCTGCCCGGGCTCATGTTCGTGGTCGATACCAAGATGGAGGCCATCGCCGTGGCCGAGGCCCGCCGCCTGAACATCCCGGTGATGGGGATCGTGGACACGAACTGCGATCCGGAGCAGGTGGACTACCCGATTCCCGGCAACGACGACGCGATCCGCAGCATTCGGCTCTTCTCTCGCTTCGTAGCCGACACGGTGATCGAGACGCGCGCCGCCGCCTCGATTCCCGAAGCGCTTCCCGATGCGGCCATGGCGGGACGCCCCGCGGACGCTTGAGAATCCACGGCCCGGGACGGCCCGCCGAAGCGGAGGCGGGCACCTCTCGAGCCGGGCGGGCGACGATTTCATGTGATGGCGGGACCGACCGGTGCGGCGGCCCGCGCCATCCAGTCTGAAGATGGACCAGGGCACGGGGCGCGGATGCGGCAACCCTCGTGGCCTCCACGGCCCGGACGACGGGCGAGGAGTGACGACGATGACGATTTCGGCCGACATGGTGAAGCAGCTGCGCGAGCAGACCGGGGCGGGCGTGATGCAGTGCAAGAAGGCGCTCGAGGAGACCGGCGGCGACATCGAGAAGTCGATCGAGCTTCTGCGCAAGAAGGGCGCGGCGGCCGCGGAGAAAAAGGTCGGGCGCGCGACCGGCGAAGGAGTCATCGAGTCCTACATTCATCCGGGGTCCAAGGTGGGCGTTCTGGTCGAGGTCAACTGCGAGACCGACTTCGTGGCCCGGACCGAGGACTTCAAGCAGTTCGTCCATGACGTCTGCCTGCACATTGCGGCCGCCGTCCCGATCGCCGTCAGCCGCGAAGACGTGGACCCTGCGGTGATCGCGGGCGAGCGGGCGATCTACGAGGATCAGGCGAAGACTTCCGGCAAGCCGGAACCGGTCTGGCCCAAGATCGTGGAGGGTCGCCTGGAGAAGTTCTACGAAGAGTTCGTGCTGCTTGAGCAGCCGTTCGTGAAGGACCCGGACAAGAAGATCCGGGAGATCCTGACTGCCGTCATCGCCAAGCTCGGAGAGAACATCGTCATCCGCCGGTTCGTCCGGTATTCCCTGGGCGAGGATCTCAAGAAGTAGGCGGGGGGATCCGCCGTGGAAGGCACCGGCCGGTCACCAACGCAGCCGCCCCGCTGGAAGCGGGTCCTGCTCAAGCTCAGCGGCGAGATCCTCGCCGGCGATCGCCGGGTCGGGCTCGATCCCGAAACGGTCAGTTCGGTCTGCCGTCAGATTGTGGATGTGAGCCAGACGGGCGTGGAACTCGCCTTGGTGGTCGGCGGGGGCAACTTCCTGCGCGGAGCGGACCTCACCGCTCGCGGCATGGACCGCTCCGCTGCGGACCAGATCGGGATGCTGGCCACCGTCATGAACGCCCTGGCCCTGCAGGACAAACTGGAGGGGATGGGGGCCTTCACGCGGGTGCTCTCGGCGCTCAAGATTGAACAGGTCGCGGAGCCGTACATCCGGCGGCGGGCCCGACGCCATCTCGAGAAGGGGCGCATCATCATCCTGGCCGGGGGTACCGGCAACCCCTACTTCAGCACCGACACGGCCGCGGTGCTGCGGGCGGTGGAGACCGGCTGCGAAGTGGTGCTCAAAGCGACCAAGGTCGACGGGGTGTACACGTCCGATCCGGTGCAGGACAGCTCGGCAAGACTCCTGCCCCGGCTGAACCATACGGCGGTGCTGGCGCAGAATCTCCGGGTGATGGACCTGACGGCCATCACGCTGGCCAAGGAGAACCGGCTCCCGATCGCGGTGTTCAACCTGCGCCCCGCGGGCAACCTGGCGCGGGTCCTGCGCGGGGAGTCGGTGGGGACTCTGGTGGAGGAGGATCCGACCCCATGACCCACGAGATCGTTCAGCGTGCCGACGAGCGGATGAAGAAGGGCCTCGAGGCTTTGAAGGCCGATCTGATGACCATCCGGACCGGCAAGGCGACGCCTGCCTTGCTCGATCCGGTGCGGGTCGAGGCGTACGGTTCGGTCATGCCGCTGAGCCAGGTCGCTTCGATCACGGCGCCTCAGCCGCGCCTGCTGGTCGTGCAGCCCTGGGACAAGAAGCTGCTCTCCGCCGTGGTCAAGGCGATCCAGAAGGCCGACCTCGGATTGAATCCCGCGGAAGACGGCGAGCTGATCCGACTCCCGATTCCGACCCTGAACGAGGCTCGGCGGCAGGAACTGGTCAAGCGCGCCAAGAAGACGGGAGAAGAGGCTCGCGTCACCATCCGCAACATCCGGCGCGAAGCGAACGACGAGCTCAAGAAGGCGGAAAAGGACCGAGCGGTGTCAGAGGACGAGGCCGAGCGACTCCGGGCCGAGGTCCAGAAGGTGACCGACAAACACGGTGCGGCGGTCGATGACATCCTCGCCCGGAAGGAGAAGGAGATCCTCGAGGTCTAGCCGGCCGCGGAAACACCCACGCGGTTGCCTGGGTCTTTCCGCAGCCCGCGAGCCGGATTCTCGGGATCGAACCGGGCTCTTCGGAGTGTGAGAGCGGCCGCGCGACCGCGCGGCCGGCCTCCCGGTGAGGCGGGGAGTGCGCCCCATGTCACGCGGTCAGTTCAAGCCCGACCTCGACAAAGAGGCGATCCTCGCGCAGGGAAACCTGCCGCGGCACGTCGCTGTCATCATGGACGGCAATGGCCGCTGGGCCACCCGGCGCGGCCTTCCGCGGATCGCCGGCCATCACGCCGGTCGACGCCCGGTGCGGGAGGTGGTCGAGGGAGCGTCCGAGCTGGGGATCGAGGTCCTCACCCTCTACACCTTCTCGGTCGAGAACTGGCACCGGCCGGCCGGCGAGGTTGCGGGCCTCATGAGTTTCCTCCGGCAGGTCCTGAAGGAGGAACGCGACGCGCTCCACCGCAACCAGGTCCACCTGCAGGTGATCGGCCGCATCGAGGACCTGCCCCACGAAGTGCGCGAGGAGGTGGATCGGACTGTCCGCCATCTTTCGGGAAACACCGGCTTACGGCTGGTGCTCGCCCTTTCCTATGGGGGGCGGACCGAACTGGTCGATTGCGTGCGTCGTCTCCTGGCCGACGTGAGCACGGGTCGGTTGCGTGCAGATGAGATCGACGAAGCCGCGGTGGAAGCGCGTCTCTACACCGCGGGCCTGCCCCAGCCCGACCTGCTGATCCGCACCAGCGGCGAGATGCGTCTCTCCAACTTCCTGCTCTGGCAATCGGCCTACGCGGAGATCGTGGTGACCGACACCCTCTGGCCTGACTTCCGCAAGCGCGACCTTTTCGCGGCGGTGGCGGAATACCAGAAGCGCGATCGCCGGTTCGGGCGCGTCGCCGCGCCCTCCGGCGGATGAAACCGGCGTTGCGTCAGCGGCTCTGCTCCGCCGCAATCTACCTCCCGATCGTCCTGGTTCTGGTCTGGCTGCATCCGCTGGCGTTCTCCGGGCTGCTGATGCTGGCGGCGATCGTGGGCGGTTGGGAGCTGGCCGGCCTCTTCGGCGCGATTGGCTGGCGCGCCCCTCGTTTCCTTCCCGCGGCGGCGTTGATCGTCTTCGTCCTGGCCCGATGGGGGTGCTTCGGCCCGGCGCGCGCGCCGCTCACTGCGGCGGTCTGGGTGGCGGGGTTGTGCTGGCTCTTGTTTCCGGCACGGCCGCGCTGGCCCCGGGCCGGCCCCGGCTCCTGGGGCGTGCACCTGCTGGGCGCGTTCTATCTCGGACTCCTCCTCGCCGCCCTGGGCGGCCTGGGGGGGAAACCCGATCCGGCGGCGACGTCGGGCGGTCCCGCGGCGGCCAGGGTCCTGTTCGCGCTCGCCGTCGTCTTCTCGTGCGACACCGGCGCCTATGCCGTGGGCACGCTTTTCGGACGGCACCGCCTCTGGCCCGCCGTGAGCCCGAAGAAGACCTGGGAAGGGCTGGCCGGCGGTCTGATCGCTTCCGCCGGCGTGTCGGCGTTGCTGGCCGGGCCTCTCGTGCCGGGGCTTGGACTTGCCCGGGGGGCGCTGCTCGGCCTCGCCGCGGGAGTGGCGTCGCAGCTGGGCGATCTCGTGGAGTCCCGCCTGAAGCGGGTCGCCGGCGCGAAGGACGCGGGAGGCGTCATCCCGGGCCACGGCGGGGTCCTGGACCGGCTGGACAGCCTGATCTTCGCGGCGCCGATTTTCGGCCTGGGCCTGAAGCTGCTCCTGCCCTGAAGCGGAGAGTGCTAGATTGCCCCTGATGGCCGATCCGACGATTGCCAACCTGGGTCGCCCCCGCCGGGTGACCGTGCTCGGCTCCACCGGCTCCATCGGGCGGGCGGCATGCGATGTGATCTCGCGCCTGCCGGATCGACTCGAGGTCTTCGCGCTGGCCGCAGGGGCCAATGTGAGCCTGTTGGCCGAGCAGGTGCATCGGTTACGTCCGAAGGTGGTCGCCCTGGGTCGTGCGGATCTGGAGACGGAGCTCCGGGACCGGATCGGCGCCGGATGGTCCGGATCGCTTCTGTTTGGCGCCTCCGGGGTGGAATGCGTGGCGGCCATGGAAGAGGCCGACATCGTGCTCAACGGTCTGGTGGGCGCGGCGGGGCTGCGGCCGACCTGGCGGGCGCTGACCGCGGGGCGACCCGTCGCCCTGGCCAACAAGGAGTCGCTGGTCATCGCGGGGGAGTTCCTGGCGGCCGAGGCGCGGCGCCGCGGCGGCCGCTTCCTTCCGGTCGACAGCGAGCACAACGCCCTCTTCCAGGCGCTCGATGGGCAGGGGTCGGATGCGGTACGACGGCTGGTGCTGACCGCCTCGGGCGGCCCGCTGCGCGACCGCGATCCCGCTACGCTGGGCACGGTCACGCCCGCCGATGCGCTGCGCCATCCGACCTGGTCGATGGGACCGCGCATCACCGTCGACTCGGCGACGCTCCTGAACAAGGGGTTCGAGGTGATCGAGGCGCACTGGCTCTTCGCGGTCGCGCCGGAGCGGATCGAGGTCTGGATTCATCCGCAGTCCGTGGTGCACGGACTGGTGGAGTGGATCGACGGTTCCTCCACCGCGGTCCTTTCCGCGCCCGACATGCGGGTCCCGATCCAGAACGCCCTCTGCTATCCGGAGCGGGTGTCCGGACCTGTCGCGGGTTGCGACCTGACCATGCTCGGCCGGCTGGATTTCCGGCGTCCCGAGGCGGCGCGCTATCCCTGCCTGGCTCTGGCGCGCCGCGCGCTCGCGGAAGGCGGCACCGCTCCGGCGGTCCTGAATGCCGCCGACGAGGTGCTGGTGACGGCGTTCCTGGAGGGGAAGGTCGCCTTCCCGCAGATCGGCGAAGGCCTGGAACGAGTGCTGGACCTTCGAGCGACCGGCGCGGGCGCCGATCTCGATGCTGTGCAGGAGGCGGATCGGTGGGCGCGCGCCGAGGCGGACGCGATCATCGCGGCCTGGGGCTGACCCTTCTCCTCGCCGCCCCGGCGCTTCTCCTGCTCGCTCTGGCGGGGGCGGCTCGCGCCGGAGGGGATGAAGGGGAAGCGCCGCGGCTCGCCGCCATCCGGTTCACCGGGAACGAGCACCTCTCCGCGAGCGAGTTGCGCTCGGTCATGCGCCTGCGCCAGCCCACCTGGTGGAAACCGTTCCGCACCCCCCGCTATGCCGGCGCGGACTTCCTGACGACAGACCTGCGGAGCGTGGAGAAGCGCTACCTCTCGGAGGGCTTCCCGTTCGCGCGCGTGCTCGACGCGGAGGTTCGCTACAACCAGCGGCAGGACGAGGTCCGGTTGACGATCGCGTTGGACGAGGGACCCGAGATGCGTCTGTCCGGGGTGCGCCGGCGCGGTCTGCGGTCGGAGTGGGCCCGGGAACTTGCAGCCGGCAGCGCCCTGAAACCCGGTACGCCGCTTTCCTGGTCGGCTGTCCTGGCCGAGCGAGATCGCGTGAGCGCGTACTGCTCCGACCGGGGGTATGCGCTCGGCCGGACCGAGCTTTCGGTCCGCTACGAGGCGGACACGGCGGAGGTCGTGATCGACGTGGAGCCGGGCGGGCGGGTGCTCGTCGACTCCATCCGCGTCCATGGACTCACCCGGGCGCGGGAGGAGACGGTGCGGCGCGAGATCGTGTTCCGCGCGGGCGATCCGCTCACCGCCCGTCGCGTCCAGGACAGCCGGCGGCGGCTGCTCGACACGGGTCTTTTCACCCGAGTCCGCATCGCCCCGCAGTTTCCGGATAGCACCCGCCCGGCGGCCAATCTCGACATCGAGCTCGCGGAGCGAAAGCCGGCCTGGTACGGAGTCGGCGCCGGTTACTCGTCGTCAGACCAGGTGCGGCTCCTCACCGAGTGGGGCTGGCGCAATCTCGACGGCTACGGCCGCCGCCTGACGCTGAACGGCAAGGTTTACTACTCCCTGGATCCCGACTTTCGCGGTGGCGGCGTGAATTTGCGCGAGGGACTCGTACAGGCTGACTTCCTCGAGCCGTGGGTGTTCCGGAGGCGCCTGCAGGGGATCGCCTCCCCCTACGTGCGCTGGCTGCGCGAGGAGGGTTTCGAGCAGCGCACCATCGGCTACAACCTCTCGGTGCGGCGAGAGCTGAGCCTGGCGACTCACGCCGCCATCGGAATCCAGTCGAAGCACGTCCGCACCACCCAGGCGGACGTCCGCCCGCGCTACACCACCCGCTTTGTGAACCTCGAGCTGGCGGGCGATTGGCGCAACGACATCTTCGATCCGACCCGCGGGCCGTACGTCCAGTCCCTGGCGGAATACGCGGGAGGGCTCCTCGGCGGTAGCAACCAGTTCGGCCGGTTGACCCTCAACTGGCAGGGCTATCACAGCCCACAGCCCGGCTGGGTCCTCGCGGCGCGGGTCCGCCTCGGCGCCATCGACCCGCTCAGCCACGGCCTGGTGGCCGGCACCGCCGCGGACACGCTGCGTCTCTCGCGGATCCCCTGGGAGGAGCGTTTCCGCCTCGGCGGCGGGAACACGATCCGGGGATACGGAGAGGGGATGGTCGGCCGGCGCGACGTTGAGAGCCGGGCCATCGGCGGACTGGCCATGGCCTTGATGAGCTGCGAAATCCGGTTTCCCCTGCTCTGGATCGTGCAGGGAGCCCTCTTCGTCGACACGGGAAACGTGTGGGCGGAGCCGAAGGGCTTCAGCCTCACCAGGTTCACGCGCGGGTTCCGCGATCGAAGCTACGAGCCGCTGAACGCGGCGTGGGGGATCGGGATCGGCGTGCGGGTGAAGACGGCGGTCGGTCCGGTCCGGGTGGACTACGGCTTCAAGGTCGGGAGCGGAAGGGCCCCGGGCGATGGCCCCGGGAACCTCCATGTCGCTCTCGGGCAGGCGTTCTGATGAGACGGCACCTGCACGACTTCCTGTTTATCACCGGAGCGGGCCTCCTCCTTGTCGTGTTTCTCGCGACGCTGCCGTTCTGGCTCGTTCGGTGGCCGGCGGCGGTCGACCGCGCCTTGGATGCCAGCGGACTGGCCCGGGCGGTGGGGGGGAACGGCGGCACGCAGCGCGTGCGGGTGGACCGCGTGGTTCGCTTCGCGCCCACGGATCTGCGTCTCAAAGGGGTGCGGTTCGAGAGCCTGACGCCGGCGGGTTGGGAGCCGTGGGCGCGCGTCGGAACGGTCGAGCTCGCGTGGCGGCCGCAGTCGTTCCTGGCGCGGCGCATCTACGTCTCCCGGATGGCCGTGGACTCGGTGGGCATCGACCTCCGTAAACGCCCCGCGTCGATCGAATCGGGATCCGCGAGCCCGGCCGCGAAGCCGGCTCAGAGCGACCCGTGGTCGATCGCGGACCGGTTGCCCCCGATCCGGATCCCGGAACTCAAAGTGGCGAATGTGGAGCTGATTGACCCGCAGGGCCGGCTGCGCGCGGCCTCGCTCGAAATCAGCGGATTCGCGCTCCGGCGCGGCCGCGTGGAAGCCACGGTGCGGCGCGCGCACGTGAGCGCCGTGCCGGAGTCGCTCTGGGTCACGCTCACCGACGGTCTCATCGACGCGCAGATTCCCCAGAGTGTCGTCGTCACCGCCCTGGGTCTCGAGGGGCCTGGGCTGCGGGCGCGACTGGACGGGTCCTGGACGGCGCCCGCCGTCGCTCCCGGCGGCGCGGGCCGGACCGCTCCGGGGCCGGGTCAGGTCTCCGTCCAGATGGAGGTGCGCGAACTACGCCCCACCCGGGTGCCGCCCATCCGCTCCCTGGGGCTTCCGTGGCACCCCACCGACGCTCTCACCGGACGCATCGACGCCCGCGGGTTCCTGGGCGGCGGGATGCCGCCCCGCGCGGAATGCGATGTCGATCTGGCCGGATCGGTATTCGGGACCAACCTCGACACGCTGCTCGCGGCGGGTCGCGCGTCGATCGATACCGCCGATGTGCGCGAGGTTCACCTTCGGCTCGGCACCATCGGGGTACGCGGAAGCACGCGCTGGGTGCGGGCCGGAACCTCTCGAGCCGATCTGCGCTTCCGCGGGATCGACCTCGGCTCGCCGCCGATCTCCCTCTTCGCGGACGGCATGCCGGTGTCGGACTTCGCCGGGACGGTGCGCGCCGAGGCCGATTCCCTCGGTCCCCGGATCCGCCTGCGCGCGGAGCTGGACCTGGAGCCGGGCAGTCTGCTGAACCGTCCGACCAGCGGCGTCTCCATCCGCGCGCGGTTCGACCCGCAGGCGCTCGTGGTCGAGGAGCTGCGCACGCGGGAGGACCCTCCGGCGCTCGCCCTGGACGGCGTGTGGCGCCGGACGGAACGGACCGTCGCGGCCCAGGGGATGCTGCTTGGATTCAGACTCGAGGACTGGGTGGCGCCCTGGCTCCACTTCCCGCTGGAGGGAGAGGTCCACGGACCGTTTCGGATCGAGGGGCCGCTGACCTCGCCTGCGGTGCAAGCCTCGCTCACCGCCGATGCCGGCCGTGTGGAAGACGTCTTCCTCGGACACGTGCGCTTCGATTCGATCGCGGGGACGGTGGTGCCGCTGCGGCTGAGGACGGGATTTCACGCCGAAGAGGTGGACGCGTACAAGGTCCCGTTCGATTCGGTGGCCGGAGCGGTGTGGCTCGCCGACACGATCCGTACGGGTCTCCGCGCCTGGCGGGACACCCTGCGGGTCGACCTGGCGGCGCGGGTGGTTCCGCGAACGCGGGGTACCGTCCTGTTCGACTCCTTGACGGCGCGGATCGGTCGGCTCCCATCGATCGAGCTCACCAACCGGTCGCGCCTCGACTGGTCACCCGAGCTCGTGCGGATCGATTCGCTGCAGCTCCGAATGGCGGAAGGCCGCGCCGGAGGGAACGGGTGGATCCGTCCGCGGCCGGGGCATGGCGGCACCGAGCCGTTTGCCTTTGCGGCGGAGGTGGCGGACTTCGACCTGGGATCCCTCGTCGGCTACCTGGGGCTTTCGACCGACGATTGGAGCGGCTTTGCCACCGGCCGCCTGGAGGGCGAGGGGACGCTGCGATCTCCGGTCTACCGCTTCCACCTCGAGGCGACCGGCGTGGAGACTGCGGACTGGTCCTGGAGCCGGGTGGAGGCGGCGGGCCGGGCGGGCGAGGGGATCGGATTGCGCGTCGACTCGTTGCGCGCCTCTTCGCGCGGCTTCATCGGTCCGCTTCCCGGCCCCGAACCGGTGGGACCGCAGCCGCCCGGGCCGGAGGTGCTCGTGCGGGCGGATTCGCTGTTCGCGCAGTTTGCCCTCCCGTGGGCCGAAGCGCTGGAGGCGCTGAGCGATTCTGTGCGGCGCGGTCCGGTCCTGGCCCGGACGAAGGTCGGAGGCGCCGTTGCCGTGCAGCGCGTGCCCGCCGCGCCGTTCCTGATCCCGGTTCTCGGCGCTCGCGCCTGGGACGACGGAGGCACCGGGCTCGACGAGTCGGCGGACCCGATGCTCGAAGTGATCCGCGTGGTTCGCCCCGCGGCGGACTCGAACGGGCCGGCGCGCGGGAACACCCTTGCCGGCCGCTTCGATCTGGCGGCGGAGTTCGGCGGCACGTTGCGATCGCCCGAGGCGCGCCTGGACCTGGTGGCCCGGGACCTGCGGATGCTGCAGGCCGGGGCCGATTCGGTGCGCCTGCGCGGAGGCTATGCGGACTCCTTGATCACGCTCGAGCGCCTGGAGTGGCACATGGGGCAGAGCCTGCTCGAAGCCCGGGGCAGCCTCCCCCGCGACATCGACCTGTCCGCCCCGGCCGTGCGGTCGTTGGAACGGCCCGGGCAGGCGCGGGTGGACCTCAAGGATGCCGATCTTTCGCTCATCTCGCTTCTGCCCGATGTCGGCGGGGTGGCGCAAGACCCGAGCGGCCGGCTGAACGGCTGGGTCGAGCTGGGCCCGCCGGCCGGGCCGGGAATGCTGGCGGGACACCTCGAGATTGCAGACGGCGCATTCCGGATCGCCAAGCGGGAAGAGAAGCTGCGCGATGTGCGTGCCGTGGCCCGGCTCGACTCGGCCGGAGTCCACATCGAGGAAGCGGTCGGCAGCCTCGGCAGCGAGGGGAGGGTCACGGCCTCGGGTTTGTTCCGCGCGCTGGATCGATTCGACGTGAGAGCGACCGTCCGCGATGGTCTGGCCTACGAAACGGGCAACTACCGGTTCCTCTTCGAAGGCGACTTCGCGGTACAGCCGATCGCGGAGGGGGACAGCACCCGGCCGCGGCTGACGGGCAATGTGCGCGTGCTGGAGGGTCTGATCACCCAGGATCTGGCCAAGCCGCCCCCCGCCGGATCGGTCCCGCCCCGGACGCCGTGGTTGATCGACGTCGATGCCGTCGCGCCGGGCAACTTTCGGGTCAATCAGCCGATGGCGACCGTCGAGCTGGGCGAGGGCGAGCTTCACATCGCGTTCCGTTGGCCCTACTGGAACCTCGGCGGATCGGTCGAAGTCCTGAGCGGTCGCTACCGGATCTTCAACCGAAGCCTGAACATCACTTCCGGCACGATCGAGTTCCAGGACATCGGACAGGGCCCCAACCCGTACTTCGACATCCAGGCAGAGACCGAAATGGCGGGGCAGGGCGACGAGCCGCCGATCCAGGTCGTGGTCACCGTGAAGGGCTATCCGGCGAAGCAGGAGCTGAGCGTGACCTTGAGCAGCCCGGATCATCCGGAGTACAGCGAGGCCCAGCTCATCGAGCTTCTGAGCGTGGGACAGCTCACCTCCGGGAGCTTCGGGAGCTTCACCCGCGATGATCCGACGCGCCAGGCGCTCAGCTCGGAGCTGATGGGTCAGGTGGAGCGGCAGCTCGTGGGGCAGCTCCCGTGGATCGACCGGGTGCAGCTGGAGGGGCAGTTGCTGGGAAGCTCTCCCATGCGGATCAACCTCCGACCGATCGTGCAGCCGCAGTGGAGCCTCATCTACTCGCAGGACCTGGCTGCCTCTCCCGACCGCGAAGTCGCCGTCCGCTACCGCCTGAGCAATCTCTTCTTCCTGAACGCGGCGGTCGATCGGCGGAACAACGAGCAGGGCCTGCCGACCGACACTTATTCGCTCGATCTCAAGCTCAGGTTCGAGTACTAGACGAGGCGGCCGGCTCTCCAGCCGCCCCTTAAGGCGCCGGTCGTCCCCGACCCGCGTACCGGACCCGGCTGGGCCCGCGGCCTCGCATCAGGTGCTTGATCCGTCCCCAGCTTGTCTCGAGGACGGGCGTGCTCTCGCAGGCGACCCCCAGCGCGCCAATGAGGCCGCATCCGGCCGGCGAGTTCTCCGGAGCGCACGGGCTCTGAGAGGCGATGTGCAGGTCGGCGGACGCCTCGGCGCAGAGAAGGGGATCCGCGACCAGGTTGTCTATCGCTGAGATCTGGGCTCCGTGGAGAATGTGAATCGAATCCGGCCAGGAGCAGTTGCAGCGAAGCGCGCCCGAATCGGCGCCCACGTTGCAGTTGGCTTGGGAGAAGATGTTCCGGTCGAGCATCACTTCGAAAGCGGTCGCGTCCAGGTCGACATGCGAAAACGTGTTGCTGGCGGCCTGGAGGTGTATCCTCCCGATCGACGGACCGACGACCCAGTTGTGATCCATCCCACCGGTGGCCGGGTCTCTCCAGAAGCGATTTCCTTCCAGCCTCACTGTCAGATCCACCTCGGCATCAAGATCGCCCTCAAACCGCAGCGCACCCGAACCCACAAAATCGCGGAACTGGCTCTCCCGCACGGTCACGTGAACGACCCCGAAGAAGAGGCTCTCCGGGCCGGTTCCCGTCTCACTGACGAAGTCACAAAGCTCGATCGTCGCATTGCCGGCCGTGCCGCTATAGCCGCCGTAGCAGTAGATGGTGAAACCTCCAGGCTGGTACGGCGCCCCGATGCGGCTTTCGGAGATCACAAGGTTGTCCGTACCGCTCACGTAGAGGGTGCCACCGTCGCCGTTGCTGTTGTTGTCGACAAAGGTGCTCCTGCGGATCGTCGTCGTCGGGCTGCTCATGACACCAATGGCCCCCCCATCGAGCTCAACCGTGGCCACATGGTTCTCGACAAACCGGCAGTCCGCTACCTCCAGGCTTCGGCCCGAGCAGTATACGGCGCCGCCGATTCGTCGCGACATGGGGTAGGTACTGCCTTGGCCGTGCTGGAACGTCAGCCTCTCGAGGCGCAGGAGTCGGAGTCCCCCCAGCGCGGCGATGATGCTCCCTTCGTGCCCGGGAAACTCCCGCTCGCCGTCCAAGATCGTAGACTGGGCGCCGTCCCGGCCAATGATCGTTAGGTCAATCTCCGGAACCGCGATGTGCTCAAAGTAGAGTCCCGGTCCCACCAGTACGGTATCGCCGGACGCTGCTTGTGCCACCGCGGCTTCGACGCGGCGCTCAGGGTTGGCCGGGTCGGCTTCCACGATCCAGGTTGCGGCGGATGCCGATGTGCACGCGACCGCCGTGGCCATCACCAAGCCAAAACCACAGGAGATCTTCCGGAGAATTCTGGGTCCGTATGAGGACGTACGCATCGCCCCTTCCTTTCTCTGGCGCGGGCTGCGGAGGATCATCGCACGACGGTCAGTCGCTTGACAACTGCGCGGCCCCCATGCGCCGCCCGAACGAAATACACACCGGAGGGCGCGCGTGTGCCCTCCGCCCGCTCACCAGACCACACGAAGTCCGCACTTGCAGACTCAGGTGTTAACGTCATCACAAGCCTTCCTGATACGTCGAAGACCTCCACCCTGGTCTCCTTTGGCGATGCCCCGGCGATGCGGAGGGCAACGGGCGGAGCACTCGGTGTCGGGAAGGCCAGATCAAGACTACGAGAGGCGATGTCGTCCAGCCCAGCCCCGTTCTCATTGAGAAAGGCGTAAGTGAGTTGCATGTTTTCGACTGACCAGCCGTAGTCCGACCAGTGGAGGCCGTCGTCCAGGGAATAGCGATAGTAGTCGCCCCACGCGCGGGTGCGCCCGCTGGAGTCGAAGACCCCCATGTGCCCGCCGGGAATGCCATTACGTACGCAATGGGACATCATGCGGCCCTGAAACTGGGGAACCGTGAAGGTGTCCGGCTGCGTGTTAGAGGTCGCTATGTGAGGGTAGACATGTGACAGCTCAGGAATCAGGAATGCGACGTGACCGGGCAAGAACGGCTCGTCCATCTCCGGGGCCTCAATCGTCCAATAGATCGTGTTGGCCCGGAACAACGTGTCACCAGCGGACCATTCCGCCGTGTCGTGAATGATGGAGTCATGGTCAGCGTAGCCCAATGTCCGGAGCAGTATCCACGCGCCGGGGATTGGGTTGTGGTAGATCTCGAGAAGGCGTAGAGCGCCGGCGACGTTCAGGCGCCCGGGGCCGTAGTCGTCCCTGGTGCAAGTGGGGCACGTCAAATCGGGGTATGAGGTCGGATCCTGGGAGTAATCGAGCGCTGATCCTGTGATGAACCCTGCTAGGAACCCGGGCGACGGCAGAGTCGTCTCGCCGATCTCATCTGCCCAGTATGAGCGAAGGAGGGCTATGGCACCAGCGACTGCGGCAGAGGCTCCGGACGTCGCCAGGTTAGTTGGACAGAATGGCGTGTCGGGATTCGCGCAGAAGCCCCATGCCCATCCGGAAGCCGGTCCGGAGATGTCAACGTTCATAGGTCCGTAGGCTCCGCCATCCGCGTCACCAAGGCAGTTGGTTTCATGGCTGTAGTACTCCCCGGTCCAGGTGAAACCACTAACCCCCAAGGCGAACGGCAGGGCTCCCGGGTAGCTGGTTCTACCCTGGGGACCTTCGTAGTTCCCGGTCGCGATCGACGCGATCGAACCGTTCAGACGGTAGGCGTACCACAAGGCACTGGTGAGCTCGAGCGCAGGGATATTGCCAATCGCGATCTCAATCGATGCCAACCGGAAAGCCGTGGGATCGTTACAGGCATCCGCAGCCTGGACAATGTACTGCGGGGCGATCGATGGGTTCGGATGCTCGCCGGAAGCGCAGATGCCCGGAGTCATGCCTGGTCGGATGCAGGCAATATCAGTGATGCTGCAAGACGGACAC
>CAYYQN010000060.1:0-27121 GCA_964473865.1 uncultured bacterium | reverse complement strand
CCTTGAGCGAATCCATCGCGTCATTGACCCAGGTGCTGTCGAATGCAGACCCCTGGATCGGCTCGACGGATGTGGGAATCGTCTGGGGATCATCGAGGTCGAACTGGAGCCGCGACCCTGATGGCGAGAGTTGCTTCAGCCTTCCGAGGGCGGCGGTTATCTCGGTGTAGATTGTGTTCCTCTCGCTGGTGGACCAGTCTTCCGGATAGTTCGGGGCCTCGCACGCACCGGTCTGTACGCTCTCCAGGTAGATCAGAGTGACGCCGACATCCCCCAGCATGTACGTGGCCAGCTGATTCTCCGGATCCGTGGAGTACCGTTCCGAGGGGTCCCCGAAGCGTTCCGTCGTGTCCGCAAATGCAGACGACTTGTCGCCGCCTTGCCTCTTGCCCGAGATCGCTGACTCCGAGACCAGGGAGTTCCAGACCCGCGCGGTGAATCCCGGCTGGCCCGGGGCACAATCGCCGGCCGACGCATCCGGGACGCCGCTGATCTCCTCGTTCGTCACCAGGGTGACCCGAGCGTCGGCGGCCAAGGCGGTCCGCTGCGCTGGGTTTGTCCGGCACAGCAAGCCATCCGGGGACATCGTGACCGAGACGTCCAGACCGTACTGCTCCCGCAGGTCCCGGATCGCGGTGGCGAACGCGTCCCCGTCCGCCGTGCTGAGCTGGACGAATGTCCGCTCGCCCGCGGGCGTAGGCGCTGCCGGATCGACTCCTTCACCACCCTCCGACTCCGATTCCTCTCCCTGGCCCTCGAGGTCCTCCGACTCGCCGTCCGGCACCCACACCATGTCCCCACCACCGATTGGGCACGGCAGCGCACCCGCGGTCCCGAATCCGAGCCGCCCATACGCGGCGATCTCGTCTTCCTCCCGCGGGTCGCTGTCATCCGCGAAGAGCCCGCCCTGTATCGGATGCGGGATGACCGCGAATGAAGTCGTGTCGGAAGACTGCTCGCTGTAGGTGTACCCCACGAACCAGTAGGTTTCGGTCAACAGCCCTGTCTGAGTCGTGATCCAGCTCTGGGCCGTGCCCGTTCCTGGATCCGGCCACTGGTTGTCGGGAAGCTCGAAGTCGGCGCACGTCCCGTACGCCATGAGCACAAACCTGGTGGGGTCATAGTCAACGCCAAAGGACAGTCCCTTCAGGCGGGGCGAGGACTCCGGGGGAAACGCCGCCAGGACGAAAAAGACGACCGGCTGGCCGGGACTCCACGGGAGGCTGTCGACTACGGCGGAACAGGAATCGACGTCAGATTGGCCACAGTAGGATTCCACGCCCGTGGTGTACGTAATCGATGTCGCGTGAACGACCAGGCTACCCCCTAAGTTTGCCCCCCCCAATACGTTGCACGGAAGGACGCACAGTAGAGCCGCGAACAGGACAACGCCTCGTACAGACATCCCTCTCCTCCTCTCCTTCGGTCACAAGGGCACTCCGGCTTCACCTGGAAGACAGCCAACGCTCTCGGGAAGTCCGAATCTCCTTCGAATTCTGCCCCGGAGCCCATCGCTGCCCCCGTGAGCCCAACCACTGGACAAGAGCACGGCGCGACAATGCCGCAGGAGGAACCTGGAAGCGGACCGCGGCATCAAGGCACACGTGAGAATGAGACAACTATAGCTGACTTCCGAGGTGGGCGCAACCGCGGCCTGTTGTAAGGGGCCGCATGACTCTCGGCAGAGGCCATCCCACCACCCCAACCCGATCGTTCAAACTATCCGCTCGACGCGGAGCCGGCCTCAATCAACCGCCGGTCTCTCCCACTCCCCCCGCGTGCGCCGCAGTCCCCACGCCACCCAGAGCACGACCACCCCGGACAGCAGCGCCCCCATGGCCCAGGCGAACGGCGCCCCCTTCCAGCGGGCCAACGCTCCGGAGAGAAGACCGCCCAGCGGGATCGACGCGGTGAAGACGGTCAGGTAGACGCTGAGGACGCGACCCCGCAGCTCGTCCGGGGCCCGCTGCTGCACCAGGTTGTTTGCGGTGGCCGTCATCGAGATCATCGAGAAGCCGACCCCGAAGAGCAGCACGATCGAGAGCGGAAGGAAGTGGAGCGCCGGCGAAAGGGCGAACGCCAGCCCCACCACCGCGACGCCGCCGCCCCCGAGGAGCATCGTCCGCACGGGGTCGCGTTCGCGCCGCGTGCCCAGCATCAGCCCGGCGGTCACCGAGCCGACCCCGGCCGAGGCCATGAGGAGCCCGAAGCCGGAGGATCCGATCTGGAAGACGTCCCGGGCGATCACCGGAAGGAGCACGCCGAAGTTGGCCCCGAAGGTGGCGACCCCGAACACCAGCCACACCGCGGCCTGCACCGGCGGGTCGCGCTTCACCGCCAAGAGGCCCAGCCGCAGTCCCTCCACCAGGCCGGCCCGCGTGGCGCGGGCGCGCGCAAAGAGCCTCGACTCGCGCATGGCGAGGAGCGAGGCCAGCACCGCCAGGAACGACGCCGCATTCAGCAGGAAGAGCGGCCCCACGTCGATACGGGCGATCAACACTCCGCCGATCGCCGGGCCGACGATCCGCGCGGTGTTGAACGCCGCGCTGTTGAACGAGATTGCGCTCAGGAGATCGGAGCGACCCACCATCTCGATGATGAACGTCTGGCGGATCGGCATGTCGAAGGCGTTGATGAAGCCCAGCGTCGCCGCCATGAACATCACGTGCGTGATCGTGACCTGCCCGGTGACGGTGAGAAGCCCGAGTCCCAGCGCCTGCAGCGCGGCGCAGCTCTGGGTGATGAGGAGCGCGCGGCGTCGATTCACCCGGTCGGAGACGGCGCCTCCGACCAGCCCGAACAGCGTTGCCGGCGTGAACTGCAGCGCCGTGACGGCTCCCACCTGCCAGGCCGAATCGCTGAGCCGAAGCACCAGCCACGCCTGGGCCACCGACTGCATCCAGGTGCCGAAGAGGCTGAAGAGCTGGCCGACCCAGAAGAGCCGGTAGTTCAGGTGGCGAAAGGCTCCCCAGGCGGTTGTCGCGCCGGCGCCTCGCTCCCCTCCCTCCCGCCGGATCATGCCCCGGGCGCGCCGTTCGGGCCGGGTTGAGCGGCGCCGGCGAACTCCACCAGGAGGTCGGCCGCCGCCGCGATGGACAGACAGCCGGTATTGATCACCAGGCAATAATGACGCGGGTCCTCCGCGTCCACTCCGAAGCGGAGGCGCACCGCGTTCCGCCGCTCGCGATCCACGCGATCGAGGGTGCGGGTCACCTCTTCCTCGGAGCCGCCGGCCTCCAGGAGACGACGAATCCGGGTCTCCCGCGGCGCAATGATCCGGACATGGGAGGTCTGGGGACCGGCCGGGAGGATGAACGCCGCACCGCGACCGACGATCACCGCGTTACCGGCACGACCGACCTCCTCGATGATCTCGCGCGTGACGCGGACGATCTGCGCCGGTTCGGTCGCTCCGTCATCGGCCTCGGGCCAGGCCGTGCCGGAGGCGTACTCGGGATGAGCGGTGCGCATGGCCCGCAGAACACGGAGGAGGAGACCTTCACCCCGTTCATCCCAGCGCCGTACCGTCTCCTCCGGGAGTTGCAGGCGCCGCGCCGTCTCCGCGATAAGCAGAGAGTCGACGAAATCGAGGCCCAACCGCTCGGCCACCCGGCGTCCGATCTGCAGTCCCCCGGCGCCATACTCGCGTGAGATCGTGATGACAGGCATGTCGGCTCCCTCCAGACACGGCAGGTCCCGGTTTCCCTCGCGCGCCGGGTGCGAGGATGACACCGAGCCCGGTGGCTCCTCGGGAGGCCCCGGCACCCGACCGCAGTTCCCTTTCGGGCATGCCGGCCATGGCCGTCCCCCGTCGCGCCGCCGCGTGGAGTATCGCTCCCCGGGCCCGGAATCGTCCACCCGGACCCACGGCGCCCCCACCCCCGGGCGGCCCCCCGCGAGGGATTGACCCGGAGCCCCGAACCTCGGAGAATGGGCCCCGAGCAGGAGTGCCCGGGACCCCGGCGTTCTCGCACGTCGGGCGGAGGGCGGCGCCACCGCAGACCGGGCCGGCGGGGCCGACAGGTGGCGCCAACGTCGTCGTCCAAGGAGGCGGAACATGCGCGCGTTCGCGATTGTCATCCTCGTCGTCGGTTTCATGCTGGGCTGCGGGGTCGCCGCGTTCGCCCAGACGGACGCTCCGGCGGAACGCCCCGCCAAGGTCACGGCCGATCGCCTGAACCTCCGCAGCGCCCCGTCCACGTCCGGCGACGTCGTCGGTTCGTTGGTGCAGGGCACCGAGCTCACGATCCTGGAGGAGCAGGGCGAGTGGTACAACGTGCGACTCGCGGACGGCCAGACCGGCTGGGTGTCCGCAAAGTACGTCGAAGTCCTCTCCGGCCTTCCGGTGGAGACTCCCCAGAAGTCGAAAGAGGGCTCATCCTCCGGCCCGGCGCGAACCGCGGTGACGGCCCACGCGGAGAAGGAAGATGGCGGAGGCGGCTCGGTCCTCGGCGCCGTCGTCAAGTGGGGGTGTCTCCTCGGCGCCGGCGTCTGCGCCTACCTGTCCTATGACGAGTCGACCAAGGGGGATGACTCCTACGACGCCTACAAGGCGCGATACGCCGAGCTGACCCCGCCGCAAGGAACCTGGACGCCGGAGGCGGCGCTGATCGAAGCCGAGCCCTTCCGCCTCGACGCCGAAGACCACGACAGCTCGTCGAAGACGTTTGCGATCGCGGCGGGCGGCCTGGGCGCGGCCTTCCTGGTGCAGCAGCTCTTTCTCGGCAAGCACAATGATCAGGCGGCGAACGAGTCCGCCGAGAAGACGGAAGCGCCGCTCCTGGCCTGTGGGCTCCGACAGGGGCAGCTTCGCGCCGCCGTCACGCTTGCCCGTTTCTGAGCGAAACCTCATCGGCCGCGCGCGGCTGACGCGTCTTCTCGCGCGCGAGCGGACCCTCTGGCGCCGTGGCCTCCGTCGCATCGCGGGGGTCGACGAGGCGGGCCTGGGCCCTCTGGCCGGGCCGGTGGTGGCCGCAGCCGTGATCATGCCCCCGGGTTGCGGCATCGTTGGGGTCGACGACAGCAAGAAGCTCACCGCCAGGCAGCGCGCCGCCCTGGAGACCGAGATCCGCGCGCGCGCCGTAGCCGTGGGGATCGGCTTGGCCGGAGTCGAGGAGATCGCCCGGCTCAATATCTACCAGGCGGGGCTTCTGGCCATGCGCCGCGCTCTGGACGATCTCGCGGAACCGCCGGAGATGGTGCTCCTCGACGCAAGATCGCTGCCGGACCTGCCTTGGCCCCAGGAGGCGCTCATCCGGGGCGACGCTCGGATCCACTGCGTCGCCTGCGCCTCCATCATCGCCAAGGTGCTCCGTGATCGCCTCATGGAGCAGTATGACCGGCTCTACCCCGGCTATGGGTTCGCCCAGCACAAGGGGTATGCGACCGCGGTCCACCGAGGCGCGGTCGCCGCGCGCGGCCCCTGTCCGATCCATCGTCGCGGCTTCCGCGGAGCCGGCACCCAGCCCGATCTTTTCGGATGATCTCTCCGCCGCTCGCATGAAGCCGGTGGCGCAGAAATGGTGGACGCTCTTCGGGGTATCCCTCGGGGTCTTCATGTCGACTCTCGATGGGGGAATCACCAACATCGCGCTTCCGGCCCTCCTGCGCTTCTTCCACTCGGATTTCCCCACGGTTCAGTGGGTGGCGCTCGCCTACCTGATGGTGACCGCCTCCTGCACCCTGGCCGCGGCCCGTCTGGGCGACCTCCGCGGAAAGAAGCGGATGTATGCGCTCGGCATCGTCCTCTTCACCGCCGGATCGGCCCTCTGCGCGCTGGCGCCGGGGATTCGCGCCCTGGCCCTGTTTCGGGCGTTCCAGGCGACCGGGGCGGTCTTGATGGGAGGCCTCGGGATGGCGATCGTCAGCACCGTGTTCCCACCGGCAGAACGCGGCCTCGCGCTCGGCTTCATCGGAACCACCGTGTCCGTGGGGATCGGGCTGGGGCCGACCCTGGGCGGCGTGGTGCTGGGCCTGGCCGGCTGGCGCTGGTTGTTTCTCATCAATCTCCCGGTAGGCATGATCGCCTGGCTGGTCGTGCGACGGCAGGTTCCGAACGATGCGCCGGCCGCGCCCGGGGAGCGATTCGACTTCTCGGGCGCGCTGCTGATGCTCGTCACCCTGGGCGCCTACACGTTCGGGATGACGATGGGACAACGTTTGGGGTTCGCGCACCCGCTGGTGCTGGCCCTGCTGGCGACCGTGGCCGCCGCGCTGGTCGCCTTCATTGTCGTCGAGCGTCGGGTGCGGGCTCCCATGCTCGACTTGACGCTCTTTCACGATCTTCCTTTCACGCTCAATCTCTGCATGGGATTCTTGATCTTCCTGGTGATGGGCGGGATGTTCCTGCTGCCGTTCTTCCTCGACCTGGTGCTGCACCTTCCGCCGCCGCAGGCCGGACTTCTCATCGGCACGGTTCCGATCTCCATGGGTCTCGTCGCGCCCGGCGCCGGCGCGCTCGCCGACCGGTTCGGCTCCCGCATCATCAGTCTGGCCGGGCTGTTGCTCACGGTAGTGGGGTGCCTGCTCATCTCCACCCTGCACGCAAGCGTCTCCCCGATCGGCTACGTCCTGCGTCTGATCCCGTTCGGGATCGGCATCGGGATGTTTCAGACTCCGAACAACCGGGCGGTCATGCACACGGCGCCGTTGCATCGCCTGGGAGTCGCATCCGGTCTGCTGGCGCTGTCTCGCACCCTGGGGATGGTTACAGGCATGCCGCTGCTCGGCGCGATCTTCGCCCTGCGGGTCGGCGCGCTGTCGCAACACGGCCCCGGGGAGATCGCGCAGGCCGCGCCCGGCGACATCGTGACCGGGCTTGCCTGGACCTTCCGGTTCGCGGCGGTGGTCCTGCTGATCTCGTCGGCGCTGGCCGCGGCGGCCTGGCGCGCGGATCGCGGGGAGAGGCGGGCGGACTGACCGTCGGGGGTCCGGTGCTAGCCCGAATCATTCGTGAAGCCCGTTGCGAGGATGACGGATATGCCTGCAGATGCAAGGCGCGCGAGCCGAGGGCGACGGAGGCGTACTCCCGGCAGTACGTCGAGGAGCCCGAGCGAGCGAAACGCAGCAGACGCGGGCAGATCCGGCACCGCAGCCGGGCGCTCATGAATGATGCGGTCTAGGGGAGCGTCCGGCGAAGCCCAGGCTGGGCGAGGTCGGCCGACGCTCTCCGGAGAAGCTCCTTCGCTCGGCGCAGCTCGAACGCCTCCCGATCCGGTTCCTTCAGCGGACCAGCGTAACGGCCCGCTGCACGTGTGCCTCCCCCGCCTCCAGGCGCAGGAAGTACACACCGGCAGGTATCCTCCCGCCCGCCGGACGCACCCAACCGAACTCAGCGGGGCCCTCCGGCATTACCCCCTCGAACAGCGTGTCGATGACCCGCCCCTGCACGTCCAATAGCCGCAGCGATGCCGGAGTGGCTCGCGGCAGCCTCAGGTCAACACGGAACTCGTCCGTCGCAGGATTGGGAAACGCGGCCAGCTGCAGGCCCTGCGGCGCGTCCGTGGATCCCCGCACCGCCGCCGGGTCGTAGGCAAAACGCCACACCCCCGACCCTTCCAGGGCAACGTAGATCTCCGGCCGGGTCGGATGGCTCTCGATGTGCATCCCAATCCCCCAACTGCTTCCGCCGGGCGCCGAGGGCAGACCGGGGGCCACCGGATCCCACGTTACCCCTAAGTCCGAGGTGCGGGCCACATCGAACTGCCCGCCAGTGCGCCCCAGGAGAAAGAAGCACCCCGGCGCCCACGGCGCGACAGCCACCATCTTCCCGTTCAGTGGGCTCGTAGAGCGGGTAGTCCAGGTGAGGCCAGAGTCGCTCGACGTGCGGCTGTCCAAGCCCCCAACGGCCAGAATTCGACCTGGCTGAGCCACGTCCACCGCAATGCCGTAGCAGAAGGCGGCGTAGTCAACCCGACTGAAGGACGCGCCGCCATCGGTGGACTTGAAGATGTCCCACGGATCATTCGGCTCTTCTCCTGTCATGTACAGGACATCCGCATTGTGCGGATCGTATGCCGCGTCGAAGTTGTTGTTGGCACAGTCATCGCAATCGTATATTTGCCAGGATGCGCCATCATCCGTTGAGCGGTAGCCATCAACGAAGTAGAGGTGCGTGGGCTCCGACGGCGCGCGTCGAACGCGCTGATAAACGCCTACATAGGGTCCCATGACCGTTGTCCAGGTCTGCCCTCCATCCGTTGATCTCCGCACCTCACAAGTGACACCCGTGGAGTCCTTGAGACCGGCGACAACCCGTTCGTCGCCGGCGCCGGCCACGGAGACAGCCGTCACGCGCTGCCCGGGAAAGGCAACCACCTCCCAGTCCCCTTCCGCGAAGCGATACCGATAGAGTCCCAGCCCGGTCCCGCTCTGCTCCGTCATGCCGACGTAGAGCGCCTGCTCGGTCACGCAAAGACACTCCGTATCATATCCCACCCCCGGGCCGAGGTACTCCCACGACTCCTGCGCGCAGACGTGGGTGGCCATGGATGCGCCCAGCGCCAGGATGGTGACAAACGGAAGGACCGCCGCGAACTGAACGCGAAACATCGCGTGCCTCCTCTTCACCGGACGACCTTGACGGTACGCGCGGAGGTGCCGGCCCGCGAAGGCGGTGCGCAGCCGTTCGTTCAACCCCCGGCGGCGCAGGTGCCGTCCCAAAAGCTCAAGGCCGGCATGAGAAGTCAGACGATCCTCACCGAACGCCAGTTGCAGATCCCCGTTGACTCGGCGGGTCAGGGTGCGCTTTGCTCGTCTCATCGTGAATGGGCTCTCCCTTCTGCGGTGTGTGTCTGGACAACCACACCAAAAAGCAGAAGGAGGGCCCATTTTCAACACCTTTCTCACCAATCAGCTCAGCAAGATTGCCGGATCAGGGCTAATGGTGACAATCGCAATCGCAGGAAACACCGAATCGCTCGTCGCCCAAGCCAAGGCCTCGGCGATCTTCAGGGGATCCTCCTGATCCCCAATGGCCCGCATAGAGACGAGGATCCTGCCGCCGCGAGGCGACGCCACGCCGGAGATCCCGACCGAGTTCCCTCCGGTGGCACCGACGATCCCGGCCACCGCCGAGCCGTGTGGCCAACCGTAGTTGTCCGGTTCCTCCCCGTCGTTGAGACCCCAGTGCAGGTTTGGGTCGTAGGCTTCCGCCGATTCCTCGTGATCGTAATCGAACCCGTGATCGATGATTCCGATCTTGACTCGACATGAATCCTGGTGCTCCCAAGCCTCCGGCGCATTGACGTCCACGTCCGAAGAACAGGGGACGCAGGGGTCCGGGTACGTCTGTCCCTCGTTGTTGAGTCCCCACTGATCGTCGAAGTACGCATCGTTCGGTTCATAGTCCAACTGCAGCGGGGCCATGATCTCCGCATAGATGACCTCCGGCAACCCCACCAAGGCAGATCGCACCTCCTCCGACGATGCGGAACCGCTCCAACCGAGTTTGTACACATCCGCGTAGTCAACCATCTGCTGGATGGGAATCTCCTCACCATTGATGTCGTACTGCGGTGCCCTCAGATTCCGCCAGGGTCGGCAGACGAGCGATACACCGGTGACCCCCACCTGCAAGAGCGCGATCCGCAGTTGGTCCGACCGGACGACCACGTTCTCGATGGGGATCTCCCCGGAAGGGGACTCTTCCGGAGGTTCGACCTCTCCCGGCGCGAACCTCACCACAACGGAGGCATGCTCAACGGTTGGGATCGCAATCACTTTCGTCGGGTTGACGCCAGCGCAAAGAAGCCCAACCCCGAACAAGAGAGAGAGAGAGAGAGAGAGAGACGATCACGTTTCATCGCGACCTCCCGCATCGTCCGCCCGCAACCTTCTTGTGGGCAGGAGCCTCAGACGACCCCGGCACGGCTGGCGGCTCCGTCCTTGCCGAGCCGAACACGCATCGCCTCGCACACCCCTCACTGCACTCCGCACGAGCACTCTCCATCATAGCCGAGTTTGCGGGCAGAAACAAGGTTCGTCCGCCTGACCTGATCCGGCGCCTCGAGCAGGCGTCGGGCCATGGGCCGGGTTGGTCCCGGCCTGAAGCGCTTCCGGGAGCGGGGCCGGTAGTTGCGGGGCCGTCTCCGGATAGCGCTTCGGCACGATCTCGGTGCGCACTGCGGCCAGGAGCCGGCTGTCACGGGACACCGGCTTGCCCCTGCATTGCGGAACCGCCCGGCGCCCGCTACCATACCCGGGCCGGAGCTCGCAGACGGCCCGGGAAAGGAGACCCCATGAACGCCCTGAGCATGCGCGCAAACCGTCACGCTCCCGCCGGCCCCGGCACCCTGGCCCTGCTCATCCTGCTCCTGGCCGCCGCCTGCGGGCCCCGCCCGGCGCCGCCGCCTGGGTCCGCACCCGGGAGCGTTTCGAGCGCGACCTCTGCTTCCGGGACCGGCGGCTCCGTCGCCAATCTGACGATCCTTCACACCAACGACACCCACGGCCATCTGCTCCCGTTCAGCTACCCGGAAGGGAGAACCGGCAGCCGCACCGTCGACTCGCTCCGGGTCCGCCGCGACATCGGCGGGATCGCCCGCCGCGCCACGCTGGTCAAGGAACTGCGTGCCGAACGAGCCGCGGCCGGGGCGATGGTGCGGCTCATCGACGCCGGCGACTTCTGTGACGGCACGCCGTTCTCAACCGAGTATCGGGGCGAGGCCGACCTCGCGGCCATGAACGCCTGCGGCTACGACTACAGCACGTTCGGGAACCACGAATACAACTTCCCCCTCGCCCAGGTGCGCAAGATGGCGGGCCTGGCGAAGAGCACCGTCCTCTGCGCGAACGTGGTGTGGCGATCCAACGGCCGGCCGCTGCTGCGCCCTTACGAGTTGGAGCGGATCGGCCCGCTCATGGTCGGGTTCTTTGGTCTCACGACGGTCGAGGCGGGAAGCTATCCCGGAGCCCGCGACTCGCTCGAAGTGCGCCGTCCCGTCGAGACCGCCCAGGCGATCGTGGACACGCTGCGCCGGCACGGGGCCGACGTCATCATCCTGATTTCCCACTGCGGCGAACAGGTTGACGGACTGCTCGCCGAGCAGGTGCCGGGGATCTGCGCCATCATCGGCGGACACTCGCACTCCCGCCTCCCCTCCGGCGAGTATTTCCGGCCGTTCCCGGACGAAGAGCAAGATCCGGGCGGCACCATCGTGGTGCAGGCCCATCAGTGGGGCGGCGAACTGGGACGGCTGGACCTTGAGTTCCGCCGGGGGGCATTCGGCAAGTGGACCATGGTTGGACACCAGGCGAGCCTCCTGCCGGTGACCTCCGCGATCGCTCCCGACCCTGCTGTCGCGGCCGTCCTGGACCAGTACTGGGCCCCCATCTCCGCGAAGTACGGCACCGTCATCGGCACGGCAGAGGCCGATTTCACCAGCCGGGGGCCGGACCGGGCCGAGTACAACCTGATGGCCGATGCGATCCGGGAAACGTTCGGCACCGAAATCGAAATGGAAAACCTGGGCGGCGTCCGAGCCCCGTTGGTGCGCGGTCCGATCACGCTCGCCGACCTCGTCAACCTCGACCCGTTCAGCAACACCGTGGTCACCTATCGGATTACCGGGGCGCAGCTTCGGGGCGTCCTCCTGAACCACGAGCCCGCCGTCTCCGGCATCCGCTATCGCATCACGAACGGCGACCTGGCCGAGGTCACCGTGAACGGCCAGCCGCTGGATGACGCCCGGGAGTACACCGGCGCCAGCAACTCCTACTTCGCCGGCAACGCCCTCAAGAACGTCGTCACGGTGAAGGACACCGGCCGGCCGCGCCTGGACGTCCTGGTCGAATATATCAAGGGAAAGACGACCATCACCCCCGCCTACGACGGGCGGCGGATCGTGGGCGGCGACCGGTCGGAGTAGCGCGGCGGGCCGGACCCCGCGCGCCAGGGGATCCGGACAATCGCGGCAAGCCATCGCGGGACTGAGCCGGCCCGCGGAAGACTCCGGATCCCGGGCGGCAACCGTTGGTTTCGGGGGAAGGGACTCCCGCAGATGATCACGAAGCTATTCCTCGGGTTCGCGCTCCTGGGCGCCCAGTGGGTCCTCTGGCTGCTGGTGCTGATCAGCGTCGCGTCGCTCGGAATCATCCTGGATCGCGGGCGGCACTTCCGGTCCGCCTCCCGGAACCTGGAGTGGCGCATCATCCAGGCACTGCAGGGTCTACCCATCTCGGTTCGCGCGGGCGAGGGCTCGTACCTGGTCGAGAGCCTCGTGGCCGACGCCCGGCTCGAGGCGGAACGGCGACTGAGCTGGCTGGCGTCGATCGGCACCAATGCCCCGTTCATCGGCCTCTTCGGCACCGTCCTCGGCATCATCCGGGCCTTTCACGATCTGTCGCGACAGGGAACGCAGGGCTCGACAATCGTGAGCGCCGGAATTGCCGAGGCCCTGGTCGCCACCGCCGCGGGTCTGCTCGTCGCGATTCCGGCTGTCGTTGCCTACAACCACTTCCAACGACAAGTCAAGGAGATGCTGCTTGTCGCCGAGCGCACCAAGAACTCGCTGGTCGCGCAGGAGCTGACCTCGCGGGAGGGATGAGGCGATGGCCGCCGGCAAGCTCGACGACGACGACATCTCGGCGATCAACGTGACCCCGCTGGTGGACGTGGTCCTCGTTCTTCTCGTCATCTTCATGATCACCGCGCCGGTGCTCTATCAGGGCGCCCTGGATGTGAAACTCCCGGAAGCGGGAGGCAGCGCCCTCGAGACCCGGCCGCCCCTTGAGGTCGTCATGGATCGAAACGGAGCCGTCCAGGTGGAGGGCCAGTGGATGACGCCGGAGCAGCTCGGGCAGTGGGTCGAACGCAACCGCTGCGATACGGCGATGATCCTGGCCGACCGGAGGGTCGAGCACGGCAAGGTCATCACCCTGATCGACCTTCTCAGATCCAGCGGGGTCAGGAGATTCTCATTCGGCGTTGAGGTGCAGCCGTAACGGACGAGACCCGGGCCGCGCTGAGCCGATCAGTCCACCAGCCGGTAGCGAAACGGCACGATCAGCGTGAAGGGGATCGGACGATTCTTCTCCTCGTACGGCTTGAACTCCCATAGCCGCATGGCCCGGGATGCCGCCTCCTCCATTTCGCTGCTTCGGGTCGCATTCAGATCGGTGCGGACGGCGACGACCTTTCCGGCGGTGTCGACCTGAACCTCGAGACGCACCAGACCCTCCAGCCCGGCCCGAATCGCGGCCTTCGGGTACTCCGGACGCACGATCTTGAGGGTCTGGAACTTCTCTGATCTGGCCACGGTAGCCGATCCTCCGGAGCCTCCGATCACGACCCCGTTCTCATCGAGCTCGAAGTGCACCCCAAAACCTCGCCCCCCCGGAACGCCGGCGGTCCCAGGCGGGTTCGCCGACGGCTCATAGGCGCCGGAGCGCGCCTGAGGGGCGGCCTGATGGGCGGACGCGGCGCCGGGCTCCGGCGGCGTGACCTCCAGGGGGATCAACGTCGTGGGACCCGGCGGACGTCGAGACCGGAAGACCACCCCGCCCGGACGCCCCGGCACGCCTTCGGGAGCCACGTCGCCCGGCCGGGACGACCCGGGATAGCCGAGCAGCGTCCGCGGAAGGAAGAGGCGAAGGATCAGCGAGGGGTTGGCGGCCACGGCTCCGGCGAGGTGCAACGCCGCGGCGAGGACGAAAGCGCCCCGGACTGTCCGGGCGTGCCGCCGCATACGTTCCTCGGTGCGCGAGAACTCCTGGGGAGCGGCACTCATCATGCTCTCCTTACCCCAAACTCAGGATAGCACAACCCGTGATGGGCGGCCACGGGCCACGCGGTCCGAAGTCCCCCGTTTCACCGGCGGATCAAAGGCGCGCCGCCGGCGCCCGACGCCGGCCCGCCGCCGGACGTTCCCATCCCGCCCGCAGCGAATCCTGGAGTTCCCGTCGTCCGCCGTCTACGATGCGGCGAACCGGCCGCCATCCGCAGCGCGGCAGAGGCCGCCGGTATTCGCGGAAGCCGGGTCGCAGATCCAGTCGGAGGCACCGAGACCGGGAGGACACAGATGACAAACGTACCGTTCCTACACCTGGCGCTTCGCAGTCTGCAGGACGGATCCTGGCTGGAACCGGCCCGGGCGGCCTGGCGGCGGGGCGAGGTCGGATTGATCCTCGTTGAGCCGGAGCCGAGCGAGGACAATGAGCTTCGCGAGGCCGTGGCCACCATGTTGGACTCGAACGGCAGCTACCACCCCGGTGACCAGGCCGTGATCCACGCCCGGCCGGCCGCGTTGGAAATGGGCTGTGAAACCGCCATCCAGCTGCGTGCCCGCGGCATCGAGGCCAAGGTCGTCTTCGGGATGGGTTCTCTGGGACGCGAGGTCTCCGCCTTGATTGACGCGGCCCGAAGCGCGGCCGGAGTCGGGGCCGTTGCCGATCCGGCGATCATCGAGGGCGTGGCGGCCTGCTATCGGGAGTTGCTGGCGGCGTTCGAGCAGGCGGGTCGCGGTCACTGGATCGTTCCCATCGGGACCTCTCCCGACCCGGATCCCGCGGATGTCCCCGCGATCGACTTCTTCGGGAAGGTCGCCGGACGGGGGCTTGCCGGCATCGGTCCGATGCGCAATGACGGTCGCATCCTCTCGCACGACATCTGGCTGTGCCCGAGTCCGCTGGATGTCGCGCGCCTCAACGAAGGACTATCCGCCGACAAGCACTGGACCTTGGATGAGTGGCGTTCCGTCGTCTTCCGGTCGATGACGGTGCCGGCCGCGACGTTGCGGCAGATCGCGCTGGAGATCGAGGGAGTGCAACTCACGATCCGCGCCTCGCGGCGGGGCGGCGTGCTGCACTACACGCGGGAGGATGGTACCGACTTCACCTACCGGGTGGAGGGCCGCCCGGTGATTCTCGACTGCGGGGCCGTGGGGGTCAATTCGTTGGGCGATACGACGCCATACCGCTCGGCAATCACCAACCAACCGACGACCGAGGTGTTCGTCGCGCCCGTTGAGGACTCGCTGGACGGCGTCATCGTCTATACGCAACCGCAACGCACCTCGCACGGAGTGATCCGCGCTCCCTACCGACTCGAAGTGCGCGCCGGGCGCGTCACGGCGACGGAGGCGCCGGACGCCGACAGCCGGAAGATCCTGCAGAACTACGTCGGGCTGGAGCCCTACGACGGCCAGGCCCTGGCCGGCACGGAGGCCGAAGCGTTCGAGCTGCGCCGGGTCATTGCCGAGGCGGCCATCGCCGGCTTCAACCCCGCCATGCTCCCCGACATCCGCAACGGACGCCTGCGACCGGTGACCGGGCTGGTCCTGACCGACGAGAAGCTTGGAGACCACCAGGCATTCGGGTCCAACGACCAGTTCATGGGGGCGACTCCGACTTCCCACGGCGGCGAACACGTCGAGCACACTGACTTCGTCGGGAGCATCGAAAGGACCATGACGATCCGCTAGCCACCGTGGCGCCGGGCTCGACCAGGGAGCCTGAAGCCGCGTCGGGCGGAAGCGTCGGCGAGCGTCCCCACACGGGCTGACACCCCCGCGGCCGATCGCGGGGTGACGTCCGCCTGCCAACCCTCGGTCCCCTGGCGTTTCTCGCTTCCCTTGCCGAGACAGGTGGTCTATACTTTGCCCCGCTCGGACCGATCCAGAGACAGGCGAAGTCGTAACGTGGCAATGGCTTACGCATCTCCATGAGGCGATCTCGCCTGCGTCGGACTAGCTCCGGTGCTCCGGTACATCTTCAACCCGCGTTTCCGCGAGGAGGTGCCTGGTCATGACTGCCCCGCAACAGAGACCGTCGATCTACGTGACGCTCTTGGCGCTCGCCGCTTTGCTCGCCCTGGGGGGATGTAACAACGACGACGACGGCGGCACGTCCCCGTCCGACACGACCCCGCCCGCGACAGTGACCGACCTCGCGGTACAGACCGTCGGCGCCAACTCCGTCACCCTCCGCTGGACGACGCCGGGGGACGACGGGGCCACGGGATCGGCGGCGACGTACGACCTGCGCTACATGACGGGAGAGGCCTCCGCGTTCGTCTTTGGCAGCGCGACCTCTGCCTCGGGGCTCCCCACCCCGAAGGTCGCCGGCACCGTCGAGACATCTACGGTATCCGGGTTGACCGCCGGGACCACGTACTCGTTCGCCCTGCGCACGGCCGATGAGAAACCGAACTGGGCTTCCGTCTCCAACGTGGTGAGCGCGAACGTCGGAGGAGGCTCCGCCGGATGCTCGGTCACACCCGCGAGCCTCGACTTCGGGTCGGTCACGGTCGGGTCGACGGCCGACCGAACCTTCACGTTCTCCAATACCGGGGACCAGCCGCTCTCCGGCACGGTCGCCGGAGCCGTCGCGCCGTTCAGCATCACTTCAGGCGGCGGGGCCTACACTCTTGCCGCCGGGCAGAGCCGTGCCGTCACCGTTCGTTACGCGCCGGCGGCCGCGGGGACGCACACCGCCACCATCGACACCGGGTCCGGCGATTGCGCCGATGTGCCCTGCACCGGAACCGCCACCAGCGCATCCGCCGGATGCTCGGTCACACCGCAGACCCTGATGTTCCCGTTGACCGGAGTCCACGAGTTCACGGTGTCGCAGTTCATCATCCGCAACACCGGTACGAACGCTATCTCCGGCAGCGTCACCTCCGGCTGCACGACCTTCGAGGTCATGACCGGAGGCGGCGCCTACACCCTGGCCCCGGGTCAGCAGCGACTGGTCATCGTTCGCTTCCGGCCGTCGGCCGAAGGCGTCTACTCCTGCGTCATCGACACGGGACTCAGCGATTGTGCGGATGTCACCTGCAGTGGCACGTGCGGGGAGCTTCCTCCCGGATGCACCGTGAACCCGACCTCGCTGCTGTTCCCGGACACCCCGGCCGGATCGTCCCTGGACTTGAGCTTCACGATCACGAACGATACTGAGGCGGCCATCAGCGGCAACATCTCCACCACCAGCGCAGTGTTCAGCGTTGTCTCGGGAGGCGGCGCCTACACCTTGCAGCCCGCCGGGATGCTCACCGCCACGGTGCGTTACGCCCCGATGTCGCACGGGGCCCACGCCGGAGTGATCCATACCGGCCTTCCTTGCATCGACGTCGGTTGCGCCGGAACCTCGGTCGGAGAGCACCCGGACTGTTTCGTCTATCCGCTGGTCCTCCTCGACTTCGCTCCGCGCGCGGCGGGAACGTGGGAAGAAAAGGTCTTCAACATCCAGAACCTCGGCACCGGTACGCTCACCGGCACGGTCGGATCGGCGACAGCGCCGTTCCAGATCACGAGCGGGCAAGGATCCTACGCGCTGACCACGGGCCAGATCCACTCGGTAACGGTACGTTTCGCGCCGACCGGCGCCGGCACCTGGGCCGGCGAAATCGACACCGGCACCTCCTGCACCAACGTCGCCTGCATCGGAATCGGCCTGGCCGGGGGGGACCAACCAGCTTGCAACATTCAACCGGCGTCGCTCACCTTCCCCGCAACCGCGGTCGGGTCGCAGAGCGACCTGGCCTTCTCCATCACGAACAGCGGGACCGGGACTCTGACCGGCGACGTGCAGGAGTCGTGCGCCGCCTTCTCGATCACTTCGGGCGGCGGGAGCTACTCCCTGGCCGCCGAGCAATCCCGAACCGTGACCGTCCGGTTTGCGCCGACAACCGCCGGTGACGCGCAATGTGACGTCAGCACCGGCGCAACGTGCACCGCCGTGCACTGCACCGGAACCGGCACGCAGGAGACCCCGGGTTGCACCGTCGTGCCCACCAGCCTCACCTTCCCGGCCACCGGCGTCGGCAGCGAGGTCGACCTGTCGTTCACCATCAGCAACAGCGGAGCGGGATCCCTCTCCGGCATCGTGACGGAGAACTGCCCGCACTTCGAGATCATCGAAGGGAACGGCGCGTATGACCTCGCGGCCGGTGCATCGCGCACGGTCACGGTCCGCTTCGCCCCCCAGGCCGAAGGGGTCCAGACCTGCGCGATCGACCTCGGCTCTTCTTGTGTGGACGTCGGCTGCACCGGTACGGGCACGTCGGTACCGGAGGACATGGTCCTCATTCCGGCCGGGACGTTCACCATGGGAAGCGACCTGGATGAGGGCGCCGAGGCCGAGGAACCGGAACACACGCCATACATTTCTGCCTACTACATCGACAAGTACGAGGTCTCGAACGCGCGGTATGCCGAGGCGTTGAACTACGCCCTGGCCCACGGGCTCGTCCAGGTGGTCAACGACACCGAGCCCAACGGCATCGTCCAGAACGGACCCGGCCACGGCGACGAGCCGTTCCTCTTCATGGACTACCAGTCCTGGGACGTCAACCAGTGCTGGATCACGTTCAACGGCACGACATTCGGAGTGGAGTCGGGATGGGAGAACTACCCCGTCGTCTACGTCAGCTGGTACGGCGCCGCGGCCTACTGCAACTGGCGGAGCGCCATGAGCGGGCGGACTCCCTGTTACAACGTCGACACCTGGGAGTGCAACTTTGCGGCGAACGGGTACCGACTTCCCACGGAAGCAGAGTGGGAAAAGGCTGCCCGCGGGTCGACCGATGAGCGTGTCTTCCCCTGGGGTGACACCATCGATTGCGATGTCTGCAACTACAGCCCCGACATCAACCTCTGTCTTCTTCATCCGGTGGAGGTGGATGATCCGGACTATGCGGACGGGGCCTCGCCGTACGGCGTCTGGCACCTGGGCGGCAACGTCTGGGAATTCTGCAACGACATCTGGGATGCAGACTACTACGCGACCAGCCCCGCCACGGACCCGCGGGGCCCCGCAACCGGGGAGCTGTACCGCGTCTCGCGGGGCGGCAGCTGGTGGGACGGGGAGTTCCACGAGCGCTGTGCCAACCGCCTCTGGGACGCGATGGGCGACACCTTCGACCGCTTGGGATTCCGGACCGCACGGAACCCGTAGCCCCATCGGCGACGGATACGACACATCGACCGGCACCCGCGGCTGGCCCTGGGCCGCGAGGTGCCGGTCACTCCTTTCGTCCGCGGCCCCTTCCACCAGCCTGCCGCCCTCTGTCGCCGGTTCCCAAACCGCCACTTGCCAGGCGCGGCCGGCGGTGCGACTCTCGGATCACCGAACCGGAGCGTGCGCATGTCCCACTCGACTCCAGATCCCGGGGAACCGCTCTGTCCTCCCTCGCCGGGGGGGGAATTCGCGCCGGTCGCGCCCGGAGCCGTGCTCTCTGGTTGCCGCATCGTCGGCGAACTGGGCCGCGGCGGCATGGGCATCGTCTACCGGGCGGTCGACGAATCGCTGCAGCGCCGCGTCGCCGTCAAGTTCCTCCTGCCTCACCTGGCGACGGAATCCGGGCGGCGGCACTTCCTCCGCGAGGCCTCGGCCATGGCCCAGTGCGACCACCCCGGAATCGCGCGCATCTTCTCCGCCGCGGAATTCGCCGGCCATCCCTACTACGTCATGGAGTACCTGGAGGGTGAGGATCTCGAAACCTGTCTCGCCCGCGCTCGGGCCCGGCATCCCGCAGGCTTTGGCGGGACGCCGGAGCCCGGGCCGGAAGCCGCGGCGGCCCACTGCGCGGAATTCCTGCTGTCGGGACTGCCGGCGGCACTCGACTCGGCCACCTACCTCTATCACGTGAACACGGCGATCGCGGCCCTGGCGGATGCTCTGCACCACGCGCATGCCCAGGGAATCATCCACCGGGACGTGAAGCCATCGAACATCCGCGTCTGTACAGCCGGGCCGATCAAGATCCTGGACTTTGGCCTCGCCGCCACCACGACCCCGGAAACGCCGTCCTCGTCGGCAATGACAGCCGGCACGGTGAACTACATGGCGCCAGAGCGGTTCCTTTCGGCGTCAGCGAGTCTCGATGCGCGGGTGGATGTCTACGGTCTCGGCATCGTCTACTACCAGCTCCTCACCCTCCATCATCCGGTCACCGCCCCGGACCTGCCCGGTGCGCTGCAGCAGATCATGCAGGGCGAGTTCGCCGATCCTCGCGCGCACAATCCCGCGATTCCCCCCCCCGTATCGGAGATTCTCAGGCGCGCCCTGGCGGTGGATCCCGCAGCCCGATTCGCCACGGCAGAAGCGTTGGCGGACGCCATCCGCCGGCGGACGGTTGTCCTTGCGGCCGGCGGGAAGACCGCTTCGGCCCCGGCTTCGGCCCCTTCCCAAACGAACGTCGAAGAGGCGGAGGCGCCGCCCGTGACGGTTCCCGTCACCGATCCCCGGGAGGCCGCCGCACTGGCCGAGTCCGTGCCCGGCCCCGGGGCTCGCGCCCCCACCGTTCCCCCCGCAATTGCCGCCATGGTCGGGAGTCTTCTCCAGCGCGCCCGGGGCGACCTTCTGACTCGCCTGGATCCGGCCTCGGCCCTCGATCGGCTGGAGCAGGCGCTGGAACTCGATCCCGACAACGCGGAGGTGCGCCTCCTCTACTGCCGGGCGCTGGACTGGGTCGGCGATTCGCGCGGCTGCGCGAGAGAGCTCGACGCTCTGGCCAGAAGCCGGAACCACCTGACCGAACCGCAAATTCTCCGGATGGAGCTGTACGCCGCAGGGATCATGAAGCAGGATTGGAAGCGAGCTCAGACGATGGCGCAGAAGTACCTCGCTGTGCATGGCTTTGACGAATATGCATTCCTGGTCGCGCAGGGGCTCCTGATCACAGAGGGCCGATTCCGGGAAGCAATAGCCCAGGCCGAACTCTATATACGGGAGCAGCCCGACGTCGTAGCACCCTGGATCAGGCTCGCCAATATCCACCGGATCCTCGAAAACCGCGAGGCCGCCCGGCGATGGCTTGAGCAGTTTGTCGCCGCGCATCCGGATCTCTCCGCCGGGCATGTGATGGCGGCCCGATTCCTCATCGACTCGGGAGACATCTCCGGGGCGCAAGGGCATGTGGACCGGGCGCTTGCTCTGGCGCCGATGGACATCTCCGCGCTGCACCTGCGGGTCCGTCTCTTGATGGAAGCCGCGGACTTCCGCACGGCAGTCGGCGTGACGCGCATGCTGATCGGTGTCTCTCAGCGCGACGCCCACCGCGCCGAGGGATACATGACACTGTGCCAGCTCTACGAGGAGATCGGGCAGGAAGAGAAGGCCCGGGAGTGTCTGGCCATCGCCCGAGCCCAGGCGCCGGACCGCTCCTACCTGAGCCGTGACGAATTCGCACAGATCCTGGCCGCGACGGACCTGGCGCCGATGTGGGGCAGCGCGATTCCGCCCGCGGACCAGGAGATCGTGGATCGGGAACTGAAGCGAGCCTGTCGCGAGTGGATGCGTCTCGAGAATCGCGGTGGGTCGCCCCGGGTCGACTACTACGCCCTGGATGACGCCGGATGCCTCAACCACGTGTTTGCCGCCGGCTCGTACAACTGGGGACCGCAGCCAATCCGGGAGACCCTCATGATGTGCAGCGCGATCCCCGTGGTCCCGTTTGTCGACGAAACCGGAGGGATCCTTACCGTGCGCTACGACCGAGCCGAGGGGCTCGCCGGCTGCTTCCTGGCCAGGATCAACTACCCGCGGGAGCACGCACCGGGGCAATTCCGCGCGCTCCTGGCCGGTCTGCCGTGCGACGGACTGGTCGAAGCCCGAGATTCCGGATGGCACGTGCGCACCCGGGCCGACCGGAACCAGAGCCGCAAGTACCACCGTCTGCTGCTCAGCGTTCCCAGAGCCATGCGGGCGAGGAACTGGAGCGCGGAGCCGGCGGAGAAGATCGAGGGCCCGGAGCGTACGGCGTTCGTCTTCCGCCGGCTTCTGGGACCCACCGATCCCTATCCCCAGATCCACGTGGACCTGGAGAGGCCCGCCTGAGGTCCGCCCCCCAGACACCCGGGCGCGGCTGAACCGCGGGCCCGTTGCGACGGAACGGAAGGAGGTTCCAGATGTGCCATTCTCGCAGGGTGCTGAAGAACCCGGTCAACCTAGGCCGGAGCGCCGTCATCCTTCTGACCGCTCTCCTCGTACTCGGCGCCTGTTCCGACAACGACTCCGGCCCCACCCAAACGGCCACCGTCCCGACGCTGACGACTGCTGAAGTCAGCGGAATCACGGCGGCCACCGCGCAATGCGGCGGCACGATCACGGCGGATGGCGGGGCGGAAGTGACGGCCCGAGGCGTCTGCTGGAGCGAGAGCCATGACCCCTCTCTCGCCGACCCCAGCACCAGCGACGGCGCCGGGACCGGAAGCTTCTCCAGCACCCTGACCGGTCTGACCTCCGGGACGACGTATCGCGTTCGGGCTTACGCCACCAACAGCGGCGGAACCGGGTACGGCGGCGACCAGACGTTCGCCACTCCGATGGTGGCCGTCGACATCGACGGCAATCAGTATCAGACCGTCACCATCGGCACGCAGGTCTGGATGGCCGAGAACCTGAAGGTGACGCGCTATCGCAATGGAGACCCGGTTCCTCGGATCACGGATGCCGAAGCCTGGAACGGCCTCAGCAGCGGCGCACGCTGCGAATACGACAACGACAGCGCCCACGTCGCCGTCTATGGCCGGATCTACAACTGGTTCGCCGTCGGTGATGCGCGCGGCCTGGCGCCGGCCGGATGGCACGTGGCCACGGATGCCGAGTGGCAGACGCTGGTGGACGGCCTCGGCGGCTATGAAGTCGCCGGCGGCAAGCTGAAGGCCGCCGGCACCGACCGCTGGCGCGAGCCCAATGCCGGCGCCACGAACGAGAGCGGCTTCACGGCGCTTCCCGGAGGGGGGCGCAGCGGTCAAGGTCCCTGGGGCGGACTGGGAGATATCGCCGGCTTCTGGACCGCGACCGAGAACGCGTACATCTCCGACGCCGCCTTCAACCGCCTGCTGCGATACAACCGCGCCGAGGTCATCCACGACTATAGCGGCATGAAGAGCGGAGAGTCGGTGCGCTGCGTCAAGGACTGAGGGCGCGGCGCACCGGCGGGGCGATCGAAGAGACGCCTACCTCGGGGGTCCGCTCGCGCGCATGGAGACCTCCGGGCTGTCCGCCGCCCCGGCGATGCCGGATCCGCGCTACCCCTCCCCGAATGAGTACCGACACACCTCCGCGTTCCGGCGCAGCCAGTTGTGGACGATCGTGGCGCGGTCGAGCAGGAACCGCAGGTCATCGGGGGCATCGAAGCTCTCCTCCGCCGTCCCGGACACGGTGATTCCCCCCTTGCGGAACACGAACGTCAGCCCGATGTCCCCCTCCACGACGGTCAGGGTCCGCTCTCGAAACGCCGCGAAGAACCGCTGCCGATCGCCGAAGCGGCGGCAGAAGGCAAGACGATCCTTCAGAGCCTGGGCCTTCTCGAACTCCAGCCGCTCGGACATCGCCTCCATGGCCCGCCGCAGGCGCGCTTCTGCCGCGGAGACGTCCCCGCCGAGAAACGCTGCCGCCCGCGCGACCGCGGCAAGGTATGGACCACGCGGGAGTGCGCCGCGGCAAGGTCCGGCACACCGCCCCAGATCGAACTCCAGGCAGCGATCGGTCGGCTGTGGGCTCGCGCACGACCGGACACCGAACTGCTCATGCGCCAGATCCAGGATCTCCCCCGCGAGAAACCGGTCCCGATAGGGCCCGAACACTCGCCGGGTCCCGAAATCGGCCTCATGTTCGACGACGCGCAGGCGCGGGAACTCATCCGCCGTCAGCTCCACGTACACATACTCGAGGAATTCATTCTGGCGCCGGTTGTACGGCGGCCGGTGCGTCTTGATGAGCTCGTCTTCCCGCAACAGGGCGAGCAGCTCGGATCCGGTTGCCCGGACGGAGAAGTCGCAGGCTTCCCGGACCATTTGCGCGTGACGGGGAAGATCTTCCGCCGCATTCGCCCGCAGGTGACTCCGGAGCCGTTGCTGCAGGTTGACCGCCTTTCCGACATACAAAGGCGCGCCGCCCTCCCCGTGGAACACGTAGACCCCCGGTTCCTGCGGGGCCCGCCGGCGGACCTCCTCCAACATCCGTTCTCGTTCGGGGCGGCGATTCATGCGTCGCCTCGGTGGCAACGTGATCCACTCGCTGGGGTGCGCAAACCGGGGTCGAGATCGAGGTCATGCATCGGCCGGGTCGGCAACTCCAGGAATGCAAGCGTCAGGCGCCGGCGCTTCGGGAGAGCGCTTTCGGGCCGCCCCGGAGCGGCCGCCGGACCGGCGGCGCCCGCGGAATCTCCGGCGCCCCCGGAGTCCACCGCGCCCTCGCCCGGCGGCGCGTGGATGGTCACGTCGTAGAAGCCCTTGGGCTCCAGCCTCTCGGCGAAGGAGGTCCGCTCGATCGAGCCCGGATACACGACCGGCACCGAGGTCCCGTCGGGACGAGGCCGCTTCAGAACCTGTCGCCGGTGGATGTGCCCGGCCAGCACGGCATCGAACTCGCAGGGGATGTCGGCGATCGAAACCACGTCTTCCCCGGCCCGAAATGTGAAGTCGGCAGGCCCGACCCGGGCCCCCTCGACCGTCTGGTGCAGGCAGAGGAAGCGCACGTCGCATGCAGATTCGGCCCACCTCGTCGACGCCAGCAGCGACCGGAACCGACGCCCGACATGGCCGCGGACCGACGGAATCCCCGTGAACGCAATCCGCGTGCCCGCAACGTCGAACAGCTTCGTTTCCGGTTCGGCGAAGACATGGATGTTGGGGTGCGACAGGAAGAGCGAGGTGGGAAGCACCGACCGTTCGTGATTGCCCGGTACGATCAGGATCGGGATCCCGCCTTCCGCGAAAGCGCGGAGCATGGCGTAGACTCGATCCACGATGCGCCCCGGCACGCGGCTCCGAAAGAAGAGGTCGCCCCCGTGAACGACCAGGTCGACCCGCCGCGTGCGCGCCTCGTCGAGCACCCGCTGGAAGTTGGCGAAGAAGTCGGCTCCGCGCCGTCGCCGTTCGACTCTCGGGCGGATCGGCTCGTCGAACCCGAGATGCGTGTCGGCGCAGAGGAGAATGCGAATGTCGCCGGGAGACGTCGCCACCGAGGACCGCGCACCCCGCTCAGGGCGACGCCTCCGCGCGAAGTCCTTCCGGCACGACACCGAGGTCGGGGCGCAGCCGATCGCCCTCGATCGGGATCACCCAGGTCAACGGGGGCACCCCGGTCAACACATTGGCGCGGCCCGAAACGGAAATCTCACCTTTGAGCGTGACGACGATCTCGATCCCGGCATATCCCGCGTCCGGGCCGCGGTCGCTGTCACCCGGCGGCTCGAGCACCAGGTCGAGGGTGTCCCGCGGCGCGCCCCGGAGGCGCACCGCCACATCGTGTGGCCAGTAGCGCGCTCCGAGTCGGGGCGCAATGAGCCGACACCGCTGCGCCTCGGGGCGAGCCCCGTAGGCGACGCAAGCCACCTCGTACTCGACGCCGCTCGCGTCGCGCCAGCCGCCGAACTGGTCGCAGGTCACGACCCGCCGCTCCCACTCCCCGCTCCAGCCCCGGGGCGTGCGCCGCGGACCCGCGATCCACGCGATCGGGCGCGAGGACCTGGCGATCTCCGACCCATCGCGCAGGTCGTAGAGGACCTCGTCGTCCGGATCACCGCAACAGCCATGGGCAACCGTCCGGTAGCAGAGAGCATCGGCGCCCCGCGTCACCACGCCGCCTTCCTCGCCCCGACCGTCCAAGACCCAGAGCGGCGCCGTGCGCGCAGAATCCAGCGGCCAGCACTCGATCCGCCGCTCCCCGGACTTCCCGTCCACATCGCTCGCCCAGCGCAGGCGCACCCGATCCCGGAGCAGCGCGCGGCGCCGGCCGTCCGGCAGGCGCACGTGGACCTCCTCGTACCGCGTCGTCATCGACTCGAACAGGATCCGACGTCGTACGGCGCCGTCGGACCCGTCCGGCACCACCATGGTGTCGATGTGAAAGTAGCTCTCATCTCGAAGATCGAAACCGGGGATCCGCGGCGGCTCGTTCCGCTCGGCGCCGGCCGTCGTTCCGGGCCCGGAGCGAGCCGGGACACCCGAGTCCTCCCGGCGCGCGTCCCCGTCGGTCGCGTTCAGGATCAGCAGCGGCGCCGCCACCAGGGTCAGGAGCGCGCCCTTCCACAACTTGCCAGGCATGATCCGACCTCCCTTGCCCACCGCGTAGAGCCGCGCGGCGCGGCCTCAGTCCCCCGCGACCGCCTCCACCCGGCCCCCCAGGTACTTGCCCAGGAACTGCTCCATGGCCCGGTAGAAGTCGAAGCGGTTCTCCTCCAGCAGATACCCGTGTCCCTCGTTCTCCTTGACCATGTAGGGCACGTCAATCCCGCGCTTCTTGAGCGCTTCCACGATCTGGTCCGACTCTGCCTTGTTCACCCGGGGGTCGTTCGCCCCCTGCGCCACCAACAGCGGGGCCTTGATCTTGTCCACATGGAAGACCGGCGAGGCGGCGGTGTAGAGCTCCTTGTCCGCCTCGGGGTCCCCGACCATTTCGTAGAACATCTTTCGGCCCAGCTCCCAGTATGGCGGCAGGCTGTTCATGAAGGTGAAGAGGTTGGAGACTCCGACATAGTCCACGCCGCAAGCGTAGAGGTCGGGCGTGAAGGCAAGGCCGGCGAGCGTGGCGTACCCGCCGTAGGACGCCCCATAGATCGCAACCTTCTTCGGGTCGGCGATCCCCTGCTGGATGAGCCACTCCACGCCGTCGGTGATGTCATCCTGCATCGCCTTGCCCCACTGCTTGAACGAAGCCTGCCAGAACTTCGTGCCGTATCCGGTCGAGCCGCGGAAGTTCATCTGCAGGACGGCATAGCCGCGGTTGGCCAGGAACTGGACTTCGGGATTGAATCCCCAATTGTCACGGGCCCAGGGCCCGCCGTGCGGATTGACTACCACCGGAAGGTTCTTCGGCTCCCGGCCGAGGGGCAAGGTGAGGTACCCGTGAATGGTGAGCCCGTCGCGCGACTGGTACGTGATCGGCTTCATTTCCGCCATCACCGCCTCGTCCAGCCAGGGACTCATGTCGGCGAGCTTCTGCAGCTTGTCCTCTGTCGTGTCGTAGAAGTAGTAGCTCCCGTAGCTGCGGTCGCTGTAGGTCACCGCGAGGATCTTTGTCTCATCCCGGCTCATGCTGGCCACCGCGACCGAGTAGCCGGGCAGCAGCGTCTCGAGCCGTTCTTGCAGCCGGCGCCGCGTGTCGTCGAAGAACTGGTAGTGGATCCGGTCGGTGGTATAGACCGCCCCGGTGATCACCTGGCGCGCCTTCG
>CAYYQN010000059.1:0-29096 GCA_964473865.1 uncultured bacterium | reverse complement strand
TTGCGTGGCTGATGCCGGCTGCCGACGGTCGCGAGGCTGGCGGCGACGTGCGACAGCTACGAAGGGGGTGATCACCCGCGCCGTTCAGGAACGCCGGACCGGGGCATCCGCGTCCGCTCAGCGTCGCGGGCCTCGCACCCCTAGGTTGCAGCGCTCGACGCAGATCCGGGGATGGCGGTCGCGGCCGATGAGCCCGTTTCGCCACTCCGCCAGCGCCGCACCGTGCCAGGTCGCATCCAGACCGTCGCGCAGGACGTTGCCCACGATCGCCTCATAGTGAATGCGGCAGCAGGGGGTGACGTTTCCGCGGGCATCCACGTAGAGCTTGCGCATCGGATCACGGCAGCGCCGCCGCTCCCATCGCAGGTCGACTTGAAGGGTCACACCGTGCCTGCGCGCGGCATCGCGGACGGCGGTGAGGGTCTGCTTCCGGACCGCCTTGGGCAGGGAGGCGAACTGGAACTCCCGGCGGTCGTAGACGCCGCGCTCCGTGGACCGGTCGCGGAACGGCACGGTCTCCGTCATATAGACCCGGCGCACGCCCGCGGATGCAGCCAGCCCCGGCAACAGCGGCAGCGAGGCCTGGTTCATCCGGTTCATGATCGAGTAGAACGCCACCGGCGTGGCGGAACGGCGCGCGAAGGCTTCGGCGTTGCGCAGCACGCGCGCCAGGTCGGCGCCGTCGCGCAGGTACTCCACCTCCGCGGCCGCGCCCCCGTCGATCGAGATCCGCAGCTCGCCCAATCCGGCGTCGGCCAGATGCTCCAGGACCTGACCTTCGAGCTGCATGCCGTTGGTGTGGAGCACCGTGCGGGTCAATCCGCGCTCCCCGCAGAGGCGGACCATCCGCGGCAGGTCGGGGTGCAGCAGCGACTCGCCCTGCCCGGCGAGCCAGAGCTGGTCGACCGGCCCCAGCATGGCGACGATCCGCGCGAAGTCGTCGAACGACATGTCGCCGTAACTGGGCAGCTTCTGTCGGGTGCAGGTGCGGCAGAAGAGGTTGCAGCGGTTGGTGAGCTCGAGCTGGACCAGACGCGGGCGGCCCAGGAGACGGGATTCCCGCCCCAGGTACTGCCAGGCGAGCTCGCGGGCTCGCATCCGCTGCCGCCGGAGAAACGTCAGCATGTAGCCGCGCGCAGTACCTTGCGCACGCCGTCGATGACATCCTGCGCGTCGGTTTCGGAGAGTCGGGTGGAGAACGGGATGCTCAGAGTACGCTGGCTCAGGAACTCGGAGTGCGGAAAGTCCTCCGGCCGCAAGCCGAAACGATCCCGGTAGTATGGGTGCAGATGCACCCCGCGATAGTGGACGCCGGTGCCGATGTTCTCCGCCTGCAGCGCCTCCAGGATGCGGTCGCGGTCCCAGCGCAGCCGGTCCAGATCGAGGATCAGGGTGAAGAGGTGGTAGGCATGGCGGTCACCCGCGGCGACCGGCGCCGGCAGGAAGATCGGCAGGTCGGCAAAGGCCTGCAGATACCGCTGCCAGAGCGCGGCCCGGCGCGTCCAGTTCTCCTCGACCCGCCGCAGCTGGGGCAGGCCGATCGCCGCCTGCAGATCGGTCAGGTTGTACTTGAACCCCGGGAAGGACACCTCGTAGTGGCGATACCCCTCGTCGGAGTAGCGCTTCCAGGCGTCCTTGCTCATTCCGTGAAGCCCGGCCACCTTGATCCAGGAAGCGATCTCGTCGTCTCCGGTCGTGACCATGCCTCCTTCGCCGGTGATGACATTCTTGGTCACGTAGAAGCTGAACGCGGCGCAGTCGCCCATGGTGCCGGCCTTGCGCCCCCGATGTTCCGTCTCCACGGCGTGGGCGGCGTCCTCCAGCAGGCGAATCCCGCGCGGGCGCGCGATCGCCTCGAGGGCGGAGAGGTCCGCCGGGCGCCCGGCGAAGTGCACCGGCACGATCACGCGGGTGCGCGGCGTGAGCGCGCGCTCCACCGCGACGGGGTCGATGTTCATCGTCTCCCGCTCGCAGTCGACCAGGACCGGGATGGCCCCGACGTGCACCACCGCGTTGGCGGTGGCGACAAAGGTCATGCTCGGGACGATCACCTCATCGCCCGGCTTCACGCCGAGAGCGATGAGGGAGAGGTGCAGTCCGGCGGTGCAGGAGGAGACCGCCACCGCGTGCGCGGTGCCGAGGTAGCGGCGGAACTCCTCTTCGAGCTCCGCCACCCGGGGGCCGGTGCCGATCCAGCCGCTCTCGAGGGTGCGCACCACCGCGTCGATCTCCTCGCGGCGGATGTCGGGCGACCCGTAGATGAGAAACGTGTCGCGGATCGGGCGACCCCCGTCGATCGCCAGCGGTTCCCGCGTGCGGTCGGTCATGCATTCCTCCTGTCGGGGCGATCCCCAAGCCTTCCCGGATGTCCCGGACCCCGGCCCGGCGCTCGCCGAGGGGATCGCCCGGGCGGCGCGGGGCCGGACCGTGATGCTACGCCGGGGGGGTGGGGGGAACAAGGACTGCCGAATCAGGGCTGGAACACCCGCTGCACCGGGACGCCTCCGGCGCGCAGGGTCTTGCCCAGCCGCGCCGCCTGCGTCCGGAAGAACGAATCCGTGAGCGCATCCGCCAGCTCGTGGCGGGCGTAGAACGACCTCACGGCGGGCGTGTAGTTCATCCGGTCGATCAGGACCCGGTCCGCCGCGCCCGTGAGGAGCGCGCCCAGCCGCTCCGGGTTTCCCGGCAGCAGCGGCCCCGCGAACGCGAACGTGGCGATGCCCGCGGCCCTGAACTCCCGCAGCACTTCGATCCGCTCTCGGATTGGTGAGCTCTTCGGCTCGAAGCGCCGGGCCATCGCTTCGTCTTCGGTGGCGATGGTGAAACCGACCTCGACTCTGCGCAGGCGGCGGATGATATCGAGGTCGCGGCGGAGTCGGGCCGACTTGGTCTGGATCACCACCGGGAAGTCGTGTCCCACCAGCGTTTCGAGCAGGCGGCGGGTCAGTTCGTACCGCGCTTCGAGCGGCTGATACGGATCGCAGACGGAGGCGAACCAGATCGTCCCGCGCTTCGCCCGGACAATCTGCCTGGCCAGCAGTGCGGGGGCGTTGATCTTCACATCGACGAACCGGCCCCACGGCTCCTGGTGGCCGCTGTAGCGGCGCATGAAGAGGGCCGCGTAGCAGTAGACGCAGCCGACTTCGCAGCCGGTGTACGGGTTGGCGCAGTAGTCATGGATCTTGGAGCGATTGAGGATCGACCTGGCCTCGATTTCGCGGACCACGATGGAGGACATGCGGGGATGATACACCCGGGGCGGCCGTGGGCGCGGCGCGCGACCCGCTCCCGGTGCCCCACACCCGGTGCCCCACACCCCGTGATTGTGTCGGTCTCCGCCGGAAACGGACCGTCCACAGCCATCACGCCCGCCACCGGCGCGGCCTCGGCGCCGACAGCCATCCCGCCCCGGCGCGGAAGATCTCCCTCTGCCGAAAAAGTCCCTGTGATTCGGCCCGCCTCTGCGGTTCCCACAAAGAGGGGCTGTCGTTGCCCCAAACCCGCAACTGAACGCCTGCCCGGCTAGGCGTGACGGATCGGTTGGAGGAAACCCATGAACGAAAAGCGCAACCGCCGGCCAAAGGAAGCTCGCGCTGCCGCGGCACATCCCGGCCCAGGCCGCGACCGCGTCCGATACCCGGCCCATCGGCGCCGGCCTTGGTGGAGGGGCGTGAGCGTGCTGGCCGCGGCTCTCACGGTCCTCGCGTTGTCGCCGCCTGCCGTCCTCGCCGCCCTCATCCGCGGCGAGGTACGCCAGATCACCCAGCCGGACGGCTCGCCCGTCGAACTCCGCGTCTGGGGCGACGAGTTCTACACGGTGGCCGAGGCGCTCGATGGGTACACCGTGGTTCGCGACCCAAAGACGCGCTTCGTCTGTTACGCGCGCCTCGCGCCGGACGGAGACCGCCTGGTGTCGACCGGGGTTCCCGCCGGCACCGCCGACCCCGCGCGGCTGGGGCTTGTCCCGAAGCTTCGCATCGACCCCGCGGCGGCCCGCGCCCTGGTCCGGGCATCGAGACAGGATGCGGAAACGCGCCTGGGCTACGGGCCGTACGGATTGCGCGACCGGTCCCGGGCGACCAGCACCGGGGACGTTGTCGGCATCTGTCTGCTCGTGGACTTCTCAGACTGCGTGGGGACGATCACCCCGGCGAGCGTGGAGAACTACTGCAACCAGATCGGCTACTCCGGCGGCGGCAACAACGGTTCCGTGCACGACTACTTCGCCGACGTGTCCGGCGGCTTGCTGAACTACACCAACTGGGTTCCGACCGCCTACTTCCGGGCCAGCCAGCCGAAGACGTACTACATGGACCCCGGGGTGGCGTGGGGGACCCGGGCCCGGGAGTTGGCGATCGAGGCGCTAAACGCCCTCAACGCCGCCGGGTTCGATTTCAGCGAGTACGATGCCGACGACTCGGGACGGATCGATGCCATCAATCTCTACTATGCCGGGGTGAGCAATACCGTCTGGTGCGAAGGGCTCTGGCCCGGCTCCGGTGGCCTGGACTTTTGCGCCGATGGAGTCTGCGCCGAGCGATTCCAGTGGAGTGACATGGGTTCCGTGCTCACCCTGGGCACCTTCTGCCACGAGAACGGTCACATGCTCATGCACTGGCCGGATCTCTATGACTACGACATTCCGCCGGACGTGGAATCGGCGGGGGTCGGCCAGTTCTGCATCATGTGCGACGGCGCCAGCGCCACCAATCCCGTGCAGCCGTGCGGGTACCTGAAGGTGTACGCCGGGTGGACCGAACCGATTCTCCTGACGACTCCGGCCGGGGGCCTCGGTGCGCCCAGCGCCGGCAATGTCGTCTACAAGATCGCGCATCCGACGCTGGACAACGAATTCTACATGATCGAAAACCGCCAGCAGACGGGGCGCGACACGCACCTGCCCGATGCCGGCCTGGCCATCTGGCACATCGACACGGAAGGCAGCAACAGCAACGAGCAGATGACGCCGGCCTTGCACTACATGGTCACCCTGGTCCAGGCCGACGGAGACTGGGACCTCGAGCATTACGTGAACTGGGGCGACAGTACCGATCTCTGGGGCGCTCCGGGATTTGTGAGCTGTACGCCGTTCACGAGCCCCAACACCAGCTGGTGGGACGGCGGCGTCTCGGGCATTTTCATCACCGACATCTCCGCGCCGGCGAGCACCATGTCCTTCTCCTTCGGCGGCGGGGTGTGGGTCGATTTCTCGTACTCCGGAGTGGAACAGGGCACCTTCTCCCAGCCGTATAACACGCTCGCCGAGGGGGTGGGTGCCGTCGCGGTGGGCGGAACCATCGTGATCAAAACCGGTTCGACCGCCGCCGCGACGACCATTACCAAGGCGCTGACCCTCACGACGTTCGGCGGCCCGGTAACGATCGGGGAGTAAGCAGCATGAAGATCAATCGGACAACGCCGGCCTTCACCTCGGATCGACCCGTCGGGCGGGACGCCATTCGGCACCTCGGTGCCGTCCGGCCAGGAAAGGAAAGAATCGCCATGACACGACCAAACCTCGTCCTCGCGACGGCCGCCGTGCTGATCGCGCTTTTGAGCTCCACGGCCGTCGGCCAGATCGGCACGGGGTTCACGTACCAGGGCCAGTTGAACGACGGCGGCGCCCCGGTCAACGCGCCGTCGGCCCGGGTCATCTTCCGCCTGTGGAACGCCGAGACCGGCGGTACGCAGATCGGGGCCGACTGCGTGGCGCAGCCGGTGGCGATCAGTCAGGGGATCTTCACCACCGTCGTCGATTTCGGCGGATCGGCCTTTACAGGCGAGGCGCGCTGGCTGGAGATCGGCGTCGACACGGCCGGCGGGACGAACTACACCTGGCTCACGCCGAGGCAGAGCGTGACCGCCGCCCCGACCGCCCTCTATGCGCCGCCGTGGTTGATGGGCGCGAGCGGTTCGACCGACATCCACTACGAAGCGGGCAACGTCGGGATCGGAACTGATGCGCCCGGTTATCCCCTGGACGTCCGAAGCACCAGCGCCACCCGGGCGATCTATGGGTCCTCCGGCGGAGCCGCCGGATCCGGAGTCTACGGTTCGTCCAGCGCTTCCGATGGCCGCGGCGTCTCCGGGTATTCCGGTCACACCACCGGCGCGGTGCGCGGCGTCCACGGCTGGGTTCGCTCTCCGAACGGGTTCGGCGTCTACGGGGCGAATACGGCGACGACCGGAAACGGCATCGGCGTCTACGGGGAGGTCAGCTCCAGCAGCGGATTCGCAGGGTACTTCGCCGGACACGGTTATTTCGCCGGCCGGCTCGGGATCGGCACGACGACTCCAGCTGCCGAGTTGGATGTTGCCGGCACGGTGAGCGCGACCGGACTCAAGCTGACGACTTCGCCCCAGGCGGGTTACGTCCTGACCTCCGACGCGAGCGGCGCGGGCACCTGGCAGGCTCCGAGCGCCGGGGGGATCGGCGGGAGCGGAAACCCATACTACCTGCCGAAGTTTGCGAGCGCGTCCACCCTCACCTCTTCCGTGATCTACGAATCATCCGGCGGAAACATCGGGATCGGCACCACCGTGCCCACGCAGAAACTCCATGTCCTGGGCACGATCCGGACGAACGGCCTTCAGCTGCCGGTCAACGTTACGGCCGGGTACGTCCTGACCACGGACGCCACCGGAAACGGAACGTGGCAGGCGCCGGCCAGCGGCTTCACGCTGCCGTACATCGGCTCCGCGAGCAGCACCGGCCCGGCTCTGGGCGTGACGAATACGGGGACGGGAGCCGGCATCCAGGCCGTCGGCAACGGGACCACGACCGCCCGTCCCGGCCTCCATGTCACCAACACCAACAGCGGTGGCATCGCCCTCTTCTCCACCTGCACCAGCACCGACGCCAACCTGGTGGCGGTGAACAAGGGGACCGGCGACATCATCAAGGGGTTCAGCGGAGCCACCGGCGGCGACCTCGTCTTCCGCGTGGAGAACAACGGCAAGACCTCGGTGAGCGTGCTGCAGATCACGGGTGGTTCGGACCTTTCCGAGCAGTTCGACGTCCGGCCGTCCGGCACGCAGATCGAGCCGGGCACGGTGGTGTGTATCGATCCCGAGAGTCCGGGAAAGCTCCTGGTCAGCGCGGAGCCCTACGACCGAACCGTGGCCGGCGTGATCAGCGGCGCGGGCGGGGTTCGGCCCGGCATGATGATGGGTCAGCGCGGCACCGTCGCGGACGGCAGCCATCCGGTGGCCCTCACCGGTCGCGTCTACGTGCGGGCGGATGCCTCCATGGGAGCGATCCAACCGGGTGACCTGCTCACGACCTCGAGCACGCCGGGGCATGCGATGCGGGTCGCCGATCACGAGCGGGCGAGTGGAGCGATTCTGGGCAAGGCGATGACTGCGCTGCGCGAGGGGACCGGATTGGTGCTCGTGCTGGTGTCCCTGCAGTAGACGGTCGCGACGGTGCCGCCGGGGCCCAAGTCCGGTCCCGGCGGGCAGGTCAAGTTGTCTCGGGAGGCATGACATGAAGAAACGCGGATGGATCCTGTTCCTCGTGGCTCTCTCGGTCCTGGCCGTGACCGGTCCGGCTGCCGCCGCGTTGGGCATCTCCTGGTGGACGATGGACGCCGGCGGCACGACCGAGGCGGCCGCCGGGACCCTGCGCCTGGGCGGCACCATCGGACAGCCGGATGCGGGCGTCCTGACGAGCAGCACCCTGGTCCTGCGGGGCGGTTTCTGGAAGGGCGGCGGGGTGGTCAGCGCGATCCTGGACCCTAGCGACGAGGTGGCGGCTCCGCGGGTGTTCAGTGTGTCGGCCGCCTTGCCCAGCCCGTTCGCAACCCGGACCGTTCTCCGGCTGGCGCTGCCGGAGACGCGGTTCGTGACCGCGCGCGCATTTGACCCGACCGGCCGTCTCGTGCGAACGCTTCACGCGGGGATCTTGCCGGGTGGCTTGCACGATCTCCGGTGGGACGGCCGAGGGGATCAGGGCCGACAGCTCCCGAACGGGGTGTATCTGGTCCGCGTCGATACCGGGGTGAATCAGGTGACGCGGCGCCTGGTTCTGCTATCCCGATAACGGATCGGCCGGCGCGAGCAGTTGTCGGCAACCAGCGCGGCATGGTCGGCGGTCCAGCAAACGCCGACCATGGTCGCGGGCACGCACCCGTGTCGGGTGGCGAAGGCTAGCGCATCACGATCTTGCGCGTTCGCAACTGCTCGCCGGCGCGCAACCGCGCGAAGTAGGCGCCCGCCCCCGCCGGACAGCCGGAATCGTCCCGGCCGTCCCATTCTCATCGTGTCCTCCTCTGCGGATTCCGCGCGCGCCTCTCGCCGGCCCCGGCCGGCGATCGGCCCGCCGTTCGGGAAGGACGAGACGGCGTCGGGTTCACGGATTCTCCGGTGCGGGGCATCTCGCTCAGGGCCTCGTCGGCGAGCGTTTGCGACCGCAGGGCGTTCATCCGCTTGAGGAACTCGAGCAAACTCCGTCGGTCGGTGAAGAGAAGCTCCTCGCCGCTGGCGACATGTCGCACCTTGCCGCGGAACGACTCCGGTTCTTTGCCCAAAATGTGAACCACGAAGGTCGACATGCCTCTTCCCTCCGGCGGGCGGGGCCCGAAGGGGGCCCGACCAGCAACCTGAGGCCCAGAGTAGTCGGCATGCGTTACGCGGGAGTTACGCCGCCGGGACTCCCATGGGTTTTCGCCGGTCCGGTGCGGCGGCGCCTTCTGGTTCGGGATCGGGAGCTGCGGGGCTCGTCCCGAATCCGCCATTGTTGAGACATCGTTTCCGGGTCGCAAGCGGGCTGTGGAAGAACCCAGCCGACCGATCGGCGCTCCGCGCGCGGCGATCCGGGTTCTTCAGCGGCCTGCCCGGCGCGGTCTCGGGCGCTGGACGCCTACCGGGAGCGTCACTACCGCCATCTGGTACTCGCGCACTTGCGCCTGGGCCACCGCCACGAGGCGCTGGAGAGCCACCACCGGTACGAAGCGCTGATGATCAACGAGATCGACCTGCCCCCGTCGGAGCTGATGAAGGCGCTGGCCCAACAGGTCGCGGCGTTGGCGCCGGCCGCCTGATCCGGCCTGGAGGCGAGTTCGATGCGCTAGGTCCTGCCGGGGAACCCGTCCCCGTCGCGTCCCCTGGTGCCTGGGTGGGAATCTCGACCAGGTCCACGGGACGCGGCGACCCGGGATCCGAGATCCGTACGCGCGGCTCGCACAGTCACGGCCGCGGACCGGTCCCACCGCCGGTGGCATGCCCGCAAGGGAGATTTACCTGATGACGATCAGCCGCTCGGCGGCAGTCCTCTCGGCGGCTGACACCCGAACCCAGTACACGCCCGCTGCCACCGCGTGGGCATCATCGTCCTCCCCGTTCCAGAACAACTCATGCGGGCCGACGCCGAGGGTACCATCGCCCAGCCTGCGCACCAGGCGTCCGGCAACATCGAGGATGCGAACGTGGACCGGGCCGGTCGTTCGGGTCTGAAAGCGGATCACCGTCTTGGCCGAGCTGGGGTTCGGGAAGGCGCGCAACCGCGTGATCGAGAGTTCTTCGCCAGGTTCCGTGATGTGGGAGGACGGATCACACTCGGCGGGCACGATGGTGAGGCCGCCGCCACTCGCGAGATAGGCGTGCGGCCCGGAGACGGCGACTCCCCGAACTTCTCCCAGCGCGCGGATGCTGCCGATCCTTTGCGGATCCTGGGGGTCTGTGAGTTCAAACACCTGCATGCCGGAGATTCCGTCCGCCACGTAGAGGTCAAGACCCGGACCGGTCGCCACACCCAGAGCCGCCTGCGGCGTGTCCTCACTGTCCACGATCTGCGGATGGTCCGGATCGGAGATGTCAACCACCTGGAGCCCGTAGGTCCGGTCGGCGACATACGCCCTGGTGCCCACGACCGTGACCGCTGATGCATACCCCGGGGTGTCAATCGCACCCACGATCGCTGGATTCTGGGGGTCCGCGACATCGATTACCTCGAGACCGGACCCCGCGTCCGCGACGCAGACCTGGGTGCTCGTTGCCATCGCAATTCCCAGCGCTGTGTACGGCGTATCCACGGAACCCACGATCTGAGGAGAATGAGGATCGGCGATGTCGATCACCAGAAGACCGGTCTCGTTGTCCGCCACATAGGCGTACGTGCCCGAGATCGCCACGTCCAGAGCCTGGTCGGGAGTGTCCACGCTGCCAACGATTTGAGGGGAATCGGGATTGGTGATGTCGATCACCTGCAGGCCGGCCTCCCAGTCCGCAATGTAGGCATACGGTTCCGAGATGGCCAGACCCATGGCCCAGCCCGGGGTGTCCACGCCACCCAGGATCCGGGGGTTCTCAGGGTCGGCGACATCGATCACCTGAAGGCCGGCCGTCCAGTCCGCCACATAGGCGCGGTCGCCCGACACGGCGACGTCGAAGCTTTCCCCCGGCGTCTCCACTCCGCCCACCACCGGGGGACTCTGGGGATTCGCGTGATCGATCACCTGGAGCCCGGATTCGCTGCTCGCGACGAACGTGTGTGTTCCCGCCACGGCAACCCCGCGCGCGGCCCCGCCCGTGTCCACGCTGCCCAGAATCCGGGGGTGCCCCGGATCCGAAACGTCGATCAACTGAAGTCCGGAATCGTAGTCCGCGACGTGAGCATATGTGCCAGCCACGGTCACTCCACGGGCCATGTCCGGCGTGCGCACACTCCCGACAATGTGAGGGTCCTGGGGATTGGAGACATCGACCACTTGGAGACCCTGCACCGTGTCCGCCACGTAGGCATGGGTTCCGGACACGGTCACGCCCCAGGACATGCCAGGGGTGTCAACGCCGCCGACGACCTGAGGGGCCAGAGGATCGGTGATATCGATCACCTGGAGTCCGGACCCGTAGTCCGCGACATAGACATGGTTGTCCGAAACGACCACATCCAAGGCCCAGTCCGGCGTGCTCACACTGCCGACGACCTGGGGACTCTGGGGATTCCCGATCTCCACCACCTGAAGGCCTGCAGCCTGGTCCGCGACAAAGGCGTGAGCGCCGGATACGGCCACACTCCAGGCCTGGCCGGGCGTGTCCACGCTTCCCACAATCTCCGGGTCTTGTGGGTCCTGGATGTCGATCACCATGAGCCCGAGATCGTAGACGGCCACATAGGCGTAGGTGCCCGAGACGGCCACTCCGTTGGCCCAGTCAGGCGTCGCCACGGAACCGACAACCTGTGGACTCTGAGGGTCCGAGATGTCGATCACCTGGAGCCCGGACCATCCGTCGGCGACGTACGCGTAGGTGCCCGAGATGGCCACGCCACCGGCGCAGTCTGGCGTGTCGGCGGTGCCCGCCCAGTGCAGGTAGTCTTCGTACTCGACACAATCGGCCCAGGCAGGTCCGGAAGGGCGCAGGCAGCAGATCGCGAGGACGGCGAGAGCCACGCCAACCCGATGCCACGAGAGATTCCCATCGCGGCAAGGTCGATCGCCGGAATGCCGCGAGCCAGGAAGACCCAGAGTAGGTGAAGCCGTGGGCCCTCGCATGGTCCCTCCTTCCGTTTTCGGGCCGCCGTCGCTCGATCCGGTTCCCGATCGCGCCCGCTGAGGGGCGGACCGGCGGAGCGTCGCAGCCCGCACCCGCGGAACCCGGCTTCTCGAGTCCCGGCCCGCACCCGTTGAGACGCTGGGTTCAGCGGAGAATCACAGACACCCGTGCCGATTGCCGCCGCCAACCGTGATGCGGGCGGCCCGCCGACCGACCCGAGAGGTCTCACGGGAACTTCTTCACCTGATTCTTGAACCGCACAGGCAGGGATCGGGCCGCGCGAGTTCCCCGACGTCGAAGCCGGGCCCGACCGCCCCCGCGGCGCCCTTGGCCCCGCTCCGGGTCGTCAGACCGGGCGAGAGCCGCGACTCCAGGGCTAGGGAGTGGTGCGGGGACCTGCCGGAATCCTCGATCCGCCCGTGAGCCGATGCAGCCCCCCGCGCCGGGTCCAGACCGGGAACGGTGTGCGCTGGCCCCCCAGGCCCGCCTTGAACTCCTCGACCGACGCATGGCCTCCGCTCGGAAGGAAGTCGTACCAGCGGTAGCCGTCTCGAATCGCGCAGAGAACCGACTCGATCTGGAGGAGGGTGGCCGGCCGCAAGGCGCGGGCGGAGCGGTCGAAGTAGCCCGCGAGATAGTGGGCCTTGCCGCCCCAGCGCAGGACGACCGAGCCTCCCGCCAGCCGTCCCTCGTGGCGCACGACCGTGATGCGCACGGCGTCGCCTCCGTGCGCGAGCAGCGCCCGGTAGAACCCGCGGGGATGCGCGAACCGCGGCGCGCCGCCCCACGCCGGGAACGAGGCCCGGTAGAGGTCGTAGATTGCGTCGATATCTTGCGGGCGGTGGGTCTCTTCCACGCGGACCCCTTTTTTGGCCAGCCGCCGCCAATCGTTCCGCTGCGCCGTAGTGAGGACGCCATCCCAGTACGCCGCCTCGGTCTCGGGAAGAGCGAGGAGGTGTGTGGCGTCTTTCTCCGCGGTGAAGCCCGGCGGAGGAGGACGGTCAGCCTCCGGCCGCCGGATCTCTGCAAACGGGTTGCCGGTCACCCGCCACGAGCAGAAGGAATGACGCAGCCGCGGGAGCAGGGGCCGGCCCAGATCCTCGCCGGCTTCGTCGATCGCCGGCACCGGTCCGCCATAGGTGAAGGGGAAGGACGAGTGCAGCGTGCGGAAGAGGCCGCCCGCGCGCGACCAGAGGAAGAGCGGAAGGACGCCCGGGATCGCCTCGAGTTGCACGATCCGCGATACATCGTTCAGCCGCGGGAACCCGGCCCGAACGATGCGCGCCCAGGCGCGAGTGTGGAAGATCGTTCCCTCGGGATGCGCCGCGACGAAGGCGTCCCAGGCGGTCTCGTCCTCGCGGGAGGCGGGCGGACCCGGCCGTCCGCCCGTGCCGGCGCCCGGTTGGGGGGCGCTCATCGCCGATGCCTCAGCCGTCGATCAGGCCGAATCGGTAGTCCTTGATGTCGGCCTTCTTCTTCAGCCCGGCCAGCCACTCCGTGAAGACCTGGCTCTGGCGCCGTTGCGCCAGATTCCTCCGCAGCGATTCCTTCTGGGACTGGAAAGCGGCCTGCTCCGCCGGAATCCGCTGGAGCACCTTCACGACAAACGCCGAAGTGCGTCCCCGGAGCACCTGCGGGTAGACCCCTTCGCCGGCGGCAAAGAGCGCGCCGATGACCACGGGATCCGCGCCGATTCCCTTGGGGAAGCCGAGGCGGGCGAACGGCTCGGTGACGTCATAGGTCACGCTGCCGTCGGGACGCCCGAGCGAAGCGAGCGGGGTGCCGGCCCGGGCGGCCCCCAGCAGGCCCTCCGCCACCTGGGCGGCTTGGGCCACGCGCATGGAATCCGCCGCCTCGGTGCGGACCCGGTCCAGGATCTCTGTAAGCGTCGGAATGCCCGCCTCGCGCCGGTCCTTGAGTCGAGCGACGACCCAACCGTCGGGCAGCTCCAAAGGCGAGCTGACGCTGCCCGGACTGGCCTTGAACGCAAAGGCCTGCAGATCCGGGGCGCTGCCGATCCCGGGGATGAAGCCGGTCTCGGAAATGGGCGGCGTCTCCCGGATCGTGAGCTGCATCTCTGCGGCGACCTGATCAAACGGGCGCGATGCCACTTCCTGCCGGAACTGGCTCACCGTGTCGCGGATCTGGCCGTAGGTGTCCCCGGAGGGACGGAGCGTCAGGAAGAGGTCGGCGTACTTGACCTGCTCGCCGGCCGGGTCTGCCCGGCGGTCGATCACCTTGATGAGGTGAATCCCGGTCGTGCCGGCCAACACGCCGCTGACTTCGCCCACGGGGAGGGAGAACGCCGCGTCGCGCACCTGGAGGTCGGCGATCTGGCCGGCCGTGAGGTAGCTGCCGGTGTCCCCGCCCCTGAGCTGCGGCGGCGCCTCAGAGAAGTCGTTGACGAGGAGGAGGAAGTCCTCACCGTTGCGGTACTCCTGCAGGATTCCGCGGGCCTGCTCCACGAGGTTCAGCGAGTCGTTCTGGGAGGGCCGGATCGGGATGCTGATGTACTGCAGGATCGCCTGCGCCGGGGTATGGTACGACTGGCGGTGCGCCTGGTAGTAGCTCTCCAGGTCCGCCTGGGATAGCGAGTTGGCATCGACCGGGAACCTCGATCCGGGGACCATCAGATACTCGACCTTGAGCCGCTCGTTTTGCGCCTGGAAGCTGTCCCATAGCTCGCTGTCCGACACCGACACCGTTCCCGCCACCAGCATCTGCAGCTTCTGGAGCGGCAGGTTCTGGCGATACTGCTCCTCCAGCAGCTGGGTGGGCGTGTTCGGGTCCTGCAGGTAGGCACGATACTTCGCCGGGTCGAACTGCCCGTTAGTCTGGAGCATCGGGCTCTGCATGAACTCCTGCGGGGGCTGGGTGAAGACCGCTTCCACGATCTCGGCGTCGGTGATCCGGATCTTCCGGCGTTCGGCCTCCTGGCGGAGAATCATCTCCTGCACCAGGTCGTTCCAGGCCTGATTGCGCATCTGGACGTCCGTGCGTTCGTCCGGGTCGCGGCCGGCCTGCTGCTTGTAGTTCTCGCGGGCGCGCTGCACGATCAGATCGTAGCTGCGTCCGTCGATCGGCTTCCCGTTCACGAGGCCGATGGTGCCGGGGGCCAGCTGGGGCTTGCTCCCGAAGCCGGCGCTCAAGCCCCAACCCAGGAACCCGAGGCCGATGAACGCCACAACCGTGATCCAGATGATCAGCTTCGTATTCTTGCGCAACTGGTCGAACATTGAAGTGGGTCTCCACCATACACCCGCCGCGGGACGCCCCGTGCGCCCCACCCCGAACACAAAATGCAACTCTACCAATTCGCAGGCCGTGGCTCAACCACCATCCGATCGCCGTCGACCCTCCTTGACCCCCCATGACCGGGGCGTCTAGACTGCCCCCCGGGGACTCCCCAAACCTATGTCGGCGTTGCTTCTCGTCGTCCTTGCGTTGTTGCTCGCTACTTCGGCGTTCTTCTCCGGAGCCGAGACCGCCTTCTTCGCCCTGAATCGGCTGCAAATCCGCCGGATGGAACGGGATGGGGGATCTCGGGCCCGCCGGGTGCTGGCGGTGCTGCGCCGGCCCCAGGATCTTCTCAACACCGTGCTGGTCGGGAACAACCTGGCCAACATCGCCCTCTCCGTCCTGTTGACTACCCTCCTGATCGATCGTCTGGGCGGCTTCGGCCTCGAGGTCGCCATCGCCGCGTCCACCGTCGCCGTGCTCCTGGTGGGCGAAGTCACGCCCAAGACGATTGCGGTGAACTACCCAGAGGCCACCAGCCGCCTCCTGGTCGATCTCTATCGCGCGGTTCGCCTCCTCCTCCTGCCCCTGGTCTGGATCGTCTCGTCGCTCGCCACGCTGGTGCTCTCGTTTCTGCGGATGAAGCCGATTGCCATCGGGCCGGGCGGTCTCTTCTCCCGCAGCGAGCTGGGCAGCTTGTTCGAAGGAGCGGACGAGGAAGGCGTGATGACCGCCCGGGAGTCCCGGCTGGTGCAGCGCATCCTCGGACTTTCCGCCCTCACCGCCGAAGAGATCATGACGCCGCGCGTGGACATGGTGGCGGTGCCGGAAGGGATCGACCGCGAACGTCTCGAGGAGCTGGTCGTGGCGGCCAAACACTCGCGGATTCCGGTCTATACGCGGACCATCGACGAGATCCACAGCTACCTCAAGGTGCGCGACTTTCTGCTCGACCCGGGCCGGCGTTTGACCGACCTGATGCGTCCGGTGGCGATCTTTCCGGAGCGGGCGCCGGCTTCCAAGGTTTTCTATGAGATGCAGCGCCGGCGCGCCGCGATGGCGGTGGTGGTGAACGAGTACGGCGAGACCACCGGCCTGCTGACGCGGGAGGACCTCATCGAGGAGGTGGTGGGAGACATCTACGACGAGTACGAATCGGTGCGCACGGCGTTGGAGCAGACGGGGCCGAACGAGTGGGTGGCGGAGGGGCGCCTGCGTCTCGAAGAGCTGAACGATGCGCTGCGGATCGACCTTCCCCTGGACGACGCGGTGACGCTCAGTGGATTCCTCGCCGGGATGTTTGGACATCTGCCCGCCCGCGGCGAGGCGGTCGAGTGGGACGGCATCGCGTTCACGACCCTCGAAGTCTCGCGTCACCGCATTCAGCGGGTCCGGCTGGAGCTCCATCGGACCGCGCCGGGAGACGGCGGAGCATGAGCAGCGCGCTTCCCCTCAGCGTGGCAGTCTTCTTCCTCGCCGTCCTGGCCTCGGCCTGGTTCGCGGCCGTGGAGATTGCCCTGGTATCCGCCAATCCGATGCGGCTCCGCCGGGAGGGAAAGGACGCGAAGGCCTCAACGGGCCTTGCGGTCGGCCTGCTGGAGGATCGGGATCGGGCCCTCGCGACTACGCTCGTGGGGATCAACATATCGAACCTCACCGCCGGGGCGGTGGCCACCCAGATCCTCACCCGGCTCCTGGCCGATCGCTTGACCTCCTTCCAGGTGAGCCTGATCACGACCGGCGGCGTCACCCTCGTCCTGCTGGTGTTCGCGGAGATCGTGCCGAAGGTCTACGGCAAGCATCGGGCGGAGCGGATCGTGGCGTCCGCGGCGCGCCCGATCGTGGCGACCGAACAGCTCTTCCTGCCGCTGGGAGTGCTGGTTCGGGGCTGGCTGGCGCTGCTGACCCGGGTGCTCCGCCAGGCCCCGCGGCGGCCGGCCGTGACCCGCGATGAGCTGAAGCTCCTGGTTCATGAAGTGCCGGGAGAGACCGGGCCGGGGCGCAAGGAACGCAAGATGCTGCGCTCGGCCCTCGACTTTGCGGAAACCGCGGTGCGCGAGGTGATGGTCGCGATGCCGGAGACGGTGGCGATCGAACGGGACAGCTCCTGCGACCTGCTCCGCGCGCTGGTGCGCCGCTACGGCTTCACCCGCCTCCCCGTCTACGAACGGCGGATCGACAAGGTGATCGGACTGGTGAATGTCTTCGATCTGCTGTTCGATTCCGAGCCGGCGGAGTCGATCGAGAAGTACATCCGCGAGGCTCCCCTCGTGCCGGAGACCAAGCGGATCGAGCGGCTGCTCGCGGAGCTGCAACGCGACCGGCAGACGATGGCGGTGGTGGTCTCCGAGTTCGGCTCTTGCGTCGGCATCGTGACCCTGGAAGACATCGTGGAGGAGATCTTCGGCGAACTGGCGGAGGAGCACGAGGTCTCGACGCGGAAGCTGCGGCGTCTGGGGCCGCGGACCTGGATGGTGGATGCGCAGGTCGACATCGATGACGTGAATGAGGAACTCGGCCTGGAGCTGCCCAAGGGACGGTACGACACGGTCAACGGGTTCATCCTGCGCCGGCTGGGGCGCATTCCGAGCGAAGGGGAGTCGTTCGAGTATCATGGAATGGAGTTCCGGGTGGTGGATGCCCACCGCTATGGAGTCAGGACGGTCATGGTGGAGCTGCCGGTCGAGGATCGACCGGGAGAGCCGCGATGACGCCCCGGAAGGGAGGTTCCGCTTGAACATAGCTATCAGCGCGGAAGGATGGCGGTCGCGGGGTCTTGTCCGGAGAGAGGAGCCCGCGCGGGCCCGCGAGCGCGGCGGGGACTCTGCATTCGCGGCGAGATCACGGCGGTCCGGGCCGAATCGGCCCGGGTTGGCCCTGTGGCTCGCGGCGGCGGCGGTGACGATGACCTGGTACTGCGCTGCGGCGGGTCCGGTCTGGGCCGGTCCGCCGCGGGGTCCGGCGGAGCGGGTGAGAGGCGCGGCGCCGGGCGCTTTGGTCCAGAGAGCCGGGCTGTGGAACGTCTCCGACGTTGCCCTGCGCGCGGTGGCCGGGGATGCGGCGACGGGCGTGGCGGTCGGCGACGGTCTGCTCTGGTGGTCGTCCGCGACCCATCAGGCCTGGCACCCGGCCCAGGGCGTCGATAGCGCCACGGTCTACACCGCGGTCGTGAAGGCCGGAGGCAGGTACCTGGTCACCGCCGAAGGCGGCTCCGTCTGGATCTCGGCCGACGGCACCGGGCAGAGCTTCCACCCGCAGGCTACGGCCTCTTCCCATTCGCTTCGCGCCATCGCGGAGGTTTCGAACGCGGCCCTGGTCGCCGTCGGAGACAGCGGAACGATCGTGCGCTGCGGAAATCTCACCGGGGCGCTCTGGACGGCGCAGGAATCACCGGCGGAGGCGCACCTGCGCGGTGTGGCGTGGAACGGCGTGAGCGTGGTCGCCGTAGGCGACGGTGGCACGCTGCTGCGGGCCGGATCGTCCGGCACCGGCTGGCAGTCGGTGGAGATCGACGAGACCCAGGACCTGCTTGCGATCACTGTCGATCCACCGCCGGGCAGCGTCGGTCGATATCTGGCCGTCGGACGCGGGGGGGCGCTCTGGCGGGGCGAAGGTGACGGCCTGACCTGGACGCGCATGGATCCGGTGACCACCGGCGCACTCATGGGTGCCGCCTGGATCGGACCGGCCGCGGTCACGGTCGGCGAGGGGGGCGGCATCTACCGGTCGCCGGGAGCGTTCGACAACTGGTCCGAGGTGACCTCGCCGGTGACCACGAACCTGAACGCGGCCGCCTACACCGGAGTCGACATGCTCGCCGTGGGCGCGGACTACGCGGTGCTCTGGAGCCTGGACGGCAACGAGTGGCAACGTGCCGAGGTGCCGGTGCCCACGGCCGCGACATCCTGGGGGCGGGTGAAGCAACTCTTCCACCGTTAGCGCCCTGCTACGTCCGCGGCCGCTCGAACTCGCCCGACGGATCGTGGAACGGCCGTTCCACGATCGCCTCCCACGCCGCGGCGGCGGCCGGCGAGCCCAGCGTCTCGGACGGAGATGGCACCGGTTCGCGGGCCGGCTCGTACTGGCGCGTCACGACTCCGTCCGCCAGCTCGATGATCAGGTCGCAGTCGGCCAAGGTCTCCGTCCGATGGGCGATGATGAGCCGGGAGATACCGCGGCACTCCTGGCTGATCGCGTGCTGGATCATGGAGTCGGTCTCGACGTCGACGCTCGCGGTGGCCTCATCCAGCACGATGATCCTGGCCTGGACCAGCAACGCTCGCGCCAGACAGAGGAGCTGGCGCTGGCCCTGGCTGAAGTTGTGCCCGCTCTCCGCGACCGGCGCCTCGAGCTGGCCGGGCAGGCCGGCCACGAACTCGGCGAGGCCGATGCGGGCCAGCGCCTGGCGGATCTCCGTCTCGGAGTAGACCGCGAAGCGATCGAGATTCCGGCGCAGGGTTCCCTGGAACAGGATCGGATCCTGCGGGATGATGGCGATCGATCGACGCAGCACGTCGAGCGGCACGGAGCGGATGTCGTGGCCGTCGATCAGGATTCGGCCGCCGGAGACGTCGATCAGGCGGAAGAGCACCTGGAAGAGGGTGCTCTTGCCGGACCCGGTGCGGCCCACGATGCCGACGCTGGCGCCCTGGGGAACCCGGAAGCTGACTCCGCGCAGCACCTCCGGAAGCGACTCGTCGTACCGCGCCCGCACCCTCTCGAAGACGATGTCGCCGGCGAGCGGCCAGCGGTGCGCCTCGGAGACCGAGTTCTCTTGGAGCAGGCGCGGCTCCGGCTCCAGGCGGGCGTAGTGCCGGAGACGTTCCACGGCCGTCATGCGCGATTCGGCCTCGCTGAAGGCCCGGATCGCCCAGTTCATCGAGCCCCAGAACTGCAGCGTGTAGGTCAAGACCAGACCCGCCGTGCCCGCGCCCATCAACCCCTGCCGCGCCGCCAGGGTCAGGCCGACCGCGACCGAGAGAGCGATCAGAGAGCTCAGGATCGGGATGCGGATCGAGAACCAGCGGTTGGCCCGGCACATGGCGTAGAACATCCGCTGGTTCTCGTCGAGGGTGCCGTAGAACCGATCGAGGAACATCTCCTGCTTGCCGTACGCGCGCAGGACCGTGAGTCCCTGCAGCGTCTCCTTGAAGTGGGCGAAGCGCGGCGACCGGGTGATCGCGTGCAGGCGCTTGGTCTCCCGCGCTGTCGCCCGGTAGGCCCGCTGCATCCGGTAGTAGAAGAACAGCGTCGGCGCGATCAGGACGATTGTTCCCGGCAGGACCACCAGGATCACGCCCAGCGCGCCGAGGGTGCGCAGCACTGACCGGACGGTCGCCGCGAAGCTCCAGGTGAGTTCCCGCTCCACGGAATCGACGTCGCGCGAGAAGCGATTCAGGATGCGTCCGGCGGGCGTGGAGTCGAAGAAGCGGATCCGCGTGTGCAGCACCCCGGTCAGCGCGGAGTCGTGGAGATCGCGGGCGGCCTGGATCGCGCGGAAGGCCCAGAACAGGAACTGGGTGACGACGACCGCCAGGGAGGCGACGCCGATCGCTCCGTACACGGCCAGGCACCAGCCATGGCCCGGCGGCAGCGTCCACCCCAGGAGCTTGACCGGGGCAAGCTGCGCCCCGGCTTCGGAGATGGCGTTGGTCCAGCGGGCCAACCAGGCGTTTTCCAGGATCGAGAGCAGCGGCAGTCCGACCGAGGCCAGGATCAGGAGGGCCAGGATCCATCGGGCCCTTCCGGGAGACTGCCCCCCCAGGGCCTTGAAGTACTCCAGGTAGACCGAGGCGCGCACGGCGCCGGTCTCCCGGTCCTCGTCCTCGGTGATCCGCGTTGCGGAGACTGCCGCCGGCGCCGGTGTCGCCGGGAGGATGCGGCTCCCGGCGGCGGAGGCGCGACGTCCGGCTCCGGTGCGGCGTGCGGTCTCGATCAGGAAGTCGCGAAACCGCGCGCACCGCGCTTCGAGCTCCGAATAGCCCCCGCAATCGATGATCTCGCCGGCTTCCAGGAAGACGATCCGGTCGAACTCCCGCAAGCGACCGAGGCGATGGGTGGTCATGAGCAGGGTGGTGCGGGCGAACGCGCCGGCGATCAGGCGATCGACCAGGAGGTCCTCGGTGGCTTCGTCCACCGCCGAGAGCGGATCATCGAGCAGCACCAGATCCGGCCGGCGCACGACCGCCCGGGCCAGACTGACCCGCTGCCGCTGTCCGCCGGACAGGTTCACGCCGTGCTCGCCGATCTCGGTCTCCAGCCCGGCGGGAAGCATGGCAATGTCGTGGGCGAGCGCCGCCGCCTCGATCGCTTCGCCCAGGTCCGACTCGTCCGCGCCGAATGCGATGTTGCGGCGCAGGGAAGCGTTCAGGATGAACGGCTCCTGGGGAGCGAAGGCCAGGCGCGGCCGGCACGTCAGACCCTCCGGTCCTCGGAATTGCACCTGGCCCGCCTGCGGCTCCAGCTCTCCCAGGATTGTCGCGAGCAGGGTCGACTTCCCGCAACCGACCGGTCCGACCACCGCCAGCTTCTCCCCGGCGCGGATCCGGAGCGACACGCGGCGCAGCACCGGCTCCGGCGCGTCCGGGTACTGCACGTCGACCCCGTTGAGCTCCACCGAGACCCGGCCCGGCCCGAAGGTCTGCGTGCGATCGACCGGAACGTATGTCTCCTTGGTGAAGAACGTGATCAACCGGCCTGCGGACACCCGGGACGCCGCCAGCGAGGAGATGAGCTCGGGGATGCTGCCGAACGGCTCCTGCAGCAGCGCAAAGAGGAAGATGCAGGAGAACACGAGCGGCGCGTCGAGCGGGTGGCCGAGCAGAAGGTGGATCCCGAAAGAGCCGACCGCCATGACGGTGGTGGTTCCCGCGTAGAAGAGCAGGGACAGGCCTTCGGTCACCCAGAGCCGCCGCCGAGCCGCGATCTCCTGGGTGCGGATGCCCTCGATCTCCGACCGGAAGCGCTCCTCCCAGACGAAGTACTTCACAATGCGGATCCCCGCGATCACCTGGGAGACCAGGGAGACGCGCTCGTCCCGCCGGGCCATGATCACCTCATCCAGCCGGACCACGCGGCGGGCCACCACGCGGGTGACCGGAACCAGGATGCCGAGCAAGGCCACCGCCACCAGCCCGGCCACCCCCAGTTGCCAGAGCAGAAGGCCGATCACGCTGATCAGGGTCAGGACCGCCACCACCAGCTCCGCCACGTTGACGGGCAGATCCGCGATGGTGTCGGTGTCGGTGCTCAGGTGGTTGATCAGATCGCCCACCGGGGTCGCCGTCTTCGCGTTGCGGGTGAGACGGAGGGCGTGCCGGTAGATCCGGGTGTTCAGGCCGTTGACCGTCTGTTGGATCATGTGCAGCATGCGGTCGAAGGAGTGCTGCAGGCACACCGCCGAGAGCAGGCTGGCCAGGCAGAGGCTCACGGCCACCCCGAGCACGGCGGGCAGCGAGGTGGCGGAGGTGCGATCGCTGATCATCTGCAGGAGTCGGCGCACCAGGAGAGGGGTGGCCAGCGAGAACGCGGTGGTCAGAACCGAGAGCACGAGAATGGTCGTGAACTCCCGGCGCAGGATGCGGATGATGCCGGCGAGAAACCTCAGGGGACCGGCGCAGGACACCGAGGAGAAGTCGGGTCGTCCCGTCCGGACGTTGAGGTGGGGCGGCAGGGCGGGCAGGTCGGTCGCCTCGATGACCCGGCGCAGGCCCGCCCGGATCACGGGATTCATGTCCCGGAACAACAGAGAGTCCCACCACTTCTTGATCTTCACCGACTGGTCCTTCCTGGCGGGTTCGTCGAACGCCGAAGAGGTCAGCCCGCCGGCGCCGGGCGGCCGATGAGCCGGCGGCGCGTCCCGGCGGGCGGTGAGGCCTCAGGCGGGGCCACGCCGCCGGGGAACGCCACGGTCAGGGGTTCTCCCGCGACCGGGTGAGGATCTCCTCGACCCGGGCAACCGCCTGTTGCAGGGCGGCCAGTTGCTCCGCCCCGTCCGGCCCCTCGAACCGCTCGCCGGCCTGGATCGCGTCGATCGCAAAGCGGAGCGTGCGCAGGGCGCCCTGCAGGTCATGGCGCTCCCGCGACGGCAGCTGGGACAGGATCGTGTTCAAGGCTTCGTCTCCTCGAGCCGGCGCCGGATTTCGCTCCAGGGGATGGGGCGCTTTTCGATGCGCCCGTCCGTGAGCGACGCCAGAGACTCGCTGGAAGCGGCATCCGAGCTCAGGATCACCGGTCCCCGGTAGCTGGCTGCCCGCAGCCGCGGGACGAAATCCTCGATCGGTTCGGGCTCGCCGGCCCCGAAGTGATAGTCGGTAATGATGCACTGGATCCGGGACCAGTCAAGGTTCGCGTCCCCGTGCATCGACCAGAACTCGGTCGGCCCCCGGAAGGTCCGGACCTCCGCGTCCTGGACCCGCTTGGCCCAAGCCTTGCGCATGAAGATGTCGTCGTCCACCACAATGAGGAGCGGCAACGCCCCCGCCGTCTCGGCCGCGGCCTCGACCTCCGCCTCATCGGCCGCGGGCCGGCTTTCGCGGGTCGTCTCGTCCAGCAGGCGCAGCAGGTGCGGGCGGCTCATCGGTTTCGGCAGGAAGGCGTCGGCGCCGACCTCGATGGCGTGCCGGTAGTCCGAGGGGACGCTGCGGTTGGAGTGGATGTAGATGATGCCGCGCAAGCCCCGCTGGCGCAGCTCGGCGGTGACCGCGAAGCCGTCGGGGGAGTCCGCGCCCAGATCGATGTCGCAGATGCAGGCGTCAGGCGCGCCGCCCGCAAGCGCGGCGTAGGCTTCCGCGGCGGTGCGCAGCGGCACGATCTCGACATTGTCCGCGAACCAGTAGGCGTCTTTCACCAGGTTGCGGATCCCTTCGGCGTAGATCAGCTCGTCGTCGATGACCCACAGCCGCAGCCGGCGCCGTTGCGCCTGGCGGAACGCCAGCACGTTGCCCGCGAGCTGCTTCTCGCGTTCGAGGCTGCGCCGCTCGTCGTCACTCAACGAGAGAGCGGTGCGCCGGAGGTAGTCCTCGACGATGTCGCGGCTGTGCAGCGGCAGCGCGGGCGCGGGCTCGTTCGGTGACTCGTGGGCGGGAAGCGTGAAGCAGAACTGCACGCCCTCCCGCGGATCCGAGACGCACCAGATCCTGCCTTCGTGCGCCTCGATGACTTTCTTCGTGATGGCGAGGCCGAGCCCGGTTCCGCCTCTCTTGCCCTTGGAGAAGAAGGCATCGAAGATGCGGGGGAGATCCGCCGGGTCGATGGCGGCGCCGGTGTTGCGGAGGGCCACCCGCACGAAGAGCTGGCCCCCCACGACGACATCGTCGGTTTCACAGCGGATCTCCCCCCGGTTCTGCATGGCGTCGGCGGCGTTGGTGAGGATATTGGCGAAGACGCGCTGTACCTGGTGGGGGCAGGCGTGAAACGGACGCGTATGGGCGAGCCGGTAGCGAAAACGCACATCGGCGCCGGAGCGCGTCTCGAAGACCGCCCGCAGACTGGCGTCCAGGATCTGCTGCGGGGAGACGACCTCGCGCAACGGTTCCCGGGCCGTTCCGATCTCCAGAATGTCCTGGATCATCCCGTCCACCGCGCCCAGGGCTCGTTCGATGTCGGGCATCATGCGCTCGGCCATCTCGCGCACCTCGGCCAGGCTTCCGGCGCTGCGCACCATGTCGAGCAGGATCCGGACCATGGAGAAGGGGCGCCGCACGTCGTGGGCGAACATCTGCGTGGCGGCGCCGAGCGCGCTGAGCATCGCCTGATTCAGCTCGGCGTGATCGAACCGCGCGGAGCGGCGGCGCAGCGAGACCAGGGACGTGAAGCCCGCGGCACTGGCCAGCGCTTCGCGGTCGATGCGCGGGTCGAGCCTCAGGCCGGTCGCCGCCTGGAAGACCGGCATGACTCCGAGCTCCGCGGCCAGATCCTGCGCCAGCAACCGGACGGCGTCCGCCCGGGAGTTGCGATCGGGGGCCTTCCGGGCGGCGGTGAGGGCCGCCGCGAACGCCTTGCCGGCCGGGCGGCAGCCCGGCAGCGACTCCTCGCTCAGCCGCCGGAGGAAGCCGACCTCATCGGTGCTGTGGCCGACAAAGATGGAACGGAGGTAGGCGTGGCATCCCGATGGTCTTCCGCTCTCGACTTCGGCGGCGCGAGGAACGAACCGGACGTCCGCCCCCCGGGCCCGGCACTCGGCCGCCACCGCTTCGAGCAAGTCCGCCCGCAGCTCACCCGGCTCGAAGGCCACGACCCAGGCCCCGCGGCGGGGAGGACGGGCGCCCCCGCCGGCGCGATCGCCCGGTCCGGACGGGACGGCGGGCAGGAAGCCGGGCGGCTTGAGCCCGTAGTGCGTCCTCTGCAGCGCCGGGGCCTCGAGGGCCGCGCGCAGCGCCCGGCCGAGTAGCTCCGGCGCCTCCGCATCCGCGCGCCAGCGCAGATAGAAGAGGCGCTCCCCGGGAAGTCGGGCCAGTCGTTCCTTGAAGCCCACCGGAGGGCGATGAGGGACCGGAAACGGCGTGTCGAACAGCACCACCGACGGATGGTGCGACGGCAAGGCGTCGGGACCCACCAGCCCGAATCCGCGCGCGGCCGATTCGGCCGGATCGGGCGGCGGTTCTCCGGCCGCCGCGCAGTGCACGATGATCCGCTCGAACACGCCGGCGACGGCGGCGGGATGGGTGATATCGAGCTGCAGCTCCCATTCCGCCGGGCTCTGGCGCCGCACGCGGTAGGGCCCGCTGAACCGATCGGGCGCGTCGGAGGACGCCTGCCGGGACGCGATCGAGTTGAACGGCAGGGCCAGGTAGCGCAGGAAGTCGTCACACCGGTCCTTGAGCTGGACCTCGAACCGATAGCGCGAGATCCGACGCAGGCCGGTGTCGGGGCATCCTCCGCGTCCCGGGACCGCGCCGACGAGATCGTGGAGGCGCGATCCTTCCGGATGGTGCGTCGCGGCGTCGGTCAACGACTGGATGACATCATCCGAGGTGACCTCCTCGCCGTTGTGGAACCGGCGTTCGCCATGGATCTGGAAGCGGTAGATCGTCCCGTTCCCCGAGACCGCGTAGGAGGAGATCAGATTCGGCTCCGGAACCCCGCGCTCGTTCAGCTCGAAGAGCCGGTCCGAGACGCTGACCAAAACGCACCACTCAATCGGGGACAAGGGAACGCCGATGGCCCGCGCGCCCGACAGGTCGAGCGGGCCCGGGGCGAACAGATGCAGAAGGTCCGCGGTCGCGGGGCTTGGGGAGGCCATCAGCGGTCCTCCGGGGCCACCGCGCTGACGGCGTAACGGGCCAGGGGATCCGCGGCCGGGCGCGCGAGCTGCGACCACTCGGGCGGATCCTTCCCGATGATGCCCGAGATCCAGGGCATCGGCGCGAATCCGGTCGCGTCGAAACCGGTCGCGAGGTAGATCTCGGTGAAGCCGGCATCGAACAGGTTCCAGGCGAAGCGTTCTCCGGGCATCTCGTCGCTCAGGTCCGAGTCGATGAACAGCACCGTCGACCGGTCGAGGTGCCGTTCCACGGCCTGGAACTCCTGCATCGAGGCGCAGGTCAGCAGGCGCTTTCCGGCCCGGGTGGCCGAGAGCTCCCAGCCCTTGCGGATCCAGATGTGATCGTCGATCAGCACCGCGTCGGGCCGCCCCCGCAGCGCCGCCTGGCGCTTCCCGGTTCCGCTGACGATGGGGATCCGGGGCACCAGGTTCTTGGGCAGGAGTCTCAGGCCCAGCGCCAGTGCGCGGCTCCGCACCTGCGGTTCTTCCCAGCGGCCCGTGACGAGCACGGCTCGCGTCACGACGTCCCGTCGGCTCTCCAGGAAGTCGAGCCCGGACCGGTCGCTTCCGGGGTAGCCGTCGTCGACGAGCAGGAGCCCGGCCCGGGCGAGCGCGCCGTCCTCCTGCAGCCAGGCTTCCAGCGCATCCAGTCCGTTGCAGTGCACGATCTCGGCGGAAGCCGTCGCCCGGACATCCGCGAGCGCGCGATCCCACATGTGGTGGACCCACGCATCATCGTCCACCACCAGGATCGCCCGCTCGCGAGGGAGGCGAATCTCGGGGAGGAACCAGGAGGGAGGGGGGGCGGCGGGCGCCACGAGCTCGGCCGCGACTTCGTTTTCGGGGAGGGCGACCGTCCCGCCCAACGGGGCGAGAGTCGCCCGGAGCCGAACGAGCGCCTCTTCGAGGCCGGCCGCCTTCTCCGAGCGGCCAGGCTCTCGCAGACCCGGGCGACCGGTGGCGGGATCGGACAGCTCGATCCGGCAGGTCAACGTGTCCGACTCGGCGCTGACCGAGAAGCGCAGCGTCCCCGCGCCGGCCGGCCGGGCCCGCTCGATCAGCGCGGCGACGAGATCCTCCAAGGCGCGGCGGAACGGCCGCAGCGGAACGAGGACGAAGAGCCCGTAAGGCACGAGCTCCGCATCGAAGTCGACGCGGCCCGGATGTGCCGCGGTCCGCAGGCGCAACGCCGAGACCACCGTGTCGATGACGGCGGAAACCAGCGTGGGCTGCGGCTCGAGATCGATCGGCTCCGCGGCCGGTCCCGTGGTCGGGATCGCCGCGGCGAAGACTTCCTGGGTCATCCGGTCGCCGGAAAGAAGCGCCGCGATGCCGCGCAGGCGCCCCAGGGCCGGCTGGAGCACCTGCGTGTGGGTGTCGGGAGAAACGGTCCCCTCCGCCAGGAAGACTTCCAGGGCAGCAAGCGGCGAGCGGATGTCGTGGGCCAGCCGGGCCGTCGCGCGCTGCAGCCGGTTCGTCGACTCGACCCGGAGCGCCTCGCGCTCGGCGGCGCGGGAGGCGGCGGCGTAACCCTCGATGTCGTGCGCCAACCGGCTCCACTCGTCGCGCGACCCGCGGTGGTGCGGGGGAGCCAGAGAGGATCCGCTGCGCAGGGCAGACCGCAGGCGCGCGGCAGCGCGATGATGGGCCCGACGCGCGACCAGCCAACCGAGAGCCCCGCCCGCAAGCGCGGCTCCGAGCAGGAGGATCGTCGCGCGGATCGCTCCGGCGGTGTGCATCGTTGCCCCCTGGCTCCATCTCCGGTCGGCGCCTTGGAGACGCGCCGGCGGGGTCGAAGGAATGCCACCGGCCGCGGACGGGCGTTGCTCCCGACTCGCGGAGTATAGCCGGGTTCAACCGGAACGGGAACGCGCCTGTCCGGCGTCCCCGGTGCCTGCTATGCTCCGGAGTCGGAACGCGACCGGCAAACCGAGGAAGCGCCCATGGAATCCGTTCCCGAAATCCCGGCCGGAACCGTTGTGGACGGGCTTCGGATCGATGCTCTCGTTGGGGTGGGCGGCATGGGGGCCGTCTACAAGGCAGCGGACACGCGCCTCGATCGAACGGTGGCGGTGAAGTTCCTGACGGCCGGCCCCAATCGGGCGGTCTCGGTGGAGCGGTTCCGGCGCGAGGCGATGGCGATCGCCCGCTGCTGCCACCCCGGCATTGTGCAAGTCTTCTCCTGGGGAACGTTCGGAGAGATTCCCTACTTCGCCATGGAGTTCGTCGAGGGCCGTCCCTTGAGCGTGTTCATCAGCCGAGGGCGGGCGCTTCGTCACCGGTCAGCCGGCGACATCGCGACCCTGACCGCCGCCGGCTATCTCGAGTCCGACCCCGGCCAGCCGTATTTCCTGCGCGATCCGCAGCACGATCCCCTCACCGATCCCGATCACCTTCCGGAAGCCGCCTCGTTCGTCGCCAGCGTGGCGGATGCGCTTTCGGTGGCGCACGCCCAAGGGATCGTGCACCGGGACGTCAAACCGACGAATCTCATGGTGAACCGGCAGGGGGCGGCCAAGATTGTCGACTTCGGACTGGCGTGGGGGCCCATGGCCTCCGAGCTGACCGCCGGTCAGCAACTCGTGGGCACGCTGCGCTACATGGCGCCGGAGCAGTTCGGCGGCCAGCGCGAGCGGATCGGGCCGGCGACCGACCTCTACTGTCTGGGGGTGGTCCTCTACGAGCTCGCCACGCTGGTCCACCCGGTCCAGGACGGCGAGGTCGCGGCGGTGATCGGGCAGATCGTCACGGGAAGCCCGGCCTCTCCCACGGTGCACAATCCGAAGATCCCGCGTCCCCTGGCCCGCATCATCGAGCGCTGTCTGGCCAAGGACCCGGCGGATCGATTCCCGTCTGCGGAAGTGCTCGCCGACGAGCTGCGCCTGGCCGCCGAAGGGCGGTCCTCCGGGCGACGGGCCTGGTACTCGTTCTTCCGCGCCCCGGCGCTGCCGCGCCCCGCGGCCAGACCTCGCGAGTCCGCGGAGCCCCCCCGCCCCGGGGCGACGGGCGCCGCCGCTGCTCCGGAGGGTGGACCGGGGGGCGCGACGGCGCGCGAGGGGCCGGGCGTTCCCGCCGCGGCGCGCGCGAGCGCCGTCCGCTCGGT
>CAYYQN010000058.1:0-30175 GCA_964473865.1 uncultured bacterium | reverse complement strand
CACTGCCGGGCGAAATGGTCGGGAGGGCTGTATCCCGCGGGACACTGCCGGGCGAAATGGTTGGGAGCGCAGTGCGCCGCGGGACACAGCCATCCCCACCATTTGGTTTCACATTTTCCAGCGGGGAACACCTCGGCGCAGAAAATGCCGTTTGGGCCTGCAGAAGGTGGTTCTGGATCCGGGACGCCTGGTCCCGGTGATCCGGGGGAGATGCCGGGCCGGTCGTGACGAGGGAGTCATCTGATTCGTGGGCGCGGAGGAGAGGTGCCGGCCGGTTTCACGGCACAGGTCGCGCGGAGGGCCGCCTTGGTCCGGCATCCTTTCTGTGGCCCGCCTCGACGGGCCCGGCGTCAGACCTCATCGGGTCAGGATCACCTGAACAGTTCCGGCGCTATCGACGTGGGCCTGACTGTACGCGATGCCGCCGGTGCTCTTTGTCGGGAAGGTCCCGAATAGCGCGTCAAACGGGTTCCCGGTGTACGCGGGATTTGGCACTTCCCATTGGATCGGGCACGCTAGGTAGTAGTCCCCGGGAGGCAGGTTCTCGAAACGGAATCTGCCTTCTCCGTCTCCAACCGTCTGCCTGACGAAAGAAGTCGCCTTTGCGTCTGGAGCTGCGAGGCGTTCCCCACCTTTGACGGCTCGCTCGAACCACTCCCGTGAGTAGGTCGTGACCGGATTGCAGTAGACGGCGTTTCCGGCTCCGTATTTCACGTCGCCGCTTCGTGTCTTCAAGAAGGCCTGGCCGGCGATGGTGCAGTTGCCTTCCTCGCTGTACGGGGCGTACTCGGACTCTACGAATACCGCTTGCCGGGGCACGGCGGGTGGTACCTGGGGGGCGCAGCCGGCGATGACGGCGACGCAACCGAGAACAGCGAGCACGCGAATCGAAACCATAGTCCACCTCCATGCGGGTTGGCGCGACGGATCAACGTCGATCAGAGTACCGGTGGGGGTGCGACATCTGCTGTCGTGGGGTAAACCGGTGCGTCGATTCGGGTGGCCGGTTGCTTGCGGCTCCGGCTTCGACTGCCTGCTACTCTCCCCGGCATCCGGCGAGGAGGGAGCATGAAAGAGACCGGCCGGGGAAGCGAGGGTAACCAGCGAGTGCGGGCGATCCGGGGGAGATGCTGGGCCTGTCGTGACGAGGGAGTCATCCGGATTCGTGGGCGCGGGGGAGAGGTGCCGGCCGGTCTCACGGCACAGGTGGCGTGGAGGGCCGCCCCGGTCCGGCATCCTTTCCGCAGCCCGCCTCGACGGGCCCGGCCGCCATTTGCCGGAACGCGCTTGCCTCGATGTTTCCGCGGGTCCAGAATCGTTCGCGGCGAGCAAGGACCGTTGAGGGGGATGAAGAAGCTATGATGTTTCCCGTGGGCTATGTCTGTGTCTGGGGGACCACGCCGAAGCACCGCGTCGTCGATTCTCTTGGCGTGGATATGCCATGCCCCCGATGCCGGAAGCAGAGTCGGATGATCGGAAAGTCGGTCGCGCGGTACTTCTCCGTCTTCTATATCCCGTTGTTTCCTGAGGGGAAGGCCGAGGAGTACTTCGAGTGCACCGCGTGCGGCGGTCAGTTCCAAGGCAGCATCGGCGATCTCCGGTTTCGGATGGATCGGGCGAAGCAGGAGCTGGACGAGAAGGCCGCGGAGGCCACCCGACGGGTCCGCGATCACCCCGAGGACGCGGATGGCGCCTGTGAAGCACTCGGAGCCTTGATGTCGGCCGATCGCCACAGCGAGGCGCTGGCCCTCGGTGAGAAGCTCGTGGCCGTCAACCCCACTCACGGCAACCTCAACACGATCATGGGCCGGCTGCTGTTCGCGGAGGGCCGCTCGGCCGACGCCCTGGCGGCGTTCGAACGGGTCATCCAGGCGAGCCCCCAGCATGCGGCCGCCCACTTCTTCAAGGCGCTGGCCCTGGCGCAGGATTACCCGCGCGACCGCGCCACGGCGCTTGCCGAGGCGAAGCTGGCCAAAGATCTGGGGTATCCGGACGCTCCGGACCTGGTTCGCGCGATCGAAACGGACACCGGCCGGCGCGTCTGAGCCGTTCGCCTGTGTGCATCGGACCGGCTCACTTCGACGCCCTGCTGATCCAGCGCTTCGTGAGCGGCCGCGGCGCGCGGCTGCATCGATCCCTGCTCTCCGGCTACTTCCGCTATCTGCGCGTCAGCAGGGTCGTCCTGCATCCCGATCCCGCCGAGCTCGCTACGTGTCGTGTCGACGTCTGCGACTGCCGCCTGCTGGCCCGACAATGCGAGCATCCGCTCGACCTCTGCTACAAGCTCGAGAGGAGAACCGAAGCATCCTCCTCGGACCTTTCGATCACTCTGGCCGAGCGCAGCGAGGAGGCCGCAATGACAGGGCTGGTCCGGCTGCACGTCACGACCTTGGGAAAGAGGATCGAGTACTGCCACTGCTGTTCCTGTTGCTGCCAGGCCTTGACGGTCGCCCGGACGGTAGGCACGGGATACCTGATTCCCAGCGGCTATGTCCCGGAGACGAGCCTTGCCTGCATTCGTTGCGAGTCCTGCGCCGGCCGCTGCCCGGTGGGCGCGCGCCCGCGGGGGAAGGCTGATCCATCGCGCTGCCTTGGCTGCGGGGTGTGCGCTCAGGCCTGCCGGCGTCACGCGATCACGATGCAACCTGAGCCGGTCCAGGTTGCGGCACTCCGGCCAAAGCCGGCACCCAGTCTCCCGCCGTGGCTACTCCAGGTCACGGCCTTTCTCCTGCTCTCGTACGTCTCGCTCTGGCGGAGGTGGGCGGTTGGGCGCGAGGGGCTGCCGAGAACATAGGACCGCTCTGCTACTCCTCTGCGCTCCGCGCGACCCTGGTGAACGGCGTGCTCCGCGAATACACCATGGAACACGAACTGCGCCCCTGAGGCAGGGGGCTTCTGGCCTGGACGACGTTCGGAAGGAGGCCCCGGCGGACGATCGGCGTCGCCGTAAACGGGCGGACCCGGCCCCACGAGACAGAAGGGCATAGCTGTCCCTGCGGACGTCCCGCCAATCGCGATGTCGGCGGGCCCTACGCCGCCAGGCGGTAGTCGGGGATCAGCCCGCCGAGGACAGGGAGCGCGACGAGGCGCCCACTCTCGGGCGGCGGCTCCCGCAGCTCGGGGTACGGCTCGGGAATCGCATGGAGCGCCTGCGAAGGCCGTTACCGACGGATCGTGCTCCCCGAATGGCAGATCCCGAACTTGGCGGCAAGCTCCTCCGCGATCCGGTCCTCGCCCCACTCGGGGTGATCGCTGGAGATCCGGCGGATGAAGGCCCGATGTTCGCGGGGAATCCGGGGACGGCCAGAGCGTCGGCCGCGGGATCGATGGCGCCCGATCAGCTTGAACCCTTGCCGGTGCCAAGCGATCACAGTCTCGGGTCTGACGACGACCAGGGCTCGCTCCCAGCCAGACCACAGCCTTCGCCGCAGGATCCAGAACATGCGGTCACCAGCTCGAAGCCGCGGGTGCTTCCGATCCCGCTGGTAGATCGTCAGTTGCTGGCGAAGGGCGGTGTTCTCCAGAGCAAGGGAGGCCCGCGATCGGAGTGCCGCCCGGACCAAGCTGAGTAGGGCAGGTAGAAGTGTTCCCATGGGGTCGGAGAGCGTATCATTGGCGGCGGTAGACCAGCCGGGGTACTGAGCTTCGGGGTTTTCGCGGAGTACGACCGGAGTCGAGCTCGCCCCTCGCCGCAAACACCCCGCAAGATTCGTCGCAAAAAGCCCCCTGAATTCGTCGCAAACGTCCCCTTAGGTATTGACCGGTTGCGGGCCCGGCCAGACAATCGGCGCATGACCTACCGACCTCGGATTGTCGACGCGGAACTCAGAGCCTCGCTGGCCAGCGCGGGTGCCGTCCTCATCGAGGGACCGAAGGCCTCCGGGAAGACGGAAACCGCACGCCAGGCTGCTCGGAGCGAGGTTCTGTTGGACGTGGACGAGCGCGCCCGCCTCGCATCCGCGGTCGACCCGAGCCTGGTTCTCGAGGGTGCTGAACCCAGGTTGATCGACGAGTGGCAACGGGTCCCGGAGATTTGGAATCACATCCGCCGGGCCGTCGACGACCGCCGGGGCACCGGACATTTCATCCTGACCGGGTCCTCGGTGCCGCCCGACGATGAAACCCGCCACGTCGGGGCCGGTCGGTTCATTCGACTGCGGATCCGTCCGATGACCCTCTCCGAGTTGGGCCAGTCCGAAGGAACCGTGTCCCTCCAGAGCGTCCTCGCCGGCGATGCCGTCCGCGCACCCGACCCGGGCCTCACTGTGCGCCGGATCGCGGACCTCGTCTGTGCCGGCGGGTGGCCCGGCGCGCTCGGGATGACCGTTGCGCAGGCACAGCGACTCCTCCGCGGGTATGTCACGGAGATCGCCCGCGTCGACGTGCATCGTGTGGACGGGGTCCGCCGGGATCCGGAGACGATCGGCCGTCTGCTGCGTTCGCTCGCTCGAAACGTCGCGACGCCGGCCTCGATCAACCTCCTGCGAGCCGACGTGAACGGGACAGACGGCAACCTGAAGTCCGAGACGGTTTCGTCCTACCTCGATGCGCTGGCCAGGCTGATGATCACGGACAACCTTTCGGCCTGGGCGCCGTCGCTGCGATCCCGGACGCGCCTGCGCTCGGCCGCGGTGCGCCACTTCGTCGATCCTTCCCTGGCGGTCGCGGTGATGCGGGCAACGCCGGAGCGTCTGCTGGGGGACCTGAAGTGGTTCGGGCTGCTCTTCGAAAACCTCGTGGTGCGGGACCTGCGGGTATATGCCCAGGCGATCGACGCCGAGGTCTTCGCCTACCGGGACGAAACCGGCCTCGAAGCCGACGCGGTCATCGAGATGCCGGATGGTCGTTGGGCGGCATTCGAGGTGAAACTCGGCCTCGGCGATGTCGAAGCGGCGGCCCAGCACCTCCTGCGGCTGAAGGCCAGGGTGGACACGGCCGCCACGGGCGAGCCGGCCGCGCTGGCAGTGATCACGGCCACAGGTTTCGGCTACATCCGTGACGATGGGGTGGCGGTGATTCCGTTTGGTGCGCTGAGCGCGTAGGCCGCGCCGCCCTGCAGGCCTGATGCCCACGAAGAGCGTACACACCTGGGAGTTCAAGGCCCGCTTCCGGCGGTCTGCGTTCGGCTGGAGATCGCAGCCGGCGCTGCTCCGGGTCAAGCAGGCGGTGGCCGAGATCCGGAAGGTCGCGCGCAAAGATCCGGTGCTGGCGGCCGAAGGCTCGGTCCTCTTCCTGGAGCGGGTTTCGCCCGCCCTGGAAAACGTCGACAGCTCTTCCGGCGCCATTGGCACGGCGGTGAATCATGCGATCGACGAACTCGTCCCGATCATCGCGGGAGCGGATGTCGACGCCCAGACGCGGGGGAAATGGCTCCAGCGCCTGTATGACGCGCATGCGGATGACGGGATTCCATACATCGAGCTGCTCGCGGACCATTGGGGTGAGCTCTGCGTGTCGAGGGAGATCGCCTCGCACTGGGCGGACGAGCTTCTGGACATCACGCGGATGGCGCTCAGCCCCGACCCGAACCTCCGCGGGCACTACCATGGCACCCCGGCTTGCCTGAGCGCGCTCCTTCACGCGCAACGATACGATGAGCTCATCGAGCTCCTGCAGGCTGAACGGTTCTGGCACTACCGGATCTGGGCGGCGAGGGCGATGGCCGCCCAGGGGAGACCCGAGGAGGCGATCCGATTCGCGGAGGCGTCGCGGAGCCCCTGGGACAGCGACTCCGGCATCGACCGGTTCTGCGAAGACACCCTCCACGCGATGGGGCGAGCCGATGAGGCCTACATTCGCTATGGAGTCCGGCCTCATCGCGGCGGTACCTATCTCGCGACGTTCCGCGCGGCGTGTCGCAGATACCCGGAGAAGCCCCCGCGTGAGGTTCTGGAGGATCTGGCCCGATCGACGCCGGGCCAGGAGGGCAAGTGGTTTGCCGCGGCGAAGGACGCCGGGCTCTATGAAGAGGCTCTGGCGCTGGCGAGCACAACTCCCTGTGATCCCCGGACCTTGACGCGCGCGGCTCGCGATTACCTCGAGAAGGCGCCAACGTTCGCGGTTGGAGCCGGCGTCCTGGCGCTCCATTGGCTCTTGCAGGGATACGGCTACGAAATCGCCCCCATCGATGTCCTGGTAGCCTGTTCCCACACGAGGAACGCGGCCGAACGGCTCGGGGTGTCACGCGAGATCGCCCAGCAGATCCGGGCCATGGTCGGGAACAGGAACGACGACATGGCCAGGACCATTCGGGGCCGGTTCGCCGAGGAGGCAGGACCTTGAACGCGGAGGCACGTGTCTGCGTTGCCCGCGAAGACCAGCCTCAAAACATAACCTACTGCAAGCATGCAGCTTGTGTCATCTCCCGTGCCCCAGTCCTACCTGGGGAGGGTGGCAGTTGGGAGCTGTCGAGTGCGAGACCCTGTCTGGTTTGATCTAGTCTATGGAGTTTATCGCTCTTGGCTAAACTAGGCTTAGCTCAGTAGATTCCTGCCCTGGACCCCGTCAGAAACCCATATGCGCCGGGGGCAGGCACACCCCCCCCGAGCTAGCAGGCCGCGACGAGTTGCGCGAGCAGGTCCGGATCGCCCTGGAGCGGATCCGAATCCGACGCCCGGCCAAGAGTTGCCTTCTGGTCGGATTGCGCGGTGTCGGAAAGACGGTGCTGCTTGAGCGCATGCGGCTGGACGCAGAGGCGACCGGAATTCAGACGATGCGCGTGGAGGCTCCTGAATCGCGGTCGCTGCCAGCAATGCTCGCCCCGCAACTCCGGCAGGCGCTCCTCCGACTGTCCCGCAACGAGCAGGCTCGTGACCTTGCTCGTAGAGCTCCCCGAGGCCTTGCTGGCTTCGTCACAGCCCTCAAGATCAAGTACAACGACATCGAAGTCGGACTCGACCTGGAACCCGAGCCTGGTCTCGCCGACAATGGTGATCTCGAACAAGACCTCCAGACTCTCCTTGAGGTTGTGGGAGAGGCAGCGAGTCGGGCCGACTCGGTCCTCGCGATCTTCGTGGACGAGATGCAGTATGTCGCTGAACCTGAGCTGGCGGCCCTGATCACTTCCCTGCACCGCGCAAGTCAACGCCAACTTCCGGTGGTGCTACTTGGCGCCGGGTTGCCCCAGTTGCCAGGTCGAATGGGCAGTGCGAAGTCCTACGCGGAGCGCTTGTTCTCAGTGGCCACAATCGGCCCGTTGATCGCCGAGGACGCGAAGACGGCCTTGGCGAACCCCGCGCGCAAGGAAGGCGTGGAGTTCGACTCAGATGCACTGGACAGAATCGTCGCGGAGATGACCCGGCCGACCGTGGACCGGTACCTCGATCTGCTCGAGCAGACCTATGTCATCTTCCGGCTTCCCTCTTTCAGCACGAATCCGCGCAAGGAGATCGCCAAAGGGCAGAAGGTCTTCTTCTGGGACACCGGCATCCGCAATGCGCTTCTCGGCGCGTTCTCCACCGATGAGTTCCGACCCGATATCGGAGCCTTGTGGGAGAACTGGGTCATCGCGGAAGCCGCGAAACGCAACGCCCTTCTTGGTTCGCCGGCCGAGCTGCGGTTCTGGCGGACGCGGGCGCAATCGGAGGTGGACCTGGTCGTACGCCAGGGTGATCGACTGCGAGCCTTCGATATCAAATGGTCCGCTCGCCGGGCCCTGGGACGTGCCTTTCACGACGCTTACGGCGTGGAGGTCGAGCCCATCCGGCCGCAAGACCCGTTCCTCGAAGGAGTGATCGCAGGCTGACAGGCGCGGCACGATGGGCCGTTTCGCCGAAAACCAGCGGCGACCGACGAGCATCCTGTGCGACCATCCCCCCATGACCGACTGGAACGTTGCCGCCTGCCGCCGCGCTGCCGAGGCGGGCAACCTCGAGATCTGGATCCACGACTACCTCCGGAACAGCCCGGGGCCCAACGTGGGGCTCTCGGACGGCCTCCGCCTCTGCCGTCGCTGGTGGCTCGGTCCCCTGGCGATTCCCCTATCGGATCTCCGTCGGGTCTGTGGCCCGGAGCCTCAGATGGAGTTTCGGGTCAGTGCGGAAGCGTGGGACGAGAAGGTCACCCGGTTGGCCCAAAGCCTGCAGGATCCGGCGGCGTTTCCTCCGTTCATTGCTGAGTACCGGGGAGGCCGCCTCCGGCTCTGCGACGGCTCGCACCGGCACGAAGCGCTGCGCCGGCTCGGCGTGACGCGTTTCTGGACGCTGATCTGGTTCAACGACGAGGGCAGCTACGATGCGGGCCGGCTCCAGTACGAGGCGCTGGAGACCAAGCCGACCCTCTCCCGCGCGGAAGTTCTCGAACTGCTTCGGGACCGCATCGCCACAGACGCGGAGAGCATGGACGCTGTCGCGCTGGAGCCGATCCCCGGCGGCCAGATCTCGCAGACCTTCGCCTTCCGGCATCAGGTCCGGGAGCGGATCATCCGTTTCGCGACGCGTCGCACCCGCACCGGGTTCGCCAAGGAGGCGTATGCGGCGAAGAGGTTCGCATCACCGGCGCTGCCGGCGGCCCGGATCATCGAGATCGGTACCTACCGGAACCTCTGCTTCGCGATCTCGGAGCGGATCCGCGGGCAGACGCTGCGCGCGCTTCCTCCCGAGGAACGGGAGGCGGTGTGGCCATCGCTCATCGAGGTCCTGCATGCGCTGCGTCGGGCAGACGTGTCCTCCACCACCGGCTTCGGGCTGTTCGACGATGCGGGCCGGGGCATCTGCTCCTCCTGGTCTGAGCACCTTACCGGTATCCGCCAGGAGGAGGATCCATCCGACTTCTTCGGCCGCTGGCACGCGCTGTTTGCGGAGACCTTCCTGGAACGCGAACTCTTCGAGCAGATCTTCGCGGCCATGCGCCGCCGGCTCGCCGATTGTCCGGAGGAGCGGCGCCTCGTGCACGGCAATCTCGGGTACGGCAACATCCTGATCGCGGACGGCCGCATCGCCGGCGTCATCGACTGGGCGGACGCCCGCTACGGCGATTTCCTGTACGACGTCGCGGGACTGGACTTCTGGCATCGCGCCGACGGGCACGCGGAGCGGTTCCGCCTCTCCTGCATCGATAGGGATGTCCCGATCCCGGCCTTTGCCGAGCGGATTGCCGCCTATCAGTGCGCGGTCGCCCTCGACGCGCTGCGCTTCTTCGCGCGCACGGGCCGGCGGGACTCCTATGACTGGGTCCGGGCCCAGATCTTGAGCCGTCCGGCGCTCCGGGGGTGAGTGGGGAGCACCCCTCCGCCCTACTGCTTCACGCTCCCGGCCATGATTCCGCGCACATAGGCCCGCTGGAACAGCAGGAAGACAATCAACGCCGGCAGGACCGTCAGCACCGATCCCGCCATCATGAGCTCGGTGTCCTGCACGTGCTCTCCGGTGAGATTCGCCAGCGCAACCGGTAGCGTGTACTTCCCGCCGTCGCTCAGGATGATCAGCGGCCAGAGGAAGTCGTTCCAGGCGGACAGGAACGTGAAGGCGGCGAGGGTGACCAGGATCGGCTTGATCACCGGCACCACCACCCGGCGAAAGAGCTCGAACTCCCCTGCGCCGTCGACGCGCGCGGCATCCAGAAGCTCGTCGGGCACGCTCAGGACGTACTGGCGGATGAGGAAGATCCCGAGCACGCTGGCGAGAAACGGCACCAAGACGCCGACATAGGTGTTCACGAACCCCATCTGCCGCAGCAGCAGGAAGAGCGGCAGCATCCCGACCTGTCCCGGTACCACCAGGGCCAGGGTGAGAAACCGGAAGATCCTCTCGCGGCCGTTGAATCGCAGCTTCGCGAACGCGTAGCCGGCCATCCCGTTGAAGAAGACAGACAAGGCCGTGGCCAGGATCGAGACGATCGCGCTGTTCAGGAAGTTCCGCGCCAGATGGGTGCGCGTGAAGAGGTCCACATAGTGGGTCAGCGTGGGCTGGCTCGGCAGGAACCGCGGCGGGAACGAGTTCGCCTCTCCGGTCGGCATGAAGGACGCCGCGATCATCCAACCCAGCGGCGTCAGGGTCAGGATCGCCCCCAGGATGAGTGCGGCATGCAGCAGGATCGGTGGAAGTGCCCTCTTCATCTTCATCGACCCATCCTCGGCGAGACAATCCGCGACGGCGCGTGTCGGATCGGATTCGTTCGCTTCGGCTCCGCTGAGATCCTCCGGTTCTGCTCTTTCATTGTGTCCGCCCCCGCTGCAGACGCAGCTGCAGGAGCGTTCCGACGAGAGTGAGCAGGAGCAACACCACCGCGAGCGTGGAAGCAACCCCCATGCGCCACCAGCGGAAACCCTCCTGGTACATGAGCAGGACCAGGGTGGTGGTGCTCTTGAGCGGTCCGCCCTGCGTCATGATGTATGGCTCGGCAAAGAGCTGGAAGAACCCGATCATGGTCGTCACGCTGACGAAGAGAAACGTCGGGGCCAGTCCCGGCAAGGTCACATGCACGAACCGCTGCCAGGGGCCCGCTCCGTCGATGCCCGCGGCCTCGTAGAGGTCCTGCGAGATCGCCTGCAGGCCGGCGATGAAGATGAGCATGTTGTATCCGAAGTTCTTCCAGACCGAGAGGAGGATGATGGCGGGCATCGCCCAGTGGGGGTTGCCGAGCCAGTCGATGGGGGAGATTCCCACCCAGCCCAGTACATAGTTCAACAACCCGTACCGGGGATGGTAGAGGTAGCGCCAGACGATCGCGACCGCCACGAGGGTGGTGACGACCGGCGCGAAGTAGATCGTTCGGAAGAGCCCGCGCAAGCGCACCAGCTTCGCGTTCAGCAGCAAGGCCGCGCCGAGCGAGGTGAGTACCGACAAGGGTCCGCCGGCGAGCACGTAGTAGAGCGTGTTGCGCAACGCCGTCCAGAAGTCCTGGTCGTTCAGAAGCTGCCGGAAGTTGCGCAGGCCGACAAAGCGGGCGTTTCCGGCCGAGCCGATGGCATAGATGTCGAAGTCCGTCAGCGCCAGCAGCAAGCCCGCCAGCACCGGCAGGAAGAAGAAGACCGCAATCAGCGCCAGAGCCGGGCCGACGAAAACCCAGGCCGCCCGGGCCTGGGGCCGCCGCGCATGCGGGGTCACGGCCGCTCCGGTCCGGTTGTGCGGGGCCGGTGTTTCTCCATCATCCATCTCCGCTTGGCCAGGATCTGTTCCGCATCGCGATCGAGCAACGCCAGCGCCGAGTCGGGCGACACCGCGCCGCGGACCGCCAGCTCGACCCGCTCCTGCACGCGGGTGGCGATCAGCTCCCACTCGGGAATCTTCGGCGTGGGCGTGACATGGCGCAACTGGCTCCCGAACGCCGCGAGCCGCGGGTCCTCCGCGAGGCGGGGATCCTCCCAGGCTTCGGTGCGGGCCGGGAGATCGCCGGTCAGCTCGAAGAACCGGAGCTGGATGTCCGGCCGGGACAGATAGGCCACCAGCCTCCAGGCGGCGTCCTGGTTCTTGGAGCCGCGAAAGAGGACCAGGCTCGAGCCTCCGGCGGTGGACACGCCCGGCACGCCCGGCGCGGGGCCCGGCAGCGGGGCGGTGGCCCAGGCGTCCTGCAGTTCGGGGGGCAATCGGCGGCGGAACTCCCCGAGGTTCCACGGACCGGTGATGTACATCGAGAAGTAGCCGCGCGCGAACTCCTGGTACATGTTGGCGATCTCATTGTTCGAGACCGGCGGGGCCAGCCCTTCGCGGTACAGCCCCAGGAGGAAGTCGAACGCCTGGCGGAACTCCGGGCCGCGGAACGCCCCGCGCGTGGCCTGGTCGGCCAGAAGGGGTGAGCCGGTCTGCAGCCCGAACACGACCGGCGCGAGCCACTCGTTGATCGGCAGGAAGATCGAGTACCGGTCCGGGCCGCCCTGCCGGCGGATCGCCTGCATCGCAATCCGCCAGTCCGCCCAGCCGGCGGGGACGGAGTCGTACCCCGCGGCCGCCAGGATGTCCTTGCGATAGAAGAGCACCCGGGTATCGACATACCACGGGATTCCGTAGCAGATGCCGTCGATCAGGTTGGTCTGCCAGATTCCGGGGAAGAAGTCGGTGGAGTCGATCCCGGCGGGCGATGCGGCCGCGCCGGACGAAACGGCGCCGGGCGAGGCCGCGCCGGACGGAACGGCCCCGGGCGAGGCCGCGCCGGACGAGGCGGAGCGGGCAGAGCCGGAGCCGGATGACACGGAAGGCGGCGGGAGGGCCTGCAGCGCACCCATCGCCGCAAATTCCGAGATCCAGGTGTTTCCGAGCTGGGCGAGATCCGGCGTGGATCTCCCCACGTACGCCGTCAGGAGCTTCTCGTGCGCGGCCGACCAGGGAAGCTGCTGGACCTCCACGCGGATGTCCGGATTCTCCGCCTCGAATTCCCGGGTCAGCTCCGAGACGACTTCGCCCTCGCGCCCCATCGCCCAGAAGCGCAGCACGTCGGGGCCTTTCGACTTCGCGCAACCGGCCGGAAGGCCGGCCGCGGAGACGGCCAGAGCCGCGACGGCGACGAGGAGCTTCCTCACGGCCGGACCTCGGTCGAGTCGAGCCAACCTCCGGCAAACCCCGCCGCTCGCAGGCCGCGAAGCAGGTGCGCATTCTTCCGCATCGTCTTCCAGACGAGTCCGCTGCGGTGATTCTCGATCATGATGAGGATCGGTCCCTGGTCGATGCCCAGATAGTCGGTGTCGAACCAGCCCTGCTCCGGATCGACCGCGCCGTGCTGCACCGGGACGTCGGCGCGAAACGTCGGGTTGAATGCGTCGAGGAAGCCATACGTCGAAAACAGCCGATCCCCATAGGCGGTCCGCATGGCCATCAAAGCCGGGATGGCCAGCTCCGGCGCGAATGGTACGGACGCGCCTGCCGCGGTGGGCGCGATCGTGCCGTCGTCCTGCACCTCCGTGAATGAAGCGCCGCGGGCCCAGTAGGCGTGGAACTGGCGGCTGCGCCCGTCGAGGATCAGCTCCTGCTCCACCGGACCGTCGCAGGCGGACAGCCCCCAGATGAGGGGGCCGTAACCCCGCCAGCCTCCGGGATTGGCGATCGCGTAGGACCTCTGCGCGAGGACCGCGCGCCGCGAGTTCTCGAAGTAGTCGAGGCCGCGCCCGCGCATGTACTCGTCCTGGATCCCCCGGAAGTCGACCCAGCAGTGCGTGTACTGGTGCCCGAACAGCGGGGCGAACCCGAGGTGCGACTGGCCCTGGAACTCGCCCCAGCGGTAACCGGCCACCCACGCCGACCAGGCCTCCCCCGCGGCGGGATGGGCGGTCGAGGAGAGCGCGATCAGGTACGTGATCATCGCCTCGTTGTAGCCGCGCCAATCGTAGGGGAGATGCCCGCCCTCCGGGTCCCAACCGTGCCCGATGGTCGGCGGGCGGACTTGCGCCCAGCCCCAGTCGGCTCGGTTGTACAGCGTGTCCACGAGGGCGCGGAGCTCCGTCTCTTCCGGCGTGTCCTGGTCGAAGTAGGACTGGCAGAAGAGCGCTCCGGCCAGGAGCAGGGCGGTGTCGACCGTGGACAGCTCGACATCCCGGAAGCGACGGCCGGTCTGGGGGTCGAGGAAGTGATAGTAGAAGCCGTGGAAGCCGGTCGCTCCTGAGACCGATGAGTCCTGGGGCGCGTCGCGGAAGAACCGCAGGGTCGCCGACACGCGTGCGCGCGCCTGGTCCCGAGTGATCCATCCGTGGTGGACGCCGATCGGATAGGCGGTGAGCCCGAAGCCGGTCGCGCTGACGCTCATGAAGGAACGGGTCGGCCACCGGTCCGGCACGAGACCGGTGTGCGGATCGGACCGCTCCCAGAAGAATCGGAAGGTGCGGTGTTGCAGCGTGTCGAGAAAGGCCTCCGAGGCCGGCGGCAAGGTGCCAGCGCTCGATGGCGCCGGGCGATTCCCGGACGCACACGCCGACACCAGCAGGATGACCAGGGACAGAACGGCGGTCGCGACGAGGATCCAATCCTGAATGGCGCAAATGCGTTCGGAACCATCACGTCGAGCAGACATCCGAGGCCTCCCAGAGCTGTTCGTCCCGGTTGCCGCCAGCCGGTGTCGGGTTCCGGAGGCCCGGGAGCGGCCGCTCGGAAGGCCCGGCCCTGCGTTCGCGCCCCTTGACAATAACGCCCGGATCTGGGATCATGTAACCGTTTTCTCGGGGCCTCTCACGGAGTGACGAGAGGTCTGGTTCGGCGGTTCATGGACGAGCATAACGTATTGTAGAGGTGGAAGTTGGCCACTATACGAGATGTCGCTCGCGCCGCCGGGGTCAGTATCGCCACCGTCTCCCGCGTCTACGCGGACAGCGGAACGGTCAGCGAGGAGTCCGTACGCCGTGTGCTGGCGGCCGGGGCCCGCCTGGATTACTGGCCCAACTCCGCCGCCCGAAGCCTGACCATGAGTCGCACCGGGACGCTGGGCGTCCTGCTTCCGGACATACATGGCGAGTTCTTTTCCGAGGTCATCCGCGGGATCGACCAGGCGGCCGGCGAACAGAGATTCCAGGTCATCGTTTCCGGCTCGCACACGCACGCCGATGCGCTCGTCTCGATGGGGCGGTCGCTGCGAGGCCGCGTCGACGGCCTCATCGTCATGGCGCCGGACGAGGCCTGCACTCCGGTGATCAGCCAGCTCGCCCGCACCTATCCGATCGTGGTGTTGAACAGTCCCGCCGGTTGCGTCTCGTGCGATTCGATTTCCACCGCAAACTTCGAAGGGGCGCACCTGCTGGTGCGCCATCTGCTCTCACTCGGGCACCGGCGGATCGCGATTCTCCGAGGACCGGCCGGAAACGTGGATGCGGAAGACCGGCGCCAGGGGTATCGAGCGGCCCTGCGGGAGGCCGGCCTCGAGCCGGATCTGGCGCTGGAGATCGCCGGTGACTTCTCCGAGAGCTCGGGCTACGTGGCCGCCGAAGCGTTGCTACGGCACGTGGCGGAAGTGGACGCGGTCTTTGCCACGAATGACTGCATGGCGATCGGTCTGCTGAGTGCGCTGCATGACCGCGGAGTGCGGGTTCCCGCGGATGTGGCGCTGGCCGGCTTCGATGACATCGCCGTGGCTCGGTACCTGAACCCGCCGCTGACGACGGTGCGAGTGGACGCGTTCCAGCTCGGGCAGCGCGCCGTCGCCTTGTGGTTGGCCCATCGCCATGACCGGTCGGCCGAACGCGGGCCGATTCGGGAGGTGCTGCCGGTGCGCCTCGTCGTTCGGGGGTCCTGCGGCTGGCGGCCTTCCGTCGGGGGAGGCGACCTGGACGCCGTCCCCTTGTATCGCGAACGGGCGATTCCGGCGCGGGGAAGATCCAATGGAACCCCTCCGGCGGCGAGCGATGATCAGCCGCAGCCTCCGGGGATGCTGGGTCTGTGAGCTGCAAGCAAGGTGCGATGGTGCGACAACTGAAACGAGGAGGAGGATTACGGCAATGAGAGCCTTACTAACGTCATGCGGGGTGCTGTTGCTCGTCTGCGCGGCGGCGGTCCTGCCGGCCTCGGCGACCGACCGGGCGGATGCCCTCTGGGCCCGCAATACCACGGTCTTCGCGCCGCTCGTGCTGGACGGGGTGCTTGATGAGTTCGCCTGGACCAAGGCGGAATCCCTGAAGGTGGTCTTCGGTCAGGACGGCGGCATCCCCGGAAGCGGCTGGAAGCTCGAGGCGGGAATGCTGGTGCCGAACGACACGTTGAAGGCCACGCTCAAGTTCCTGGTCGAAGGAGACTACCTCTACCTGGGGGCCAGGGTCACCGACCGCTTTGTCGGCGGCTCCAAGGACTGGGAGCGGTTCGACGGTCTGCTCATGGGTCTGAAGAATCATGCCGACCCGGGCGCTCCGAAGCCCCCGGCGGAGTACTTCTACAGCTGGTGGTACCCGGAATCGGTCGATCCCCAGCCGCCGGGCCAGCTGCCTTCATTCCAGGGCAAGTGGGCGGAGTATCCTCCCGGAACTCCTCGCACCCCGGAACAGATCGAGAACTGGGACGCGCGCACCGTGGTGCATGGCGTCTCGAACGACGACTCCGCGTTCGACAACGGGTACACCGTGGAGATGCGCTTCAAGCTGTCGGTGATGGGCTATCTCCCGGAGCGGCAGGAAGGAGACATCATCGAGTGGAACATCTCGATCTACGACTGTGACGGCTTCTGGCCGATCAACGGCGCCTACTTCTCGGCGACCCGGAGCTGGCTGCAGTGCCCTTGGGGAAACGCCGCCTGGTACGGCGAATTGCGTCTCTGGACGAGGCCGGACGTAACGGTCTACTCCGCAACGCTGCCCACGATTCCTCCGGAGGTGGAGATCCTGAATGCCGCGGCCTATGTGGCACCGACGATCGACGGCCAGTTGAACGAGGCGGCCTGGGGCGCCGCCTTCCCGCAATTCGACATCCGCTATGACGACGCCGCGCTCCGGGAGACGTACCCCTACGTCGGCCGCTGGCGGGCCGGGCAGTTCTTCGCCTTCGGCATCACCGAGCCTCCGACCCCCGTCCTGGACGCCGCGGATGCGACGGTGAGCATGTTCTTCAAGGGGACGAAGCTCTATCTCGGCTTCGATGTGCGCGACCAGGTCGTGCAATATCATCCGAACGTCAATCGGTGGGATGGATTCATCGTCACGATCAACGACCGGGTCGTTCGCAATCCGGACAACGCGCTGCAGGGCCGCCGTCTGGCCTTCCAGGTCGGTCCGACGGGAGCGGCGGTTCCGGCGGACTACCTGCTGACGCTGGTCCAGGCCGGGTTCGCCGAGGTGGCCACGACCCTCAAACCGGGGACGGTCATCGACACGGTCGGCGTCACACCCGACACCGGCTACTACGGCGAGATGTCGATCGACCTGACCGCTCTCGGGTACCCGCCGGATCTGGGCGACGGGATCCTGTTCATCGGCGTGAACCTGCTCGATGGCGATTCGTTCGTCCCGGCGACGAGGAGCTACGGCACCCGTTCCTGGTGGTATCGCGAGTATGAGGGGGAGTGCTGCCCGGCCTGGGCCTACCTCGATCCCGCGCTGACCGACGCGGTTCCGCCGGGCCTCGATTCGGGCGACGCCACCCGCGTCCTGCGCAGCCGCCCGAACCCGGCCGCGAAGACGACGATCGACTACACCCTGGCCCAGGGCGGCGTGATCGAGCTGGAGGTCTACGACGTGCAGGGACGCCGAATCGAGCGGACTTCGGGCGGCCTCCAGCCGGCGGGCGACGGGCAGATCGAATTCGACGGCGCCGGGCGGCCTGCCGGCATCTATCTGTACCGGGTTTCGGTGACCGATCCGACCACGGGCGCCCTCCAACCGGTGGGCACCGGAAGAATGATCATTCTCGAGTAGTCGGACCGAGGACACAGGATGCCGCGGGGGCGCCGGTTCCGGCCGGCGCCTCCCCGGGGGAGAAAGGCAGGATGCCGAGGAGGCGACAGCACGGAGAGATGGCGGAGCGCGCCCGGAAGACTGGCGGAGCGGCCGGCGGCGGAGGACCCGCTTCCGGCGCGGCCGGTGTCCGTTCTGCCGTAGCGGCGGCACGGATGCTGGTCCTGATGTTCTGTCTGATCTGGGGCGCTCCTCTCGTCGCACTGGCCGGCACCACGGGCAAGGTGTCGGGAACCGTCCTCGATGCCGGCGGGAAGGCGGTCACGTATGCGGCCGTTCAGCTCGCCGGCACCCGTCTCGGCAGCAACACCGACGCCGAAGGGCGGTACAACATCATCAACGTCCCGCCCGGTATCTACGACCTCACTGTGAACCACTTGGCGTACAAGCCGCTGACGCTGACCGACGTGCTGGTGACGGTAGACAACACGACCTGGCAGGATCTCACCCTGGAATCCGCGGTGCAGAGCATCGAAGAGGTGGTCATCCAGGCGGAGCGCCCGCTCATCGATGTCCGGGTGACCAGCACGCGCGCGACGGTGACCGAGGAGGCGATCCAGGCGCTGCCGGTCCAGGAGCTGCAGGAGGTGGTGAACCTGCAGGCGGGCGTGGTCAACGGGCACTTCCGCGGCGGGCGGCTGGGCGAAGTGCAATACCAGGTCGACGGCGTCAGCGTGAACGATGCCTACACCAACAAGTCCTCCTTGAGCATCGACCGCTCCCTCCTGCAGGAGGTCCAGGTCATCAGCGGGGTGTTCGACGCCGAGTATGGGCAGGCGATGAGCGGGGTGGTCAACGCGGTGCTGAAGGAGGGCGCGGACAGCCTGGAGTGGAACGCCGAGGCCTACGGTGGAGGGTTCTACTTCCCCGATGGCGACCGGCGTCCGGTGGCCGACAAGGACCGGGTGCAGCTCACCGGAACGGGGAGCGCGCAGGCGAGCCTGAGCGGACCGCTGCCGGTGCCCCAGACGACCTTCCTCTTGAGCGGGCGCCGGAACGTGTGGGAGGACTATCTCAAAGGGCGGCAGTTGGTCCACCTGCTCAATCCGGCCGTCACCGACTCCTCGGCGAACTATGACGGTCGCCAGAGTCACCTCGGGTACTCGCGGGAATGGTCCGGATTGGTGAAGATCACCAACCGTTCCCTGCCGGGAATCAAGGTCAGCTACCAGGCAATTGTCAATCAGCGGGAAGCGCGCTTGACGAAATACGACTGGATCCTGAATCCGGATGGACTCTCCCGGCAGCGGCAGCTTTCTGTCGTGCACGGCCTGGACTGGACGCACTCTGTCGGGGCCAGCACGTTCTACAACCTGAGCGTGCGCGAGAACTATGTCTACTACAAGGACATGCTCTTCGAGGACTTCTGGGACCCGCGCTACGATGCCGCCGGCACGCCGTTCACGAGCCCATTGGTCGCGAGCGGTACGCAGATTCTCAAGGGCGCGGACCTGACGCGCTTCATCCAGAAGACGAACGCCGCCATGGTCAAGGGTTCGCTCACGAGCCAGATCACACGCGACCAGATGGTCAAATTCGGCGGCGACATCCAGTGGCCCTACGTCACGTTCGGGAATCCCGGGTACCTGCGGGACGAAGGCGGCGTGCTGACCCGCAAGTGGGTCGAGCTTCCCGACTTCCCGGCGCCACAAAGCTATCGGCCGACCATCGCGGCCGTCTACGGGCAGTCGCAGCTCGAGTGGAACGATTTCACCATCCGCACCGGACTGCGCCTGGAGCACTTCCACGCCCACGCTTCGATCCCCAGCGACCTCGCCAATCCCGCCAACGCCATCCAGGGCGCCCCGGAGTCGGTTCCGGTTCCGGTCAAGGGAAAGACGGCGTTGTCGCCGCGCGTGGCCATGGCGTACCCGATCACCGATCGGGCGGGGATCCACTTCGCCTACGGGCACTTCACGCAGTATCCGTCGCTGAGCGACATCTTCACCAACGCGAACTACGACAAGCTGCACTCGTTGCAAGCGAGCGGTACGGACATCCCCGTAATGGGGAATCCGGACATCAGCGCCGAGCGCACCATCCAGTACGAGCTCGGCTACAAGCAGATGCTCACTCCCGATTTCGGCGCATCTCTGAACCTGTTCTACAAGGACATCCGGGACCTTCTGGGCGTGGAGTTCATCACGACCTACAACCTGGCGCAGTACGCGCGGCTGACGAATGTCGACTTCGGCAACGTCATCGGCTTCACGTTGTCGGTCGATCGACGCAAGTTCGGCCCGTTCGGCTCGACCGTCGACTACACCTGGCAGCACGCGCAGGGGAACTCCAGCGATCCGCACGAGACGGCGACCCGGGCGGAAGGAGGAGAAGACCCGCGGCCGCGGTTGATCCCGTTGGGTTGGGACCAGCGTCACACGCTCAACGTGACGTTGCGGTTCGACGATCCGAGCGGCTACTCCGCCAGCGGCATCCTGCGGGTGGCGAGCGGCCAGCCGTACACGCCGATCCTGGACGCGGCCTACGGGTACGGCCTGAATGTCAACTCCGGGCGAAAGCCGGTCTCGGTGCTGCTGGACCTGCGGGGCGAGCGGCTCGTGCGGGTGGCCGGTCAGCGCGTGAGCCTGTTCGGCCGGGTCTTCAACCTGCTCGACACCCGCACGGTGAACGGGTTTGTGTTCACGAGCACCGGCAGTGCGGACTACTCGCGGTTCCCGGGCACGACGCCGGACGTGAACACGTTGCGTGATCCGACCCGGTATGCCGCGCCGCGGCGAGTGGAAGTCGGCTTCACCCTGGATTCGGCATGGTGAGGAGGAGGCGCGAGTTGAAGAGAGGACCACGGGCGACCTGGACCGTGCCGAAGCGGTGGGCGATGGCGAGCCTGATCGGCGCGCTTGCCGCCACCGTGGCGGGCGCGCAGATCGTGACGCCGGTCCCGCCCGAACAGCGCGGGCGCGGCGATGCGGAACGGTCGGGCACGCACGATGCGGCCAATCTCCGCACGGTCTTCTGGAACTACGGCATGGTCAGCGACTATCCGCCGGACCCGGGAAACGTCGACCTGAGCATCTTCCACTCGGTCGAAGTGCCGAAGGGCGGCGGCCTGAACTACAGCGATGGGATCACCCCGTTTGTCCTGGCCAAAATCCGGGACCGGGGCGGCCAGGACCTCTACGTCATGGAGACCGGTTTCCGGGAGCGCCAGACGATCAGTCCCAGCCGCAATCGCGTCATGCGCTTCGAGCCGCGGCCGGGATACTTTCAGCCCAAACCGGAGATCAACATCGCCGACTCTCCGGCCATGAGCCATGACCCGCGCACCTGGCCGTCCGTCTGGCCCGACCGTCTGCTCGATCCGGACAATCCCGGCTGGGCCGGCAAGTGGAACGGCTACTTCGGCCAGCGGCCGGCGGCGGACCAGGAAAGCTACATGGTCATGGACGACGAGTACTACGACGCGTGGGACTTTCGCCCGGACAGCCGCGATTCCACGCGGCACGGTCTCGGACTGCGCATCGAGGTGCGGGGCTTCCAGTGGGCGAATCCGCAGGCCGGGAACGTGATCTTCTGGCACTACGACATCACCAACGAGGGAACGACCGACTACAACGACAACATCATCTTCGGCCTCTACATGGACTCCGGCGTGGGCGGATCGGCTCTTTCTTGCGACAACATCTACGAGTCGGATGACGACAACGCCTACTTCAACCGGCGCTTCGGCGATTCTGTCATCAACCTCGTCTACACCTGGGACAACTATGGACACGGGCGCGACCTGTCCGGGAACTGCGCCCGGACCGGTTATCTCGGCTACGCCTACCTCGAGACGCCGGGGAACTCCACCGACGAGAAAGACAACGACGAAGATGGGATCGTGGATGAGCTGCGCGACGGCGGTCCCGGGGAGAAGATCGTCGGGCAGGATGCCATCCGGGCCGAGGTCGCTCGCCGGTACAACCTGGCGCGGTTCGTCGCCGCCAATGGCCCCCTGGAGAACCTCGCCGCCTACCGGGTGGGCGTCTGGTGGACGGGCGACGAGGATCTCGACTGGAACGCCGAGTTCCATGACACCGGAGCGGATGGGGTTTTTGCCGACGCCGCGATCGGCAGGTTGCCCGACACCGGCGAGCGCGACGGGATTCCGACGAGCGGGGAGCCTTACTTCGACCGCACGGACCTGAGCGAGTCGGATCAGATCGGACTCACCGGGTTCAAGTTCAATCGCATCAAGCCCGGCCAGGGCAACCCGAGCTCGGAAGTCGACGACATCGTGTTCTATGACAATCCGGCGCGTCCCGGCCCGCGGCAGCTGTACGAGCGGTTCACCAGTCCCGATTCGGCGACCCGCTTCGACGCTCCGTTGGCCAACAACTACAACATCGGATTCCTGTTCGCCTCCGGTCCGTTCCGCCTGCCGGCCGGCAAGACGGAGCGATTCTCCCTGGCCCTGGCGTACGGCGGGGATCTGGACGAACTCCGGCGCACGGTCCAGACCGTGCAGTTGATCTACAACGCCAACTACCAGTTCGCGGAGCCGCCGCCGATGCCGACCGTCACCGCCGAAGCGGGCGACGGTTGGGTTCGGCTCTCCTGGGATGACATCGCGGAGCGCGGCCGCGACGCCGTGACCGGGGAGAACGACTTCGAGGGATACCGCGTGTATCGGTCGACCGATCCCGACTTCCGCGATCCGCGGATCATCCGCACCGGAACCGGCTCGAACCTCTTCGGCAACGGGCGGCCGATCGCCCAGTTCGACCTGGTGGACGGCCGGCGCGGTTTCTCCGAGCGGGTGGAAGAAGGGGTGGCCTATTACCTGGGCGCCGACACCGGAATCACGCACACCTGGGCCGACAGCACCGTCACGAACGGACAGCTCTACTACTACGCGGTGACCGCCTACGACTATGGACCCAAGGCGGCGTCGCGGGGCGCCGGCGCGGACTCCATGGCCTTCTACCCGTCCGAGAACGCGATCTCGGTGTCGAAGACTCTGCGCGGCGGTGTCATCCTGCCCAAGAATGCGGTCGCGGTGCGACCGGAGCCGAAGGTGCTCGGCTATACGCCGGCCGGCACCGAGACCGCCGAGCACGTGGCAGGCGAGGGTGTCGGAACCGTCGATGTCCGGGTCGTCAACTCGGATCTGGTTCCGGACGACCACCTGTTCAGCATCTCCTTCCAACCGGCCGGGCCGGAGAGCCTGCGCGCGGCTTCCTACACCCTGCGGGACAGCTCGGAGCACGTCACGATCTACTCCACGGGCCGGGATCTGCAGGGCAAGGGCACCGGGCCGGTCGGGTCCGGACTCCTGGCCTCGGTGTACACCCTGCCGGCGGTGGAAGTCGATTCGATGCGCTCCGGCTTCACGGCGGAGAGCGTCACGGACGCCCGCTTCGATGTCACCTACCAGCCGGTGCTGCCGATCAACCTCCGGCGCGCCGGATTCCCTGACGACATCACGGTTCACTTTTCCGACTCCGTGCAGGACACGTCGCTGCCCGCGATCGGTCTTCCCGCGACGCCGGTGAAGTTCAAGATCATCGCCCATGGCGATGCCGGCGATCGCCAGATGGACCTGCAGTTCTTCGATGTGGATCCGGACGGCCGCACCGGCCCGCTGAAGCCGAACGGTCTCCTCGATCGCCGGGGCGAGTACATCGACATGATGACCTGGGGCGATCTCGGGCCGCCGCTTGGCTGGGGGGCCTGGTCCACCTGGAGGTTCACGCTGGCGGACACGTCGCTGAGCCCGCCCGGCGAGGGGGACGACTTCCGGTTGTTCCTGCGCCGACCCTTCGGGGCGGACGACGTGTTCCTGGTGCGCACCACGGGAGCGCGGACGGACTCGGACCGCGCGCGCGCCGAGGATGCGTTTGAGCCCTACGTGGTGCCGAACCCGTACGTCGCGGCGGCCAGCTTCGAGCCGGAGCGGTTCGCGGTGTCCGGGCGCGGGGAACGGCGGATCGAGTTCCGCGGTCTGCCGCAGAACTGCGTGGTGCGGATCTACTCGGTACGCGGAGACCTGGTGCGGACGCTGAGACACGACGGCTCCAACGATGGTTTCGTCGCCTGGAACCTGCGGACCAAGGACAACCTGGATGTCGCGCCCGGGCTCTATGTCTTCCACGTCGACGGCGGGGCCCTGGGCACCCGCATCGGCAAGTTTGCCATCATCAAGTAGGCGGAGCGGAGCCATGAGAAATCGAAGCTGGCTACTCCTGGTTCTCCTGCCGTTGGCGGCGACGTGCGCGTATGCCCAGAGCAAGACCGGCACGGCGGTCGGGGAGTTCACCCTCATCGAACCCAGCGCGCGGATCGCCGCTTTGGGCAACGCCGGGGTAGCGGTCAACGAGGGTCTGCAGAGCGTCTACTACAATCCGGCCGCGATCGGCGCCTTCCGGCGTCCGAGCGTGCAGTTCACGCACAGCGAGTGGCTGGCGGACATCAACTACGAGTATGTGGCCGCGGCGCTTCCGCTTCGTTACTGGGGATCGCTCTTTGCGAGCGTGACCGCCCTGAACTCGGGTGACATCGAAGTCCGCACGGTGGGACAGCCGCTGGGCACCGGCGAGCGCTACCACGTTTCCGATGTCGCGCTCAGCGTCGGATTCGGCCGGTCCATCACCGACCGCTTCTCTGCGGGTGTGCAGGCCAACTACATCTCGGAGACGATCTGGCACAGCAGCCTGCGCACCCTGACCCTGAATGTCGGCTCGGTCTACAAGTTGACGGAGGGCGGGCTGCAGCTCGGATCCAGCATCAGCAACTTCGGCGCGCAGGCGAGGTACCGGGGACGGGATCTGTCGATGCAGTACGACAACGATCCCGACACCTACGGCGACAACAGCGCCCTGCCGGGGGAGCGCGCCACCGACGACTTTCCGGTCCCGGTTCTTTTCCGGCTCGGATTGAGCTATCCCCGGGACCTGGGCGGGAACGCCGGCGCCTTGCGCCTGGTGGCGGATGCCTTCCACTCCTCGGCCAACACGGAGAGCGTGAGCGGCGGGGTCGAGTGGCGGTGGCGCCGGATGCTGGCCCTGCGCGCCGGGTACCAGAATCTGGGACAAAAAGACGCGGAAACGGGCCTCACGGCAGGACTTGGCCTGACCGGAGGATTCGGTTCGCAGGGCTTCGATTTCGACTACGCGTGGGCCGATCAGGGGCGATTGGAGCGCTCGCATCGGTTCACGTTCGTCCTATACTTCTGACAGGTGGGGCGAGCGAGAGGCATCCTGTGCGCGGCAAAGGAGACATCGAGATGAAACCGAGACGGAGTTCTGGCTTCCCCCGGCGGTTGATAGGGGGACTGGTGCTGGCGCTGCTGCTCTCCCTCCCGGCGACCCGCGCGGGCGCGATCGGCAACGAGGCGCTGATGGACACGCTGCAGGTGACCGCCTTCCGGTACTTCTGGGAGCAGGCGAACCCGGCCAACGGCCTGATCAAGGACCGCAGCACGGCCGGGTCTCCGGCCAGCATCGCGGCGGTCGGGTTCGGCCTCTCGGCGATCTGCACCGGCATCGACCACGGCTGGGTCTCGCGCGAGGACGGGCGGGCGCGGGTGCTCACGACCCTCAACACCTTCTGGAACGGACCCCAGGGCACCGGCGCCGCGGGCTATATCGGGTATCAAGGACTCTTCTATCACTTCCTGAACATGACGACCGCCGTCCGCACCTGGGACTGCGAGGTCTCGACCATCGATACCGCGCTGCTCATGGCCGGGATTCTCGACTGCCGGCAGTACTTCGACACCGACGACCCACTGGACGTCAACGTGCGGGCCCTCGCCGACTCGATCTACTACCGGGCCAACTGGGACTTCTTCCGGAACTCGGGCCCCGGAATCCTCATGGGGTGGAAGCCGGTGACCGGATTCACCGGGTTCGTCCAGTGGATCGGCTACAACGAGGCGATGATCCTCTACATCCTGGCCCTTGGTTCGCCGACCCACCCGGTGCCGGCGACGGCGTGGAACGTCTGGACCAGCGGCTATCACTGGCAGACCCACTACGGCTACACCTACGTGGCCTTTCCGCCGCTTTTCGGACATCACTACTCCCATTGCTGGATCGACTTCCGCCTGATCAAAGACGCCTACGGGCGGACCCAGGGGATCACCTACTTCGAGAACTCGAGACGGGCGACCCTGGCCCAGCGCGCATATTGCACGGCCAACCCGGGCGGGTTTGTCGGCTACGGTCCGGATCTGTGGGGACTCACCGCGAGCGACGGTCCCGAGGGGTACAACGCCCGCGGCGCCCCTCCTCCCCAGAATGACAACGGCACGATCACGCCGACGGCGCCCGGGGGCTCGATTCCGTTTGCGCCGACGGAGGCGCTGGCGTGTCTGCAAACCATGTGGAACAACCACCGGACACAACTCTGGGGGACCTACGGGTTCAAGGATGCCTTCAACCTGACCCAGAACTGGTGGGGCCCCGACTATCTCGGGATCGACGAGGGCCCGATCATTCTCATGATTGAGAACCACCGGACGAGTGCGCCCTGGAGCCGCTTCATGCAGAACGCCGACGTACAGGTCGGGCTCGAGCGCGCCGGCTTCCTCGTCGACCCTGCCGATACCAGCGAACCGAACCTGGGCGACGTACCGGTGCTGTTGGCGGCATCCCCCAATCCGTTTCAGGAGGCCACGACGATCGGCTTCCGAATGCCGGCGCCTGGACCGGCGCGCCTGCTCCTGCACGATGTCACGGGCCGCCAGGTGGCCCGGCTCTCCGAGGGGTTGCTCCCCGCGGGTGAGCATTCCGTCACGCTGGACGGGGAGCACCTCGCCAGCGGCGTCTACTACTACACGCTGCACCTAGGAAACCAGACGATCCGGAAGCAGTGCGTGCGAATCCGGTGAAAGGAGGTGTACCAACGGAGTCGACGGTGACAGAACCGTCGCGCCCCCCCGGCGCCGGTGCCGGGAGCGGGGAGTGGCCTTCGGCCCTCATCTGGGGTGCGGGATTCCATGAAGACCTTTCAGCTAACGAGTGAGCGTCGGGCCGGCTACCGTGCCGCCAACCGACGGCCGGACGGGCCGGGCTCTCGCGAGTCTGGAACGAAGCCGGTGCCAACGAGGAACCAGCAGCCCTGTATAGGGAGGAACTGAGTGATGAGAAACATCAGTCGCATGACCCTGGGCCTGGTGGCCCTGTCGGTCGCCCTGGGCGCGACGGTGGCCATGGCCGCCACGCCCGTCGTGAACAGCACGATTCTGATCCCCCGCGTCTGGAACGACTGTCCGCTCTCGGTGCTGACCATGGCGAACAACTACCCGGCGCAGATCTTCTTCGAGGACAACAAGGGAGACTGCGGCGGCTACGCGAACCTGCATGTCTGGCGCTACTCCGGCGACGGAGCCACCGCTGCCATCTTCCCGAATGACAGCGACTTCCGCAGCGCGGCCGATCTCGTGATCTCCGGCGAGGCTGATGCCGAGGCCGGTCTGCAGATCCGGCCGTGGTGGAGCGAGGCCGACGGGCGCTTCAATGTCCGCTCGACCGACGGGGAGATCGCCTGCTTCGGCGGCCGGCTCCCGTTCTTCAGCTTCACGGCGACCTACGGTCTGACCTACGTGAAGGGCACCCCGATTCACCTCGAGGTGATCTATCACGCCAACGACCTCACTCCGGAAAACCCGGGCACGATCGAGTACCTCCTGGTCTACAACAGCCTCAGCTACAGCAGCGGCGTGCTCCCGTTCGATGAGGGCAACGGCGCGGAGGGGTACGGGACCTGGGGGATCCTGGATAGCGCCCAGGCCGGCGGCTACGCCCAGATGTTCCTCGGCGGCGGGGCCAACCTGGCGGTCCGCGCCGAGTGGACCAACATCGAGTTCGAGGACCTGACGCCGCCGGTGCCGGTCGAGAACGCCAGCTGGGGTCAGATCAAGGCGAACTTCCGGAACTAGGGAACTTGCTTGCATGGCCGGATCGCGTGCCGGCCTGATCGGCGCGGCCGTCTCCCGGGAGGAGATGGCCGCGCTTACGCTGTCCGGAGGGAGGTTTCATGGCGACCCTGCGTCTCGAAGGAATCGAGAAGGTCTTTCCGGGCGGCCAGAAAGCCGTGACCGGCGTCGATCTGGAAGTCTCGGCCGGAGAACTTGTCGTGTTGCTCGGCCCGTCCGGCTGCGGCAAGAGCACCTTGTTGCGAATTGTCGCCGGGATCGAGACGCCGAGCGCCGGGCGCGTGTTCGTCGACGGAGCGGACATCACCGACCTGCCGCCGCAAAAGCGCGATGTGGCCATGGTCTTTCAGAGCTACGCGCTCTACCCGCACATGACCGTCCGCGAGAACCTTGGGTTCGGACTCCGCATGCGCGGGACCGAGGCGCCGGCGCTCCGCTCCCGGGTCAACGAGGTGGCGGAGAGCCTGGGCTTGACGCCGCTCCTCGAGCGCAAGCCGTCCCAGCTTTCGGGCGGGCAGCGCCAGCGGGTCGCCTTGGGACGCGCGATCGCGCGCCACGCGAGCGTCTTCCTGCTGGATGAACCGCTGTCGAACCTCGACGCGCAGCTGCGCGTGAGCACGCGGGCGGAGCTCGCCCGGCTGCACCGCGGCTTGCCGGCGCCGATGCTCTACGTCACGCACGACCAGGAGGAGGCGATGACCCTCGGAGACCGCGTGGTGGTCATGTCCGCGGGGCGGATCCTCCAGATCGCCAGGCCGATGGAGGTCTACGAGCGGCCCGCGACCCGGTTCGTCGCCTCGTTCGTGGGGTCGCCCCGGATGAACTTCCTCCCGGCGACGGCGGTGGGATCGCTTTCCATGGGGTTGCCGGAAGGGGGCAGCGGGCCGGCGTCTCGAAACGACGTCATCGTCGGGGTGCGCCCGGAAGACCTGCTGCTGGTTTCTCCGGGGGAGAGCGGACTTTCGGCCCACGTCGACCTCGTCGAGCCGCTGGGCCGGGAGTCGCTGGTCCACCTGGTGCTGGATCCCGTCCGGGAGGAGGGTCCCGTCTCGGCGCTGGCGCTGGCCCCGGGCGGAGTCCCGGTCGAGGCCGGCGCGCGGGTCGGCCTGCGGGTGCGTCCGGGCAAGGCGCACTACTTCGACGCCCGGTCCGAGGCCCGGATCGGCTAGGCCCCCACCCCGCCTTTGACCCCGGGCGCCGAACCGCGTACAATGCCGCCGCGGTCGAAGAGCCGCGGGAGGGAACCATGAACGAGACCAACGGAGAGGTCCCGATGGGTGCGGGCACGCTGCCGGGCAAGCCCGATTCCTGGGTGGCGGAAGCGCGCTCCGAGTTCGAGGATTGCCTGCGGCAGCTGGTTGAGATCCCCACCGTGAGCAACGATCCGCTGCGCAAGTCCGAGATGCACCGAGGCGCGGAATTCGCCGCCGACCTGTTGCGCCACTTCGGGGCGGAAGCGCGCGTCGTCAACACCGAGGGACATCCGGCGGTCGTGGGCGAGTTTCGCGCCGAGGGCGCGGCCCGCACGATCACGGTCTACAACCACCTGGACGTGCAGCCGGCCACCGCCTCCGAGTGGACCCATCCGCCGTTCACCTTCCATGTGGAGGATGGACGCTACTTCGCCCGCGGCGCGACCGACGACAAGGGTCCGGCCCTGGTGGCGCTGTTTGCGGCCCGGCGCGCGCGGGCGTGCGGCGTGCCGCTCAACATCCGGTTTCTCTGGGAGATGGAGGAGGAGATCGGCAGCCCGAACTTCGAGCCGCTGATCCGTCATCACAAGGACGAGCTGCACACCGATTCGGTGCTCGTATCCGACACCATCTGGGTAGCCAAGGGGCGCCCGTGCGTGGACTACGGGCTGCGCGGTCTGTTGGGGCTCGTGCTCCGTCTGAAGACCGGAACGAAGGATGTCCACTCCGGACTCGCGGGCGGCGGGGCGCGCAATCCGTTTGCCGAGCTGGTCGATCTGGTCAATCGCATGTACGACCCGCGGACCGGCAAGGTGCGGATCCCCGGGTTCTACGACGGCGTGCAGAAGCCGACCAAAGCCGAGGTCGACAGCTTCCTGGCCAGCGGGTTCGCCGTGTCGAAGTTCAAGTCTGCCCATGGGCTCAAGAGCCTGCGGTCCACCGATCCGGCCACCCTGATGAAGAGCCTCTGGACCCAGCCGACTTTCGAGATCCACGGCTTTGCCGGCGGCTACTCCGGGCCGGCGATCAAGACGGTCATCCCCCCGGCGGCGGAAGTGAAACTGAGCATGCGCCTGGTGCCGAACCAGGATCCCAAGCGGATCCTGACCCTGTTGCGCAAGTTCGTGCGCGAGGCGGCGCCGGAGGTGGAGGTCGAGCCGCACGGTTTCCTCGAACCGTATCTCGGTCCTTCCACCGGTCCGTACGCCGAAGCCGCCACGGAGGCGATCCGGTGTGGTTTCGGACGCAAACCGGCCTTCATTCGCGAGGGTGGTTCCATCGGCGCAGTGGTGAGCATGGCTCGCGTGTTCAAGGCCCCGGTGCTGCTCATGGGCCTGTCGTTGCCCGAGCACTCGTATCACGGTCCCGACGAGCACTTCGACTGGGGCCAGGCTTCGGGCGGGATGAAGGCCTTCGAGCGCTATTTCGAGCGCGTGGCGGAGATCAGGGGGTGAGTCGGACACGGATATCGGGGTGGGGACTCCTGCTGGTGCTTGCCGCCTTGCCGGCGGTGCTCTGGATGGGATCGGGGTCCGTGCCGGAGGAGGGAGGCGCCACGGCCGGCTTGACGGTCTCCGCCGCCGGATTCGCGGACGCGGCCGAACCCGGGGTTGACCGGCCGGCCGGAGCGGACCGGACTGCCCCTCGGCACGCGCGGGGAAGCGACGATCTGGCGCTGTTGCGTGACCGGCTCGTCGGGAGCTTCAGCCGCGCCGCTCAATCCGAGGCTGACTCCGGCGGTGCCGACGCCCGGATCCACATCGTGCCGGTCTGGCCACAGCGGAGCGACGCCCACTGGCTCTATCTGGAACA
>CAYYQN010000057.1:13448-30452 GCA_964473865.1 uncultured bacterium | reverse complement strand
GGACCTTGCGCATGTACTCCTCCATGGAAAGCGACCGGCTGTCGAGGCAGATGGCATGAGGCAAGTCCGGCAGAGACCTCAGATTCATGAGAACCGCAGATCCGCCAACATGATACACTCTTGGGAGGTGTCCGCGATAGTGAGAACTTTCCGGCCTCCGGCAGAGGTGGATCGAGATACCCTCCTCTCCCTTCCGCGCCGGATCGAGGAGTGCCGGTCCGCCGTTCGTGCGCCATCCCGAGTAACTCGCTGGATCGTGCGGGATTCTCCCCGGTCGTGGACCGAGTTTCCCGTCGCCCGGGAAAATGTGATATACTGCTTCATGTTAGGTTGTTCAGAGTCCAAATCTACAGGGGGATCCACGATGAAAAGGCTCCTACTGCCGGTCTTTCTGCTGCTCCTGTGTTCCGGCGGCGCCACGGCCGCGACCCGTCTCGTGCCCAGCGAGTATCCGACGATCCAGGCCGCGATCGACGCGAGCAGCTACGGCGATGTCGTCCTCGTCGCGGCCGGCACCTATGACGACTGCATCCATCAGTGCAGCCCGACCGACACCACGAAGGCCGTCGTGGTCATGAAGAGCGGTGTGGCCCTGAAGGGAGAGGGGACCGGTGCGACTCTCATCGAGGTTCGGGGCCGCGGCCGCGGGATCCACTGCGAGGGAGTCACCGAGGCCACCATCGAAGGGATCACAGTGGTGGGCGCGTGGGCCGTCACCTATGGTGCGGGCATCTACTGCTTCGACGGTTCCTCGCCGACGATCCGGGATTGCGTGGTGAGAGACAACGGTGACGGAGGGATCATCGTACGGGCGAACTCCCACCCGAGTATCAGCAATGTGACGCTGCTCCGCAACGTTGGGAAAGAGGGCGGAGGGCTCTTCGTCGATGACAACTGCAACGTCGTGCTCAATGCCTGCATTGTGGACAGCAACGCGGCGCCGAGCGGCGGCGGCATCTTCATTCGCACTTCATCCCCGCAGATTCTCAACTGCCTGATCCGGGGAAACTCGATCAATCTCGCCAACGGGCTGGGCGGCGGGCTCACGATCAAGGCATCCACGCCGACGATCACCAACTGCCAGATCCTGAACAACGTCTCGAGCGCTTCCGGCGGGGGAATCTGGTTCGAGGAGTCCACGTGCACGCTGAGCGGCTGCACGATCCAGGGAAACCGGACCACGGCCACCCTGGGCCCGGGTGGCGGCCTGTTCATCGATTTCAACTCGGATGTCACGCTGGAGGACTGCCTCATCGCTCGCAATAGGGTTGAGGGAACCGAGTTCTGGTCGGATGGCGGCGGAGTGCGGGCCTTCGGAGCCGCGGGGCTGACGATTCGGCGCTGCACGATTGCGGCGAACTCGGCGGCCGGTGGTCTGGGCGGCGGCGTATCCACGAACGGCTGCTTCCCGATCATCGAGCAGTCGATCATTGCGAACAACGGCCCGGGAGCCGGTCTCTACTGCGACGACGAGATGGGCGGCTCCTTCACGGTTTCGTGCACCGACATCTATGGCAACGCCGGGGGGAACACGATCTGTGGGACGGACGCGGGCAACAACTTCTATCTCAACCCCCTCTTCTGCGATCTGGCCAACAACCACTTCCGCCTCCAGCCGAGCTCGCCCTGCCTGCCGGGGGCGCATCCGGGTGGTCCCACCGCGTGCGGTGGCAACCTGATCGGTGCCCTTGGCGGGGGATGCGCGCCGCTGGACGTGCCCGAGAGCGAGGCGGCCCTGGCTCTGGAGACACGGCCGAACCCGTTCGGCGCCTCGACGCAGATTCACTTTGACCTGCCGCGCGCAGGTCGCGTCGCCGTGGCAGTCTACGATGCCTCGGGCCGGCAGCTCCGGAGCCTGACGGACGGAATCATGACCGCCGGCCCGCACGTCCTGGCGTGGGATGGCGCCGACGCTTCCGGACGCCGCGTCCCCAGCGGGGTCTACTTCTATCTTCTCACGATCGACGGACAGACGGAAGGTCGCCGGGTCATCGTCGCCCGCTGACAATCCAGGCCCTGATCGGGCGGCAATCCGGTTGTCTGACTCCGAGACACGATCTCCCCCGGCCCTGATGACCGGCCGGGGGAGATCGCCGTTTGCGGGCGCATACCTGTGGCGGCGGGGGCTCTCACCCAGTATCATTTCGCCGTGGTGAAGGGCGCATCCGGGGGTCGCCAGCGCCCGTTTCAGGGGAAGGGAGGCTCGGTGTGCCGCGGCGATGCCGCAGCGCGCCGGCCATGGATCAGGGGAGGAATCATGCGGCGCGTCGCTCTGCTCGGGCTGTTCTTGTCGGCACTCACCTCCGGCCTCTGCACCTGGGCTTCGGGACAGACTGCCCCTGGGCCCGTAGCGTCCGACATCGGCTCACATCGAGGTCCGGAGTTGCGCCTGGTTCCCCTTCCGGACGGCGTGGGCGGAGCGACCGTCCGGGAAGTGCGGCCGGAAGGCGCGTCGACGGAGCTGCGCACGCTGGATCCGATGGTGATGCGCGGAGTGCGCCTGCTGCCGGTGATCGTTCCGGCCCCGAACACGGACAGTGAGGCTCGACTGGAAGTCCGATACGACAAGGCGGGTCCGGGAGAGATGCTCAACGGTGCGGCTCGCCGGTGTAGTCGCGGTTTCTTCGACTCATGGCGTCCCTTGTTGGCGGGAGACGCGTCGTTTCTCGACGCCCAGGACAAGACCGGGAGTGCCACTGTCGAGGGGGCGTACCTCATCATCACAGCTCCCCGCTATCGCGAGGCCGTCGAGCCCCTGGCCCAGTGGAAGCGGGAAAAGGGGCTTCCGGTACGGGTGGCGACCACCGATGAGACCGGGGTTGACCGGAATCAGATCCGGTCGTGGATCGGAGACCGATACCGAAATGACCCCACGCCGCCGCAGTACGTAGTCCTCGTGGGCGACATCGCGGATGTGCCGGGTTTTGACTATCACGGCGTAGTCAGTGACCTGCCCTACGCCCTTCACGAGGGGGATGAGCACGACTTCCTGCCGGATCTGCGGGTCGGGCGTCTCTCCGTGAGCGACCTGAGCCAGGCCCGCACGGTTGTGGCGAAGGTCCTTCGGCACGAGCGAGACCCGGATCGCGGGGAAGGCCCCGCGGGAGCAGACTGGATGGGGCGCGCCTTGGTGGTTGGCGCAGACTATGCTTCGACCACGCCCCGGGCCGTGAGTCGCTGGATTCGCAGCCGCTTGTTGGCCGACGGCTTCAGTCGCGTGGACTCGGTCTACTTTCCGCCTCACCAGTCCAGCGGCACGCGGTTGATCAGCCAGGCCATCAACGACGGCGTCTCGCTCGTGACCTACCGGGGCTGGGCCTACGGGCCGGAAGGCTGGCAGCCGCCCAACTTCGTAAGCGGCAACGTGCACGGGTTGTCGAACGGGTGGAAGCTCCCCGCGGTGTTCAGCTTCGTTTGCCTGAACGGGAAGTTCGACGAACCGGAGTGCTTTGGCGAGGCCTGGCTGCGCGCCGGCACGGTCGACGACCCGAGGGGAGCGGTCGCCTTCATCGGCAACGGCGAGCACTGGTCCCACACCCGGTTCAACGACGCGATGGCGATCGGCGCAATGTCGAGCATCCACCAGCAGGGGATCCGCCGTCTCGGCGACATCCTCGACTTCGCGAAGATGGACCTTCTGCGCCAGTTCCCGCTGGAAATCCCCTACGCGTCCGAAGCGGGCGAGTCGGTGGAGTTCTACTTCCACATCTACGCCCTGCTCGGCGACCCCGAGATGGAGCTATGGATGGGTCCGCCTCGGGAGATCGAGGTGACGCATGCCCCGGTTCTGCAGCTCGGCGCCAACCAGGCAGAGGTGCAGGTCCGTGCGGCCGCAGGCGACGCTCCGATCGAGGGCCTGCGGGTGGCTCTGTGCCAGGGCGAGGCGGTCCTCGGTTGCGCCTGGACCGACGTCACCGGCAAGGCGCACGTGTCGGTGCAGGGCGTCAGTGCCGATGCCCCGGTCAAGGTGACGGTCACCGGCCGGAATTGCCAGCCGTATCACGGGGAGATGACCACTGAGACCGGCGCGGGCCACGCGGGTCTGGCGGGGGCGACGGTGATCGAGGATGGTTCCGCCGGCACGGTGGGAAACCAGGACGGCGCCGCGAATCCCGGCGAGACCGTGGCGTTGCTCGTGCGTCTGCGCAACCCGGGTGCGACCGCGCTCGTCGGAGCGACCGCTCGTCTCGCGCCGTGGGGTCCGGATTCAGTCCTGACGTCCTCGGTCTCGTTCCCGCAGATCAATCCCGGGGCGATGGCGCCCGCGAACGCTCCGTTCCTGATTCGTTTGCGCCCGGAAGCCGAGGACGGCGTGTCCGCGCCGTTCACGCTGACCGTGGGATCCGGCGGTTCGGAGGATGTTCTGGATGTCTCTTTGGCGCTAACGGCGCCCTCGCTGCGGTACGAAGCGTATGCCGTCGATGAGGGCTTTGCCCCGGGTGGCGAGACCGACCTGGTGGTGACGGTGCGAAACGAAGGCTCGATCTCCGCCGGCGCGGTGCAGGCGGTTCTGCGCAGTCTGAATCCCGAGCTGGTCACGGTGGTTCAGTCCGCCGCCGATTTCGGGACCGTGGCTCCCGGCGCGGTGGCCGCGGCGCTCACCCCGTTCCGGGTGCGCGCTTCCGCGGACGCCGCCGCCGGCGCGGTTGCGAATCTGCAGCTCGTGCTGACCAGTGCTGAAGGCTACGAGAACCGCACGGGATTCGCCTTGTCTCTGGGCGTTGCCGACCACACCGCACCGCTGGGGGGGAGCGCGTACGGCTACTGGGCGTATGACAACTCCGACACCGACTATCCAGACACCGCGCCGCTCTACCAGTGGACCGAGATCTCCGGGGCCTATGGGGGGCCGGGTACGATCCTGTCGCTTGATTCCAATCCGAACGATGAGAACGACCCGAACCAGACCGCGGTCGTCTCGCTGCCGTTCGCGTTCCGCTTCTTCGGGCAGACCTATGAGCGCCTGAAGGTGAGCGACAACGGCTGGGTCGCCTTCGATGTCGGAAACGACTATGACTTCTACAATTGGTCGATGCCGACGGCCTACGGTCTGGGCGCAAAGCTGGCGGCCTTCTGGGACAATCTCTACCCGGGCAAGAAGGATGCCCAAGGAAACACCGTGGGTGATGGCGTCTACGTGTGGGAAGACAATGTGGGGCATCGTTTCTTCATCGAGTGGAGTCGGGTCGGCAACACCGACCAGCCGGCCACCCCGCCCGCTCCGTCGGTCTTCTTCACCGACCTGCAGACGTTCCAGATCGTGCTCCACGATCCGGCGTTCTATCCCACGCCCAGCGGGGACGGGATTGTCGAGTACCGGTACAAGCAGATCCTGAACGTGGACAAGGGGCGCATGTACTCCACGGTCGGGATCCAGGACCTGGCCGGCTCGGACGGGATCGAGTATTCCTACTCCAATCAGTACCCGGTCCAGGCGGCGCCGCTTTCGCCGGGTCTGGTGATCCGCTGGACGACGCAACCGCCGCGGTACGCGCCGTTCGCGCTGGCGTCGTTCGAGGCCCGGCCGACGGCCGGCGGGGTCGAGCTGTCCTGGGAGCCGATCGATGCGCGGCCCCGCGGGGCCTATCGTCTCTACCGAGCTGGAGAGGACGGCGCCTTCCGTCCGGTGGCTCTTCCGGCGTCATCGGGCGGCGGAACCGGAGTCCCGGTGACGCCCGACGGGGGCGCGCGGGGCTTCATCGACACGACGGCCGATCCGGATGCGCCCTGGTGGTACGAGCTCCGGTCGAGCGATCCGGTGGGCCGGGAAACGCGCCTCGGTCCGTTCGCCTATGACCCGGCGACTGTGGCGCCGGAGCCCGCCCCCTTCTCGTTGCAGGTGACGGGGGCCAATCCGGCTCGGGGCGCGGTGGGGTTGGAGTGGGTTCTGCCTCTCTCCGGTGACACGTCTCTGCGGGTACACGCGATCGATGGTCGCGTCGTGCGGACGATCCTGCGCGGCCGGCGGGCCGCTGGAGTCGGGAGAATGGTCTGGGATGGTCGCGACGACGCCGGCCGGCCCGCGCCCGCCGGGATCTACTGGGCGCGGCTGGAATCGAACGGCGAGCGGCGGAACGCGAGGTTGGTGCTGGTGAGGTAACGCGGGAGACGCGGGTAGCCGGCCGGGCACGGAATCAGTCCGGTCGGCCCGCGCGCCGGGAAGGGAGGTTCGCCATGGGCGGCTGGAAGCCGTTTGAAGCGCGTCTGCACTTCTACGAGGATGCGCCGGTCCTGGCCTGGCGCCTTTCCGGGGTCCTGACGGGATCGAAAGAGTCCTACGAGTTCCTTGAAGCGCTGCGCGCCCGTCTGCGTTCGGAGCCGCGGCCGGTCATCCTGGACCTGGAGCGGGTGGAGCACATCACCAGCGCGGGCGTCGGGATTGTCGCCGCGGCCTACACGTCGGCGAAGAACACCGGCGTGGCGCTGGTGCTGACAGGGCTACCGGCGCAGGTTGAAACGGTTCTGAAGCTGGTCAACTTTCTCACCGTGATCCGACACTTCGGGAGCGAGAAAGAGGCGTTGGAGCATCTGCGCGGGTGACCCGACAGGACCGCGGCAGGGGATCGAACCAGAGCGGGCGCTGGCGCCGGGCGCGCCGGCGATTCCGGTCTTCGGGTCAGGTTGGCGGGGGAGGCGGCCGTGCTCGACGTTGATGGCGTGACCCGCCTCCTGGGCCTGGTGCGGCATCCCAGCGAGGGAGGCTTCTTCGTTGAGACCTATCGCTCCGGCGAATCGCTGCCCGATGGGCTGGGGATGGGCCGCACCGGGACCCATCCCCTTGCCACCGCGATCTACTATCTGCTCACCCCCGACGAGTCCTCTGCGCTGCATCGACTGCCAACCGACGAGATCTTCCACTTCTACCTTGGAGATCCGGTGGAGATGCTGCAGCTCCGGCCGGATGGTTCCGCGGGGATCATCGTGTTGGGGCCCGATCTCGAAGCCGGGATGCGCCCTCAGGTGGTGGTGCCGGGCGGTACCTGGCAAGGTTCGCGTCTCCGAGCGGGAGGGCGCTGGGCGCTTCTCGGAACCACCATGGCCCCCGGTTTCGCTCCGCAGGACTACGAACCCGGCGATCCGGACGTGCTGGCCGGGACGTATCCCGAGCAACAAGAGCGGATCCGGGCGCTGGCGCCGCGCCGGCGCTGATCGGGTCTGCGCGAGGCCGGCGGCTGCGGCAGAAGCGGGCGCTGCCGGGCGCTTGAATGATCTTCGGTTCCAGCGAACGGGAGATGGAGCGGGCGTCTGCGCGTCTCTCACCGATCCGCCTCGGCCTCTCGGTGTCCACGGAGTCTGCTCCGGGTCGATGGGCCCGGCCTCGTTCTACTGGTCGGCTTCGGCCGCCAGGAGTCGCGCCTTGTAGGCCAGGTTGGCGGCGGCCCGGCTGTCGCCACGCAGCAACGCCTCTCGGGCCTGGCGGATCAGTCCTTGCGCCGTCGCCAGCTTGATCGGATTGCGCGGTGCGGGCAGGCGGGCTCCCGCAAGTCCCGCGAGCGAGTCGGCGTCGGCCAGGTTACGCCGGGCCGCCCGGGTCAGGCGGGCCTGGTCCTCGGAGTTGAGATCGATCGAGACCAGCGCGGCGCGCGCCGCCACGGCCCGGATCGAGTCGGCCGTGTCTCGAGGCTCTGCGAAGACAGGTTCGTCCGGCCCGGTCGGAGGAAAGACCGGTCCCCTCGGATCGGAGACGGGCGGGGAGACCTCGGATGCTCGCGACGTGCGCCGAGTGCGTTCGGGGGGGGAGGGACGTACCGGGTCGGGGGATTCCGGGTCTGGCGCGGTGGACGTCAGAAGGGCCGGGTCGATCACCACCCAGACGGGCTCAGGCGGGGGGATGTAGGCAGGCCCTACTGTTGGACGCGGGCCGGGTTGGGGCACCAGCGCGCAGCCGGTGCTGGCGATCAGGCTGGTCACCGCCAGCAGCCTTCTCATGCCTCCTCCTCCAGCGGCAAGCGCAGGGCCAGTGTCGTGCCCACCCCCGGCTCTGAATCAAGCGTCACCTCGCCGCGGTGCATCTCCGCCGCCTGTCGGACGAGGGCCAGGCCGACGCCGGTTCCCCCCTCCTTGGTCGTGAAGTAGAGGTCGAAGATCCGTTCCCGGTTCTCCTGGGGAATTCCCGGGCCGCCGTCCTTAACCGCGAAGACGAGCATGTCTCCTTCACGCCGGCCTTCAAGGACGACACGGCCGGTCCGGGAGGGCAACGCCTGGATGGCGTTGGAAACGAGATTCTGGAGCGCCTGACGAAGCACCTCGCGGTCGCCCACGAAGACCGGGAGGTCCTTCTCCACCTCCAACTCCAGATCGAGCGACGCGAGATTGGCCTCGGTCTCCTGGGCGTCGTGGACCTCCGTCAGGAGCTCGTCCGGTCGCAGCGGGGCGGGCGCCAGTCTCTGGAGCCGGGCCACCTTGAGAAACCCGGTGACCGCCCGCTGCAGCCGCTGCATCTCCTCCAGCGCGGTGGCGACGTGCGTCTCCACGTCGTCGGCGGGGAGATCCCGGGCCTGACGCAACAGGGACAACTCGAGCTGGATCGTCTGCAGGGGATTGCGGATCTCGTGGGCGACGCCCGCAGCCATCTGCCCAAGCCGCGTGAGGACCCGGGACTGATCGGCCAGGTAGTGTCGCTGGCGGAGCGCGGCCACGTTCTGGAACTCGATCAGGACGCCACCCGGCCCATCCTGGCCCTCGATGCGGTGTCCGACCGCCACGCAGTCGCGGCCGTCCGCACCTTCGCTGGTGATCGGCACGGTGAGGGAGGCGGGACCATTGTGGACAAGGGCCGCGACCAGCCGGCGCACGGCGTGGTTGTCAGGCAGGACGTCGGCCAGGGGCCTGCCGATCACGGCCGGAGAGAGCCCGAGAATCCGGCCCGCCGGGTTGTTGAGCAGCACCACTTCCAGAGACGGACCGAGCGTGAGGACTCCCTGCCCCAGCATCTCGACCGTCTCTCGCAGGGCGCTGCTCTGCGGCGAGCGTCCCTCGCGCGCGAACTGCTCGCTCAAGAGGTTCAAATCCCGGGCGAGGCGGCTGAATTCGTCGAGTCCGCTTTCGGGGACGCGGGTGTGAAAGCGGCCTTCGCGGAGCGCGGTGACGCCTTCCTCGATCTGGCGCAAGCGCAGGCGGACGATTCCGGAGAGGAGTGCCCCGACCCAGAACGCGAGAAGGATCTGCACCCCCGCCACCGCCAGCCGCCGCCGGAACACGTCCCCGACACGCGCGCGCAGGAGCCCCCCGGCGATACCGACTCGAATGTCGGCAAAGGGTCTCCCGCCGAATCGCAGCGCGCTGCGTTCCTCGTAGAAGGGCGGCGATTTCCGCAGACTCGCCAGGAGTCTGAGCGACTGCACCAGGTTCTGGCTGCGGGGAAGCGGAAGCGGGGGCGGGCCCTCCAGCCTCTGTCCGACCTGGTCCGGATTGGTGTGGGCAAAGGCGGTGCCGCTGGTGTCGCAGATCGCCACCCAGGCTACAGACGGCGCGGCGATGGTGGCGGCATCGAGAACCAGGGGAACCCGTCGATCCCGCCGCAGCGCGTCGGCTGGATCGTCGGTCGACTCGGAGACGGCTTGCACGATCTGCATCTGCAGAGTCCGGGTGATCAGGCCACTCTCCACGGCGGCCCCGTCGGCGGTCAGACGCACCGTGTCCGCCAGCTCCACGAGTCCGGAGACCAGGATTAGGATGGCGGTCAAGGACACGACGGCGAAGATCTGCCGCGGTCCCCAGGCCAGCCTCATCGTCGGCTCCCGGTGTCCGGGCGGCCGCCACGGCCGTCCTCCCGGACCCCGTACCGGTTGAGCTTCGAGTGGAGCGTCTTTGCGCTGATCCCGAGCATGGAGGCAGCGCGGGTCTTGTTGTCGCCGCACGCCTGGAGCGTGCGGAGGATCACCACTCGCTCCACCTCCTCCAAAGACGTGCCGACCGCCAGGTGGATCGAGCCGTCCTCGCGCGCCGCACCGCCGAATGCGGGCCGGGCCGCGGGGAATGGGTCGCCCGGGCGATACTGCCCCACACGTCCACCGCTTCCCGCGCGCACCGCCGGAGGCAGGTCGACAGGTCGGATCTCTGCCCCCGGGCATAGGATCACCGCGCGCTGCACGACATTGCGCAGCTCCCGCACGTTGCCCGGCCATGCGTGATTCCGCATCTCCTCCATCGCCTCACTGCTGATCCCGACCACCGACTTGCCGTTCTCGGCCGCGTATTCCTCCAGGAACGACTGCGCAAGAAGTGGGAGGTCCGCGAGGCGGTCACGCAGCGGCGGCAACTGCAGGTTGAACACGTTCAGGCGGAAGAAGAGGTCTTCCCGGAAGGTCCCGTCCGCGAGTCGATCCTCTATGCGCGCGTTGGTGGCGGCAAGGACCCGCGCATCGATGGGGGTCTCCCGCTCCCCGCCGATGCGCCGCACTCGCTGATCCTCCAGGACGCGAAGGAGCTTGCTCTGCAGTCCGACCGGCATCTCGGCGATCTCGTCGAGAAAGATCGTGCCCTGGTGGGCCAGTTCGAAGACGCCGGCCCGCGGCGAAGAGGCGGAGGTGAAGGCCCCCTTTTCGTGCCCCAGGATCTCGTCTTCCAGCAACGATTCGGGAATGGACGCGCAGCTGATGGCGACGAAACGGGCGCCGGCGCGCGGGCTCAGGTTGTGGATCGCGCGGGCCACCACCTCCTTTCCGGTGCCGCTCTCGCCGGTGATCAGGACCGGTGCGGCGGAGGGTGCGATCTGCTCGATGAGGCGATACAGCTGCAGCATTGGCGGGGTCTGGCCCACCAGCTTCTGGAACCGCCCGCTGCGCACCATCTCGCGTCGGAGGTGGATCACCTCCTGGCGCATGACGGCCCGCTCGAGCCCCTTCATGATCACCATCTCGAGGCGTTCCGGGTCCACGGGCTTGGTCAAGTAGTCATAGACGCCGCGGCGGGTCGCCTCTACCGCGCTGTCGATGGAGCCGTGGGCGGTCAGCACCACGAAGGTCGATTCGACGCCGTGCTCCTGGAGCTCTGCCACCATCTCGAGGCCGGTTCGGCGCGGCAGCTGCAGGTCGGTGATGATGAGGTCGGGCGGCGACGCGAGCGCCCGCTCCAGGCCTTCTTCCGCATCGGCGGCAAGCTCCACGGAGTGGCCGAGGCCGGTGATCATGCGCGCGAGCCCCTTGCGGATCGGCTCTTCATCATCGACGACGAGGATGCGATGCGGAGCTCCCAAGGTTCCCTCCCGCGGCTCAACGGTTCCGGCCAGAGAGTCCAGGCTGGTCTGCATTCGCGCCCTGGCCCTTCCGTCGGGCCGGAAGGCCTGCGCGCCTCCAAGTCAGATGGCCGTTTGTCCCGATAGCCACCGTACCCTAGCACGGGCAGTCTGGCCAGTGGGCCTGTGAAAAAAGGTAACGGTGTGAAGATCCATCCCGAAGAAACGACTCATCTCGAATCGAGCGGAGAGTGGATCGCAGCTTGATTGACTACGCAACTAGCTGATTTCAGGTATGTTACGACCATGTGGTCCGATTCGGTGATCTTGGCACACGCTTTACACTTCATCGACCGGTTGGGTCTCACCAGGGTGAGTCCCTGATGGCCAACCTCCTTCGGCGCGGGCGTGCTGCCTGGCCAGGAGGATTCGGGGTCGGGTGTGGCAGGCTACGGCCGCCTTGTGTGGACCGGACCTTGCGTGCTTGCAGCGGGCAGGTAGTTCCGGCCGCACCCCACTCCCAGTCTTCCGAGCCCCAGTAGCGGCCCGCGCCTCTGCATTCCCGGTGTCTGCTCGGAACTCCCCCTCCCTCCCACTCCTGGCCCGGATCGAACGTCGTGGGCCGACCTGCCGGCGCCCCTGTGCAGGCGAGCCAACGCCCCGCGGCGTTCTCCAGGATCGAGACTCCTGCGTGCGGATGTACCCCGGTGCCCGAGGGGTTAGTATCCGTGGGAGGTTGTCGGCGCTGGCACCACGCCATCGGAGGAAGCTCGATGTCGGAGTTCCGCCAGAATTTCGTGACGAAGGAGTGGGTCATCATCGCGCCCGAGCGGGCGCAGAGGCCGGACCAACTGAGCACCGGCCGCCATCCGCGCCCAGAGCCGCCTGCGTTCCGCGAGGACTGCCCCTTCTGTCCGGGACACGAAGACCAGACGCCATCCCCGGTCCTGGTCCTGGACCAGGGCGGCCATTGGGCGGTGCGGGTCGTGCCCAACCGGTACGCCGCATTGCGATCCGAGGAGCAACCCCGCCGCGAGCAGGACGGCCCGTTCTTGCGCGCCGGCGGATTCGGAATCGCGGAGGTAGTCATCGAGTCGCCGCACCACGACGCCACCCTCGAGACGCTGCCTCTCGACCGGGTGGAACTCGTGCTCCGCGCCTACCGCAGCCGCCACCTCTCGATCGCGTCGGATCCGCGCATCAACCTGGTGAGCATCTTCCGCAACTACGGGCCAGAGGCAGGCACCTCGCTGGAGCACCCACACTCGCAGATCATCGCGACGCCGATCGTCCCGCCGCACGTGCGGGATCCGTGGAGGCACGCGCAATTGCACTTCGACACCACGGGGCGTTGCGCATACTGCGACATGGTGGAAGGGGAGCTGGCGCAACAGTCCCGCGTGATCCGGGAGACGCCGCATTTCGTGTCCTTCGTGCCGTATGCCGCGAAGACGCCGTTCGAGACCCGGATCTATCCGAAGCGGCACCACGCCAGTTACTCCTGGGCCAGCGACGCGGAAGTGGCGGACTTGGCGCGCATTCTCCGCGCCACGCTGCTGCAGCTGCGGCAAGGCCTGCAGAATCCCGACTACAACTTCATCATCCGCTCCGCGGGCAGCGGGGACGAGGATGTCCGGCATCTGCATTGGTATTTCGTGATCATTCCGAAGATCACCACCCTGGCCGGGTTCGAGATCGGATCGGGGATCTTCATCAACACGGTGCCGCCGGAAAGCGCGGCCGAGTTTCTCCGCGGGGTGGCGGTCGACGGGTAACTGCTCCTCCCGAACCGGCGTTTGCGGATTGCGGGTGCCGGATGCGGTGGTTCCCAAGGCCCAACAGCTCAAGAGGAGATGGGATGTACCGGAAACTGCAGGACTTCGTCGAGTACTGGAAGTTCGAGTCGGAGGCAACGCACAAGATCCTGAGCGCGTGTACCGACGCCTCGCTGGGTCAGCGGGTCGGGCCGGACGATCGCACGCTGGGCCGTGTCGCCTGGCACCTCACGACTTCGATCCCGGAGATGATGGAGAAGACCGGGCTGTCCGTCGTCGGGGTGACCGCCGACGCCCCATGTGCCGCGTCAGCGAAGGAGATTGCCGACACCTATCGGGCGGTTGCCGACTCGCTGGCCGGGCAGGTTGGGAGCCGGTGGACCGATTCCGACCTGGAGGTCGAGGACGAGATGTACGGCCAGAAGTGGAAGCGCGGGGTCACCCTGGGGGTGCTCATCGCCCATCAGACGCATCATCGCGGACAGATGACGGTGCTGATGCGCCAGGCCGGACTCAAGGTGCCGGGCGTATACGGCCCGGCAAGGGAGGAGTGGAGCGGCATGGGCATGAAGCCGCCGGAGGTGTAGGCGGGGCGGTCCGCGTCGAGTCGGCGCGCGCGGCGCACCACTCGGTGGTCTGGCAGAGGCGCTGGCGGACCGGGGCGCGAGCCGTCCGGCGGCGGGGGAGCGGGCCCGGTTCTGAATCGCCCAGCCGATGCGAAGCGCGCCGGGCTGCGAGGTGACGGGAGGTGGGGAAGCGGGCCGAGTCGCGAGTCGGCCGGCAGAAGGGGGTTCCTACATGGAAGACCATGTCATTCTCGGGGTGCACATCACCCAGCGGCTGCGAAACGCCAGACAGGTGCAGGAGGCGCTCACCGAGTTCGGCGGGAACATCAAGACCCGTCTCGGCCTGCACGAAGTGGGTGGCGACCAGGGCTCTCCCAATGGACTGCTGGTGCTTGAACTCGTGGGAGGGGAGAGCCGGGCCCGGGAGCTGACCGACCGGCTGGGCGGAATCGAGGGCGTCTACTGCAGGATGATGGTTTTCGATCATCCGGCGTAGGGTCCTCACGCCTCCGGTCGGCTCGCAAGTGCCAGCCGGCGCGGCTGGCTGGGTCTTTCCGCAGTCTGCTACTCCGGTATGACGGTAATGGTCACCTCGTCGGCGCCGGATAGCCTGCCGTCGGACACCGTCAGCCGGACCACATAGGTACCGATCACGTCGGAGACGAACGTAGCGGTGGCCTGATCCGAATCGTTGATGGTCGCGCCGCTTCCTTCGGGCTTGCTCACGAATGCCCAGGAGTAGGACAGCACATCCGAGAAGTCGGCGTCGGTGCCATGTCCGAGCAGGCGGGCCACCCCGCCCAATCCCACCGAGAAGTCGACGCCGGCGTTGGCAGTAGGAGCGTGGTTGTCGGGACCCGTGGACTCGTCACCGCACCCTGGGAGAAGGAACAGCAGTATCGGGAGACAGCGTATCACCACGCGTAGCCGCTTCAGCATCGGGCGCTCCTTTCCGCCGGCAACCGGGCCAATGTACACCCGCCCGGCGGCAGCCGTCCATCGAGCTCTCGACAATTACCCATCGGACCGCTAGGATCTCCTTTGTTCCGCGCAGATTCTGACGACTCACCAGCCCGCCCGGCAGTCGGCCCCGTGGTCGGCCGATCGGAGCTTGGCGTGGCGCTCTCGTCTGCGCAGCAGGGGAAGGCGCCCTCGATCCGTTTGACCCGCGTTCCAGAGTCGTGTCTCGGAAGCCGATCCAAGGCCGCAGGCGCGGTCCGGAGGCTCCTGTCGACTCAGGTTGGGGTCCTCGAGGGCCGGTTGGGAGGGGAGGTTTCCACATGTCTCTGGATTCGATCGCGCGCATCGACGCGCTGATCAACCCGAAGTCGATCGCCGTGGTCGGCGCTTCGACGAAGCCGCGGACCGTCGGCAACGACCTTCTGCGCAACCTGATCTTCACCGAGTTCAACGGGCCGGTCTACCCGATCAACCCGAAGGCGGAGTCGATCCTCGGCATCGCCTGCTATGAGTCGTTGCGGCATACGCCCAAGCCGGCCGACCTGGCCGTGGTCGTGGTGCCGGCGGCGGCGATTCTCGATGTCGTGGCCGATGCGGCGGCGGCGGGAGTCAAGGCCATGGTGCTCATCTCCGCCGGGTTCAAGGAAACCGGCGCGGCGGGCGCGCAGCTGGAGGTCAAGTTGCGCGATGCGGTGCGCGCGGCCGGCATCCCGCTCATCGGCCCGAACTGCCTCGGTATCATCAACACCGACCCGGCCGTTCGCATCAACGCCACGTTCGCCCGCAAGATGCCTGAGGCGGGGAACCTGGCGTTCATCTCGCAGTCCGGAGCGCTCTGCACCTCGGTGCTCGACTATGCCGAGGAGCGGCGGATGGGCTTCAGCAAATTCATCTCCTTTGGGAACAAGGCTGATGTAAACGAGATCGACCTTCTGGCCTACCTGGCGCAGGACGAGAAGACCCGCGTCATCGCGATGTACCTCGAAGACGTCACCAATGGGCGGGCGTTCATCGAGACGGCGCGGGAGATCTTCTGGACGACAGGCAAGCCGATGCTCTGCCTCAAGTCGGGTCGGTCTGCGGAAGGGGCCAAGGCGGTGAGCAGCCACACCGGCTCCCTCGCCGGATCCGACTCGATCTATGACGCGCTGCTCATCCAGAGCGGCGTGCAGCGGGTCGACACGATTGCCGAGCTGTTCGATTACGCGGCGCTCTACACCACCCAGCCGCTGCCCCGGGGGAATCGGCTGGCGATCATCACCAACGCCGGAGGGCCGGGGATCATGGCCACCGATGCGGCGGTGCGTGCCGGAATGAGGATCGCGGCCCTCTCGGATGCCACCAGGGATGAACTCCGAGGGAAGCTGCCGGCGTCCGCGTCGCTCCGCAACCCGGTCGATGTGATCGGAGACGCGCGCGCGGATCGTTACGAGGCGGCGGTGCGCACGGTGCTGAAGGACCCCGAGGTCGACATGGGAATCGTCATTCTCACGCCGCAGTCTATGACCGAGATCGAGGACACGGCCCGGGTCGTACCGGAGGCGATCCGGGGCCTCAACAAGCCGGTGGTCTGCTCCTTCATGGGCGCACGGGACGTGGCGGGCGGCGTCGAGATCCTGCGTCACGCGGGCGTTCCCAACTACCCGTTCCCCGAGGACGCCGTGCGCGCCTATGCGGCGGCCAACGCGCTGGTTACGCTCAGTGAGGTGCCCCGCCGCGAGTTCCCGGACTACCCCGATCTCCAGGTTGAGAAGGCGAGCCAGCTCATCGCCGGCTATCTGGGCGACTCTGCGGAGCGCTACCTGACCCAGGCTGAGTGCCGGCCGATTTTCGAGTGTTACCGCTTGCCGCTGCTGAAGAGCGCGGTGGCCACCAGCGAGGCGGAGGTGCGAGAGATCGCGCGGAAGCTTGAGCGGCCGGTGGCCATGAAGGTCATGTCGAAGGACGTCGTGCACAAGTATGATGCCGGTGGCGTGCTTCTGAACATTGCGGGTCCGGAAGCCGCCGGCGCGGCCTGGCGGAAGATCCACGAGAACATCGCGCGAAACGTGCCGGGAGCGAAGATCGACGGAATCCTTGTCGAAGAGATGGCCGGTCCCGGCGTGGAGGTGATCGTCGGCGCAACGCGCGATGCAAGGTTCGGCCCGCTCATGATGTTCGGACTCGGCGGGACGTTCGTAGAGGTCCTGAAGGACGTGTCGTTCCGGCTGGCGCCGATGTGGCGGATTTCGGCGGAGAAGATGATTCGCGAGATTCGGGCGTACAAGATCCTCACCGGCGTGCGCGGGAATCCACCATCCGACATCGCGGCGATCGAGGAGACGCTCCTGCGCCTGTCGGCCATGGTGTGCCACCACCCGCAGATCTCGGAGCTGGACATCAATCCGTTGATCGTGCACGCGGAAGGGAAGGGCTGCTCGGTGGCCGATAGCCGAATCATGCTGCGAAAAACGGACAGCAAAGCCTGCCCGAAACGGTAACCGGGAGTCGCGCCCCCGCGGGGCCCCCCCCCGGGCGCGGGCCCGGG
>CAYYQN010000057.1:0-13438 GCA_964473865.1 uncultured bacterium | reverse complement strand
AAGCCGGCCCCAAACGTTAACGGGTTGGGGCCCCCTTTCGTACCCGCCGATGGGGCGCGGTCCGGGTCCGGAGCTCCGACGATCAGGCCGCCTCCGTGTCCTCACGCAGCGCGTACTTCCTCACCGTGCGGAAGACCAGCTCGCGCTTGATTGGCTTCGAGACGTAGTCATCCATCCCGGCGGCCAGACAGCGCTCACGGTCGCCCTGCATGCTCTCCGCGGTCATGGCGATGATCGGGATGTCACGGAAACCTTGACTGCGGATCGCAGCGGTCGCTTCCAGGCCGTCCATGACCGGCATTTGCACGTCCATGAATATGAGATCGTATCGGTCCGGATCACTGGTGAAGACCTGCACCGCCTCTGCGCCGTTCCCGGCCACCGTCACCTGGTAACCCGCCTTGCACAACATGAAGGTGGCGAGCTTCTGATTCACGGGATTGTCTTCCACCAGCAGGATGCGCACAGAGCGCTTCGCTTCCTCCAGGATGGACTGCGGCGTGATCAACGCGGCCGATTCCCGCGACTCGCCCGCGGTCAGCAGGCGCTCGATGACCTGCAGCAGCCGCCGCCTCGCGGCCGGCTTGATGAGATGCGCGTCGAATCCGGCGACTGTGTGTAGTTCCGCGCGCCGGACCGTGGCGGATGAGAGGGCCAGCAAGGGGATTCGACCCAACGGCTCGGGCAAGCGCCGGATGGCCTGCGCCAGGCTGTCCCCGCTCATCTCCGGCATGTGGAGATCGAGAATGCACAGGTCGAACGGCCGCGCCGAGTCCCGGGCCTGCTCGAGCGCGCCGATCGTTTCCCGTGGGCGGGCCAGGGTGACGATGTCCACTCCCTCGCGGCTGAGCACGTGGGCGACGATCTCCCGGCTCTGTTCGTTGTCATCGATAAAGAGCACCCGGCGGCCGCGCAGCGACTCCCGGCCGAGCTCCCGATGCGGCTGCTTCTCGGACTTGCCGACCTCGGCGACAAAGTGGAACGTGCTGCCCGCACCTTCCCGGCTGTCCACCCAGACGCGACCGTGCATGCGGGTGGCGATTTGGCGGCAGATGGCGAGCCCCAGCCCGGTGCCGCCGTACCGGCGGGTGGTTGAGCCGTCCGCCTGCCGGAAGGGAAGGAAGATCAGCTCCTGCTTCTCGCGCGGGATGCCGATTCCGGTGTCGCGCACGGCGACATGGAGCGTGACGTCGGCGTCGTTTTCCGCTTCCACCGTCAAGGTCAACTCGATCTCGCCCTCCTCGGTGAACTTGACGGCGTTCCCCAAGAGATTCACCAGCACCTGGCGGAATCGGGTGGCGTCGCTGTGCACCAGGGCCGGCACGGAGTCGCCGATCCGCGCGAGAAGCTCGACCGGCTTGGCGCCGAGGCGCGGTCCGACGAGCTCGCAGACCTCAAAGACCACCAGCTCGGGGTCGAAGTCCAGCGGATCGAACGAGAGCTCTCCCGCCTCGATCTTGGAGAGGTCGAGGATGTCGTTGATGATGGCAAGCAGCGCCTCTCCGCTGCGCGAGATCGTCCGCACGAACTCCCGTTGTTCATCAGTGAGACTGTGGTCTCCCAGCATGTCGGAAAAGCCGATGATGCTATTCATGGGCGTGCGGATCTCGTGACTCATGCAGGCCAGGAATTCGCTCTTGGCCCGGTTCGCGACCTCGGCCGCGGCCCTTTGCTCCTCAGCGGTCCGGTTGGCGACGAGAAGCTCCGCGGCCTTTCGCTCGGTCTCCTCCTTTTGGCGGGTAATCTCCTCGGTACGTTCGGCCACGATGCTCTCCAGCCGGGCTTTGGCCGCGATCAGCCGCCGGGACTGGACTTGACTTCCTGTAGCCACCAGGCCCCCCAGGACCAGCAGGTAGCCCAGGTAGGCCAGCGCGGTGCGGTACCAGGGCGGAGCGATTTGAAAGGTGAAAGCCGCCTGGTCGCCTACGCGTCCCGTGACGTTCTTGGCCTCGACCTGGAAGGTGTACCTGCCTTCCGGGAGGTTGGTGTACTCCTTCCTGGTCTCGAGCGTCCATTCGCTCCAGCTGTCATCGTAGCCCTGCAGCAGGTAGTGGAAGCGGGTGCTGTCCGCGTGCTCAAACCAGGCGCCGGAGAACTCGAATGTGAGGGAGTTTCGGGCGTAAGGGAGGCGCGGAGTCAACTGCGCGGGCTGGACGGCAGACCGGATCGGGAACCGACCGCTCCTTTCCTCGTGCGCCGCGTAGTAGAAGCCATGGAAGAGCGGCGGCCCCGAAGGAGTCTTGGCCAGGGAGATCAAAGTCGCGAAGCCGCGATGATAGTCCTTGATCGCGCGCGGATCGTAGCGATAGAGCCCCTTGCCGGTGCTGACCCAGACCACGCCGCCGTCGCTTGGGAAGAGGCCATGGGCGTTGCCCGGGAGCTCGCGAAACGGCGTCCGGTCGAGCGCATAGGCGCCGTCTGCGCCCTCCCGGACGATTCCCACGCCCTTCTCGGTGTCGACCCAGATGCAGCCGAGGCTGTCCCGCTGGACATCGTAGACTGGCTTTTGCTCCGCGTTGAGCAGCTTTCCGAATGACTCCTCTGGGATGAACGCGAAGGGTTTGCCCGCCGACCCGGCCGGACGCGGGACCGCCTCGAGCAGGCCCGCCTTGTGCACGACCAGTACCCGCCCGTCCAGGATGCTCACGCCCACGCTGCTGTCGTCGGGCAGCCCATCCTCCTGGGTGTAGTGGGTAAGCTCCACATCCAGCGGATCGGAGCTTCGGAAGCGGACGTGCCACACTCCGGTGACGTAGGTGGTCAACCAGAGGTCCCCCTCACCATCGCTCAAGATGCCCGGGATCGCGTCTCCCAACTCGGCGAACGCGGACGGGCGGGAGTAGGATGGCTCTTCCGGAGGGGCTCCGGGTGGGGACACCCTCACCATCCCCAAGCCGTTGTTGAGGCCGACGAACACGACCCCGGGGAAGCGCGGGGAGGTGCCGAAGGTAAGCGGAGTGCCGTCGATGTTGGCGACCACTCGTGCCGAATCGTCCTCGATCGCCACCACCCGGCCGCTTTGGCCGGCCAGCAGGGTTCGGCCGGTGGAGTGGAGCGCCAGGCAGTTGGTGCTGGTGTTGGCGACCGGCTGGAACACCTGGCGCTTGCCGGGGACGAGGGTCGAGTCCGGAAGGTAGCGAACGCCGTCAAAGAGGCCGACATAGATTCTTCCGTGGTGTCTTGTGACCTGCAGGGCGGCTTCCTCCAGGCCGCGATGGGGTCCGTACCAGCTCCAGGGGCAGCCGATCTCGATGTGGGCAACTCCCTTGTTCAGGCAGGCCCAGAGGTTCTGGGCTTGATCGACGACCAGGTAGAGGATGCCGTCGCTCGACAGCCCGTCGCTCCGGTCGATTGTGCGCAACAGATGCCCTTCTGGACTCATGACAGCGATTCCGCCGCGAATCGTGCCGATCGCCAGATTCCCGTCCGGCAGCGGAGTCACGCGGTAGATCCGGTTCTGCTTGAGAAAGTCATCAAAGTCGGTCGCGAACGGTTGGATGGGCAACGGGGGGCACGTCGGGCCCGGATGCGCCGCGGCCCGGGCTGCCGCCCGCTCATCGTAGAGATAGAGGCCGGCCTGGGCGGTGGCGATCAACAGGGTGTCCGGACGGTACCCGGCCACCGTCGCCCGGCCGTGTTCCGCCCTCTTGAACATCTCGGTTCCCGGAAGAAGGCAGGGAGTGAGTCCGTCCTTGATCTCGAAGATACCCAGGTCGGACCGGGCCAGAAAGAGGCGCCCGGGAATCTGGTAGCCGTAGTTCGAGCCCGGGGCATCCAGGACCTGCATGACCCCGTCGTGCCACCGCATGACCTGATCATCGGCCACGAAGTAGACCCCGTCGGATGTGGCGTGGCAGGACCAAACGTCACTGAAACTGCGTCGTTCGGGAGGTAGCTGTTCCAACAGGGAAACGTAGCAGGCATTCCCCGTGCTGTCGGCTGCGAGGAAGCCGATCTCGCCGTTGCCGCCGGCGTAGATGACACCCTGTTCGTCTCTGGCCAGGGATCGAACCACCGACTCGTTTGAGGTCTTGACCAGCGTCCAGTGCTTTCCGTCGAAGACGAGCACGCCGGCCCCGTTGCCGAAATACATTGCGCCCTGAGAGTCCTGGACCGCCGCCCAGTTCTGTCCCGCCGAGCTGTGGGCCTCGGTGTCGTAGACCTGGATCAGCGGCGTACCGATTTCCCGGTCCAGATCCACCGAAGCGTGAAACCGCGAACCGGCGGCGGGAGGGGCGCCGACCTGGGCTGCGGCCCGCGCGCCGAAGAGGCAGAGAAGTCCGGCCAGGCACAGAGATCGAAGTCGCGCCGCATCCGGACCGCGCGCGGGTCGCGTCGCTGTCGGACCCAGGTCCTTCCGGTGTCGGACGAGCCGGGATGTGAGCACGTGTGTCCTCTCTGTTCCCCAAGGCCGCTGCGCCGATGCTTGCCAGCCCCTGCCGAGACAACGCCGTCCCCCCCCGGCAACATGGACCGTGCCGGGTGAGGGAGCAGCCGCTCCCCAAAGAGCCAAGGGAATTGGAGTGCCAAGTCGCGGGGAATCGAGACGCCGATCGCGGCGGAGGAAGTATCTTGCAGGGCTATGTCCGACAGTTCGTTACCACTGTGGTCACGCGAGCGGCGCCTCGACGGTAAGGGGAACGCTGGAGTGTGCAACGGCGCGCGCCGTGGGTGACGTGCCAGGGCGCAACGGGATCGGGCGTTTTGCCCGCCTTCCCGGGGTGACCGTGCGTCCTGCGCGCGGCGTCGGAGCGAGGAGCTGAAGGAACGGGCGGCAGGCTGATTCTCCGGGCGCCGGTGGGCGCTGTCCGCGGATCACCCCCGTACGACTTGGCGTCGGCTTCGGCTTGCGCCGCAGACGAGAGAGGTTCATCCTGAGAACAGGGGGTGAGGTGCGATGAGCACGGCGAGACGTGAAGCTCCAGACTGGTCTTCTGGCTGCGATGGGCCGGCCCACCGGCCAACCGGCCCGACTCGGCCAACTCAAACAATAACTGTGGGTCACCTGGGAAGCTGGCGCCGGTGCATCCTCCCATTGGAGGTGATCGCTTGAGGGCGTAGTTCGAGACCGCGGTTCGAGGCCGTAGTTCGAGGGGATCGGAGGACCATATGATCAAGCGCCTGGTTTCGATCGCGGCGGTTCTGCTGGTGTCGTTTGTTGGTGCTGGGTGGGCCAGAGTCAATCCCGAGGCCCCGTCGTTCCTCAACGCGACCCAGGCCCCGCGGCCGGGTGTGCTCGAGGACGACATCCTGTTGCCGAACCGGCCGGCCGCGAGACCGGACACAATTGTCTTCGGCTATTACACAACCAAGATCGACGGCCTGAAGTATGCCGTCTTGGACGGCGAATGGACCTTCGACCACGCGGCAGATGATCCCCTGGAGGGCTGGACCTCCGTCGACCAGACCGCCAACGACCAGACGTACTGGCGGCAGCTGACGGAGGCCAAGTGGATCGCCGAGGGCGGAGTGATCGCCTGGCCGCAACTCAACGGCGACGGGATGGTCCTCTGCGGCGCCACCCAGGGACATGCCGACTCTCTAGGCTGGGATCTCGGCCGAGGATACGGCGATGACTGGTGCCAGAGGCTCACGAGTCCGCCCCTGACATATGGCGGCACCGGATCGGTCGACCTGAGCCTCCACTACTTCAGCGAGAGCGAGCTCAACTACGACTACACCAGGATCTTCGTCGAGTCCGGGGCCAGCCGGGTTCTGATCAACCCCCCGGGCTTCACCGGCGAAATCGGTATCGACACGCTGGGCGTGCTCACGCCGCCCGGAGGAGTCGAATACGCGCAGACCATCTCGAATCTCGATCTCGGTGGCGGTACCGAACCGAGGACTTTCCAGATCGTGATCGAGTTCATCTCCGACACTGCGTTCTCGGACGAAACCGGGGTAGGGTGGCCGGAACTCCACCCTGACTCTTTCTACGGTGGCGTCGGCCTGGACGACATCCGCCTGGGAGGGACGAGTCTCATCCCGCCGGATACCGTCTTCTATGCCTTCGAGTCCGACCTGGAAGGCTGGACCGCCACGAAGTGCCCGGGAGTCGGCTCGTTCTTGGGCCTGGGGAACATGGCTGACTACATCATCACAGAACCGTGCACCTGCTCCCTGACGAACAACGTCCTGGAGATGCACGACGAGGCGAGGCTGCACCCGGTGGGGCAGCACGAGATGCTTCACACGCCGATCATCGACCGGGAGAACGACATTCCGGGCGGCACCTACCTGAACTACAACCGGATCCTGGCCGAGTGGGATCACTATGCGGACCTCCCCTTGACCAACGGCGTGTTCTACCGCGCCGGCTGGACGTACTACCCGTATGAGAATCCGCACGTGCCGGGCATTGTCTCGTGGTCGCCGCGCGTCGGGATCGGCACGTGGTACTACGCGGGAGACACGCCGAGCTGCGACTCCAACCGGAGCATCGGGACTGATTGGGGACTCCCCACGGATGTCAAGAGAGTCAAGTTCCTCTACGAACTGATGGGGTCGTGCGACGCGTTTGGCGTGGACGCGTGCTCGGGCATCACGAACTTCACGCCGCTCATCGACAACATCACCGTTCGCAACGTCAGCTACATGGCGGCCCCGGCGGCCCTGTTCGAGCCGGGCACGCGGTACCAGGACGGTTTCAGCATCGACCCGTACGGCATACTGAGCACCACCCTTCCGGGCAACGCGGACATCACCTACGACCTGCGCCGGGGCACGTCGGATCCCACGAAGCTCGGCGACTCGCTGATGGTCAAGGGGCCCACCGTGACCACCGCAGCCGGCCGTTGGGAGGCGAAGCTGTGGTTCCGTCTGAAGAGGATGGGCCCGGGCCAGCAGGCCGCGGGCAACCCCGGTCTGGCCGTGTTCAACGACTGGAAGACCACCGTCACCACTCACAAGGGCGACTTCTTCACCGGCACCAACCCGAACTTCGCCTGGGGCTACATGGACTCGGTGGAGATCTGGGGCGTCCAGAAGAATCAGTTCTGCTCCCAGTTCCGCGAGCTGGCCCCGAACAACGGGCAGTCGCCAGAGCCGTGCTTCCTCTGGGGCGGCGGCACTGAGCAGGGTGAGGGAAACGAGATCCTGCCGGACGGTGTGTTCACGCCGGGCACCAAGATCGAGTACTTCCTCACGACCAACTACGTGCTCACTCCGACCGCGTACTACTTCTACCCGGACACCACGGGCAAGGTCTACCAGGAGTTCGAGATCCTGCCGAGCTTCCGCACCGTCGGCTTCGTCGACAAGTTCCCCTGCGTGCTCTATGTCGACACCAACTCCGGGGCTCAGCTCTACCTGGAGAACGCATTCAACGTGGTGCTGAACGGCGCTGGTCCGGGGGCCCCGATCCCGGACCCGACCAAGTGGGACCGTTACGACTATAACGACCCGTCTTCGAACTGGAACGGGCCGTTCTACCGGATGGCCGGCGGCACCAGCGGCGCCACGATTCCGCAGATGCTGGGCTACAAGCTCATCATGGTCAGCACTGGCGATGCCGGCACGGGCTGCCTGGAGCCGCGTGACTGGCAGGGGTTTCAGCAGTGGCTGGACGCCGTGGTCTGCTCCGGCAACGCCAATCTGCAGGGCTTTATCGCCGACGGTACGTCGGTGGGCGAGATCATGGACACAGATTACCCCTACCTGCTCAACGACAGGTTGGGGGCGACGTACCGTTGCCGGTGGTACGCGGAGTATGGTTGTGCGCCGGAGGAGACGCTGGTGCAGAACGACCAGAGCAACTGCGTGCGCGTGGAGCCGACGGTGGGGAGTCCATTCGGCGCCGGCATCCCGAGCAACGTGTTCGGCAACTGGTGCCCGGAGAAGCAGCCGTTCAACGTGCTCGGGACCACCGGCACCGGCGTCGGCAGCAAGATCTACAAGAAGATCGACGAGCCTAGCATTTACGTGACCAGCTACGCCCAGGTCGTCAACAACAAGGCCGGTGCCGGCCCCAACTACCGCTCGGTGGTGCAGAGCATCAACTACGCCCGGCTCATCGCGCGGAATCTGGCGAACCCGGGTCTCGACGAGTGTGCGTACACCACGGCGGCCGCGGATTCCGCGGCGCGCGTGACTGCGGTTTACGAGGAACTCGAGAACGCGATCGAGTGGACGCTGGACATCACCAACCCCTCGTCACTGGGACTCTGCGTCAACCCGTGCAGCGGCCCGTGCTGTCCCGGGGTCGGGGATGAGGATGAAGCCGGGGCTCTGGTGACGCGCCTCTATCAGAACCGCCCGAACCCGTTCAATCCGCGCACGGTCGTCAAGTTCTCGCTGGCCGAGGACGGTCCCGCGAGACTCGTGATCTACGACGTGAACGGGCGTCGGGTGCGGACTCTGGTGGACAAGGGCTTGAGGGCCGGGACCCATGAGGTGGTCTGGGACGGCTCGGATGACGCCGGCCGCCTCGTCGCATCGGGAGTCTACTGGAGCCAGTTGGAGGCGGGTGCCTACGTCTCGAACAAGAAGATGGTGGCGCTGAAGTAGGCGGCGGACCTTCCCGGCCGGCATTCTGCCGGGCGACCTCGATCGGCGGCGCCGGCCCGAAACCCTGGCCGGAGGTTTCGCGTACGTCACCCGACAATTGCATCGAGCTTGCAGGTTCCCGGAAGCCGGCTCTATGCTTGTTACAGAAGCGCTAGACGCGGCTGAGAACTTCCGCGCGTGCCGTCTAGAGGTTGTCCTCCGGCTGGGTCGGTCCGGGGAGGGCGGTCCTAACGCTTGGAGGAGCCCGGCGGCAGCCCCGCGCCGGCGTAGAGCGGCTCAGGCTGCATACGGTCACTTCGAGTTGTCTCACCCTTGACCCGACCGACCCCTGCCGCTCAGCAGTCCCGGTCCCGAGTGCGGGCCCGGCAGGTCTTGCGGGCTATCCCAACGGCGAGGGGCGAGCGTGCGCGCGGACCCCGGCGGAATCGGAGGCAGAGATGAAGAAGTTCGTGGCGTTGATAGGGGCGGTGTTGCTCGTATCTTCCGCGGGCATCACTCTGGCCCGGGTGCATCCCGGCTCGCCGTACCCGTTCTGTGTCACCCAGAGTCCGGCCGCCGGCTTCCTGGGGAGCCACGCTTCGCCGGCCGGTCCAGGGTCCGCAAAGGCGGACACCATGGTGTTCGGCTACTACACCGTCAAGCCGGACGGCCTCACCTACGCGGTTCTCAACGGGGAGTGGGACTTCGACCCGGTCGCGGCCGACCCCTTGGAGGGGTGGACTTCCGTCGATCAGACCGCCAACGACCGGGCCTACTGGCGGCAGGTGACCGCGGACAAATGGATCGCTGAGGGCGGCTCCCTTCCCTGGCCGGAGATGACTGGCGATGGGATGGCGCTCTGCGGGGCGACCCGAGGTCGCGCGGATTCGCTCAGCTGGGCGAACGGCATCGGCTATGGCAACAACTGGTGCCAGCGGCTGATGAGCCCGACCCTGGTCTATGACGGCACCGGCACCGTCGATCTGGGCCTGAGGTACTTCAGTGAATGCGAAGCCGACTTCGACTTCACGAAGGTCTTCGTGGAGGCCGGAGGAGGCCGGGTCCTGCTCAATCCTCCCGGATTCAGCGGCGCGATCGGAATCGACTCCGTAGGTGTCATAGAGCCGGCGGACTTCGCACAGTCGATCTCGAACCTGGACTTCGGCGGCGGCACGGACCCGCGTCCGTTCCAGGTCGTGATCGAGTTCGTGTCCGACGGCGGAGTATCCGACGAGGACGGTGACTCCGGGTTCAACTCCTTCTACGGCGGCATCGGGGTGGACGATGTCACCATTGGGGGAGCCAACCTGGCTCCGCCGGTCCCGGTCCTCTACGGCTTCGAGTCCGATCTGCAGACCTGGGAGGTCGCCACCTGCCCGGGGGTCGGCTCCTTCCTCGGGTTGTCCAACATGAGTGAGTACATCATCACCGATCCGTGCTCATGCCGGCTGCAGGATAACGTCTTGGAGATGCACAACGCCGAACAAGAACATCCGACCGGACAGCACGAGGCGCTCCATACGCCGATCATCGACCGGGAGAACGACATCCCGGGCGGAGCCTACCTGAGCTACAATCGGATCCTGGCCGAGTGGGATCAGTACTCCGATCTGCCCGCCGTCAACGGCGTCTACTACCGGGCCGGATGGACTTACTACCCCTACGAGAATCCCCACGTCCCGGGCATGATTCAGTGGTCTCCGCGGGTCGGTATCGGGACGTTCTACTACGCGGGCGATGTTCCATCTTGCGACTTCAACCGGAACATCGGAACCGATTGGGGACTTCCCCCCGACGCCAGGCAAGTCAGGTTCATCTATGAGATCTACTCGTCGTGCGAAGCGTTCGGGCAGGTGCCCTGTTCGGGGCTGACGAACTTCACGCCCCTGCTGGACAATGTCACAGTCCGCAACGTTGGATTCGTGGCGGCGCCGGTTGCCCTCTTCGAGCCGGGAACGCGCTTCCAGGACGGTTTCGGCCAGGCCCCGATGGGCATCTTGAGCGCCACCGACCCGGGCAACGCCGACGTTGCCTTCGATCTCCACCGATCGACGGCGCTGCCGACGCGACTGGGCGACTCGCTGGTGGTGGCCGGCCCGAACGTGACCGGCGCCGCCAGCCGTTGGGAAGCAAGGTTGTGGTTCCGCCTGAAGCGCACGGGGCCGGGGCAGGATAGCCCCCTGAACCCGGGGTTGGCTGCCTTCACCCAGTGGAGGAGCACCGTTTCAAGCCACAAGGGAGACTTCTACAGCGGCGTGAATCCCGGCTTTGCCTGGGGCTACATGGATTCGGTGGAGGCTCCGCTGCCGCTCCGTAACGTCTTCTGCTCCCAGTTCCGGGAGTCGAACCCCGGAGGCGGTGTGAATCCTGAGCCCTGCTTCAATTGGGGCGGCGGCAACGGAGATCAGGGTGAGGGGAACGAGATTCTGCCGGACGGCGTCTTCACTCCCGGTACCAAGGTCGAGTACTTCGTCACCACGAACTACCTCACCACCCCGACCGCATACTACTTCTATCCGGACACCGTGGGCGGGATCTTCCAGGAGTTTGAGATCCTCCCGGGATTCCGAATGTCCGGCGGCGTGGGCAGGTTCCCCTGCGTGCTCTATGTGGACGCCTTCAACGGCGGCACGCAGCCTCTAATTGAGAGCGCGCTGCACATCGTCCTCAATGGGGGCGCCGCGGGCGAGCCGATTCCGGACCCCACCCGGTGGGATCGCTATGACTACCTGGACGCGTCTTCGAACTGGAACGGGTCGATCTACCGAACGCAGGGCGGCAACAACGGAGCCACCATCCCGCAGTTGATCGGCTACAGGTTCATCATGGTGACCACCGGAACCGCCAGCGCCGACGCCATGGAGCCGCGCGACTGGCAGGGCTTCCAGCAGTGGCTGGACGCGGTGGTCTGCTCCGGCAATCTCGGCCTCCAGGGCTTCATCGTCGACGGCACCTCGATCGGGGAGATCATCGACACCGACTATCCTTACCTGCTCCACAACTCCCTGGGCGCGAGTTACCGGTGCCGATCCTACGCCGAGTTTGGATGTGACATGATCGAGACGTTTGAGCAGAACGACACCAACGAATGCGTGCGCGTTGAGGCGGTGCCGGGTTCTCCATTCGGGATCGGCATCGCCATGGATGCATTCGGCAACTGGTGTCCGGAGAAGATCCCGTTCAATGTGATCGGAACGGTGGGTTACGGCGTGGGCACCAAGGTATACGAGAACATCACCCGGACCGACAACTACCAGACTCGCTTTGCCCAGGTCGTGCGTGACGCGAGCGCCGAAGGCCCCAACTACCGCTCGGTCGTCCAATCCAGCAGTTATGACCGGATCATTGCGCGCGGATCTCCCGAAGGGGTCGAGGAGTGCCACTACGAAACCGTCGAAGGAGAGACCGCCGCCCGGCTGGCGGCGGTGGCCAGCGAGATCGAGAGCTCGATCACGTGGGCCCTGAACATCAGCGATCCGAGAACTGAGGTCGGGTTCTGCATCAATCCGTGCGCCGGTTCGGTGGACAATGTATCGGACCCGGAAGGGGCCGGCGGATTCGTGACTCGCCTTTACCAGAACCGACCGAATCCGTTCAACCCGCGTACGGGAATCCGCTTCTCGCTGGCTGCAGATGGTCCGGCCCGGCTGGCCATCTACGATGTCAGCGGGCGCCGCGTCCGGACCCTTGTCGACCGAAAGCTCAAAGCGGGGGCGCACGAAGCGTTCTGGGACGGCTCGGACGATGCGGGTTACCCGGTGGCATCGGGAGTGTACTGGAGCCAGCTGCAGGCTGGAGACTACGTCTCGAACAAGAAGATGGTGGTCCTGAAGTAGGATGCTCGGCGGAACCCGCCGGAGAGGAGGGCGCCGGTGCCCGCCTCTCCGGCCGCCTCTCTCCCGCGTCTTCGGCGTTCCCGAGTTCTCGCTGCTTCGCCAGGACGCCTGAGCTACGCTACGGTGCCGGGCTCACTACGTGCAGGTAGTCCGCGAGCGGCGCCTGCAGGTGGCCGAGCTGCGCGTGGGAGATCTCGACGTCGCTGGCGAGCCTCTTTTCCGCCTCCGAGAGCTCCACGTCGCCGCTCTGCGACATCACGATGATCCGATCGGTGATATCCGGGATCCGCCGCCGCACCCGGGACGGAGTGCCCATCCCCTGCTGGCAGTGACCCGCCCCGAGAAGCACGATCGCCCGCCGGCCCCGCCCCGCGTCGCTCGTCAGGAACTCCGCGAGGGTGTTGGCCATGGTCTCGTCCCGCGTCACCTGTGCCTGGTACATCGTCTTCAGAATTCCGGGCGCTCCCATGGCCTTGGCGTGGACCTGCAGCACCGTGCTCAACTGAAATTCATACATGGGCTGGTCGAACACGACTTCCGCCGGAAGCTGCGCGCGATCCTCGGGGGACAGCTTGTCGAAGCCCTGCATCGCCACGTTGCGCACCACCTCTCGCCGGGCGTTCAAGGCCAGGATCGGGAAGCCGCGGCGGCGTGCCGCCTCCATCGGCTCACGATACTGCGCATAGTTCCCCCAACGCTTGGACCAGTTGATGCGGGTAGCGAGCGTGTCGAAGGAGATCTCGCCGCGCGCGTAGCGGTCAACCTCGGGCTGCATGTGCGTCTCGAGCATCTCGAGGCCCAGGACGAGCGTATCGCCGAGGTCGGCCAGACCCGTCACGACGTCGGTCTGGATCCGATGATGCCGCTCCAGGGGGTGGCCCTCTCCGAGGTAGATCACCCGGGCCAGATGCAGGTCCTGGAGAACATCGGCGAAGGTCGTCGGCTCGCCTGTATAGAGGTCGATCCAGAACGAGCAACGTCCTGCTTCGGAGCCGGCGCTCGCGCCGGCCGCCCCGGCGGAGTCGGCGCCGGGGGCCGCGCCCGGATCCACGCCGCCCCGCCCGGGGGGGGCGGCTTGGGAGGCCGACGGGGGCATCGCCGTCTGCCCGGGCGGCGCC
>CAYYQN010000056.1:0-30454 GCA_964473865.1 uncultured bacterium | reverse complement strand
CGTGAGCTGGGTTTAGAACGTCGTGAGACAGTTCGGTCCCTATCCATCGTGGGCGCAGGAGATTTGAGGGGTGCTGTCCCTAGTACGAGAGGACTGGGACGGACGGACCTCTAGTGTACGAGTTGTCGCGCCAGCGGCATTGCTCGGTAGCTATGTCCGGATCGGATAAACGCTGAAAGCATATAAGCGTGAAACCGACCCCGAGATGAGATCTCCCTCGGTAAAACCGTCAGAAGGCCCCTTATAGACTATGAGGTTGATAGGCCGGAGGTGTAAGCGCGGTAACGCGTTCAGCCGACCGGTACTAATAGGCCGGAAGGCTTGATCGGTATTTTTTCGTGTCCGTTCTCAGGTTTCCGTCATTCGCAGTTGTCAAGGTTTCCCTCGCCGGCGGGACCGGCGAGGGTGCCGATTTTCCGGTGGTTATGGCGGAGTGGCCACACCCGTTCCCATTCCGAACACGGTAGTTAAGCGCTCCAGCGCCGATGGTACTGCACGGGAGACCGTGTGGGAGAGTAGGACGCCGCCGGGAATTCATTCGCGAACGCCCTGGGTTTTGACCCGGGGCGTTCTGCTTTTTTGGACTGCACGTCCGGCCGCAGGTCCGGCTGCGCTTCCGGAGGCGTGCCGGGCGCAACGGCCCCGCACCCGGTCGGCTGACCGGTGAGCCCGCGGAACCTTGACCTTACCGCGCGACGCGGCGTATCGTTCCGAGGTAGTCATCCCGGTCGTCTCGCGCGCATCGCGACGGCCGGTTCGGGCGAGGCAGTTGGGAGGATCGAGAGCGTCAGCTCCGGTCTGGGGGGTGGATGATGGCTCTGCGCAATCTGTTACGGGAGCCGTTGCGACAGTTCAGGCCGTACGTGGTGGGAAAGCCGATTGATGACGTTCGCCGTGAGTACGGCCTCACGGGGAGAATCGCCAAGCTTGCCTCCAACGAGAATCCCCTTGGCACGTCGCCCTTGGCGGTCGAGGCCATGCGAAAGGCCGTCGAGGACGTGTCGCTCTACCCGGACGACGCCGCCCTCGCCTACCGGCAGAAGGTGGCGTCGCGATACGGCGTGCCGCTGGAGAACACCTTCGCGGCGGCCGGATCGGTCGAAGTCCTGGAACTTCTGGCCATCGCCTTCCTGGAGCCCGGTGATGCGGTGGTGAGCTCGGAGAAGACCTTCGCCATGTACGCCCTGGCGGCGCAGAAGGCCGGCGCCGAGTTCCGCGCGGCGCCGATGACGGACGGGGGCTATCGGTACGACCTGGAGGCGATGGCGCGCCTGCTCGGACCGACCGTGAAACTCGTCATCCTGGCCAATCCCACCAACCCGACGGGCACCTGGTTCACGGCGGCGGAGTTCGACCGGTTCATGGCCCGGGTGCCCTTGGATGCGCTGGTTGTCTACGACTCGGCCTATGAGGAGTACACGACCGCCGCCGACCTGCCCGACCCGATCGCTCACTTCCGGGCCGGCCGGCGCCTGTTGCTTCTGCGCACCATGAGCAAGGCCTATGGGCTGGCGGGGATCCGAATCGGCTATGCCGTGGGGCCGGAGGAGATCATCCAGGGTCTGATGATGGTCCGGACCCCCTTCAACACGAGCCTGGTGGCCCAGGCCGCCGCGATGGCCGCCCTCGACGACACTGACTTCTTGCGGCGATCCCGGGAGCACAACACCCGGGAGCTCGCCTTTCTGCGTGAAGGCCTGGCGGGGCTGCCGGTGACCGTTCCGCCGACGCAGACCAATTTCATCTTCATCGATACCGGGAAGAAAGCAGGCTGGCTCTTTGAGAAGCTGCAGAGTGTCGGCATCATCGTGCGGCCGGTGGGGGCGAAGTCGATCCGCGTCAGCTCCGGGCTTCGGGAGGACAACGTGAGGTTCTTGGAGCACTTCCGGCGCCTCATCCTGGAGCCCGGGGGAGAGGCCTGAGACCGGAAGGGAGCTGAACCGGCTGCGGCCCCCGGGTGCCGGGGAGGGGTCCGCACCGCCTTGCGATCTCCGCCCTCGGCCGGCAATGCCCGCTTGCCGCCGCGGTTGCCTGAGTGCTACATTCGCCGGGAAATGTCCGAACTCGCGCGGGCTTTCCGGCGCGCGAAGCCCGGCTTCGTCTGTGAGGTTCGGCCCGGCCGCTGTACCGCGCGTGGACACCTCGATTCCGCTCCGGGCCATGCGGCCCGCTTGTTGCATGAAGACCAGGGTTGGGGGATACGAGCAGGGGGGGATTCCTCGTGAAGAGCTACGAGACCACGGACATCAGGAACTTCGTGCTCGCTGGACACAGCGGGTGCGGCAAGACGACGCTGGCTGAGGCGATGCTGCTCACTGCCGGCGCCATCAGTCGTCAGGGCCGGGTCTCGGAGGGCACTGCCACCCTCGACTTCACGCCCGAGGAGCAGAAGAAGCACACCGGGGTCAGCCTGGCGCTGGCCCAGTTCGAGTTCCAGGGCCGAAAGCTCAATCTCCTGGATGCCCCCGGTTACGCCGACTTCATCGGTGAGGTCTGTGCCGGCATCCGCGCGGCTGACTTTGGCGTGATCGTGGTGAGCTCCACCGCCGGGGTCGAGCCCGACACCGAGCGTCATTTCGAGATGCTCGCCGAGGAGGGGCGCGGTCGGTTCCTCGCGGTCAACGGCATGGACAAGGAGCAGGCTGACTTCGGAAAGGTCCTGGCCGCGCTGCGCGAGGCGCTCTCCGACCGTGTCGTCCCGCTCTACCTCCCCATTGGCGTCGGGCCCGACTTCCGCGGCCTGGTGGATGTCCTCGAGGGCAAGGCCTACAGCGTCGAGGGCAAGGACACGAAGGAGATCCCGGTTCCTTCAGACCTGCAGGCCGCGGCGGAAGATGCGCGCGGCAAACTGGTGGAGCTGGCGGCAGAGAGCGATGATGCGTTCCTGGAGAAATACCTGGAGACGCTGGAGCTGAGCCTCGAGGAGACCCAGGTCGGATTGCGCAAGGGGATCGCCGCCGGCAAGATCTTCCCGGTCATTCCGGTCAGCGCGGAGAAGAACCGCGGTGCGAGCATGCTCCTGCGCGCGCTCGTCGATTACGGCCCCAGCCCGGCGGATCTGTCCGGTACGCCGGTGACCAAAGGCGGGCAGGGTGAGGAGACCGTCCTTCCCGCCTCGTCTGCGGGACCGTTGGCGGCGCTGATCTTCAAGGTCAGCTCGGAGTTCACCGCCCAGGAGATCTCCCTGCTCCGCGTCTACTCCGGGTCGATCCAGAGCGGAAACGACGTCTACAACTCGAATCAGGACAGCACCGAGCGCATCGGGCAGCCGTACAACTTCCTTGGAAAGGAGCGATCCGACGTCGACAGCGTGTCCGCCGGCGACATCGGCGCGGTGGCCAAGCTGAAGACCACCGGACTGGGGGATACCCTTTCCACCAAGGAACGGCGTCTGATGGTCAGGCCGCTCGCCTTCCCGCCGCCGGTGCACGAGATCGCCATCCGGACCAAGAACAAGGGAGATGAGGAGAGAGTCGGGACCGGTCTCGCCAAGCTGCGTGAGGAGGACCCGACCTTCCAGATCGACAACCAGGGCGACCTGCGCCAGACGCTGATGCGTTGCATGGGTGATCAGCACGTCGATGTCCTGCTGGAGAGGCTGCACCGGCGGTTCAAGGTGGAGGTGGAGACGTTCAAGCCCCGCCTGCCGTACCGGGAGACGATCAAGGGCACAGCCGATGTCTCCTATCGACACAAGAAGCAGACGGGCGGGCGCGGGCAGTTTGCCGACGTGTCGATCAAGCTGGAGCCGCTGCCTCGCGGCCAGGGTTACGAATTCTCGAACGAGATCGTGGGCGGAGTCATCCCCACCAAGTTCATCCCCGCAGTGGAGAAGGGGATCCTGGAGGCGCTGCCGGAGGGCGTCATTGCCGGGTATCCGGTGGTGGACGTGAAGGTGCGTCTGCACTTCGGCGGATACCACGACGTCGACTCCTCGGAAATGGCCTTCAAGATCGCGGCCATCAACGCCTTCCGCAACGCCATGACCGACGCCAGACCGGTGCTCCTCGAGCCGATCAGCGAGGTGCAGGTGGATGTCCCGGAGGAGTTCACCGGAGGAGTGATGGGCGATCTCTCCAGCCGGCGGGGGAAGATCCTCGGCATGGAGCCGGGACCGAGGTCGCAGCGCATCCGTGCCGCCGTTCCTCGCGGGGAGCTCTATCGCTATTCGACGACGCTGCGAACCCTCACGCAGGGGCGGGCTCGATTCGGGCAGACCTTCTCTCATTACGAGGAAGTGCCCCGGGAATTCGTGGACAAGCTGGTCGAGGAGTTGAAGAAGGAGAAGGAAGCGGAGTCCTGAGCTGACCGTCCCTTCGGGGACGCGGCGCTCGGCGGGGCGACACCTCTGCACGCGGGCTCCGTTTCCGGCAGGGAGACACCCCCGACGGGGCACTACCCCGGGCGGGGAGATACCGGGCGGGGAATCGATCCCGTCCTCGGGACTCAAGGGAAGCGATCGCCGGCTGTCGGGTCGGCGTATCGCAGCGAGCCAGGACCCGCATGGAGGACCGGCCTCGGCACGGTTGCCGGCGGGCGTGAGGACTGCAAATGAGCGGACACTCGAAGTGGGCGACGATCAAGCGGAAGAAGGGCAAGCTCGACGCCGAGAGGGGCAAGACCTTCACGAAGGCGATCAAGGAAATCACGATCGCGGCGCGGGATGGGGGCGGCGACCCGGAGGGGAACCCCCGCCTGCGTACCGCCATTCTGCTGGCCAAGGGCGTCAACATGCCCGCGGAGAACATCAAGCGGGCGATCCAGAAGGGAACCGGCGAGCTGCCCGGGGTCCACTACGAGGAGCACACCTACGAGGGATACGGACCAGGTGGCGTGGCCCTCTTCATTGAGGTCCTGACCGACAACAAGAACCGCACCACGGCCGAACTTCGCCACCTCCTGGGTAAGCACGGGGGGCGGATGGGCGAGGGCGGATGCGTGGCCCACATGTTCGACCGCAAGGGCTTCATCACGGTGGAGAAAGGCAAGACCGAGGAAGATCGCCTCATCGAGATCGCCCTGGACTCCGGCGCAGACGATGTGAGCTCGGAGGAGCCGGACGTGTACGAGGTCTACACCCCGCCGGCGGACTTCTACACCGTCCAGAAGGCGCTTGAGGCTGCCCAGATCCCGATCGCTTCGGCCGAGCTCTCACGCATCCCCCAAAACACCATCCCGGTGGGAACGCAAAAGGAAGCCGAGCAGATCCTGCGGATCATGGAGCTTCTGGAGGACCATGACGACGTGCAGAAGGTCTGGTCGAACTTCGACATCCCGGCCGAAATGCTCGAGAAGCTGAGCGGCTGAGCCAACCGTGCGCGTCCGGCGGCTGGGGCCAAGGCGCGGAGTGGAATGATCCCGATACGAAACGCGACGCGGGGTCCCGGGACGAGGACGCCCTTCGATCCACTCTCCGGCCGGCCCTCGCCATGAAGGTTCTCGGACTTGATCCCGGCAGCCGGCGGCTTGGCTACGGATGCCTGGAACGCGCCGGCTCGCACTGGCGCCGGGCAACGAGCGGCACCCTGACCCTCCGGGCCGCCGATCCCCTCTCCACCCGCCTTCACGCGGCCCACGCTGCCGTGACCGAGATGATCCGCACCCTGGCCCCGGACCTCGTCGTGGTTGAGGAGTGTTTCGTGGCGCGCGGTCCTCGCGCGGCCCTCGTGCTCGGCGAAGTGAGAGGGGTGCTCCTTCTGGCCGTGCGGGAGGCCGGCATCCCCCTCTGTGAAGTCGCTCCCCGCGCCGTGAAGCTGGCGGCCGTGGGCCACGGCGGTGCGGCGAAGGAGCAGGTTCAGTACATGATGCCGCGTCTGCTGCTCGACTGCCCCGCAACGCTGAGCCCGGACGAAGCCGACGCGCTGGCGGTCGCCTGGTGCGGCGCCACGCGTGCGGCGAGCGGAGTCCGGCCGTGATCGATCATCTGGATGGCATCCTGCACCTGCGGGCGCCGGGCAACGTGATCCTGCAATGCGGACCGGCGCGCCTCGACCTGCGTATCCCGCTCTCCACTTTCCGGGTCCTGCCCGAGCCGGGCGGGACGGTTTCACTATGGACGCATCTGGTGTGGAAGGACGAGGGGCCGTTCCTCTACGGTTTCGCCGCCCGGGCGGAACGCGATCTCTTTCGGCTGTTGCTCGAGGTTCAGGGAGTCGGGCCCAGCGGGGCGCTTTCCCTGCTCGGCCATCTGACTCCCGAGGAGCTGGTGCGGCAGATCCGCGACCGATCCGTGGAAGGGCTGACCCGGGTCCCGCGCATCGGGCAGAAGACCGCCGGGCGCATCCTGATCGACCTCGGCCCCAAGGTCGACAAGATGGATCTGGCCGCCGCGGCCAGCGGACCCGGAGCGCCGGCGCCGGGATCGCCTCTGGCCGAAGACGCGACCGGGGCGCTGGTTGCGCTCGGGTACGGCGCGAAGGACGCGAAGAAGGCGGTGGAACTCGTCCTCGCGGGTGACGGAGACGTTTCGTTGAGCGAGTGCATCCGGCGGGCGCTTCAGCGCCTGGCCGGGTCCGCGCGCTGAGGCGGGTGCCGCGCGGGAGGCGTCTCTCACCGAATCGACGCCGGGGCGCGAAGCTCCGCGGCCTGAGTCCCGGATCGGCGGCATCGCGAAGGGGCTGGCGCCGGCGGGTCGGCGCAAACGAGGGAGCGGCCGTTTTTCCGCCGCACCCCCGCTTGCCCAACCCTCTCCGAGGCCTCAGTCCGGTGGCAATCGTTCCGAGGCCCTCACCTCACCAACAGCATCTTCTGGGTCTGCGCCCGGCCCGCCACGCGAAGCCGGGTGAAGTAGGCGCCCGACGGGAGCGGCCGGCCATCTTCGGCCGCGCCGTCCCAGATCAGCGAGTGGGCTCCCTTGGCCTGGTTCCCCTGCATCAAGCTCCGGACCCGGCGGCCGGAGGCGTCCAGGATGTCCAGCTGCACGGGACCTTCCCGGTAGAGCGTGTACTCGATCCGGGTCTTTCCGCTGAACGGGTTGGGACGGTTCAACGCCAGATCTCCCACCGGCGTGATCACACGGCCATCCCCGACGGCATCGACGGCTCCGTAGATCTCGGTCTGGTAGAGCGTCCGGGCCGCCTGGGCATTGAGCCGCAGATCAGCCAGACTCGCGCCGCCCAGAATCGCGAAGGCGGCCCGGGCCGTGTCACCCGGTGCGATCGTGAAGGTTCCGGTGGCGATCATCAGGGCGATGTCCGCCGGGCCGAGCGTCGTCCGCTCGAAGGCGCCGCTCATCCAGGTCTGCTTGTTCGCGTCGGTGAACGTCTCCGCCGGCAGGGTGCTGGTGGCATAGAGGGCCCGCATGGCCGCCGCTCCCTCCGCGTTGAGCACCGCGAAACCGATCCGATTCGTGGTGTTCGGAGTCGACACCCAGGCCAGTCCAAGATCGGCCTCGTATCCGACGGAATTCTGCGAATACTGATCGTTGAAGTCCACGTCCGCAAAGAGTCCCCCCCGCATGCCGCTCAGGGAGGAAGCGCTGCTGTTGATGATCTGGTACTCCGCGATGACGAAGGAGGCGTTCTCCGTCGCCTGATCGGCGAAGAAGCGTGACCGCACCGTGACGCCGTATGGCGCCTCGGCCCGCACATCGGTGAAGCTGCCCTCCGCCTGCTGGTCGGTGATCGGCCCGGGGATCTGCACGACCAACGGAGAGGTCTGCTGCAGATCGGCATCTCCGCCGTCGTCCCCGTCCGTACGGAAGTTGTCGGAGACCGGCCCGCCGACCTGGGCCAGCGCGAACGAGCACTCGAAGACATGCTGGGGGCTCCCCAGCGGATACTGGAACGAGTTTCCCCACTTTCCCCCGGATCCGGTGAAGGCCATGTTGCCCTTGTTCGTCACGCTCAGGCTGGCCAGGCGGGCCGTCAGGGTGGTCACTCCGATCGGGGCGTCGGTGGTGTGGTATAGCACCCGGAACCCCTGCTTGTCGTCCGCGTGCAGGCTGGCCCGGGTGGAGTCGCAGAAGTCGACGGCGTAGTACATCGTGGCTGCGGGAAGCGGGCTGTGTCCCAGGCCCCAGAAGTGCCCGAGTTCGTGAATCGTGATCCCGTAGAGATCGAATGCGCTGTAGCACGGCGGCCAGTCGTGATAGTCGTCGAACTCCCAGTCGTCGCTGAACGTCATGTCCGATTCCCGGCGTGCGATCAGGAGCGTATCAGTCTCCGGATTCCAGAATCCGTCGTACGGAGAGAAGTAGATGCTGCTGGTTACGGCGATGCATCCTCCCGTGCACTGGTTGAGACAGTCGCCAAACGAGATGTGATTCAGGCCGTTGTCGACCAGCCCGCACACGGTGGTCGGGGCGACCTCCCGAACGGAGGCAGTCGTGCCGGGCACGTCGGTCCAGCGCGTGAAGGAGTTGCGGACAATGGTGAACTCCCCTCCACCGGCGATGCTCGGTTCATCGAGCGAGGTGTTGAGACTCCAGGGAATTGGCATGTCCGGCGGTCCCCAGCAGTTGGGTGGGCTGAGCAGGACATAGGCCGGTGCCGCCGGCGCGAGGACTGCGGCCAGCAAAAAAACGGCGCTGGAACAAGCCATCGCGTGGCGGCAAGTCCGGACCGGGCTCGGCCGGCTGCTTCGCGGCGCGTTCCCGCCGGTCCTATCGATGGCAGTGTGAGACCTCATACTCGTACTCCCTTCTCCCGAATGAGAACGACCTCGGGGCCTGACCTTGATCGTGTGCCCGGGTTCTAGCGAAGGTCTCGAAGTTCGCGCAGGCTCTGCAGCAGCGGTGCGGCTTCGTAGTTGCCGTCCGGTCGGGCGGGGGTCAGATCCGTGGCGTTCCCGGGGTAGGCCATAACAGCCTCGTTGAGGTCTGCCGGCCGGGTCAGGAGGAGTTCTCCGGTGCGGGCGTCGGTCTCGAAGCGGAACTTGCCCTGGACCATACCGTAGGTCCGGAAGTACCCGCTCGGGTGATTGTCCAGGAACACCAACACCTGCTCGTCGGCCTCAAAGCGCGGTACCCCCGCGACCTCATGAACGCGCGGGCCGACCTGACCTCCCAGCTCCTGGAGAGTGATCGTCGAACCGACCAGGGTTGGGTTGCCCCGGTACACCTCGTCGACGAGAACAGACACGTAGGTGTAGATGAACTGGTGCTCGGGGTGCATGCGGCTCTCGACCGCAGTGACGACTCCGCGCACGATGGTGTCCGATCGATCCGCGAGTTGGGCGGTGCCGAAGTGAACGACCGTCGTGGCGGCGGCAACCGGCGCATGGAATACCAGGGCCGCCAGCATGAGCGGGGCGGCCGCAGATCTCCATGCGAGTCGCGCGACAGGGATTGCCGGAATCAGCCTCATAACGCCTCCTGCGCTGGGGGTGGAGGAATCGCGGCTTGCCGGGGCCACAGTCACAGACAGGGGTGCGCCGCGTCTCCGACTGCGGCCGCAAGTGCCAACGAACCGAAAGTATAGGGCCGAAAGGCGCCTGCGTCAATGCAGCACCGTCGCCGCCGCCGGCCAAACGCGAGCTGTGGCGGCGACCGGTACGGGCAACGTGTCGCCGGGCGGACGGAGCTGCGCGACGGCGTCTCCACCCTGTCCGGCGCGAAGATGTCGATACCGGCCGGGGATCATTGTGGCCGGGCCCCGGCCCCGGCGATCGGCGGTGCGGGGCGAGCGCTCAGAAGATGAAGTCCGTCGAGAGGAATGCCGACGTCCTCTGTCGCAGGATCTCCGCGAGGATCCGCTTGTTCGCCGCTTCGCCCTTGGTCGCGACCAGGGTTCGGATCGAGAAGACTCGGAGCGCGTCCGATACCGAGAGAGTCCCTTCCGCGGAGTCCTTCCGCCCCGTGAACGGGAAGGAGTCGGGCCCGCGCTGGCACTGGCTGTTCAGGTTGACGCGGCAGACCTGGTTCACCAGGGGATCGATGAGGCGGGAGAGGGCGACCGGATCGCTGCCGAAGAGGCTCACCTGCTGCCCGAACGGTGACTCCACGATGTAGCGCACCGGCTCCTCGAGATCGCGAAAGACCGCCACCGGAACGACCGGACCGAATTGCTCCTCGTGCCAGACCCGCATCCGCGCGTCCACGGGGTAGACGAGTGCGGGGTGGAAGTAGGAAGCCACGGTTCGGCCCCCGTCGGCGTTCACCACCCGCGCTCCGGATCGCGCGGCATCCGCGACAAGCTCCGCCAGGTACGCGGGCCTGCCGGGTTCCGGAACCGGCGTGAGGGCGACGTCGGGTTCCCAGGGCATTCCGGGCCGCAACGTCTCGATGCCGGAAGAGAGCCGGGCCAGGAACGGCTCGGCAACCGATTCGTGAACGAATAGGATCTTGAGCGCCGTGCATCGCTGCCCGTTGAACGAGAGCGCCCCGAGCACGCACTCGCGCGCGGCCAGGTCGAGGTCGGCGTCCGGGAGGATGATGGCCGGGTTCTTGGCGTCAAGACCAAGCACGGACCGCAACCGGTGAGGCCGGGGGTGCTGGTGCTTGAGCAGGTCCGCGACCCGATGCGTGCCGATGAAAGCAAGGCAGTCGATCTTGCCGGAGATCAGGAGCGGACCGATGATCTCCTTCCCCTCGCCATAGACGATGTTGATCACGCCGGGAGGGAAACTGTCCCGGAAGGCCTCCAGGAGTGGACGGAGGAGAAGCACGCCCATCTTCGGCGGCTTCATGACGACCGTGTTTCCCATGATGAGGGCCGGGACGAGGGTGGTGAAGGTCTCGTTCAATGGATAGTTGAAGGGACCCATGCACAGCACGACCCCGAGCGGCGCGCGTCGGATCTGGGCCAGGATCCCCTCTTCGGCCAAGAATCGGCTGGAGATCCGGTCGAGGTCCTTGAGGGCGTCCACCGTTCCGGCGATATAGCTCACCGTGCGATCGAACTCCTTTTCCGCGTCGCGGCGAGTCTTGCCGATCTCCCAGGCGAGGAGGCGAACAACCTCTTCGCGTTGGGCCGTCATGCGGAGGGCAAAGTCCTCCACGCAGCGGATACGCTCCCCTACCGGCATGGTCGGCCAGGATCCGCGCCCCTGTCCCCAGGCCTCTACCGCGGCCTGGAGCGCCTCGACCGCCGCGTCGGCGGTCAACGCGGGGAAGCTGCCGAGTCGGGCCGGACGCAGCGCATCGGCCTCCCGGAAGCAGACCGGGGAGATCACCTCACAGCGGGGGCCGCTCCAACGGCGCAGCGCGCCTCCGACGAGGTATTCGTCCTGCTCCATCGGCGAGGTCGGGCGGACCGCGGCCGGGATCTCGGACTCCACCGGAAACAACGTTGCGTCGATCGGCTTCATCGGACTTCTCCTCCCGTCGGGTTCGGGTCTGGGCGGGACCGGGCGCCGGCAAGCTGCGCCCGCCATCCGGGAAGGCGCTCCGCGAACCGGGCGATGGCCTCTCCGGCCAGTCGGTTCCCGTCCTCGTTCCAGTGGGTGTCGTTCGGAATGTAGAGCGGACCTCGGCGTTCATGTTCTTCGCGGAAGAGGGGGAGCAGGTCGAGCGCGGGAACCCCTCGCGTCGAAGCCCATAGCCTCAGCCGGCGCGAAGGTCCGTAGAGATCGAGCTCCGCCGGCTGCGCGCCCAGTCGGCGGCACGCCTCGGCCCGCACGTCCGGATCCACCTGGAATTCATCGGGCAGAATCGCCAGGGCCCAGGGGATTCCGGCGTCGCGGCAGACGCGGTCGAAGCGGTCGAGAGAGCCCAACGCCTCGGTCCAGAGCCTCTCCACTCGAGGCGGGGGGCTCTCGGCGTAGAAGGGGAGCCGGTTCCGCAGCACCGCGAGGTAGGCCCGGGTGAGCTCGACCGGGACGGCCGGTCGGAGGGGCGGCTCGGCCGGCGTCTCACCCGTGATTCCGGCGGTCGGCCCCGTTCTCTCCGCGGCCCGGTACTCCCGCAGACGATCGCGCCGCATCCGGAAGGCGATCCGCTTCTCCAGCCAGGCGAAGAGACGCGATTTCCGCAGAAGATCCAGACGCGGGTCGGAGGAGCTCGTGCTGTACAGCTCGCCGCGCCAAACCTCGTGACGGGTGGAGATCCCGGTGACATCGTTGCCGGTGTAGAAGCAGAGCACCACCAGATCCGGATCCACGGCCAGCCCCACCGAGCCCAGCACGCCGAGGTACTGCTCCGGTCCGTATCCCCCGAGCCCCATGAGGATCACTTCCACGGAGTCGGTCCGGGAGGGGGAGCGGCCCGGGTCGGGCCGGTTCCAGCTTCGCTCCGCTACCCGGAGGAAGTTGTCCTCCAGCCGAACCTCTCCAGCGACGAATGAGTCCCCGATGCCGAGGACGCGACGAACCCCCTCCGGCTTGACCGGCGCATGCTCTCGGTCGCGGAATCCGAGCGCGTTGACATGGTACGGGTTGCCCAGGGTGTCGCCGCGGGCCGGTTCCGGGCGAAGCCGGTAGCCGATCCGCGCGTCGCGGACGTAGGTCCCGGTCCGAGGTTGCGGCAGCCACTCCAACCAGAGCCGCACGCCCAGCTCGGCCAGGGCCAGGCCCAGGATGACGCCGAAGAGCATGCGCAGGGCATCGCCGGTTGCGCGCGTCACGGCATGACCTCCTGCCCCCGGTACTCCAGCTCGTAGTAGCGGGCGTAGATCCCGCCGCGGCGCAGAAGCTCCTCGTGAGTGCCCTCCTCCACGAGCCTGCCCTTGTGCAGGACGAGGATCCGGTCAACAAAGCGGATCGTGGAGAGGCGGTGCGCGATGACCAGACTTGTACGCCCACGCAGCAGCTCGCGGAGCGCGGCACGGATCCGCTGCTCCGTCTCCGTGTCGACATTGCTGGTCGCCTCGTCGAGGACCAGGATCGGCGGGTCCGCGGCCAGAGCCCGCGCGATCGAGACGAGCTGGCGTTCGCCGGAAGAGAGCTGGGATCCCCGTTCGCCGACCCCGCTGGGATGGTTGCCGGCCGCGGAGCCGTCGGAGGGGGCGGCGTGATTTCCGGGGATCGCCGCGAAACGATCGACGAGCCTCTGCAGACCCGTGAGGCGGATGGCCTCGGCTATCTTCTCCGCGGGGCGGCCGGCCCGCAGGGCGACGTTCAACCGGATGTCTCCGGTCCAGAGAAACGCCTCTTGGGGTACCAGCGCCACCCGGCGGCGCAGTGCCGCGAGATCCCATGCGCGGACATCCCGTCCCTCTACGAGCACCGCTCCATCGTCGACATCGCGAAAGCGGCTGAGCAGCGCGGACACGGTCGACTTCCCCGCCCCGGTCTTTCCGACCAGCGCCACCGACTCTCCAGGCTTCATCGCGAACGACAATCCCCGGAGCACCTCCTCGCCGGGAAGATACGAGAAGCGCACGTCCCGAAACTCCACTGCCGGCGGAGGGGCGGCGGTTTCCGAAGTTGGGGACCCGATTCCGCCGGTCGGGGGCGGGTCGCCGGCCGGTCCTCCGGAAGCGGAGCGCGTCGTCGTTGCCGGCCCCTCGATCGTCGGCCCGGTGTCGAGCAGATCGAAGATCCGCTCCGAGGAAGCCATCGCTCCCTGAAGGATGTTGTAGCGTTCAGACAGGTCGCGGATCGGCCGGAAGAAGCGCTCCGCATACTGGATGAAGGCCACCAGCGACCCCAAGGTGAGCGCTCCGCGCAGGGAGAAGATGCCGCCGTACCAGAGGATCAAGGCCAGCGCCAGCGCCTCGAGAAGCTCCACCACCGGGAAGTAGACCGAGTAGTAGAAGACCGAACGGAGAAACGCGTCCCGGTGGGCGGCGTTCAGCGTGGCAAACCTCGCCTCGTGAATCTCTTCGCGATGGAAGAGCTGTACGAGGGAGACTCCGGCGATCGATTCCTGCAGGTAGGCGTTGATGGCCGCCACCCGCACTCGGATGAGGGCGTATGCGGTGCGCACGCGAGCGCGGAAGATCATCGTGACGAGCAGCAACAGCGGCACCACGATCAGGGCGACCAGGGCCAGCCGGGGATTCAGCCAGAAGAGGATGCCGGCGATTCCGAAGAGGGTCACCAGATCGCCGAAGATCGAGACCAACCCGGAGGTGAAGAGGTCGTTCAGCGCCTCCACATCGCCCGTCAGCCGGGTCATGATCCTCCCCACCGGGTTCTTCTCGAACCAGGCCTGGTCGAGTCGTTGCAGGTGCGCGAACAGCGAATCGCGCAGGTCGGTGGTGATCCGTTGCCCGGTCGCCTGCGTGAGGACGAGCTGTAGATAGCGCAACCCGAAGACCGCGACCAGGAGCGCCAGGTAGAGGAGCGAAAGCCGCCCCAGGCCGCGCAGGTCACCCTCCTGGATGTAGCGGTCGATGCCGCGACGGGTGAGCAGCGGAAACAGGAGCTCCAGTCCGGCGACTACGAGAAGCAGCACGATCGCGATCGCGATCCGGCCGCGGTAGGGGCGCGCATAGCCGAGAAGGCGCGCCAGGACCACCCGGTCGAGCCGTGGTTGATACAGGCGCTCGACTTCCGGTCCGGAATCGGTTCCGGACGGCGGGTCGGGTTCGGTTCGGGACTCGTTGTCGGAGGAGGTTGGGGGCCCTCGCCTGGTTTCCGCCGCGGCGGCTCCGTCCGAGCGAGCTCGCCGGTCCTGCTCAGGCGCGGACATCCGACTCCTCCATCTCCTCCGCGAGGGCCTGACGTCGCGCCAGTTCCGCGTAGAGGCCGCCGGCCGCAATCAGGTCGTCGTGGGTGCCGCTTTCCACGATCCGACCTCCGGGTCCCGCCGGCGCGGTGTCTCCCTGACTCGCGCCGCGGCCGGGCGGGGCGGCCTCGGCCGGCCGGGATTCGCGCCCGTCCCCTCGAAGGTCGCGACGGATGGCGCCGACCCGCCGCGGGGCGGTATCGAGCACTACGATCCGGTCGGCGGCGCGCATCGTGGACACCCGGTGGGCAACGAGAATCACGGTTCGGCCCGCGGCCACGCGGCGGATGGCGCTGAGCAGCTCTTCCTCGGTGCTCTTGTCGACGGAAGAGAGCGGGTCGTCCAGGATCAGCACCGGCGGGTCCTTGAGCAGGGCCCGGGCCAGCGCCGCCCGTTGCCTTTGCCCGCCGGAGAGCGTGCCCCCCCGCTCGCCGACGCGTGTCTCGATCCCATGCCGGAAGGCGGCGAGATCGCCTTCGAGACCGGCCAGGCGTGTCGCGTGGAGGACCTCCTCCATCGAAGCGCCGGCGCGGCCGAAGCGGATGTTCTCGGCCAGGGTATCGGAGAAGAGGAACGGCTCCTGAGGCACGACTCCGATTGCCTCCCGCAGGGCACGCAGGTCCAGGGTACGCACGTCGATTCCGTCGAGGAGGACACGGCCGGAAGAGGGGTCGTAGAGCCGGGGGAGCAGGTTTATGAGCGAGCTCTTGCCCGCGCCGGTGCGCCCGGTGATGGCCAGGAAGGTTCCGGCCGGAACGACCAGATCGATCGCGCGCAGTACTTCGGAGCCGGTGCCGTAGCGAAAGGAGACTCCCTCGAAGGTGATCTCTCCGCGCACGGGCCGGGGCAGCGACCGGGATCCGCCTCGGATCTCCGGCACCTCGTCCCGGATTCGCTGGATCCGCTGCATTGCCGCTTCCCCGCGCTGGACGAGCGAGATGACCCAGCCCACGGCGATGAACGGCCAGGTCAGCTGGGCGAAGTACGCGGTGAACGCGACCAGCTCGCCGAGCGTCACCCCGCCGCGAATGACCCGGATGCCGCCGAGCCAGAGCAGGAGGAGGGCGCCGCCCCCGAGCAGGAAGGCGATCGAACCCTGAAAGAGGGCGCGGAAGCGGATCAGGTCGAGGCTGCGGTTCATGTAGGTGCGGTTCGCGTGTGCGAAGTGCTCTCTCTCCGCTGCCTCCTGGCAGTAGCCCTGGACCACCCGAATGCCGGCGATGTTCTCCTGGGCGACGTTGGAAAGGACGCCGTACTGGTCCTGGACCTTCACGGCGCGGCGATGTACTTCCTGAGCGAAGCGGGACACGACCACGGCCATGAGCGGAAACGGCACCAGAGTGGCGGCCGCGAGGACCGGGTCGATTCGCAGCATGAGGACGAGGGATACGACCACGGTGGTCAGGGTTGTCATGCCGTACATCAGTCCCGGGCCGATCACATCCCGAACCGCGTTGAGGTCGTTGGATGCCCGGGCCATCAAGTCGCCGGTCCGCTGCCGGCCATAGAACGAGAGAGACAGTCGTTGCAGATGCACGAAGAAGTCCTGCCGGAGATCGTATTCCACCAGCCGGGACGCGCCGATCAGCACCCACCGCTTGAGGAACAGGAAGACGCCGGAGAACGCGCTGGCGGCGAGGATCGCGGCTGCCGTCTGCAGGAGATACGACGGCGAGGCCCCGCGCTGGATCCCGTCCACGCCGCGCTTGAGGAGCCAGGGGATGATGAGCGCGCTGCCGCTCTGGAGGAGGACGCAGGCATACCCCAGCGCGATCTTCCGCCGGTAGCGACGCAGATAAGGTCTCAGGTTGCCCAGATGGGGATTTAGGGGCACGGTGGCCTGCCGGATATGCCGCCCGATCGCCCGATTACGGCCGGGAAGGCGAGAATAGCGGTCGGCCCCGGGCCCGACAAGAAGGCGCGGATCGTCTCCAGGTCGGTCCAGATTGGAGATCGCATCTCAAGAATCGGCGGATTTGCGCCAGGTCGTGGGCTCGGTACCCGGCGCCGCATCGCCGTTTGGGCCATTTCTCGTGCTTCCGGGCTCCACATGTCAGCCTCCCCCGCCGATACCAGAGGTACTACGGTGGCACACCCGCCGAAGGGAGGACCATGGCGGTCTGGTGGATCCTGCTGCTCGCAGCCATCATCGCGACTGGGAGCTGGGTGGCGCGTTCTTCCCGCAAGGCCCGATCGAAGGCGAAGACGCCGACCGTCCCCCGGCGGGCCGCTCCGTTGCGTCAGGATGCCCCGATTCGGCCGGGCGAGGGGGCGCATGCGGGCGCGGTGGCGGAGCCGGCCGCTGCGCCAACGGAACCGAAGAAGCCGTCCCTGCGGAGCGTGCCGCCGCCCGCGCTTGTCGAGTTGTCGGGCCTGAAGCCCGCGCCCGATAGGATCGACTGTCCCTGGGAGGAGCCTTCCGACCCGGAGGCGCTCTCCCGGATCCTGGGCTGCGCTTCCGAAGTGCTCGATCGCGTCGCCGCTCGGCGCCGCATCCTCGAATCGATCTCCAACCCGAACCCTGACCCGCGAGCCCTCACGGACATCGTGGTCAGCGATCCGGCGTTGAGTGCGCGAATCCTGCGGACCGTCAACTCGCCGTTCTTCGCGCTCCGCCAGCCCATGGCCTCCGTTTTTCGGGCGGTGCTCTACCTCGGCCACAACGAAGTGCGCAATGTGGTCTGGAACGCCTGCATCGCCGAAGCCATGGGCGAATCCTCGGGTCCGGTCGGCGAGATGCTGGACGCGACCTGGCGGCACTCCTTCGTGGTGTCGCGCGTTGCCTACGCGCTGGGGCGCGCCGTCGGAGTACCCGAACCCGATGCCGTCGCCACTGCGGCGCTTCTGCACGACGCGGGAAAGCTGGTGGTCATCTCGGTGGAACCCGAAAAGGCGGAGACGATCTACCGCTCCGCTCATTTCAGCTCGTCAGACCAGATGCGCCGCGAGTGGGAAGCCTTGGGCGTAGGGCACGGACTCCTCGGTGGCGAGGTGGTTCGGGCGTGGGGGCTGCCCGCAGAGGTAGCCGCCGTGGTGGCGCAACACCATCTGCCGAGTTTCCGCACCTCCGATCACGCAAAAGGAGATGCGCGCCTGGTGGCGATCGTTCACCTGGCCGACCTGCTCTGTCATGCTTTCGCCCGTTCCGATGCCGATGAGGTGATACACCTGCCGGCCGCGGGCTGGCTCTCGGACCTGGGGATCTCCGGAGATCTGTCCTCCCTGTGCGACGCCACGGTTCTTCGCGCCCTGCGATGCGGTGTCCCCGGCCCCAACGAAGGCAGGGAACGCGCCGCGTAGACGAACCCGGCCCGCTGCGAACCCTCCGCCAGGATCGGCGTCACGCACTCTTCGCCGCGCTCTGGGCGAGTTTGCGGTTGACTCATTCGTTTTGTCTTCGCAACATCCCTCGGGCTGATGCCGGGATGGATGGACCGCGCCTGGGAGGGTGCGGCGGCGTCCGGCATTCCAGGCATCGAGGACAGGGAGTGATACCGGGCGCAAGTGCGCGTCCCGCAAGGGGTGCGGCGGCAGTACGTCCGCTCCGGTCCAGTCGCCGGGCGGCGGACGGCACAGGAGGATGATGATGTCGCTTTCACGCAGGTCGCTGGCTGAATTCATCGGCACCTTCTGGCTGGTGTTCGGAGGTTGCGGAAGTGCGGTCCTGGCCGCAGGCGTGCCCAACGTGGGCATCGGGTACCTCGGTGTCGCGCTCGCATTCGGACTGACGGTTCTCACCATGGCGTTTGCGATCGGGCACATCTCCGGCTGTCACTTGAACCCTGCGGTCTCGTTCGGCCTCTGGTCGGCGAAGCGATTTCCGGGATCGGAGCTCTTGCCCTACATCGTGGCACAGGTGCTCGGCGGAATCGTGGCGGCCGGAGTGCTCTACTTCATTGCCAGCGGAATTCCGGAGTTTCGGATCGCGAACGGACTCGCTTCCAACGGATATGGCGCGCATTCTCCGGGAGGCTACTCGCTGGGCGCCTGCCTGGTCGCCGAGCTGGTGCTGACGTTCATGTTCCTCATGGTCATCCTGGGTTCCACCGATCGGCGGGCTCCGGCGGGGTTCGCGCCGATCGCCATCGGTCTGGCGCTGACTCTGATCCACCTCATCGGGATTCCGGTGACCAACACCTCGGTGAACCCGGCTCGGAGCACCGGCCCGGCGGTCTTCGTCGGAGGATGGGCGCTCTCCCAACTCTGGATGTTCTGGGTGGCGCCGATCATCGGCGCGCTGCTGGCCGGCGGCGTCTGGCGCGGGCTGTTTGCGGAGAAGCAGGCGTAGGCGCTGCCGGGATCAGCCGGACCGAGCGTCGACCGAGGAAGGAGGTATTTGCATGGAGCGGCGGGGGAACGGGCGGGTCCGGATCGCCGCCACGGCGCTGTTGGCGGGACTCGCCCTGGCGGCGATGTCGGCGGCGACAGCGTGGGGCGAGGACAAACCGGACGAGAAGAAGCGGGTCCTCGAGGTCGGTAAGTGGTATCCGGGCCTCGAAGCCGGAATCACCATGACCCAGAGCAGCTATTCCGACAACTGGCGAGGTGGCGACAAGGGCTCGGTGGTCTGGACCTTCCTCTCGCAAGGGAACCTGGAGAACCAGATCCACGCCATGGCGAACTGGAACAACACGCTGAAGCTCGCGTTCGGACAGACGCACCAGCAACAGGCGCGGACCGGCACTTCCAGCCGCTACTGGTCGAGTCCGATCAAGTCCACCGACCTGATCGACCTCGAGTCGTTGATACGCTTCACGCTCGGGGGCTATGTGGATCCGTTTGCCGGTATCCGCGCCGAGGGCCAGTTCCTCGACGCCGCCGACCCCGACGGCCGGACCATCACATTCAACCCGTGGCGCTTCAAGGAGTCGGCGGGAATCGCGCGCAAGTGGGTCGATGAGACCGATCGGTCGTATCAGAGCCGCCTGGGCTTTGCGTTCCGTCAGGGTTTGCGGCGCTTCTTCTCCGGACCCGCGCCGGATGAGACGACGGAGAGCGAGACCACCAATGACGGCGGCTTCGAGTTCGTCACCGACGCCAAGACCAGCGTGCTGAACAAGCGGGTGGCGTGGACGAGCAAGCTCACGCTCTACCAGCCGGTGTTCTACTCCGGCAAGAGCGCTCTTACGGATGCCGGGCTGGACCCTCTGGCCTCGCATGCCATGAAGCTCGATGTGGACTTCGAGAATCTCTTCACCAGCCAGATCACCAAGATCGTCTCGGTGCAGCTGTACACCCGCTGGCTCTACGACCAGTACGACAACAGCGTGAAACCGGTCTTCGCCGATCCCGCCGCCCCCACGCTGGAGGAAGTGTCGGGTTTGCGGACCGCGGCCGTGCGGCAGGCGGGGCAGTTCAAGCAGACCCTGGGGATCGGTGTAACGTTTCGGATCCTATAGCCTTGCTCGTGGTTGCCCCTGATTCCCAACCCGCCAAGGCCGGGGTGCACGCCTCTTCGACGCCCCTGGCGGGATACGCCGCGGCCCCGGCGTGCCGGCCGAGCCGGGCGGCAGGCGGCGCGTGGGTCTGGCGCCGGCCCGGCGCCGATGCAGACTGCGCCGGCACCTCCCGGACCGCTCCCGCGGCATTCCGGGCCTCGCCGTCGCTCTTTCCAGCTCGAGCCCACCCGGCCGCGCACGCCCTGGGCGCAGCTCTTACGCCGCGTGCTCTTCGTGGATGCCTGGCCTGACCGCGGTGCTCGACGCCGGAGCGGTCTGTCCCGATGGTCGTGCTCGAGGTCCCGACCGGTGAAGTGTCTCGGAAGCGTAACGGCCAGGCCAAAGGTGAGTCGCTCGTTGCTCTTCGACCCCGGGCTCCGGCTCGCCCCGATCACCGCCTCTTCCGCGACATGGGGTGACAACACCTCGTAAGTCCTTGGGAATGGGTCCCTTCCTCCGGGCACAAGTGCAGAGTTCCGAGAATCGTCTGGGTGAAGTCGAACAGAGGAAACACTCATTGACGCAGAGAGGCCGGCAGTCGCAGAATTGATGGGGACGGGGCAATCGCTGGGAAGTGATCGAGCGACGCGGGAAACGAGGGGGGCTCGGTGTGGGGTCTCCGAGGAGCGTGCTTTCCTCCCGCGTAGCTGCAAGTGGCGATCCACACTCCGCTTCGGTGCTCCGGACCAGCGGCTCCCGGAGTGAATGGGTGATCCCGAGGCGATCCGAATTGCCGGTGGCGCGGGCGCGCCGTCGAGCTTCTTTGCCGGTGCCGTGCGTCTCGCGCATCGGATCGAACTCCCCATCGGTGTGTTCTTCGCCCGCTCTGGTCTCTGCGCCAATGAAGGAGGGCTTGCGATGAGAGCAGCCAGGAAGGCATTCCTCACGGGGCTGCTGGCAATCGGTGGGCTCTTCAGCACGGGTGGCCCCGCATTGGCCGACGGAACGATCGTCGCGTGGGGTTGGAACTACTGGGGGCAGTGCAATGTCCCGGCGCCGAATAGCGACTTCGGCGCGGTCGCTGCCTGCAATTGCGCGAGCGTCGGTCTGCGCTCTTCCGGAACCATCGCCGTCTGGGGCTCCTGTCAGTCGCACCCATGTGACCTTCCGTCACCCAACGACGGCTTCGTGGCGCTTTCGCTCGGCGCGGGGCATGGCCTTGCACTTCGTCCGGACAGCACCCTGGTCGCCTGGGGCGACAACACCTTTGGCCAATGCGACGTGCCTTCCCCCAACAGCGGATTCGTGGCCATGACCGCCGGGGAACGCGTCAGCCTGGGCGTGAAGACCCCTGGCTGCGTCACAGTCTGGGGAAGTAACGAATATGGTCAGTGCGATGTTCCGGCGCCGAACAGCGGGTTTGTCGCGGTCTCTGTAGGCATCGAACACTGCCTTGGCCTGAAGGGCGATGGTTCGGTCATCGCCTGGGGCGGCAACGCCTATGGCCAATGCGATGTGCCGGAACCCAACAGCGGGTTTGTGGCGATCTCGGCTGGAACCTGGCACAGTCTCGGTCTGCGCAACGACGGGTCGGTGGTCGCGTGGGGTTGGTGCGATCAGGGAGAGTGCGCCGTGCCCGAGCCGAACTCCGGGTTTACCGCTGTTTCAGGGGGCGCAGGATTCAGCTTGGGTCTGAGGGAAGATGGCTCGGTTGCTGGATGGGGTGGCTGTGGATCGGGAGAGTGCAACCCACCGGCGCCCAATTCCGGTTTCACGGCCATCGCCGCCGGCGGGTATCATTCACTCGGATTGAGGAACTCGCTGCTCGGCGGCTGCTGCCGGCCTGATGGTTACTGCACCGTCACAACGGAGGAGTGGTGCCTGGCCCCATCGGTCTGGCAGGGCTCGGGATCCGTCTGCGTCCCGCGGCCGTGCCCGCCCTCCTCTGCTGTCTCCGGCGCGGTCGATGCTTCACGGCTCGGTGTGTACCCGAACCCTGCGCCCGGCCTCGTCCGGATCGAACTCGGCGTTTCCGCCGGGTCGGTCGGTTCGGTGGAGATCCTCGACAAATCCGGCAGACTGATCCGGCGACTCGCAATTCGCTCTGACGGTGGCGACGGATTCAGTCTGGTGTGGGACGGCCGGGACGAGCGCGGGCGAGAAATGCCGAACGGAGTCTATTTCGTGAAGGCCGCCACCGCCGGGGGTGTCCGCACGGGGACCGCGGTGCGAAGGAGGTAGACCGCACACAGCACGTCGTTCCGATGTCTCACCGAGTGACGAAGCTGCCTTCCAGCGTAGATCACGCTATCAAGACACAAGGAGGTTCCCGTGAAGGTATGCGCTGCGGTTGCTCTCGCCCTCTGCCTCTTGTCCGGTTCCATCTCTCCGGTCTGCTCGTCAGGTATTCCCACCGATCTGGAGATGCGCGCCGCGGCGGAGTCGTGGCTTCGCGGCAATATCGAACTCCACCGCCATTGGAGTGACGCCGATCCCGTGGATGGCCCGGTAACGATCGTGTCCACGCGGTCGATTGCCTCGGGCGACACCTTGCTCGCTGCCGCCTACCAGATCAGCTCCGGCGGCGTCATCATTGTTCCGGCGACCAAGCGGCTGCCCCCCGTGGTCTCGTTCTCCACTCGCGGAGACTGGTCCGACATCGACACGGATCGTCCGTGCAACCACCTTCTCGCGACCATCAAGCAGTCGGTCACCCGGGCACTACGACGGGGACCGGACAGCCCAGAGAATGCGGCATGGTCCCTGATGGCCCAGGACAAGACCTCTTTTCCGACCGGCACGATCATCGGTGTCGAGCCGCTGATGGATGGAATCGACTGGTTCCAATGTGCTCCGTATAACGGTGCCTGCCCCTCCCCAGGTACTTGTTACCTCTACACTTGCACCAACCATCTCAGCTTGCTGGGCTGCGGCGCATCCTCCCTCTCCCGTCTCCTCCGATACCACGCTTACCCCGATTCTGGGACCGGCGTCTCTTCCTACTTCTGGAACGGTGACTCCGCCTGCACCAACTCTCCCGGCGACACCCTGTCCGCCGATTGGTCGGATCTGATCGAATGGGACCAGATGCCGGAGAGTTGTTCCGGCGGCGCTTGCACCGACAGCGTCGTTCAAGCCACGCTGGCCGCCTTCTGCCGTCGCGTCGCCGTCGGCCTACAAATGGATTTTGGGCATGTCAGTTCCAGCTCAAGCATCGATTCGGTGCCACCGCTGCTCGAAGACCATCTTGGCTACCGTTGCGACGCTCCGATAGCGTTTCTGAACAACGCGCCATGGGTCGAGCAGTTCAACCGGATTCGCGACGAGGTGAATGCCCGACGGCCGCTGCCGCTGAAGTGGGAGCCCGGAGGTCCGCACGCCTCGTGCATTGACGGCTGGGCGATCGACAATATCAGGCAGCGGTGGGTGCACATCAATGATGATGGTGGAGGAAGCTGGCAGGTCGACTCCTTCTGGACAGTCTTCTGGAGCGCGTACCCGGGAATCCGGCCGCTCGGGACGGTGGACTCCGTCCTGGTCCTCGCGGATGGCCAAGGTGACTATGAGACCATCCAGGATGCTATTGACGACGTGACCGCCGGCTGCACGATTTATCTGGGCGACGGCACGTTTGCAGGTCCGGGCAATCGCGACATCGATTTCGGGGGCAAGGCGGTAACCGTACGCTCGCTCAGCGACAATCCGAGCGGTTGTATCATCGATTGTGCAGGGACGTCTCAGGACCCGCACCGGGGATTCTACTTCCACAACTGTGAGAACGGTGATACAGTGGTCCGCGGCCTCACGGTCACCAATGGCTACGCCTCGGGAGAGGGCGGGGGCGCGATCCTCTGCTCCTTCTTGATGAGTTGCGAACGACCCAGCACGCCGCTGTTCATCAACTGCGTCTTTCGGGGGAACACGGCGGACTACGGGGGGGCTGTTGCCGCGAGCGGCTACTCTCGTCCGCGCTTGGAGCGATGTGTCCTCGCCGACAACACGGCCGGTCAAGGAAGCGCTTTTTACACCTCCTCCGGCTTCTGTTCCTTGGTCAATTGCACGATCGCGGACAACACCTGCGAGACGTCGGTGCAGGGCGCGGTCTGCACGGACGACGGCCAGAATCTCCTGTTGGATCGATGCCTGCTCACCGGCACGAGCGTCGGGGTTTCGACGACGTGCCTGAATGGCGGCTAGGCGAACTACTGGTGCTCCGACATCTGGGGCAATCAGAACGGCGATGGCGACTGGAATTTCCGAGGCTCCTGCATTCTCTCACAGGAGGCGGCTGATTCCAATCTTTGCGTCGATCGTGAGTACTGCGCGGACGATTACCGGGTGGACTGGGAGTCCCCTTGCCTGAACTACTGCAGCGGCACGGTCGGGGCGCGTGAGGAGTGTGATTGGGTCTTCGTTCCCGGTGACTACCCGTCGATCAGGGCTGCCCTCAACGCTATCGCTTCGGGCTCTCCCCGGGAGATCATCTTGACGGATTCTCTCTACACCAGCCCTGACACCACCGACGCCAACCAGAACCTCACCATCCCCTACAACAGCGTGACCATCCGATCCCAGAGCGGCGACCCCGAGGACTGTCGAATCGTGCTTTCCGTCCCTTCCCCCGAGCACCGATTTGCCGCCGTTTCCGGTTCCCTTGAACTTGAAGGCGTGACGATCGCGAAAGGCCTCCACTTGGACCCCGGGGGAACGATTCGAGTCGCGGGTCCGACGACACTGAGGAATTGCGTCATCGATAGTAGCAGAGCTTCAGACGGCGGAGCGTTTGCCGTGGAGGCTTCGTGGACGCTGACGCTTGCTGGATGCCGGATACAGAGGTGCTCCAGCAACACCGGGGGCGCAGGTGTTGTTCGGGGCACACTGCACGCCGACAGGACGCTCTTCTGGGCGAACGATGGCTACAAGGTCGGCCAGAACAATCCGTATGCCGGGGGCGTGTACGTCGCGAGCGGAGATGCCGACTTTGATCAATGTACCTTTGCCGCAAACACAGGCGCCACGTCATTTGGAGCGAGTGCGATATACGCTAGTGTCTGGGCTACCGTTCAGCGATCGATCATCGCGATGGGGTCGGCTGGGAAACCGGTCGTCGAGTGCTCAGGAACTGGCGCAGTGACAGCGTCGTGCACAGACGTGTGGGGAAATGGATACAACTGGTACGGATGCCTCGACGGCCAGGGCGGCAGCGACGGCAATTTCTCGCTGGATCCGGGTTTCTGCGACGCCAGCGCCGGCAACTTCCACTCCGACTCGCTCTACATCTGCTGCGGCGACTGCGGGCAGATCGGGGCCTATGACTCCGTGTGCGTGGCGAGCAAGATGTCCGCGGCTGCGAGACCCGTCACGTTTCTGAGAATCATGGGCCGCAACCCGGCCAGTGCGCCTGTGCTTCGATTCGGCTTCGGTGCCGAGGGCATCGGCGTTCCGGTCGACGTCAGCATCTACGATGTCACCGGTCGCCGGGTTCGAAAGCTCTACGCCGGCGTGGGCTCGGATCTTCCACAGACAGCGGTGTGGGATGGCAGCGGCGACTCCGGACAGAAGGTCGCATCCGGTGTCTATTTCGCACGTCTTAGCGTTGCCGGCGGCTCTCCGATGGCTCAACGGGTCGTGATCCTCAGATGACGGAAAAGCAGTTCTCCGGCAAGCGCATTGACGTGGTGGCGATTCCCTGGCCGCTCGGGATTGATCGCGCCTGCGGGGCCTCTCGTGACGGAAGCAGCGGCCGCGACGGAGGCGGAGCCCGAAGTATTGCCCGCCAATCGGGTGGCATGGACGAGCGAGCTTACGCTTTACCAGCCGGTGTTCGTCGACCCAATGCGCCCACCGGGGGCGAAGTGGCGGGTCTTCGGACCTCCGCCGTGCGGCAGGCGCGTCCATGACGTCATCCCGGACCGCATGGAGCTCGCGGCAGTGGGGTCCCGGGGGCCCCGACGCGCAAGGAAGATCCTTGAGCTCACCCCACCGGCTCGGTCAGACTGATCGGCTGCGACGCGAAGGGGGAGGCGAGCGGTGGGGGGCGGACCGGTCGGCGAGGAGAGGTCGCGAGGCCGGACGGTGGTGGTGGGAAGCGACTTGTCCCGCTCGGCAACGGCGGCAGCTTCGAAACGGGGGGAGGAGATGCCGAGAGGTGCGGTTGACCGGCGAACGGGTCCGCTCCGCGGCCACCGTCGGGCCGGGCGAGACGAGTGGCCCGAGTTGGAGGAGCTCGGCTTCACGCATATGGAAGCCGCCGTCTACGCCCATCTCCTGGCCCACCCGCCGGCGACCGGCTACGCCGTGGCCAAGGCCTTGGGCAAGCCGACCGCCTACGTGTACCGGGCTGTGGAGTCGCTCATCCGGCAAGGGGCGGTGCTGGTGGACGACAGCCGGACGCGCCTCTGCCGGGCTGTTCCCTTCGAGGAACTGCTGGACCGCTTGAAGCGGCGGTTCGAGCTCCAATGCGTCCGGGCCGAGGCCCGCGTGAGCCAGTTGGTCCCTCCGGCGGCGGATGACCGGATCTACCGCCTGGCCACGGCGGACCAGGTCTTCGAGCGGTGCCGGGCGATGCTGGAGTCGGCCCGAGAAGTCGCCTTTCTGGTTCTCTTTCCCGAGCCGCTGGCCCGGTTGCAGGACGAGATCGTTGCCGCCGCCCGACGCAAGGTGCGGATCGCCCTCCAGGTGTGTGAGCCGGTCGACCTTCCCGTGGCCTGGACGTCCGTCTTCGCAACGGGGAGGTTGGTCAAAGGCTGGCCGCGGCAATGGGCCCGGCTGACGGTGGACGGCTCGGAGTACGTGATCGCGCTGCTCACCCAGGATGGGCGCAAGGTCTACCAGGCAGTCTGGAGCGCCAGCCCGGTCCTGGCCTACCTGCAGGCCCGATCATTGGGTTCGGAGATCCTGCTCGAATCGATCCAGGCCCTGCTGGAATCCGGAGCCTCGGCGGCGACCATGCGTTCGGAGCTGAAACGATGGCAGAAGACCTTCCACTGGCGGCTGCCGCCGGGCGCGGACAAGATGGCCAAGCTGTTCGCCATTCCCCCGGAGGGCTAGCCGGCTGCGGTGGGGCCCGGCCGCGCCGCGCTGCCGGCCGATCGACGCTTCGAACGCGGGCCCGCCGGACTCCGCTCCAGCCGATCGCTCAGAGCGCCACGGCCGCCGCCGCGTTGTGCGGAAGACCCGCTGGAGACGCCCGGATAGTTTCTCTTGACTACTACCACCTGTAGATAATACCTTTGCCCTAGTGAGGGGTGTCGAGGGCGATGGTCTAGCCGCCGGCGGCGGACGGAGGAAGTCCATTCGGCCGCCGGGAGAGAAGGGCGATCGCGCGGCGCTGCCGGGTCGCCTCCGGGGTTCGTGATCAGTCCGGCTCTCTCGCCCTCTTTCCCGGGAACGCTCGGCCGGAGCGCCTGGGAGACACAAGGTCGGCTTCAACCGGATCCCGGTTCCTGGCCGGGGTTGGATGCCGCAGGGTCCAGAGCGAGGAGGTGACGCGCTCCAAGATCGAAAGGGGTTGGTGGTTCCCGAAACTGACGGCTCTCGGGATCGCAGTGGTCTCCACTGGCTGGGTGGCCGCGGCGGTTGATCCGGGCTACGCAAGGCGCATGGCCTCTCCCGCCGCGAGAGACGAGGGCTGCACACCGACGCTTTAAGAAATTGGAGGCAAGAGATGAGAAAGCTCTTGGCGTGCGTCGCCGCCGTGATGCTCGTGTCGTCGACGGGCGCTGTTCTCGCCAAAGTAGATTCCGGTGCACAGCCCTTGCTAAAGGTCACCCAGGCTCCGTGGTCCTCCTCGATTGATGCCGATATGCCGGTACCCGTTCCGGGGACAGCCAAGGCCGACACCATCGTGTTCGGCTACTACACCACCAAGATCGACGGCCTGAAGTACGCCGTGCTCAACGGCGAGTGGACCTTTGACCACGGCGCGGCCGATCCCCTGGAAGGCTGGACCACGGAGGACGCGACCGTGAACGACGGAACCTACTGGCGCCAGTTGACGCAGTCCAAGTGGCTGGCCGAGGGGGGAGTGATCAGCTGGCCGGCCATGACCGGCACCGGCATGGTGCTCTGCGGCGCGACCGAGGGTCGCGCCGACTCCCTGGTCTGGGTGAACGGCCGCGGCTACGGGAACGACTGGTGTCAGAGGCTGACGAGCCCGACCCTGACATACGACGGTACCGGCACCGTGGACCTGACCTTGAAGTACTTCTGCGAGAGTGAAGCCGACTTCGACTACACCAGGATATTTGTGGAGTGCGGATCGAGCCGAGTCATGATCAACACCCCGGGGTTCAGCGGGAAGGTGGGGATCGACTCGCTGGGAGTGCTTTCCCCGGTATCCTATCTGAAGACGATTTCGAACCTGGACTTCGGGCCCGGCGGTACAGATCCGCGGCCGTTCCAGATCGTGGTGGAGTTCCACTCCGACGGAGCGGTCTCCGACCAGGATGGGAACGATGCGGCGGACTCCTTCTACGGTGGTGTCGGAATGGACGACGTCACGATCGATGGCACGAACCTCAGCCCGCCGAGCACCGCACATTACGGATTCGAGGTCGATCTCGAGGGCTGGACGGCCTCCATGTGTCCGGGTGTCGGCGCCTTCATGGGGTTGGGCAACATGGCTGACTACATCGTTACCGACCCTTGTACCTGCTCGCTGACGGATAACGTCCTGGAGGCGCACGACGCGGGTCAGACGCACCCGGTGGGACAACACGAGTTGCTCTACTCGCCGATCATTGACCGCGAGAACGACATACCGGGGGGCACCTATCTGAGCTACAACCGGATCCTCGCCGAATGGAATCAGTACTCCGACATGCCCGTAACCAACGGCGTCTTCTACCGCGCGGGTTGGACGTACTATCCGTACGAGAATCCGCAGGTGCCGGGCATGATCGGATGGTCGCCGCGGGTGGGGATCGACACCTTCTACTGGCTGGGAGATATCCCCTCCTGCGAAGGCCCCCCGATCGGCCAGAACATTGGAACCGACTGGGGTCTGCCCACAGACGTCAAGAAGGTCAGGTTCATCTACGAGGTTCTCGAGGCCTGCGCGGAGGTGGATCCCTGCTCGGGGGTCAATAACTTCACTCCTCTGGTCGACAATATCACCGTGCGGAATGTCGGCTACGTGGCGGCCCCGGTGGCTCTGTATGAGCCGGGCACGCGATACCAGGACGGCTTCGGCATCGACCAGGTTGGCGTGCTGAGCACCACCATTCCGGGCAACGCGGATATCACCTATGACCTGCGGCGCGGGACGCCGCAGCCCACGATGCTCGGCGACTCCTTGATGTTCAAGGGGCCAACCCCGGCTACCGCGGCCGGTCGCTGGGAGGCGAAGCTGTGGTTCCGTCTGAAGAGGATGGGCCCGGGCCAGCAGGCCGCGGGCAACCCCGGTCTGGCCGTGTTCAACGACTGGAAGACCACCGTCACCACTCACAAGGGCGACTTCTTCACCGGCACCAACCCGAACTTCGCCTGGGGCTACATGGACTCGGTGGAGATCCCGGCCGCCCAGAAGAACCAGTTCTGCTCGCAGTTTCGCGAGCTGGCGCCCAACAACGGCCAGTCGGCCGAGCCCTGCTACGTGTGGGGCGGCGGCACCGAACAGGGCGAGGGGAACGAGATCCTCCCGGACCGCGTGTTCACGCCGGGCACCAAGATCGAGTACTTCCTCACCACCAACTACATCAGCACACCGACGGCGTACTACTTCTATCCGGACACCGCGGGCAAGGTCTACCAGGAGCTGGAGATCCTGCCCAGCTTCCGCAACGTCGCGGGCGTCGACAAGTTCCCGTGCGTGCTCTACGTCGACACCAACTCCGGCGCGCAGTTCTACCTCGAGAACGCGCTCAACGTGGTGCTGAACGGGGCCGGCTCGGGCGCTCCGATTCCGGACCCGACGACCTGGGACCGGTATGACTACAACGACGCGGCCTCGAACTGGAACGGGCCGTTCTACCGGATGGCGGGCGGGACCAGCGGGGCCACGGTTCCGCAGATGCTGGGCTACAAGCTGATCATGGTCAGCACCGGCGACGCGAGCACGGGCTCCTTGGAGCCTCGTGACTGGCAGGGCTTCCAGCAGTGGCTGGATGCCGTGATCTGCAACAGCAACGCGAACCTGCAGGGCTTCATCGCCGACGGTACGTCCGTCGCGGAGATCATCAACACCGATTACCGGTACCTGCTCAACAACACCCTGGGCGCGACGCACATCTGCCGCAATTATGCTGAAGTGGGCTGCAGCCCGGACGAGACCCTGGCGCAGAACGACCAGAACAACTGCGTGCGCGTGGAGCCAACCGCGGGATCTCCGTTCGGGGCGGGCATCGCGAGCGACGTATTCGGCAACTGGTGTCCGGAGAAGCAGCCGTTCAACGTGATCGGAATCACCGGCACGGGTGTCGGCAGCAAGGTCTACGACAGGATCGACGAGCCGGGTTCCTTCGTGACGAACTATGCACAGGTCGTGAACGACAGGTCCGCGGCCGGCGGCCCGCGTTACCGTTCGGTC
>CAYYQN010000055.1:26210-30691 GCA_964473865.1 uncultured bacterium | reverse complement strand
ATGTCAAGGACCAACTGCCAACTCATTGCCGCCACGCATTCTGTGTCCAACAACAAGTAGACTGTTCAACCTATCCCCGCATCCGAATCGGCGTCCCAAGACGGCAACCGCCCGACTTCTCCCGCGCTGCGAGAAAGCCTGGGCGGCGGGCGAAATCCATAGGCTGCGAGGACTCTGCTCGCCAGCTATCGTGATATGCGCTTGTCCGCCTAGTGCGCGAACTCCACGGCCGCCTAGCCCGCTATCCGCTCGCCCGCCTATTCGGCCAGTCACGCGCCCGCCGGACGCGCCCATCGCACGCGCGCCAACCGTCAGAGCCCACTCAAGCTCAGCCACACTGACTCCATCGTCCCGAAGAGACGTCCACAATCTTGGACCCTGCGCGGACCTTGCGATATGAGAGATTAGTTCTCACTGTCCACCGGAACGCCGCGTAACCCGGGCCAGCGGGGGTCAGCCCGCCCACGGGGCGCCACGCCGCCGCAAAGCCCTGCATGGGCGGACCGAGAATCCCGCGGCGGGTCTTCACCGTCGGACCGGGTCGCGGCCGTCCCCCACGCCCGCTCCGGTCACCGGCCGGCCGGTCGCGGCCCTCGAATCGGGGCGAGACAAGGACGCGATTCGGCGCCTTCGCCGATCCGCGGCGAGCCGGGAGCGCCCCTGACCGGCTCACTCGCATCCGCGCCGAGCCGCCCGCGGACCCGGACCCCATCCTCTTTCCCGGAAATCGTCGTCGCTTGCCCGCGCCCGCGGGGCCGGCGGCCGCTCCCGTGCTGCCGGTCGGTCACGCGTGCCGGGGCCGTGCACGATCCCGTGCCATGGGGGACTTACATGTACGTGGGCCGTGGCCGATTCCGTGTCGAGGGTCACGTACATGGACGCGGGTCATGTCCGATCCCGTGCCAGGGGGGACTTACATGTACGTGGACCGTGGCCGATTCCGTGTCGAGGGTCACGTACATGGACGCGGGTCATGTCCGATCCCGTGCCATGGGGGAGTTACATGCACGTGGGCCGTGGCCGATTCCGTGCCGGGGGTCGCGTACATGGATGCGGGTCATGTCCGATCCCGTGCCATGGGGGACTTACATGTACGTGGGCCGTGGCCGATTCCGTGCCATGGGGCATGTCCATGCAACCAGGCCGTAACCAGACACGCGCCAAGGCACTCTCACGTGTACATGGCCGATGTCTGCATTCGTATCATGACCTGGTCACGCGTGCAGAGGCCGCTTCCGCAATCGTGCCCTGGCGTCGCCACGCATCCGGGATCCGCGCCCGCCGGCGTATCGCGTTGCGTCTCAGCAGACTCGCCCGATGTCGACGTCACCGCCCCAGCCCAGGCACTCGAAGCGAGTCGTCGGATGACCCTCCGTACCGGACCGCCTATGATCGGGCAAGGATCCGCAAACCGGGAGGAACCATGACCGCCGACCCGATGCGCCGCTTTGCCCGCCACACGATCGCGACCCTGGCCTATCGCGGCGCCAAGATCTTGCGCGGCGCGCCGCCGGACTTTGCCGAAGCTCGCGCCGCGCTGCGCGCGTCCGCGCCGGAGGCGCCTGCCGTGACTGCGGCCCCCGCTCCGGCCCTGGTACGCTCATCCGAGCCGGATACCCCCGCCGCGGTCGCCGCCGCTGCCGATCCGGCCGCGAAGAGCCGCTCCGCGGTCGAGATCCTGGCCCACACCGCGGACCTCCTCGACTGGACCGCTGGCATCCTCCACGGCGAGCCGTGGCGCGAGGCCTGGCGCACCTCGAAGCCGGAGTCGTGGGACCACGAGGTCAGTCGTTTCTACCGTGGCCTCGAGACGGTGGACGGAGCCCTCACTCGCGAGACCGTGCCGTCCCTCTCGCTGGAGCAGATCTTCCAGGGGCCGATCGCCGACGCCTTCACCCATCTCGGCCAGATCGCGCTGCTCCGCCGGCTGGCGAATGCGCCGGTGAAGGGCGAGCCCATGGTGATCTCGAAGATCGAGCTCGGACGCCTCGGACCTGATCAAGAGCCGCCGATCCGCGAATTCGACTGAGCCGAGAGCGCTCACAACATGCGGGCTACAGTCCCAGCTCCGGCGCAATCTCCATCATCGCCTGCACCACGAACGCGCAGTGCTCGTCGAAGTCCACGCCGAGCCCGGCCGGCCCCTGCACGACTTCCTCGCGGTTCACGGAGCGCGCGAACGCCTTGTCCTTGAGCTTCTTTCGTATGGAGCGGGCGTCCACTTCGGCGAGCGATTTCGAGGGCTTGACCAGCGCCACCGCGGTGATGAACCCGCAGAGCTCGTCGACGGCGAAGAGGGTCTTCTCCACCAGACGCTCGCGCGGCACGCCGGTATAGCTGGCATGGGACAGAATGGCGCGCCGGAAGTCTTCCGGCCAGCCGCGCTCGGCGAGGATCTTCGATCCTTCCACCGCGTGGTCCGGCGCCTGGGGAAATCGCTCGTAGTCGAAGTCGTGCAGCAGTCCCACCAATCCCCAGGAGTGTTCGTCGACTTCCGTGGGAGCGACCCCGGCGGCGGGGCCGCTCGTCGCGCCGCCGGCGATCTCGGCCGCGAAACGGCGGGCGTAGGCGCGCATCGCCGCCTCCACGGCGTAGGCGTGCTTGCGCAGGCTCTCGGAGGCGGTGAATTCGTGCAGCAGGGCGAGCGCCGCGTCGCGACTGGGAAGACTCATCTCGGATGGCTCCTCTTCTCTGGAGTGCGCCACCCGTGACGGATCGCTCCCGAGCCGCGCGGCGTGGGCGGGCAAGGCACGCCCGCGGCGCTCCGGTTCACACGGTCACCTTCTTCTGGCGCCGCAGCAGGCGAACCAGACCCCAGACGATGCCGACGCAGAGAAGGATCGGCAATCCGGCCACGACCACTCCCGCCAGCGCAAGCGCGCCTGCGCCCAGGACAAGCACGACGGCGAGAGTCCCGAGGACCAGACCGGTCACCCCCAGGCCGATGATGGCGCCGAGCAGCTTGAACGGCAGCAGCACAATCGCGAAGGCCAGCCGCAGCACCAGGCCGATCAACACCAGGGGCAGCACCACGATTGCCCCCAAGAGGGCCACGAGGAACAGCAGCTCAAGCATCGCAACGCCTCCTTCCCGCATCCGGGTCGGTCTCCCGCCGGACATTGCGAACGGGTACGCGCCCGGCGGTGGCCTGGTTGCAGCATACCCGCGAAGCGGGGAGCGGTCACCCGGCCGGCCGCGCTGGTCCGGCAGACCGACTGCCGCCGGTTCGGTCTGTCTCCTGCCGCCGGTTCAGCCGCGCAGGTACCGCTCCCGGAGGACATCCGTGTGGTGCAGCTCGTGCCCGGCGAGAATCCAGAGAAGCGCCCGAACCGTGACTGCGGATCCCGAGGCGACGCCGCCGCGCCGAAGGGAGTCGCCGGTAAACCCACGGAAGAGAAGGAGATTCGCGCGGCGCAGATGCTCGAACTCGGCCGCCAGGTCGGCCAGCGCGCGGTTCCGGAAGCCGCCGTCTCGGACGTAGTCGTTCGGTTCGAAACCGGGGAGCGGAGTTCGATCGCCGCGACCGAATCGCAATGCCCGGTAGGCGAAGACGCGCTCCGAATCGGTCAGGTGGCCGACGACTTCGCGGACGGTCCATTTGCCGGGAGCGTAGGCGAAGTCCTCGCGGGTTGCCGGAATCTCGCCGAACAGACGCAGCGACTGCTCGAGGTTTCGGGCCAGGGTCGTCCGGATATCACCGTCCGGCACCCGCAAGACGTACCCGCGGTAGTACTCGGCGTACTCCTCGGCCTTGGGGGGAACGGCCCACTCGCGTTCCATGCTTGGTCCTCCTTCTGGTTGGTCCATCGACCGTGCCGCGGCCTGCGCCACCGGCAATCGCTCTCCGTTTCGATGCCTCAGCCGGTCGATCTCAAGACGCGATCCGGGTGCGCGTCGACCGTGCGCGCCAGGGCTCCTCTTCCGCACGCCGTGTCGACGGGGATGGTGCGACGCCGCGTGTCTCGACTCGGAGTTGCCCGCCACCGGCATCGAGTCTATTCTGCCCGCATCCAGTCTCGACCCGGGCCCCGGAAAGGGAGGAAGAGAATGACCGCCGCCAATGAGTCGATCGCCCCGTTTCAACTCGCTCCTCGCCGCGCCTGGCATTGCGATATCACCGCCGCGGACTACCACGCGGCGCCGGGCGACGACACGCTGATCGCGGCGCTCGAGAACTTCGACCTGGTCTACCGGACCCTGTGCGGGATCCTCTACAACTTTGTGCCGACCTCCGGCCATCCCGGGGGGAGCATCTCATCGGGCCGGATGGTGGAGTCGATTCTCTTTGCCGGCATGGACTACGACATCGGCAACCCGGAGCGGCCGGGGTCCGACCTGTTGAGCTACGCGGCCGGCCACAAGGCAATGGGCTTGTACGCCATGTGGGCGCTGCGCAACGAGGTGGTGCGGATCGTCCATCCCGAGGCGCTTCCGGGGACCGGGATGCAGCTCAGACTCGAGGACCTGCTCGGCTTCCGGCG
>CAYYQN010000055.1:0-26110 GCA_964473865.1 uncultured bacterium | reverse complement strand
CTCGACTGGAACCAGGCCTCCATCGACAGCAACCGGGTCTGCCGCGATGCGACCGGCCCCGGCGAGTACGTGCAGTGGGACCCGGCCGAGATGTTCTATCTTCACGACTGGAACGTCGTGAGGGTCGCCGATGGAAAGGACTTCCGCTCGGTGCTCGCCGGGCAGCGGCGCGCGGTGATTCGCCGCAATGCCCAGCCCACCGCCGTCGTCTACCGCACCGTGAAGGGCTGGCGCTACGGAATCGAGGGAAAGGCCTCGCACGGAGCGGGACACAAGCTCCTCTCGCCCGAGTACTATGCTTCCCTCGAGCCTTGTGCGCAGGCGTTCGGCGCGACCTTCCCGCGGTTTGACGGGGAGAAGACGCCGGAGCGGATCGAGCAGTGCTTCTGGGACACGCTGCTGACGCTGCGCGGGATCCTGGAGAAAGCGGACTGGACGCGAACGCTGGCCGACGCGGTCCTCGCGGCGCGAAACCGTCTCGCGGCGTCGGCGCGCACCGTCGCCGCCGACCGGCCGGATTCCGCGCCGGTCTATACCGGGTCGTTCCGGGCGGAAGAGATCCCGGCGGAGTTGCAGCTTGCGCCCGGTACCTCCACCACGTTGCGGGGCGCGCTCGGGGATGCCCTGAACTACCTGAACGTGCAAACCAAAGGCGCGATCATCGGCGGGGCGGCCGATCTGCTCGGTTCCACCAGCGTCTCCAATCTGGCGAAGGGCTTTCCGCCCGGGTTCTTCCATAGCGAATCCAACCCCCAGGCCCGCCTCTGCGCCTGCGGCGGCATCGCCGAGGACGCCATGGGCGCGTTCATGACCGGTGTCTCGGCCTACGGCCGACACATCGGCGCGAGCGCCTCCTACGGCGCCTTCATCGCCGCCCTGGAGCATGTCGCGGCGCGGCTGCATGCCATCGGGCAGCAGGCCCGACGCGACCTCACGGGCGAGCCGGCGCGGCCGTTCGTCCTCATCTGCGCCCACGCCGGATTGAAGACCGGGGAGGACGGGCCGACGCATGCCGATCCGCAGGCGCTGCAGCTTCTGCAGGAGAACTTCCCGGGCGGCGCGGCCATCACGCTCACCCCGTGGGAGCCCCAGGAGTTGTGGCCGCTGCTGGTCGCGGCGCTGCGCCACCGTCCGGCGATCGTCGCGCCGTTCGTGACGCGCCCGAACGAGATCGTGCCCGATCGCGCGGCGCTTGGGATTCCTCCGGCCACCGCGGCGATCGAGGGAGTCTATGCCCTGCGCCGGGCCGACCCGACGGCCCGGCCCTATCACGGCACGGTGGTCGTGCAAGAGAGCGGCGTGGCGTTCGAGTTTGTGAGCCGCGTGTTGCCGGAGATCGACCGCCGGGGCCTGCGTCTGAATGTGTTCTACCTCGCCAGTGTCGAGCTCTTCGACCTGCTCCCGGAGGCGCGCCGAGCCGAGATCTTCCCGGCCGAGCTGGCGCAGCATGCCATGGGGATCACCGGTTTCACGCTGCCCACGCTCTACCGCTGGGTGCGCTCGGAAGCGGGAATCGCCCGCTCCTTGCACCCCTACCGCGACCGGAGATACCCCGGCAGCGGGCAGGCGGAGAAGGTGCTCGCGGAGGCCGGCCTCGACGGCGAACGCCAGCTGCAGGCGGTCCTGGCCTACGTCCGCTCCATGGAGGAGTCGCGCTGACGTGGGATCGGAGGCGGATCCCGACCGGACGCTCTCCATCGAAGACGGGCCCGAGACCGAGCTGAAGGTGAAGGGCTCCCGCTTCGTGGGCCGGGGGTTCCGCGCGGACGACGACGCGATGGGCGCCGCGCGCCTGGGCGAGGTGCGGCGCCGCTACCACGACGCCACGCATCACTGCTGGGCCGTGCGGACCGGCACGCCGGAGCATCTCCACGAGCGGTGGGATGATGACGGCGAGCCGTCGGGCACGGCGGGGCTGCCGATCGTCGGGGAGATCCGCCACGCCGGGGTCCATGGATCGCTGGTGGTGGTCACGCGCTGGTTCGGGGGCACGAAGCTGGGCACCGGAGGGCTGGTCCGCGCGTACGGCGAGGCGGCCCGGCTTGCGCTCGAGGCCGCGCCCCGCCGGGAGGTGTGGCAGCTCGCGGCGCTCGACTGGGAGGTCGCGTTCGACGACCTCGGCGCCGTGGAAACCCTGCTGGCGAAGCAGGGGCCGGTGATCCACGAAGTTGCGAGGGAGTTCGGCGAGGGGGCGCGCTTTCACGTCCAGGTGCGCCGGAGCCGGGCGCCGGGACTGCGCGCGGATCTCGTCGAGGCGACACGGGGTCGGGTCCGGGTATCGGGGATCGCCTGATCACGGTCAATGCCCGGACTCGATCCTTCCGAGCAGCCGCAACATGCCGTCCAGGATCGTGAGCGGGTGCGGCGGGCACCCGGGGATGTAGAGGTCCACCGGCACCTCGGCGTCCGCGCCCCCCGCCTGTTCCGGATGCCGCCCATAGGGACCGCCGCTGATTGCGCAGGCGCCGACGGCGATGACGATCTTGGGCGAGGGAACGGCATCATAGGTCTTGCGCAGGGCCAGGCGCATGTTGGTGGTGACCGGTCCCGTGATGAGCAGGCCGTCGGCGTGGCGCGGCGCGGCGACATACTGGATGCCAAAGCGGCTGAGGTCCCAGCCGATGGTCGTGAGCACGTTGGTGTCGGCTTCACAGGCGTTGCACCCCCCGGCGCTCACTACCCGCAACTTGAGGGAGCGGCCCAGGAGGCGGCGGGTCTTCTCTTCCAGCGCGCAGGCCAGACGAAGCCCGGTTTCGTCAAGGACGAGGTCGGCGCGCGTGCGCGCCGCGAGCCGGTAGTCACGGCCGCAGGCGATCGCACCCGCGGGGCACGCCTGCCGGCAGTCGTCGCAGAAGAGGCAGCGCCCCAGGTCGATCTCTACCCTCCCGTCCAGGATTCGAATCGCATCGGTCGGACAGGCCTCCGCGCAGTCGCGGCAACCGTGCCGGCACTTCTTTGGGTCGACTTCCGGGCGGCCCCGGAACCGGTCGGGGAGCGCCACGTCGGCCCGGTCGGGAAACGCCACGGTGCGAAATCCCTGACGACGACGCGCGGCGAGGACTCTCAGCATGGGGACACCCTCCGCCTCACAGGTCGTGCCCGCAGTAGGAGAGATTGAAGCTCTTGTTGCACAGCGGGAAGTCCGAGATCGGCTCGCCGCGCATCGCCAGCGCGAGCCCGAACCAGTTGTGAAATGACGGGTCGACGATCTTGTAGTGCGCGAAGCGGCCGGCGGCGTCGGTTTGAACGACGTGGCAGATCTCCCCGCGCCATCCTTCGACCAGCGACACGACCAGGCTCTCCGGCGCCAGGTCCGCCGCCCCGGCCCGCACCTCGCCCTGCGGGAGGTTGTCCAGCTGTTCCTGGATGAACGCGACGGAGCGCAGGATCTCGATCTCGCGTACATGGGCCCGGCCGAACACGTCGCCGACATCCCAGGTCACGGTGGGGATGTGGGCAAACCGGTAGATGCCGAAGGGAGCGTCCTTGCGGACGTCCTGATCGACGCCGCACGCGCGCGCCGCCGGCCCGACCAGTCCGATCTGAACGGCGGCCTCCCGGCTCAGGGTTCCGGTCTCCTCGAAACGTGCCGTGACGGATGGCGCGCTCCACATCAGGCGGATCGCCTCCGCCGCGTCTCTCGCGGCGTCCGCCAGGCGAGTCTTGAGGGCGGAGACCATCTCCTTGGTGATATCGGCGGTGACGCCGCCGGGCCGGACGAGCCCGCGGCCGAAGCGATTGCCGCAGAGCAGGGCGGTCAGGTTGAGGATGTCGCCGCGAATCCTCCCGCAGTAGGAGGCCGTGGGCAGGAAGCCGACATCTCCGGCCAGGGCTCCGAGATCGCCCACGTGGTTTGCGATGCGCTCCAACTCCAGAGCCACCCCGCGCAGGGCCAACGCGCGCGGCGGCACGCCGCATCGGGCGAGCGCTTCGCGGGCGTGACAGTGCGCCAACGCGTGGCCGATGCTGGTGTCGCCGGCCGCGGTCTCCATCAGCGGCATGGTGTGCTTGTCCGGTCCGCCCGGGAGAGCGCGTTCGAGTCCCCGGTGCTGGTACCCCAGGGCGATCTCCAGGTGATGGACCGTTTCCCCCTGACATTGAAAGCGGAAGTGCCCGGGTTCGATGACTCCGGCGTGCACCGGCCCGACGGCGACTTCATGGCTCTCTTCACCCCGGATCCGGAAGAAATCGGCGACTCCGGGAAGCGGATCGATCTCGGGATCGCGGCCCCACGCATCCCGTCCGGCTCGCCAGGAGCGATGGAACCGAACCGGCTTGAGCCAGGGATGTCCCTCGGGGACGATCCCCCATTGTTCCGCCACTTCGCGCTCGAAGAGGTGAGCCTGGGGACAGTGCGGCGTGAGCGCGGGGTATCGCTCGTCCACGTCTGTCGCCAGGAGCGCGAGCGGACCGGCTTCCGGCAGGGCCAGGGCCGCCAGCAGGCGAACGCGCTGATCCGCCTGCGGCTGCCCGAAGAACGCCACCAGGCGAGCCCCGGCGCGAACTGCGTCGATGATGGTGGCGCGAAAGGCGTCCACCGGGACCAGCGGCAGGTCGCCCCGGCGCAGCACTGCTCCGTTTTCCGTCTGTACGATGGACTTCGGCGGCATCGCTAGCGCACTCCCAGGATCCGCAGTGACTCCGTGATCGATTCGCGCAAGGGCGAGGGGATCCAGAGCCCCAGGACCAGCACGCAGATTCCCAGGGCGAGCGGAGGCAGCCACGCCAGCACCGGCTCCCGCACCGTCGCTGCCGGCGCCGGGGGCATCGATGTCCCGGGTTCCGACGTCCCGAGGGTCGTCCCCCTGGGCCCCGATGTCTCCGGCCTCTCGATCTCGCTCGTTCCGCCCCGCGGCCCGAACGACATGCGCAGGAAGACGCCGGCCATCCCGATGAAGATCACCGTGAGGAACAGCACGTAGAGAACCGCGACCAGCCAGTGATGTCCGTCCAGCGCGCCCCTGAGGACGCTCAACTCGCTGACGAACGGCCCGAACGGCGGGGTCCCGGTGATGGCCAGGAAGCCGGCCATCCAGAGGACGCCGGTGATGGGCAGAACCCGGAGGACGCCGTTGACCCGGCTCGTCGATTTGTCCTGGTAGGTGGCGAGGATGGTCCCGGAGAGAAAGAAGAGCATCGCCTTGGTCAGGGAATGGTTCATCACGTGCAGCAGCGCGCCAAAGCCCGCCGCTCCGCCGAGCCCCACCCCCAAGGCCGCGATCCCCATGTGCTCCACGCTGGAGTAGGCCAGCATGCGCTTGAAGTCCTTCTGTCCCACGATGAACGCCGCGGCAAACCCCATCGACACCAGGCCGAGGAGGACGAGCAGACCGCCGCTGAACGATGCCAGGCCGGCGGTTGCGCACACGGCGTGCGCGCGCAGGATGGCGAGAAAGGCGCAGTTCAGGAGCGCGCCGGAGAGAAGGGCGGAAACGACCGATGGGGCCTCGCTGTGCGCATCGGGCAGCCAGGTGTGCAGCGGCGCCAGGCCCATCTTGGTTCCGTATCCGACCAAGAGGAGGAGAAACGCGGCCTTCAGCCAGACCGGATTGAGCGAGCCGGCCTGCCGCATCAGGCCGGCCATCGTGAGGGGGCCGTGTACGGACGATGACGCCACCACCAGGAAGAAGTTGCCGAGCAGGGCGATCGCGATGCCCACCGAGCAGATGAGCAGGTACTTCCAGGCGGCCTCCAACGAACGCGGATTCCGGTGGAAGTGGATCAGGGGCGCGCTGGTCAGGGTCGTCGCCTCGACGGCGACCCACATCAGTCCGAAGTGCTGCGCCGCCGCCACGAGCGTCATGGTGCCGAGGAAGAGGAGGAAGCAGCCGGTGAACGTCGCCTCCGGTGCGTTGGAGAAGAGAAACCCGTCCGGAGAGACCGGGCGAGGGTGCTTCTCGCGGGCCAGGTAGCCGACCGCGTACACGGATGCCGCAACCGTGAGAAGGCTCGTGATGGCGAGAAAGAGCAGCTCCAAGGAGTCCAGGGCCAGCCACCCGCCGAGCACCGGACGGGGCCGGACGAACGAGGCCGCCGCCACCAGCCCGGCGTGGACCAGCGGCACGATGACCAGCAGCGTCCGGCGCGCCCGGTCACTCCGAATGAAGAAGGCCAGCGTTCCCGCGAGCAAGGGAAGCGCAATCAAGAAGAGAATCACCGCGTCAGTCCTTCAGCTCCGACAGCCGGTCGGTATCGATGTGAGCGAATTCACGATTGATCTGGTAGACCATGATTCCCATGACGAAGACCGCCATGAACGCGTCGAGCAGGATTCCCATCTCCACCAGGAACGGCTCCCGTTCCGCGAAGGCAAGGCCGAAGGCGAAGATCCCGTTCTCGATGGCGAGATAGCCCAGGACCTGACTGATCGCCTTGCGCCGGGCCACGATCATGAAGAGCCCGGTCATGATCGTGAAGAGCGCGGTGGGCACCAGGAGCGACGAGATCGCCGTCCCCGGTACGGGAAGCCGCCCCCCCAGCCAGAGCGCGAGGGCCAGCAGACCGCCACCTGCCAGAAGCGACGGCGTGTAGCCGATGATCGGCGTCAGTTCTCGTCTAGCCTCCGATTCCCGCACCGCGCGGTTCAGAAGCGCCGGGAACACGATCCCCTTCAGGAACATGCTCACCGTCGCCTGCAGCAGCACCCGCAGACCGAGGTTCGGTCCCTGGGAGACCAGCGGCAGCAGCCCGAGCAGAAACCCCTGGATCGCCACGATCCGGATGCACGATCCCAACCGGCTGGCGCCCAGAAGGCGCAGGTTGACCAGCACCACGAACATGACCAGCGTATCGGCCAGGCCCTTCAGGGCGGTCTCCCAGCCGCTCATGCCAACACCATCAGCAGGGCGAGGAGCGATAGCATCGTCGCCGCGACGAGAAGCTGGGGTACCCGCACCAGCCGGAGACGAGCCATCGTCGACTCGACCAGACCGGTGATCACCGCGAGCAGGGTCATCCCGGCGACTCCCCCGAGTACGGCCAGGACCGGAGGCGCCCCGTGCAGCGGAATGAGAATGCCGATCACCAGAGATCCGAATAGCCAGAGCTTCAGCGCCGCGGCGTACTGGAGAAACGCCAGGTCCGGGCCACTGTGATCGAGGACCATGACTTCGTGGATCATGGTCAGTTCCAGATGGGTGTTCGGATCGTCGAAGGGGATTCGCGCGTTCTCCGCGAGATAGACGATTCCGAATGCGGCGGCCACCAGAAGCAGCACCGGGCCTCCGCCTTCGATGAGCGAGACCGGTGCCAGCCGGGCGTACACATCCGAAAGCGAGAGGCTGCCGGCCTCATGGGCCATCGCCGCCAGGCCGAGCAGAAGCGCCGGCTCCGCCAAGGCCGAGAAGGTAACCTCCCGGCTGGCCCCCATCCCCTCGAAGCTGGAGCCGGTGTCGAGCGCTGCTACCACCATCCCGAAGCGCGCCAGCCCGAGAAGATAGGCGAAGAGAAGCAGGTCCCCGGGGAACATCAGCGTGGCGCGGGCGTTCGCGAAGGGCACCAACACCAGCGCCACGAGCAGGGCGGCCAACGATACGGCAGGGCCGGCGCGAAACACCCAGGTTGTGGTCGCGCTATAGACGGCGTCTTTGCGCAGCAATTTGCCGAGATCGTAGTAGCCCTGGAGCAGCGGCGCTCCGCGACGTCCGGCCATCGCGGCCTTCGTGCGATGGATGATCCCGGGGAGCAGCGGCGCCAGCAGCAACGCCAGAAGGACATTGACGATCGCCACGACAATCACGTCGTCACCTCAGCTTCCAGGCGAGCAGCAGAAGCAATGCCAACGCGATGTAGAGGACATACAACTGGATCATGCCGCCCTGCAGCCAGCGGAACTTCAACAGGAGGCGGCCCACCGCGCCGAACGCGGGGACGAAGATCCCGTCCTGGATCGGATCCGGGGTGTGGGTGCGGAGGCTGGCTTCCTTCGGAAACAGACCGGTAGGCTCCACGAATTCGCGGCGCGTGCAGCCGGCAAGGCCGAACAATCTCATCAGGGGTTGCGCGTAGCTGGACGCGGTGTACTGCATGCGCGCCGTGGGCTCCGCGTAGCCGCAATCCCAGGTCGGGGCCGACTCCACGCGCCGGCGGGCGAGCAGCCTGCGGCGGAGGAGCACGAGTCCGAGGGCGGCAAGGATGAGGGCGCTCGTACCCAGGAGCGCAAGCCGCAACGAAGAGGCGGCCCAGGCGATGGGCCCCTCCATCTCCGTCGCAGATGCCCCGCAGACGGACCGGGTTGCCTCGGCGATGGCCCGCGGAAGAAACGGAGCGCACAAGCCGACGAGCCCGCACGCCGCGGCCAGGGACACCATCGCCCCGCGCATGGCCGGCGAGACCTCGTGGGACTCGGATGCGGCCGCGCTCCGCGGCTCCCCGAGAAACACGATGCCGAAAGCCTTGGTGAAGCATGCCGCGGCGAGCCCGCCGATCAGCGCCAGGGAGACGACGATCAGGACGCCGGCGATCGCCGTGGGTCCGCCGGCGGAGATGGCCGCGGAGAATGCCGCCAGATACACCAGAGCCTCGCTGAAGAAGCCGTTGAGCGGGGGGAGGCCGCAGATGGCCACGGCGCCGACCAGGAAGGCGGTTCCGGTGACCGGCATGCGGCGCAGGAGCCCGCCCAGACGGTCGATTTCGCGGGTGTGCGCGGCATGGACCACCGCCCCGGCGGAAAGAAAGAGCAGCCCCTTGAAGAGCGCGTGATTGAAGACGTGCAGCAGGGCGCCGCTGAAACCGAGAACCATGACCAGGGGGAGTTGCTGGCTGCGGCCGAGCAGACCGATGCCGATCCCCAGAGCGATGATGCCGATGTTCTCCACGCTGTGGTAGGCCAGGAGCCGCTTCAGGTCATGCTGCGCGAGAGCGAAGAGCACCCCGTAGAGCCCGGAAGCCGCGCCGACTCCCACCAGCGTCCAGCCGTACCACGGCGGCGGCGAGCCGAGAAACGTCAGCACCCGGAGCAGCCCATAGATACCCATCTTGATCATCACGCCCGACATCAGCGCGGAAACGTGACTCGGCGCGGCGGGATGCGCCTCCGCAAGCCAGCCGTGGAGGGGAACGAATCCCGCCTTCATGCCGAAGCCGAGGAGCGCGAGAAGGAAGACCGTTCCGGCCAGGCGGGATCCCCCCTCTGCCGCCCGGAAGGCGGCGAAGTCCAGCGTCTCGCCGCTGCCGCCCAGAAGGACAAAGAGTGCCAGGAGGCCCATGGTGCCGATGTGTGTCGCGATCAGGTAGACCCACCCGGCTCGCCGGACCGCCGGCTTCTCGTCCTCGGACATGACGAGGAAGAACGAAGCCATCGACATCACTTCCCAGGCGACCAGGAACAGGATGCCGTTTCGCGCCGTCACCACGAGCAGCATGCCGGCAACCAGCAGGTTATACAGAAGCCAGGACGCGGCGGTCCTCCGGCCGGGCGTGCCGTGGCGCTGGGCGGATGCTCCGTAGAGGGCGGCAACCGTGGCCAAGAGCAGGATCGGGATGACGAAGAACGCCGACAGACCGTCGAGTCCCAGAGAGAGCGAGCCGAGAGGCATTTCCCACGGCAATGTCAGCGTGGCCGGCGGGCCCCCGGCCAGCACCCCGACCGCGGGAATGATGCCCAGGATCGCCGCCGCGATGACGGAGCCCGCGGCGATGCGCCCACAGCGCCGCGCCGGCCCCGCCCCGAGGAAGACGATTCCTCCCCCGAGAAGAAGGGTGCCGATTGCCGCGAGCAGGAGCGCCATGTCTACCGGGCGCCTTCCGGCGGCGCGTCCCCCGCCGGGTTCCCCGATGACAGCGACTCCGCGCGCCGCAACCCGGAGATGATCTCTCCGCGAGAGCCGGGGCCGGCCAGCACCGCCTTGAACGAATCGTCCCGCAGGACGAACGCCAGGCGGGAGAGCAGATGCAGGTGTGCCCGGATGGTGGGGCTGACGATGGTGAACAGAGTCTGCACGGGAAGGCCGTCGATCGAGGCGAAGTCGATCGGATGCTCGAGGAAGCAGAGGGTGATCGTGGGCCGCGGGATGTGCATCACGATCGGATTGCGGACATGGGGAATCGCGATGCCGTCGCCGATTCCGGTGGAACCCAACGACTCGCGCGCCATCAGCACCTGGAGCAGGAATGAGCGATCGACCTCTTCGGGCAGCGGCATCACCTCCACGATCGCCTGGAGCACCGAGGGCTTGTCGCTCCCGCCGACGCGGTAGTGGATGCCTCCGATCGAGAGCGCTTCCAGGACGGTCGGGAGGGAACCCTGCCGCAGGTCCTCCGGCTCATGGAAGATGTCCGGCGAGACGCTGATCCGCTGCGCCGTCGCCAGTTCCAGCAGCTCCGCCCGGTTGAAACGGTACTGCTCGTTCACCCGATAGGCGGGAAGCCGCCCTTCCTTGATCCACCGGTAGATCGTCTTTTCGGAGACCGCGAGCAGGCGGGCCGCCTCCCGGACACCTAGTTGCATCACACCCCACCCTATGTCAACCGAGGACACAACCGGACCCTTCCGGACACGCGAGGGAGTATGTGGATGGGCGTGTCAGGTGTCAAATGGTGTCAAATGGCCTCAGGGCGCGGCGCCGCGGCGTACGGCCCGCCGTCCGCGGGCAGTCGCGGGGGAACAACGTGTACCCGAAAGCCTACAGCCCCGCCCACCGAGCCGAAGCTCGGGGGTGCCGGGGCATCGATTTGTGGCTGAAGCGGTTACGTTCGATGGCACTGGAGCGGAAGCGCTCATCCCGTTCTCTGGCCAGATCTCACTGTCGGAAAGCCCAACAAGCGCCTCGGTTGTCGATATGCCGTCGGGAGTCTATTCTGTTGTCTTATAACAAGATCATCGCTACCGAGATTCCGGTATGCAGATTGCGGTTTCATTCCGGGGGAGTCTACCGCGTCCATGCGCGGAATGACCGCAGCGCCTTTTCCCTACATCGGTCTGAGGACCTGTCGACTGCGGAGGAAGTAGCGACCTCCTCTCTACGCAGTTCGGGTCTTCGTGAGCACGACCGCCGCAAGGCGGTCGTGCTCCTATGCAGTTCCCATCCAGGACGCGGGTTACGGGCTCGCCTGGTATTCCCCCGGGATCGGCGGACGGGCCAACCCGACCTGCCGGGCACCCTCCGCGTCCCACACCTTCCCCAGATGCTCGGCCTTGGTCCGCATCTGCCGCCCGACTCCCTTCAAACCGTCAGGGGTCGGGAAGAGGATCTTGTCCCGGCGCAAGCTCAGGATTCCGGAACGGCCGTGCCGGTCCTTGCCGTACCCCATTGCCGCTCCGTACCACTCGCCTCGCCAGCGGCAGAGCATGAGCGTGGTGACGTCCGTGTCGTCAATCGCTCCCCCCAGCACGGCGTCGACGAGGGCATCGATGTCGATCTTCACGTCTCCTTCGACAGCGGCAAAGAGGTGAACATCGTCCAGATCGATGGTGCGGACTTCGGTGCGATCGCCCTTCTTCTCCGCTTCCGACAGATGGACCGTCCCCAACTCCCATTCGCGGAACAGGCAGGACTGCGAAGCGGTGAAACTCCCCGGGTGGTAGCCCAGGATGCTGTAGGGGACCGGCAGGTCGATCGGCTCCTTGAATTCGACGCGAATCAACGCCGTCCGGCCCGGCTGCACCGGTTGGCGCGTGATCGAAACCACGCTCTCGTACGGCAGGCGGCTCTCGCCTCCGAGGCGCGCGATCTCCTGCCGGAGGCGCTCCTGCGTGATGGTGCCGTAGATCCCTGAGGTGACGAGCCGGGTGAGGATCGAGAAGACGGGGTCATTCACTCCCGGCTCCCGTTCCAGGATGGCGGGTAGGCCGATGGACACCTGGTTGGAATCGGCCGTATCCGGCATCAGTGGGGGCGCCGGGTCCGCCTGTGGACCGGCGGGCGGTCGCAGCGTGTCTGCCGGCGCCGGGGCCGGCAGCGCGGCGGCTGCGCCAACCCCGCTCCGCGACCCCGAAACCGGGGGTGTGGCGGCGAGGGCGGCGCCGGCGCAGAGCGCCGCGAGGAGCGCGAGGCGATAGGATTTCATTCGCCGATTATCGCACGTCGGGGAGCCGTTGCAGCCCTGCGCCCGCGGCCGGGTTCGCCGGATCGAGGCGAGCGGCGAGCCGGTAGGCATCCCGGGCGCTCCCGGGATCACGCTGCGCCTCCAGGACCGCCCCGAGCTGGACCTGGAACTCGGCCAGTGTCGCGGCCAGGCCGCCCCGCTTCGCCAGCGTCACGAGCCGCTCCTCGTCATCCGCGAGCTCGGGCCGGGCAGTCCGGAATCCATCGAGGTACTCCCGGCCGTGGAACACCAGCACCCCGAGCTTCCAGCGGACGATGAGTTCGCCGCCCAGGCCGAGCGCCCGGGCGTAGCCCGGATGCTCGCGCAGGCACTGGCGGAGTTCTGCGAACGCAACGTCGTAGGCCCCGAAGCCGGCGAACCCCTGCGCCAACAACGCCCGGAACTCGGGGCCCGGGATCAGGCGAGCGGCCTCGCGCACGCGGAACAGGTGGGCCAGGCACTGCCGGCGTGCCTCCTCATCCTCGGCGGGTTCGACGAAGGTTCCCGGAGGCACCTGGTACTCGAACCAGGTCCACGCCACGCGGCCCACCGGCTGAAAGCGCCGCAGCCACGCATAGGCCTTGGTCCCGCCGTTCAGCACGCCATAGAGCGCATTCGCGTTGACGAGAATGGGTCCATTCACCGGCCAGAAGGCGTAGGGGTCGATCCGGTAGGGGAGATTCCGCTCCTGCAGATGGCGGCGCAGAAACCGATCATTCTGTCCCCAGTCGTAGTTGCTGTCGATGAGAACCCGATGCCCGTTCCGGGCGCCGCCGGCCAGGAGATTGAAGTACGAAAGATGGTGCGGGGTGATTGCCGCGGCGTGGACGATGATCGTGAGGAGCAGTGCCACGAGTGCGATCCGGGGCCAGGCGAATCGCGCCGGCGCCATCTCCGCGCCGGCCTCGCGCGCAGCCCGGTCCTTGCCCATCGCCCACAGCCGCATGGCGCCGCGTCCCGCGGCCACCGCGAGAAAGGGGTAGATCATGAGGATATGCCGGAGCCCGATGTCGATGCTTCCCGCCATGGCCGGCACGAGGAAGAGCACGATCGGAGCGGTCAGCAGGAGGAGCTCGCGCCGCGCCTGCCGCCGGAAGAGCCCGAGCCCGGCGAGCAGCAGCTGCGCGATCGGCGTCTTCACCAGGATCGCCAGAGGGAAGTAGTACCACCAGCCGGTGTGGGAGTACCGGCCCAGCAGATAGGCGAAGTGCCCCTGTTCGGTGTGCGCGCGAAGGCTCTGCAACGGTTCGAAGAGCAAGGGCGGAAGGAGGGCGCCCCCGCGGTAGGGGACGTGCCGGTAGACGATCCACACCAACAGGATCCAGGCGGCGGGAAGCAGGAGCCAGCTCGCGAAGTACCTTCCGCGCCGCGCCCGCGGGGCCATGACTCCCAGAACGATCAGGGCGTAGGGGTAGAGGAGCAGGGCTTGGGCCTTCACGAGCGCGGCGGCGGCGAGGGCCAGGGCCAGCATCGCCACGCGTCCCGGGTGCGGACGGTCCACACATCGATCGAGCAAAACGACAGCCAGGAAGATGAAGAACGTCACCGGCAGGTCGAGTGTTGCCACCGTCGAGTGCGCGAGGAGGTTGGGACAGAGAGCGGCGAAGAAGAGGGCCGCCAGCCCGGCTCCGCTCCCGTGTCTTCGCCGGGCCAGACCCCAGACCAGGAAGCACAGTCCCAGGCCGAGGAGAATGCCCGGCAGCCGGAAGAGGAAGAGGTGCTGCTCCGTCCAGAGCGCATAATCACGCGCGAACAGCGCCGCGGCGGCCGTGACGAGGAGTTGACCGAGCGGGAAGTTGCCGATGCCGCCGGCGAACACGCCCGTCTTCCAGTAGAGCCACCCCGACGGAATGTGGGCCCCCAGCTCGTCGCAGGTTCCCGAATTGAGGGCGGCGGCGACGAGGGCGTTGCCGAGGAACAGGGCGAAGAGCACCCATGCCGGCCAGCGACACCCCGAGGGGCATCGTCGCTCCGCCTCGAGAAGCCAGGAGGACACGCGCATGGGGCAGAGTTTCGATGCGCCGGCCGGGGGGTGTCAACGCCTGGTCCCGACCGTCCGAGCCGCCGCAACCGACTCCGGGATCTTGCGCCGGGCGGGTCGTTGCCGCGAGGATGGACTGGCTGGGTTCTTCAGCACCCGGCCAGGCCCGGATCGTCGGGATGCGGCCTCCGGGGGCGTCCCCGGGCGATTGGGAGGACGCCGGGGAACTCGCCGGGTGTCGATCGCCCGGGGCGTGTTTCTCTCCCACAATCAAGGAGGATGACTCTAGATGAGCACGCTTGAGGATCTGGACCGCGCTGATTTCGACAACCTGGTCCGTACCGTCCGCCAGGCGGTTCGCGAGGAATTCGAGCGCGTCGGCCACGCGCCCCCCGCCAACTACGAGATGGTGGCCCGTTGGGAGGGGGGCGAGGTTGTCTTCAAACCCAGTCGGCCCGGCCTGGCGGAGAAGGTCATCCCCATCGATGGGTTCTTCCACAAGGTGGTCATGGTGCGCGAACGCCTCCGCGTCCTCGAGCAGAAGATCAACAACCATCCGAAACTCAACGATGCCGACCGGATCGAGCTCGAGGACTACATCACCAGGATCTACGGGAGCCTCACCACGTTCAATTTCCTCTTCGAGGATCGAGCCGACTGGTTCGTGGGGCAGAGTGGAGAGCGTTTGTGAACCGTAACTTCATGCAGGGAAAGAGGCAGACTCGCGACCGGGCCGCCGGGTCGATCCGGGGGAGGGCGTGAGGCAGCCGCGACACACCTCCCCACAAACCCCGCCGGTGCGCGAAACAAGAAACCGTTCGGCCCGGACGAAGTAGTACCATTGCACCAATCCGGCGGCTCCTTCTTCCTTCGGGACCCCGGCTGCCACACTAACGAACAACCGACCGGTGGAGGCATCGATGATTCGCACCCGCATCCGGGCGCTGACTCTTCTCCTGGCCCTTCTTGTCATTCCTGTCGCGGCGGCCGCGCAGACCGCGGGCGTCACACCGATTCCGGCTCCGGACACCAAGTTCCTCACTTTGGACGGCAAGACGAAATCGCTTTCCGACTACAAAGGCAAGGTCGTCCTGATCGACTTCTGGGCCACCTGGTGCGGCCCCTGCCGAATGGCGATGCCGGGACTGCAGAAGCTGCACGAGTCGATGAAGTCCCGGGGATTGGTCGTGCTCGGCGTGTCGCTCGACAAGAACCCTCCGGTCCAGGTTCCGCCTTTCTTGAAGAAGATGGGTATCACCTACGCGAACGTCGCGGACAATCCCAAGGACCCGTGCAGCCAGAAGTGGGACGTGCGGGCGATCCCCTCGTTGTACCTGGTCGACAAGAAAGGCCGCGTCGTCCGCCATTGGCGAGGGCTCACACCCGAATCGGTTCTGGTGGAAGCGGTGGAGGAGGCGCTCGCCGCAAAGAAGTAGCGGCCCCGGTCAGTTTCCGGGTGCGGCCCGCCGGCCGGTCCCTTCCGGGCCACGCGGCGGGCCATTCTCTCTCGGCACGGCGGCCGCGCGCAGAGAGCAGCGACACAGAGAGCAGCGATCAATCCTCCTCAGGCCGCCGCCGCATCTGCTTCAACTGGGATCGACGCGTCTTCGCCTCCTGCCGTCGGGCTCGCGCGACGGCAGGAGGTTTCGTTGCGCGTCGCGGCTTCGGCTTGCGGCGCCGCGCCTCCAGAGCCGACCGAATCCGCTCGAGAGCGTGGAGCCGGTTTGCCGACTGACTGCGGCTCTCGGTGGCGATGCGGGTCAGGCCCGTGGGCACGTGAACCACTCGCACGGACGACTCCGTCTTGTTCTTCTTCTGGCCACCCGGGCCCGAGGACTTGTACGGGGTGACCTCGCAGTCCCTCTCAAGGTCGAGCAGTTCTTTCGTCCAACGCAATGCCACAGGTGGCCTCCCGGCAAGAATCGGGGGAGGACCAGGAACGCAGGAGGAGGACTGCGCCCCGGCCCTCCCCCAGTGTGACCGGTGGGGGGCTACCGATCGAGAGAAACCGCTACATCCAGGGAGAGCCCGGACTGCCGGAGATCTCCGCCTCCTCGTTGGCCCAGGTCACTCCGGGTTGTACGAGGGGACCTTCCTGGAGTCGGACCCACGGGCCGTTGTGGTCACCGCACCAACCGCACTCGTCCATGGCTTCCGCCTGGATGCGCCCCGGAGAAGAGGTCGGCGTCGCTTTGGTCCCGGCCGCTGGCGGAAGCGTGTTCGTGGACGCCGCCTCCCGGGCCGATTCCGGCTCCGGTCCCGGCACCGGCGTTTCCGTTGCCCGTTCGAACCAGTCCTGGCCGGTCGCGGCCTCGCCCGCGCCTTGGAAGAGCTCCTCGACCTCGAGCAGAAGGACGATCTCGTCGTCGCGCGTGCGGCGGCCGACCATCTTCGTGAGGCTGGTCCTCATTCCGTGCAAGCGAGCCGGGAGCTCCTCGATGGAGCCCGGTTTCAGCGGCTCGATCGACTCGACCTCGTCAACGGCAGCGCCCAGAGACTGGCCGTCAAGGGTGAGCACGACGACGATCTGTCGGTGCGCGTGCACCAGCCGTTCCTGAACCAGTGGCAGAAGCCGGGCGAACGCCGCCAGCTCCTTCTCCTGGAAGCGATGCAGGGCGGCATTGGCCTCAGCGGGACTTGTATCGAGCGCCTGGACCACGCGTGCGGCCGCCGCGTGCAGGCGGGCGTGGGGCTCGTCAAGCTTCTTCAGATGAAGCCGAACGAGCGGATTCTTGGTCTCGATCGAGTTGCACCAGTTCTGAAACGCGCAAGCCTCGGTTTCGATGCCGGCGGTGCAACCAGTCTGCACCGCTGACTCGAGACGCTCAGCCAGCCGTCGGTGCTCCTCCCCGGCCCGGTCCAGCTCGTCCGTCAGTCGCTTGACGTCCTCCTCAGCGGTGGCGACCCCGAGTCGCCGGCGCATGTCGATCGTCGGCGTGGTCTGGCCGCGGAGCGAGATCAGGCCCAGCACGAACTCGGGCATGTTGGGAACCCGCGTGATCGGCGGCATTTCCGCCATCTCGCGAATGTGTGCCGCGGGCACGGCAAAGAGCTGGTCTCGGACTCTCAGGAGAACCCACGGGACGGATGGATCGATCATGGCGGCTCCTCCTCGGAGACACCCGGGATCGTCGCCACGGTGCGACCTCTTCGGATGCCCAGTGGTTGGGGAGTCAAGAGCGGTGCCACCGCGGCTCGGAGCTTCCGCGAGTCAGAGGGGGTGAAGCGTGGAGGCCGCTGTGCCACCGGGGAGCAGGCAGTCCAAAGCGCGGCGAATCAAGCGAATGAAGCTACTCCACGAAGCCTCGCGGGAGTCTCAAGGCCGGGTGGAGGCCAGGCTCGGGCTCGGCGCCGGAGGTCCCCGACCGGGCCTGCGGGATGCCCTCGTGCAGTCTCAATCAGGCAGGTTGCACGGTCTGGGCGAGAGCGATGCCGGGAAGCAACGGTAGGATGAGGATCCCGCTCCATCTGATTGACTGTCGGCGAAACCGACAGTATGGGGGGCGCGGTAACTTCTTGGCCGGGTCCAAACTAAAGTAGGAATCCGCCGTGTAGAGAGGATCTTCGTATGCCCAGGGCGACACATCCTCTCATGTATTCTCGTCGGCGTCTTCGCGACCGTCGCGGACGAGTCCATAACCGATTGGGAAGAGGTCGGTTCTTGATCGTGCCTCCCGGAGCGGTCGTCTGGTACGGCTGTTGCGATCTCTGATTCTGTCGGGCGGCGACGGCCGTGGGCGTGACCACCCGGACGGCCAGAGTTGGTCCTAACTGCATCAAAGTGCTGACTTTACGGGAGGAGGACCGGAATGAGGAGAACGAAGGCGATCGTGGCAATGGCGGCCGTCGGCCTGCTATTGGTGCCGGTTGTGGCGTCTGCCTACTCTGGGAGCGTCTGGATTCAGTACAACTACGGGCTGAACACGGCACAAGGTGACTGGAAGGTCCCGGGGTATGCCAGCAGGGTGTCGATGCTCGGACCCTGGGATTCGTGGGGGAACTCGGCCAAGACCGGACCGATGAGGAACCTCTACTGCATCGAGGCGAATGTCTACGAGCCGGCCGGAGGATTCCACGAGCATCAGTATGATGCGTATTCGACGGCGACGTGGGTGCCCCTCAACGGCGGCTCCAACGCAGGCCTCCAATGGGCTGCGCACCTCATTTCCCAGGTTGATCCGGGCCAGAACAGCGCCAGCAACCTGGCGCGGGCCGCTCTCCAGCTTTCTGTGTGGGAAGCTCTGTACGACGGAGGCGCCGGCTACGGAGGCACGGCGGTCAGTGCCGCCACGCGCTTCTCCACCGGCGCCTTCCAGATCAACTCGGTCACGGGCGGCATCGGCTTCACAGCTACGGATGTACAGAACCTGGCGGCCACCTATCTGAATTCCTATCAGGGACAGTGCGCCTACGGCACGGTGTTGCACGATGGCCAGGACCTGATCGAAGTAAATGTTCCGGAACCAGGGTCTCTGATGCTCCTGGGTGGTGTGCTCCTGGGTGCTGCGGCGATGGCCTGGAGGCGCAAGAGCCGCTCCTAGCGCGGCAAGCTCCCGACCGGGACGAGCGCGATCCGATCGGGTCTCCAAGCAGCGATTTGAAGATGTGCCCGGCGGTATTCGCCGCCGGGCACATTTGTGTAGGGGGGCTTGCGAGGACCTGGCGGAAAGCCTGGCCGAGATTCCAGGCGATCCCCTCCGATCCTGGCAGCGAATTCGAAGCCTCGCTCCGGTTCTCGGCTCAAGGGGGGGCTTGATGGTGTCCGCCACGCCGCGTGAGCCCTCATCGGATTCTTGACTCGATTCTCGGAGATGGCCATGCTCGCCGCGGCTGCCACCTGGAGGGAGGGGCGGGAATGACCGGTCGGCCCGAGGAGATTGCCCGCCGACCACCGGGCAGCCCGTTCGTCGCCCCTCTCTTGCCTTCGCGCACTCTCTGTGCCCTCGTGTTGATGCTGTGCCTTCTGGTCGTCGCCAGGACCGTCCGGGTTCTCCCTCATCACACTGGTGTTACCCACGTGGCGGGCGCGTGGATCGCCCTCGCAGATGACCTTCGCCACGGCACCTTCTATCGCCCCCTTATCAGCGATCTGGGCTACGGCGGTACTCGATACGCGCCCCTGCAGTTCGTCCTTCACGCCGGGTTGATGGGGATCACCCGCGAGCCCGTCTGGTCCGGATACCTCCTCACCATGCTGTCGCTGGCAGCTCTGTATGGCGCGGCGCTGCACTGGCTCATCCGCCTGGGGGCAGGTTTGAAGATGGCTGCCGTCACCGCCGCCCTGATTCTCGCCCTGGGTCCGGTCCAGATGGCCCTGACCACCATCCGTGGCGATCTCCTCGCGGCGGCGTTGAATCTCTGGGGCCTGGCGCTCTGTCCGTGGGGCGGACAGGGAGGTCCGGCGTTCTCCGGCACGGGCATGGCCCCGGGAGCGAGGTGCACACCGCGCCTGTTCTGGCCAGCCCTCCTCTTCTCCCTGGCGGCGCTGACCAAGATCACGACGGTCTTCGGGGTTGCAGCCGCCAGCCTTGATCTCTGGCTGAGGCGGGACCAGCGGCGCGCCGCGTATCGCCTGCTTGTCTTGACTGCTCTTGGAGTGACCGTGGGCCTGTGTCTTACAGTGTGGGCCAGCCATGGGCGGTTCTGGGAGTCGATACGGACCTGCGCCTCGGGGAGTCCCAGCCTGGGCGGGATCAAGCACCTGATTCTTCGAGCCTCTCAAAACGATCCGATCGGGGTTCTGCTCTGGGCCCTGGCGATCGCGGGGACCTGGGCCCTCCCGCGTCCGGCACGTCCCCGGCTGCCTACCCTGGCGTTCGCCTGCACCGGCCTCGTCACCGTGGTGATCTTCCTCTCCCCCGGCGCGGACTGGAACCACTTGCTGGACATCGATGTCTGCGCGTTGCTGCTGCTCGCCAGTGTTCTCCTGCGGGGAACGATCCCGCCTTCGTTTGGGATGTCCCTGCTTGTCGTGCCTGCGCTGTTTGCCGTCGCGCGTACGTCCGTGGTCGGAACGGCCAGCAATGCCCGAGCGGACCAATTGGCCCACACCGAGACCGTGCGGGCGATCCGGGAGTTGGGCTCCCGCGGGCCGGTACTCGTGGAAAACGCCGGGCTTGCCGTCGAAGCCGGGGTGCGACCGTATCTGCTCGATCCCTTCACCCTCCGCCTGGCCCGGCAGAGACGTGCGGATATCGACCAGGACTTCCTGGGCAAGCTGGATTCCGGATTCTTCAGCGCCATCGTGCTGCTTCGCGATCCGGCCGCCGGGGCTGCCACCGTCGAATGGTATGAGAACGAGCACCTGGGTCCGGGCTTCCTGGAAGGGCTGGACCGACACTATCGGCTGGATCACCGGTTTCCTCGGAGTCGGGTCTATGTCCCCAAGTAGGCCGCCGTTCCTCGGAAGGCTTTTCGGCGGGCTGCACACGCCGCTCGTCCGATTCTGCCTGGTAGGGCTGACTGGCGCCGTGGTGGACCTCTCCGTGTATCGGTTCTTGCTCTTCCTGTCGGTGCCCATTCCGGCGGCCCGCGGTCTGGCCATCTGGATTGCCATGACCTGGAACTTCTTCCTCAACCGGAATTGGACCTTTCGCGGTTCCAGAGACTGCAGCCGGTGGAACCAATACGTGAAGTACGTCTCCTCATCGGCCTTGGGGGCATTGATCAGCTGGTCTGCCTCCATGGCCCTCACCCATCTCGTGCCGTTTTTTCATGCCCATCTGGTGTTGGCCGCGGTGCTTGGGATCGGAGCCGGCACGGTCACGAACTTCCTGCTCTCTTCCATGTGGGTCTTTGCCCGGAAGAGGCGGTAGTCGGCGTCCTCAGGCAAGCTGGTCTTCTGGGCTGAGCCCCGTGGCGACCGCGGGCCGTGAGTGTCGAGACTTGTCTTCTCGCGGCGCGGGGTGCCTGGGACGCCGGACCGGCGTGGCGGGTGTCCTGTCATCCTGTTTGTACTGAATGAGATGGGCCCGCCTACGGGAGATCGTCACAACGTCATCCGGGCCGACACCTCCCGAGAGGCGCTCCCCGTGCCTAATGTATTGATATGTCGCTGGTTGAAAGTGGAGGCCGACAGATCCTCCCGCCAGGCTGTCGGTGCCGCTTACAGAATCCGGCGTCCTCGCCTTCGAGCCGGAGGGCGGGCCACCGGTTCAACTCATAGCAAGGTATGGCTTTACCGTGGGCGCCCAGAGTCTGGCACGATATCTGCGCCACTTTGTGAGGTTTGTTCCATCTAGCAGGGGAAGATACAGGAGCGGGGGCCCGGAAGGAGGGTCCCAGAGGGAGGGGGAAATGAGAGTTCGTTCCAGTGCATTCTTTTGGGTGATGTTGCTGTTCCTGGGGGCGACGATGGCCTCGACAGCGGCGGCCTACCTCACGCCGGTCCTGCAACCAGCCGGTTACGCTGAGCCCTGGCTGGTGACGAACAGGTTCGGTTATCCGTCGGTTCTCAACACCCTCTACGGCGCGGGCAACTACGTGCGCGTGGACGACAGTTGGGACCAGATCTGGTGGGAGTATGACGGGACTGCGACCGCGGAAGCCAAGTTCGCTGGCGACTCCCACAAGATCGGTTTCGAACAGGGCTCGGGTGGAGGGCCGAAAACGAACTGGACGGTGGCTGACGGGACGTGGACCAGCACGTCTGGCTCCGGGTACGGAGTCTCAGGCAGCCTTACTTTCGACTTTGATCCGAATGACTACTTGCGGTTCTACATCAAGGACGTCACGACCGGAGCCGTCTGGAGCTCGAAGGAGTCGGAGAACACGGACGCGATCGCTAGCATCGATCACATGGTGAGCTACTACATCACCGGCGGCGCCTCCGCCGGGCACTATGCGCTCGCGTTTGAGGATCGGTCCGTCGCGGGTGGCTCCGACAGAGACTTCCAGGACATGGTCATTGAAGTGTCGATGGTCAATCCGGTACCCGAACCTGGCTCATTGGCTCTCCTGGGGCTGGTGATTCTGGGTGCCGGGGCGGGCATTGTCCGCAGACGGCGCCGCTAGATAGCGAGCAGGCCCTCGTCAATCCTGCTGCCTTCCTTGCGCTAGAGTGCGGTCCCCCGGGCGGCCCGTAAGCCGGGGGACCGTTCTTTTTTGTCCCGGCGCGGTCCTTGGGCCGCGCCGTCGCGAGTTACACGTGCCCCTGTCGCTTCACCTGCGATCCAGCCCTGTTCTCCGTCCTGTGGTTGTACCCGGAACCTTGGTCTCACGCCCGCATCATGCCCGTGCCAGCCGCGATCGTACAAGGGCGCTCGGCGCACGTTATCCTTGACAGACTACATCCTATTCGCCCATCATCATATATAGTGCAAAGAGTGAATGGTTTGGCCGCGTCCAGTTGCCATCTGACGAGTCAGGCACTACGCGGACAAACCCCCGAGTCGAGTTTTGCGGTTTTACAGAAGCCGAGTTCAACCGTCTTGTTCGCGTCACTGGAAACCCATCCCGCGGTGGTCTGAGGAGGCAACGTCATGAAAACGGCCAGCGTGATCCTGCTCCTAGTCTGTCTTGCTGGTTTCAGCAGCGCCACGGCCAACGCGCAGAGTGTGGGTAACTACGCTCCCGTGACCCGTGACACCCTTGTCAGCTACACCTCAATCGCCTCGACGGGAACGAGCATGTCTGGCTGGCGAAACGGAACGATCACGGAAGACAACCGAAGCAGCTCACAGCCGATCGGATTCACGTTCTACTATGACGGCAAGCCCTGTACGACCTTCTGCGTATCGACCAACGGCTTCATGGACTTCTCGTCCTCACTGGCGAACGGGACTGGGGCCACCAGCTCAGACCCATACGGAAACCAGAACACGGCGTTCACATCCGTGGCCGGAACCCTGCTTGCCCTCGCGCCGTTCTATGACAACCTCATGCCGAGCGGAACGGCCAATGCGCAGGAGACACTCGACGCCAGTTTCAAACGACAGGTAGACGGGTCCCCCGGAAGCCGAGTCCTGACGGTGGAGTGGATCAACCTGCAGTATAGCGGCAGTTCTGGATCGGCCTTGAACTTCCAGGTCAAGCTCCACGAGGCTACCGGGGTCGTCGAGTATGTGTACGGAACGATGACACCCGGCACGGCCAGTTACAGCTATACCCTGGGAATCAATGGCGCAACCATGTCCGCGACGCCACTGGCCTCAGAACTCCTGACGCAGCAGACGGCGAACACGACAACGTTCGGTGCGACGCCCTCCAATGCGCTCGCCACCCTTCCGAGCGCGAACAGCAGACTGACGTTCACACCCACGCAGAACGTCTCCCCCGCGTCTCCGACGAGTCTCACTTTTTCGTCTGTCTCTCAGACGGGTATGACGGTCGGCTGGACGGACAACTCCGTGACGGAGACGTATTTCGAGGTGTCGCGGTCGATCGACGGAACCACCTACTCGCTGGTCGGTTCCGTGACCTCGACCACCACGGGAGGAACCGGTACCGCTTATTCCCTGGCGCAGACCGGCCTCACCCCGGGCGTCACGTACTACTTCCGCGTTACGGCGAACAATGAGGCGAGCGCGGCATCGGCTTATCTTGCCGGCAGCCAGGCGACCAGTCCGGCGGGAGAGATCGTCAGCACACAGAGCGGAAACTGGGGCAGCACGACGACATGGGTGGGCGGCGTGGTCCCGACGTCGCTGGACAACGCGACGATCGCGAACGGACACACGGTCACAATCGCGAGCGCAGCTGCTTGCAACAATCTGACCGTGGGGCAAGGCGCATCCGGGACTCTGGAGTTCGAGACGACAACCGCTCGTACGCTCACGGTGGGTGGGAACGTTACGATCGCAAGCGGCGGAATCTTCCGGACGGCAAGCACCGGAAGTTCGGTGACCACGCACGTGTTGTCCGTCGGTGGGAACCTCACCAACAATGGAACGCTGGACTTCAGCACGAACAGCAACACCGCCGGCGCCGGGATCACATTCACCGGAGCGTCAAGCGCCACCTTCGGGGGTAGTGGCGGTACGACCGACATCCGGACGCTGACGATGAACAAGGGGTCGTCCTGTGCGTCGGTTCTGGAGTTGAGCCCCAGCAACTTCACCGTCCAGGGGACCACCACTGACGGGACACCCTCGGCCTTCCTGACGCTCCAGAACGGCACACTGAAGATATCCGGGACCTTCTCGGGGACTCACCGCACGTTCGTCACTCCAGCGGCCTACGAGATTCCAGCGACGGGGGGGATCTGGCTGAACAATCCGAACTACGTCGTAAAGGGACAGAACGCGTCTCCCAAGAACTTCGGTCTGCTGCGACTCGCGCAGGGTACATTCAACATTGGCACGGGTACCGGGAACTCCATGAATCTCTACGTGGGGAGCACGACGACGGTCGAGGGCGGGGCCTTGAACGTGACCGGCCGGCTGTGCGTGTCCGCCGCCGCGAATACGGTTACGTACACACAGACCGGCGGCACGGTCACCGTAAACACCGGAGGGACCGGATCCGGGCACAGCTCGACAGGACTGGCGAGCTTCGATCTAGGCACCAATGGCGCGACATCGGCCACGATCACAGGCGGTACGATCGTTCTTGAACTCGCGGGAACCGGGGCATCCGGTCCACGCGATTACCGCAACAACGCGGGAGTCCAGAACGTGGACGCCGCGGCTACCCTCCAGGCGGGCAACGACTCCTCCGGCGCGGCAAAGATCTTCCGGCTTCAGGGGTATGCACCCAGCGTTGTCATCACCAACACGACCGGAAATCACTCCGCGAGCCTGCTCGGGACGACGTATGTTGGGAATGTGACTCTGAACCCGGGCACGACACTGGACCTGAGCACGTCCCCGGGGTTCCGGTGCGTCGCCTACGGTTCGACCTTCACCAACAACGGAACGCTTACCGGGACGGCGGCGAGCAGTGGGCTTTACTTCCTGGGCACCGGCTCGGCGCTGCGGAGGTACCTACCCGAGGAACCTGAGGCCGAGGCCGAGAGGCGCACAGGACTCGCGGAACCGGTCACGGGATACGTCAGCGAAGGATGGCCCTCCCGCGCTGCGCAGACCTATGGCGGTTCGGGTGCCGTTACCGCACCGCTAACCGCCCTGGAGATCGACAATCCGTCTGGTGTGACCATGAACGCGAGTCTTGTCACCGCCAGGGTGAATCTCCTACGTGGAACGCTCGCCAACAGCAACCTGGTCACGATCGGCAACGGCGGGGCGACCTCCGGAACCACACAGATCGGCTTCGCCGGCAACACGGGCTCAGGCGGGTCGTACGGCGCCGCTCCGACCTTCGGCTACGGAACTGGCGGCTACTCGGCAATCTACGCTCAAGAGGGATCCGGCAGGACGACCGGCTACGAGATCCCCAGTGGCCGAAGCATTGCGTCAATGACGGTCAACAACACCAACGGGGTGACCCTGTCCGGCGGCGGGCTGACGGTGACCTCGGGGCTGACGCTTACGGCCGGGAACGTCACCACGAATGCCAACGTGCTGGCGATCTCCTCATCGGGTTCGGTCACTCGCGCGAGCGGGCATGTCGTGGGAAACCTGCAGAAGAACGTCGCGACGGGCAGCTCGGTCGCGCGGACCTTTGAGGTCGGAACCGGGAGTGACTATGCTCCGGTGTCGGTAGTCTTCGGCTCGGTGACGACGGCTGGAGACCTGACCGCCACCACCGCGACCGGGGATCACCCGCAGATCGGCACGTCCGGGCTGGATGCAGCCAAGACGGCGAATCGAACCTGGACCCTCACGGATGGTGGTGTAGGATTCGATACCGGCGCGGGCTACAGTGCGACCTTGAACTTCGTGTCCAGCGACCTGGATGCGGGTGCGGATCCAGACAGTTTCACCGTGAAGCGATACGAGTCATCGGCCTGGTCCACCCCGACCACCGGCGCTCGGACGTCTACGAGCACGCAGGCGACGGGACTAAGCTCGTTTGGCGACTTCGCGGTCGGGGAGCTGACCGGCACCACCTATACGATCACAGCCTCTGCGGGAACCGGCGGAACGATTAGCCCGAGCGGGCTCGTGACGGTGAATGAAGGCGGAAGCCAGGCGTTCACGATCACGCCGGATTCCTGCTACGTGGTGGCGGATGTGCTGGTGGATGGCTCTTCGGTGGGTCCGGTGA
>CAYYQN010000054.1:0-33437 GCA_964473865.1 uncultured bacterium | reverse complement strand
GGCTTTCCCCTATGATTCCGAACGGGGAGGCATCGGGCCGGTAAGTCCTCGAGCATCGGGTCCTACGGCGATCTGGCCGCCTACAAGGCGGGAGTGTTCAGCGGTCTCGCGCACGAACATGGCCTGCGCAGCATGATCGAGTTCGGATGCGGCGACGAGGCGCAGCCGGCGCTTGCGGACGACCCGTCGTACCTGGGTCCGGACGTGTCGTCCGTGGTCCTTGGCCGGTGCCGGGCGCACTTCTCCGGCGCCGCTCCATTTTCACGGGAACGTCTGTCGAGACGCCCCCCCTTCGAGGGCACGGCGGATGGGAAGGTGGTGTACAAGTTGCGCCGCGCACTTGCCCCCGAAACAGGGGGTGGCTGCATGCCGGGGGACACACCCACCTGGTCCTCGATCCGCACGGCTTTCTCCGCGGCTGGCGGTGCTCGTCTCGCTTCCGCGCTCGCACAGCGTTCGCCGCCATGGTGTCTCTGCGAATCGCACCCGGGGCTGGGATTCCCGCTGGCGGGGGAGGAGACGGACCTGAGGGATGCGGAGGGAATGGGGGAGAGGAACCCGGTCCCCGGGCACTGCCCTCCCGGCCGTTCCCCTGACCGCGCCGCTACCCGGCGGAGAATCATGGTCGCGCCGGCCGGCGAGATGCCGCGCGCTTCGCCGCCCTTGGGGCGATAGGCCGTCTTGTGGGTAGCCCCCACCTGGATCCCGCCGTTGCGCCGGCCGAGGCCTCGGACCCGTGGCCCGGCGGCGTTGGCTTCGAGCTGGCGCCCCATCTCGGGGATCGTCTCGTCTGCCTCGCCGACCAGGACGTAGTCGAGCCCCGGGGAAGCGCCGGAGCGCGCCCTCCGGGCAGCCCGTCGCGTGCGGTCCCCCCCCCGCCACGAGGCGGACCTTCGGCAGCCGCGCTCGCGCGGCGTCGATGACGGCCCGCGCGTCGCGCCGCAGCTCCACGTCGGTGAACATCGGCAGGCCGACCAGCTCGGGGGCGAAGCGCACCACCGACTCGAGCATCTCGGCGCGTCCGCCGAGCCCGGGTCCCGGAACACACGCCGGGCGGCCTGGTATCCTGGGTGCGAGCGGCCCGCAAACGGGCCCGCGGAAAGGACGGCCCCGATGCTCGACGTCTTCCGGGTCGCGGATCTCCTCGTTGCGCACGCCCTCGAGACCGCCGGCGACGAGGTGGACCTGATCGCGATCTACGGGTCCCACGCGAAGGGGACCGCCAGCCCCCGTTCCGACCTCGACATCTTCTATACCCCGGCGGAGGGCCGCCGGCCCCTGGTCGGGCGCACCGTCCTGATCGAAGGGATCCTGTTCGACTTCTGGCCTATTCCCTGGGAGCGGCTGGAGGCCTGGGCCGTCGGCCGCGATCGCGGATGGTCGCAGGCGGCGGGCGTCATCCACCACGCCCGGCTCCTCCATGCCCGCTCGGAGGCGCACGCCGCGCGCTTCGCCGCTCTGAAGCAGAAGACGTTCGACCTGCAGCAGCCGGAAGCGCGCCCGCAGATGATCCGCCGGGCCCTCGACGAGTTCCGCTCCGTTCTCGCGCACCTGGGCAACCTCCGCCTGGCCGCCTCCGCCGGCGACCTGGCCGACGCGCGGCACGCTGGGTGGAAGCTGGTCCTGGCGGTCCGGGAGTGCCTGGCGCTCGCCAACCAGACGCTGGTCGACCAGGGGGGAAAGACCTTCCTGGGGCAGATGGCCACGCTCCCGTTCCGCCCCGCGGAGTTGGAGGCGCTGGTCGTCGAGATCGGCGCCGCGCGCGAATCCGCCCGGACCGCCGCCGCCGCGGAGAAGCTGGCCATGGCGACACGGGAGGTCCTCCGGGAACTTCAGGCATCATTGCCGGCGACGCAGAGAGCCGCCGACGAGTTTCGGGAAGCCTACCCGGAAATCCACGCCGGGCTCGGCAAGGTCTTGACCGCGTGCGAGCACTCCCGGCCGGTCGACGCGGCCCTGGCCGCCTGGTTCGCGCAGTACGACCTCAGCCTCATGCTCTCGAACCTGCGGGACGGCTCGGGGCACGGCGAGTTCAACCTCTACCGGGAGTTCGCGGCGTTGTACAGAGAGATCGGGCTGCCCGACCTGATGGAGTGCCCGGCCGATGATCCGGCCGAGTTGGCGAGCCGGGCCGGGGCGTTCGACGCCCGGTTCCGGGAGTGGCTCGGCGAGCAGTCGATCGCGCTGTGCGAATTCACGACGCTCGAGGAGTTCGAGCACTCGCTGCGAGGCCCGCATCCTCCGCCGGCGCCTCCGAGGCCGTGATCAGAGGGCGCGGGAGCCAATCTCGCGACGCGGGTCTTGCGATGATCGCTGGACGGCTGATGCCTCGGCGCCAGGAGCCCTGGTCATCGCGAATCTCGTTCCACACCCGAGACATCGGGAGGGCGCCGATGGTTCGATGGTCCTGGTTCCGAGCCTGCTTTCCTGGGACTTGCCTGGTTTGCGCCTCGGATCCCCGTCACCTCATCTGCTTCGGGCTGGCCCTGGCGATCCTCGCCGGCCTGATGGCCCCTAGCTGCGACGACAGCCGCACCCACCTGGAAAGCGACGGCGAGCAACTGGTCGCCGGCGGCGACTTCGGCTTCCGGCGCTGGACAGGGAGCGCGTGGGTCGAGGCGGCGTCGCCGCTCGAGGGAACGAACGCGTGGACCCTCTATCAGGGGACCCTGGCCGCCACCGGATGACCTTCATCCCCCGGCCCCGGCACTTCCTCCTCACCTTCCTGCCCGGGTTGGTCAACCATCAGCAGCAGGAGATCATCGAGTACCCCCGCCATCTGCTCTTCGTCATGGAGGTCGCCACGCGGCGAGTGCGCTTTGCCGGTTCCACCTCGAATCCTGACACGCAGCGGATGAAGCAGGTTGCCCGGAATCTGACCGTCTGTGGCGACGGGTTCCTCGAGGGCAAACGGCATGTCTTGATGGATCGCGACGCCAGGTTCTGCGCCGCCTTTCGCGCCGTCCTCAGAGAGGCGGACGTCAAGGCCGTCCGACTGCCCCCACGCGCGCCAAACCTGAGCGCACCTGGAGCGGTTCCTCAGATCCCGGAAGTCCGAATGTCGGGGCCGGATGATCTTCGTTGGCGAGTCGTCGCTGCACAACTCGTCGTCGATTCCAGAATCCACCGGGCAATTCGCGCGTTGGAGCAGCCCTCGTCCGGGCACGACCGCCGCCACCGCCCGTCCGCCCGATCCAGGACCCTGCCGAGGGAAGATCCGAACTCCTGTTCCCTCTCGCGAATGACCCTCGTCCGATCATCTTGACCCTACGGGTTGGGGTTTTCGGGAACGACGGGTCCTGGCGATCCCGGATCCCTTCGGGAGCTGGGGCGTGGCGAGTGCCTCAGGGCCTCCCCGCCGCGAGTTCGGCCAGCACCAGCTGATCGGTGGGAAACGCGAGCGGCACAGAGAGTTGGTCCGGACGAAAGAAGCCGATCTGATCCGCGTCATCGCCCGGCCGCAGCAGGCCGCCCGCGGGCGCCGCCCGGAACCAGACCCCCACGCTGGGCTTCAGGGGATCGTGGAAGTTGCTGTGCACCGCGAAGATCGATCCGGGCTGGACATCTAGGCCGGTTTCCTCACGAAGCTCGCGTCGCAGCGCGGCGCGGATCTCCTCGTCGTGTTCCACCCATCCGCACGGGAGGCACCACCCGCGATGGCGGCTGGCGCGGCGGCGAACCAGAAGCACGCGGCCCTCTCCGGGGCACGGGTTCCACGCCCGATCGGCTACGCCGGGGCGGACCATCTCCGCGCCCAGGATCCGCACCACCTGGTCTTCGTCCACGATGCCGGCCACTCCGACGCCGGGGTTGCGCCACTGGACAAAACCGCAGGCCGGACAGCGCGGGCGCACCCGGCCGTGGAGCTCGACCGGCTCGAGCGCCGTGCGACAGTCCGGGCAGAACCGATAGGCCCCGGGGTCCACGGGTCGAGCTGCCCGCGGAGCTGGTGGATCCGCGGTCATTGTCTGCGGGGCTCCCCGGGCGTCTCGGGCCCGGCACCGGGATTCGGCTCGGGAGTCTGCAGGCCTTCCTCGGGTGGGATTCCGCGGTGCGGCTCCCAGGGAACCCTCCGCGGGTGCGGCGATACTCCCAGGGCTCCGATCACGCCGCCGAGGAACCCGCCGACGTGGCTCAACAGGTCGTGCCCGAAGATCGACGGAAGCAGTGCGATCGCCAGAAGCGGGAGGTAGATCCGGCTGGTCTTCAGCCGCTGTCGATCGGAGAACCTCTTCCGGAAACGGAGGAGAAAGACCAGGATGACGCCATAGAGTCCCATGATGGCGCCCGACGCTCCGATGGAGAGAACAGAGACCGGGGCCTCGTTTCCAGGCACCATCAGTTCCCGCGCGCGCAGGAGCGACATCGACGCTCCACAGAGCCCCGCGAAGGCGTAGAGCGCAAGGGTCCGTGCTCGGCCGTAGAACTCCTCGACCGCCGCGCCGCCGGCCGTGAGCCCTACCATGTTGCCCAGGAGGTGACCCGCATCCGCATGGAGGAACAGCGGCACCACGATCGCCGGGAGGAATCCGGCGAAGAGCCGCGCGTGAAGGTCCGAGGACAGCTGCCAGATGCGGACGTCGTAGCTCTCCCGCCACGTCCAGACCAAGACGCCCGAGATGATCAGATTGATCAGCACGAGGATCTGCGTCACGGAAACGCCGGGCCCCCAGATCGCCCCCGGGAGGTCCCGCGCGGCCTGGCGCATCCGGTCCGGGCCCCCAATGTCCGGCTTCCTGGTCGCCGTCGGGGTTGCGGAGGAGGCTCGGGTGGCTCCAACCGGATCGCCGCCGGGTGCGGATCCCCCACCGGCCGCCGCGCGTTCTTCGGCCGTCGGCGGCCGGTAGAGGTGGTAGACCTCCAGCGATTCCGCTCGCCGCCATACGCCGCGCGTCCACATCTCGGAGAGCACCAGGGCATCGGGCGGCACATGGCCACGCCGAACCCAGATCTCCCAGACCGGGTCGGGCATCTCCCAGGTTCGGTCGCCGTGCCGGAGGCGGGTCATCCCCGGCCCGACCGCGCGTTGCGGGTTCGTCTCGTCCATGATAGGTTTCGCCCCGCGATGGTAGCACACGATCCCAACCCGCCCGAGGAGGGCCCCGACCCTCGCCTCGCCGCGACTCCCCCGGACGCAGCCGGTTGGGGGGGAGCGGATCCGGCGGGAGGCACCGCCGCCCTCGAACCGTGGCCGACCTCGGCCCACTCCTGCTGCAAGGTCGCGTTCATCGGCACGCATGGAGTCGGCAAGACCACTCTCTGCTTCGAGCTGGCGGCCCGGTTGAAGCGACTCGACCGCCGGGTCGACATGGTGAAGGAGGTCGCGCGGAGCTGCCCGTTACCGCTCAACCGCGACACCACCGTCGATGCCCAGTCCTGGATCCTGCATACCCAGGTGGCCCGCGAAATCGAGACCGCGCAGGAGCAGGACTTCCTCGTCTGCGACCGCAGCGTTCTCGACAATTACGCCTACCTCGTGGCCAAGTTCGGGCGCCGCGTCCCCTACGACAACGTCGTGGCCGACTGGTTGAAGAGCTACACCCTCCTGGCCTGGGTGCCGGTGGTGCAGACGCCGCGCTACGACGGCGTGCGCGACACCGACCTCATCTATCAGCAGCGGATCCACGAAGTGATCGGCGAGCTGCTCACGGTCTTCCGGACGACGCCTCTGGCGCTCGACGCCGGGGCCCGCGACGGATGGATCGATTCCGTTCTCGAAGCGCTTCCGCTGGGTCCGGAGCAGCTGCCGCTGTTTGGCGAACCGTAGGAGATCAGGGTGCAACGCTTCCTGCCGGAAATCCTACTGGCCTCGGCCCTGGTGCTGAACGCCGCAGCCAACATCCTGATGAAGTACTCCGCCCTGCGGACCCCCGAATCGGCGGCGGGGGCGGGCGTGGTGGAGAGGCTGATCACCCGGCTCCATCCGGCGTTCGTCCTCGGCCTCGTCCTCTTCGCTCTGAACGTCTTCGCCTATCAGGCGGCGCTGCGGGCCCCGCGGATGAAGCTCTCCATCGCCTATCCGGTGATGGTCTCGGGGGGGTATCTCATCATCCTGGCAGTCTCGTGGCTGTTGTTTCGGGAGCGGCTGGGTCCGGCGCAGTACGCGGGGGTCGCTCTGATCCTGGGCGGGATCTGGATGGTGGTGCGGTAGGGGCCCCCGGACCCGGATGGCGGCCGGCCCCCCGGATGCGTTCCGGCCAGGCAGCAAACGGCCCCTCCGGCTTTCACCGAAGGGGCCGATCGTCTACGGATCAGGCTGCCGGTCTCTTCCGGGCGAGCTGCGGGGTCCCGGTCGGTCCGGCGACCCGCAAGTCTCCCGTTCGGACTCCGTCTACTTCACGATGGTCAGCCGGCGGCTCTGTTCGAAAGCGCCGGCGGTCAGGCGGTAGAAGTAGACTCCCGCCTCGACTTCCCGATCGCTGTCGTCCAGACCGTTCCAGACCAGCGTGTGCGCGCCCGACCGCATGGGACCCTGGAAGAGCGTCCGCACCTGGCGCCCGGCGGCATCGAAGATCACGACCTTCGCGTCGGACGGGTTTGCCAGTCGGAAGGTGATGCTGGTCAGGTTCGCCCCCGGCCGGAACGGGTTTGGCCGGTTCTGCTCCAGGCCGGTGACCGGCCCGGGCGTGAAGTCGGCGATCGCATTGACATCGGGCGTGAAGGTCTCGACGGTGATGTCGTCGATCGCCGCTTCCACGAGTCCGCCGGTGTTCAGGTCGCAGGCCCGGAAGCGGACGACCATCTGGTCCGTCAGCGTGACCAGCGAACCGAGGTTGATCGCCACCCGCTGCCACGAAGCCTGGTTCTCGGGAACCCGCTCCGCCGGCACCCAGGTGGCGCCTCCGTCGTTGGAGACGTCGACCGCGAATTCGTCATCGGTGGAGTTTCCGTTCTCGCCGTACCAGCGCCAGTAGCAGACGAACGCCTGCTCGACCGCGCTCAGATCGAAGATCGGAGTGCGAAGACTGGTGCAACCACCGTCCACATCGGCCGCGCCGGCCGCGCCGCCGACCGCTCCGTTGGCGGTCACGAAGCACTGCACCCCGGGGTCTGCCGTGTGGTCATCCTCCGGCTGGACCGGATCCCCCTCCCAGTTGGTGCCGACCGGATCAGCCAGGATCCAGATCCCCGAAGTGGCGGTGTCGCCGGTCATGCCGAGCTGCCAGCTCGCATCCGGAGTCTCGGCATCGTAGGCATAGTCGACAGAGGTGATGAAGAGGCTGTAGTAGCTCGCCGGCGCGTCCGCGGGGCTCGCCGCAGCCAGGCCGGGGCCGTCGACCGCGTGGACGTAGTAGTCGATCCGGGTTCCGACCGGCTGTCCGGGCATGGACGCCTCGTAGAGCCCGCCGCCCACCAGGGACATCGCGGCCGGCAGCCACGGACCGTTGTTGGCGCGATAGTACAGCGTTGCCGTCGCCACGGTGCTCGGATCCGTGATCGTCGCGTCGATGACGTACGGCCCGGCCGCGTCGGTGGTCGCGCCGGGTTGGCTGACGCCGGTGATCGCGGGACCGGCGATGTCCGTGAGGTGGAAGTCCTGCATGGTGATCTCATCGCTGACGATGGTGACCTGCGCGGACGCGGTCTGGAATCCGGCGAGGGAGGCTTCGACGGAATAGTCGCCGGCTCCGGCGGAGCCGGTGTATCGCCCGTCCCCGTTGGTGGTGAACTGGGCGCCCGTTTCGATGAGCCGCACCCTTGCGCCCGGGAGCGGCGCGTCGCCCCAGCTCTGGTTGTACACCACGCCCTGGAGCTGGCCAAAACCCACGGTGGCCGCAATGACCGCCGCCTGGGCATCGATAAAGCCCCACCCAAAGGTGTTATCCTCGCCGATGGTGCCCTCGTCGCGGGCCGTCTGCATCAGGATCGTCTTGATGTCATCGACCCCCAGGCCCGGGTTGGCCTGACGGATGAGCGCGACGATGCCCGCCGCGTGCGGCCCGGCCATGGAGGTGCCGTTCCAGCCGCTGCTCTCATAGCCCCCACCCGGCACGGAGGAGTAGACCCCCACGCCGGGGGCGCAGACCTCGGGCTTGAGCTTCTGCGGCGCCGGAACGGCGCACCCGCTCGGACCGCGGCTGGAGAAGTCGGCGATCGCATAGGGGAAGGTCTGGCCGGCCTGCGCGCTGACCGCGCCCACGGAGAAGGCATTGGTCAGCGTGGTGGCGCGGTCGGGCGGCGAGCCGATCGTGCCCGCGCCCGGACCCTCGTTGCCGGCAGACCAGGTCGTCACGACGCCGGCGGCTTCGCAATTGTCGATGACCGCCCACCAGCGGGTGTCGCAGTCAGTATAGGGCGGAGTCCCGGAGAAGCCCTCGTTGATGCGCCAGGAGTTTTGCACCACGTCGGGGACGTCATCGACGGTGCCGGAGTTGCCGTCGGGATCGGCGAACCACTGGAAGGCGGTGATGATGTCCTGGTCAAAGCCGCTCGACACGTTCTGGTTGATCGCGTTGCACGCGATCCACTGGGCGCCCCACGCCACTCCGATGGTGTCCTGGGTCGCCACGCCCAGGCCGGTCATCGTTCCGGTGGTGTGGGTACCGTGGCTGTTGCCGTCCGATGGGAACTGCGTTCCGGTGCCGAGCACGTCCAGCCAGCACTCCTGCCAGGGGTTCTGCCCCATGTAGCCGCGCCAGCGGGTCGCGAGCGCCGGGTGGTTGCCGTCGACTCCGGTGTCCAGGCTGCCGATCAGCCGGCCGGTGCCGTTGTAGCCGAGCTGGTACCACGCCTCCGGGGCCCGAATGGCGCGCAGTCCCGGAGTGACGCCGATGCCGCGGCTCCCCGCCTCCTTTTCAGACGGCTCGATCGGATCTCGCCGGCCGATCGGCGCGATCAACTCGGCCTTGAAGTTCAGCTCGACCACGTCCACGTCGGGCCGGGCCGCGATGCGCCGAATCTCGGACGGGAGGGCGTGGACGACCATCAGGTTGGAGATCCAGTATCCGGTATAGCCGAGGACGCTGCCGCCGCGCACGCCGGCAGTCAGGTCCGCCTTGAGCGCGTCCTGGGTCACGGCGGCACTCTGCAGCGCGTCGATGATGGTCCGGTGGCGCTCAACCGGGCCGGCCTTGGCGTAACGTAGCTGGGCGGCCAGCTCCGAAATCGGGGCCTGGTCGCGCATGTTCACGATCACACTGACCGGCTGGTCCGGGGGCGTTTGCGCAAGCTCGGCCTCCAATGCCGGGTGGATCGTGCCCGCCTGGGCGGTTGCCGCTGCCAGCAGAAGGCTGGCGATCGCAAGGGTGCGAGCGAGCTTCATCGTGTCCTCCTCTGCTCCGGGATTCTGCGCGGCGAAAGAGCCAACGCGCTACAACTATAGCAGATCGAAGCGATATCGGCGAAGCTGTATTCCCGTAAGGAGAAAGGTGCTCGGCCGCGGCGGGGGCGCGAAGGCCGCCACCCCTTTCCGGGGAGGCGGCCTCCGTAAGCCCCTCGACGGGGCCGTTCCAGATCAGATCGCCCCCGGCCCTGGGCGCGTGCCGGAGGGCCGTTCCGCGTTACTTGACGATCGTCATCCGGCGGCTCTGTTCGTAGGCGCCTGCCGTCAGGCGGTAGAAGTAGACGCCGGCGCCGACTTCGGTTCCGTTGTCGTCCTGGCCGTTCCAGACCAGCGTGTGGGCACCGGATTGCATCGTGCCGGAGAACAAGGTTCGTACCTGCCGGCCGGCGGCATCGAAGATCACGATCTTCGCGTCGCTCGGGTTGCTCAGGCTGAACCGGATGGTCGTGAGCGTTGCCCCGGGCCGGAACGGGTTCGGGGTGTTCTGGTCCAGCGCGCTGGGGACGGAAATCGGGCTGGCGTCCACGGATGACGGGTTGGCGGCGAATCGCTCGATCGAAAAGTCGTCGAAGGCCGCCTCGAGAAGCCCGGGGGTTCCGAGATCGCACGCCCGGAAGCGGAACGTCACCTGGTTCGTGAGGGGAATGATCGAGTTCAGGTTGATCGAGACCTTCTGCCAATAGGCGCGGTTGTCGGAGACGCGCTCCAGCGGGGCCCAGGTGCTACCGCCATCGCTCGACACGTCGACGGCCCAGGTGTCGTCCGCGCCGGCTCCGTACATGCCGTACCAGCGCCAGTAGGTGACGAACGCCTCTTCCATCCCGCTCAGGTCGAAGACCGGAGTCTGCACCGTGGTGCAGCCGTAATCCACATCCGCGGCGCCGGGCGTGCCGCCAGCGACACCGTTGCCGGTCACGAAGCAGTTCACGCCCGGGTCGGGCGTGTGGTCGTCCTCCGGCTGGACTGCGGCGGTGCCGTACCAGGTTCCGACCGGGTTGTCGCGAATCCAGAGTCCGGATGCCGCGTTGTCTCCCGGCAGTCCGATCTGCCACCCGGCCTCGGGGTTCTCGGAGTCGTAGAGGTAGACCATCTCCGTGATGTAGAGGCTGAAGAAGCTCGCCGGCGCCCCGGGCGGGTTGGTGTTGATCTGGCCCGGTCCGTCGACGGCCTGGACGTAGTAGTCGATCCGGGTGCCGAGGGCCTGACCCGGGATCGAAGCCCGGTAGACCCCGCCGGAGAGGGTCATCGGTCCCCCGATCCACGAGCCGTCGTTGATGCGGAAGAAGAGGGTGGCGGAAGCCACGGTGCTCGGGTCGGTGATCGTGGCCGCGATCTCGTACGGGCCCGCGGTATCGGTGGTGGAGCCAAGCGCGGTGACGTTGGTGATGCGGGGGGCCTCGTTGTCGACGAGATGGAAGTCCTGCGTCGTGAGCTCATTGGCGCTGAGGACCAGGGGATAGGTGAGCGTCGCAAAGCCGTCCAGGGAGGCCTGCACGTTGTACGAGCCCGCCGCCGTGGTTCCGTGGAAGTAGCCCTGCGTGTCGGTGGTGTACTGGACTCCGGTCTCGACGAGCTTCACCTTCACGCCCGAGAGCGGCGTGCCGCCCCAGTTCAGGTTGTAGGCGTGGCCGTCGATCTGTGCGAAGCCGACCGTGGCCAGAATCACCGCTGCCTCGGCGTCCACGAAGCCCCACCCGTAATTGTTGTCTTCGCCCACCGCGCCCTCGTCGCGGGCAGTCTCCATCAGGATGGCCTTGATCGACTCGACGTCGAGGCTCGGGTTGGCCTGGCGAATGAGCGCGACGATTCCGGCGACGTGCGGAGTGGCCATGGAGGTGCCGTCCCAGCCGCCCTGGTACCCGCCCCCCGGAATGGAGGAATAGACGCCGACGCCCGGCGCGACCACTTCCGGCTTGATCTTCTGCGGAGCCGGTACGTCGCATCCCGAGGGACCGCGACTGGAGAAGCCGGCGATTCCGTACGGGAACGTCTGGCCTTCCTGGGCACTGACCGCGCCCACCGAGAAGGCGTTGGTGAGGGAGGTGGCTCGATCCGCGGGGGAGCCGATGGTGCTCGGACTCGAGCCTTCGTTGCCCGCCGCCCAGCAGGTCACGACGCCGGCGGCTTCGCAGTTGTCGATGACGCCCCACCAGCGGGTATCGCAGTCGGTGTAGGGTGGAGACCCGCCGAACCCCTCGTTGACGCGCCAGGAATTGCACACCACATCGGGGACGTCGTCGACGGTGCCGGGATCGCCGTCGGGATCGGCCAACCACTGGTAGGCGGTGATGATGTCCTGGTCGAACATCGGGGACACCCCCTGATTGATGGCGTTACAGGCGATCCATTGCGCGCCCCAGGCCACGCCGACGGTGTCCCCGGTCGCGGCGCCGAGGCCGGTCATTGTTCCCGTAGTGTGCGTGCCGTGGCTGCCGGTATCGGTCGGAAACTGCGTGCCGGTGCCCAGCACGTCCAGCCAGCACTCCTGCCAGGCATTCTGTCCTGCGTAGCCGCGCCAGCGCGTCGCCAGCGCCGGGTGATTGCCGTCGACTCCGGTATCCAGGCTGGCGATCAGCCGGCCGGCGCCGGTGTAGCCGAACTGGTTCCACACCTCGGGGGCGCGGACCGCGCGCAGGCCGGGGGTGATGCCGATGCCGCGGACGCCGCCTTCCTTGTCCAGCGACTCCTCCGGACCGTCCTGCCGGATCGGTTGCACCAGCTCCGGGACGAAGTTCAGCTCGACCACGTCGACGTCGGGCCGGGCCGCGATGCGCCGGACCTCGGCCGGAAGCGCATAGACCACCATCAGGTTCGAGATCCAGTAGCCGGTATAGCCCAGGACGCTGCCGCCGCGCACGCCGCTGGTGAGGTCTGCCTTCAGGGCTTCCTGGGAACGCGCAGCGTCCTTCAGAGCCTCGATGATGACCCGGTGGCGCTCAACCGGAGCAGCCTTGGCGTAATGGAGCCGCTGGTTGAGGTCGGCAATCGGGGCCTGATCGCGCATGTTCACGATCACGCTGACCGGCTCGTCCGGGGGCGTCTGCGCGAGCTCTGCCTCCAGGGCCGGGTGGATCGTGCCTGCCTGCGCCTGGGCCGCGGCGAGCACCAGGCACATGATCGCGAAGAAGCGAGCGAACTTCATTGTCCTCTCCTCTCATCTGGGATTCTGGCGGGAGGGTGGTCATCCGACCGGGGCGCGGGTGGTCGCGCTGATGGCGTCAAACGCAACAGCCGGCCAGGACCAGCCTGGCCGGAGCGTCCGGAAGGAGCCATGAATGGCAGGAGCGCCATAGCATTCCAACTATACCAGACGTTCTCTGGCGACGCCATCGGTCCCTCTATCAAGGTGAAAGGCTGCCGATAGGTCGTGTGGCGACCGACTCGCTCGACAGATCGTGCGGCAAGCCTTCCGAGAAGGCGTTCGAGTGCGGCCTGCGCTAGAATGCCCGAACGGCGCTCCCGGGCTCGGTTCGCGGGGCGGAGGGAGGAGTATGCGGATGGACTTCGGTGCGCGCGGGCGTCTCGGTTTCTGGGGCCTGCTCGCTCTCGCGATTCCAGCCACAGCGGCGCGATGCGATGAAGGGATGTGGCTCCTCGACCGGCCCCCGCTCCAGCAGCTGCGGCAGATGTACCGGTTTTCCCCCCCGGAAGGGTGGCTGGAGCGGCTGCAGGCGGCGTGCGTGCGCATGGATGGCTCGGGATCGATCGTTTCCGGCGACGGCCTGGTGATGACGAACCACCACGTCGGCTTCACGCAGCTCCAGGCCCTGAGCACCGCAGAGCGGAACCTCCTGAAGGATGGTTTCTACGCGCCGACGCGGGATCTGGAGCTGCCGTGCCCGGGGATGGTCGTCCAGGTTCTTCGCTCGACGGAAGACGTGACGGAGAAGGTGCGAACCGCGGCGGCGTCGCTGAGCGATCCCGCGGCCTCGTGGACGGCGATGCGTGCTGCGATCGCCCGGATCGAGAGCGACGAGGAGAAGAGAACGGGCCTGCAGTGCGAAGTGGTGTCTCTCTACCAGGGGGCCCGCTTTGACCTCTATCGCTATGACCAGTATGACGATGTCCGGCTGGTCATGGCGCCGGAGGAAGCCGCCGCCAACTTCGGCGGAGACGCCGACAACTTCGAGTACCCCCGGTTCGCCTACGACATCTGCTTCTTCCGGCTCTATCGCGAAGGAAGGCCGGCGCAGACCCCGCGCCACCTGAGAATGACGGAAGCAGGCGTGAAGGAAGGCGACCTCGTCTTCGCATTGGGCGCGCCGTACCGGACCAACCGGCTCGATACGGTCGACCAGCTTCGGTTCGCCCGGGATGTGCGCCTGCCTGCGAATCTCGCCCTGGCCTGGCGCCGCGAGGCGCAACTGGCTTCGTTCGCGGCGCGGGACCCGGAGAATGCCCGTCTGGCCGAATCGGACTTCCTGGATGTCCAGAACTGGCGCAAAGCGGAGGCGGGCGCGCTGGAAGAGCTTCTCCGGCCCGCGTTCTTCCAGGCCCGGGTGGCGGAGGAGGAGTCCCTGCGTGCGTTCGTGGCGGCCGATCCCGCCCGTCGCGCGGCCTGGGGGCGGGGCTGGGAGGACGTCCGCTCTGCCCTACGCGCCCACCGGGAGATCTTCCTGCGTCACGAACTCCTCGGCAGCGCGAACCAGCTCTTCGGCTCGGAGCTGTTTCGATTCGCCCACACCCTGGCGGGGCTGGCCCAGGAACTTCCGAAACCGGGTGACCAACGGATGGGCGAGTTCCGGGAATCGCGCCTGCCCGAGGTCTACCGCGACCTCCATGCCGATACGCCGGTCTCGGACCTGCTCGAAGTGGAGCGGCTGGCCAGCGGCCTGTCGCTTCTCTGCGAGCGACTGGGGGCCGATGACTCGCTGGTGGTTGCCGTCCTGGCCGGTCTGGGACCCCGCGAGCGCGCCTGGCAGCTGGTGCGCGGCTGCACCCTGCGCGGGGCCGAGGCCCGGCGCACGCTTGCCGAAGCGGGACCCGAGCGGATCGCGGCCTCCGCCGATCCGATGATCCGCCTCGCCGCCACGCTGCTCCCGGCCGAGCGGGCGGCCCGGAAGGAATACTCGGAGAGGGTGGAGGGCCCTCTGCAGGCGGCGCACGAGAAGATTGCCGCCGCACGATTCGCCTGGAAGGGGGAGCGGATACCGCCGGATGCCACGAACAGCCTGCGGCTTTCGTACGGGAAGATCGCGGGCTACGAGGAAGACGGCCGGACCGTGCCGGCATTCACCACGATCGGCGGGCTCTTCGCTCGCGCCGATCGGCATGGAAACGTCGCTCCCTTCGTCCCACCGCCTTCCTGGACCGCCGTGCGCGAGAAGCTCGACTCCGGCCTTCCCTTCAACTCCGTCTCGACGCTCGACACCGTGGGAGGCAGCTCGGGGAGTCCGGTGCTCAACTCCCAGGGAAAGGTGGTGGGTCTCATCTTCGACGGCAATCTCGCGTCGTGCGTCTGGGACTACGCGTATGAGGACACCCGAGCCCGCTGCATCGAGCTCGATTCGCGAGCGATCCTGGAGATCCTGCGCACCGTCTACCGGGCGGACGGCCTGGTGAAGGAGATCATGGGCCGATGACAACCAGATCGCGCTGCCCCTGGCCGGGCGATGATGAGCTGATGCTCCGCTATCACGATTCGGAGTGGGGCACGCCGGTTCACGAAGACCTGAAGCACTTCGAGTTCCTGGTGCTCGACGGCGCCCAGGCGGGATTGAGCTGGCGGACGATCCTGCACAAGCGCGAGCACTACCGGAAGGCGTTCGCGGGTTTCGACCCGAGCAAGGTAGCCCGCTTCGATGCCCGCCGGCTCGAACGTCTGCTGATGGATCCGGGCATCATCCGCAACCGGCTCAAGGTCGAGGGCGCGATCCTCTCGGCGCGGGCATTCCTCCGCGTGCAGAAGGAGCTCGGGAGCTTCGACGCCTACATCTGGTCGTTCACCGGCGGACGGACCATCGTCAACCGATGGGAGAGCCTCTCGCAGATTCCGGCCAAGACCCCGGAGTCAGAAACGATGAGCAAGGATCTGGTGAAACGCGGGTTCAAGTTCGTGGGGCCGACGATCTGCTATGCCTACATGCAGGCGGCGGGAATGGTCAACGATCACCTCCGGTCGTGCTTCCGCTGGCGGGAGGTGCAGAAGCCGAGGTGACCGCGTGGGCCTGGCTTTACGGCCCGCCGCCCGATGGCCTGCGGAGGATTGCCGGATTGGAACCGGCGCTTTGACGCGGTCCTAAGCGGGTGATAGAATCCCCGGCGCATTCCGCAACCAGGGAGGGAGAGGCCATGTACGCGTCACCAGCGCACTCACTCAAAGAGTCCGTTTCTCGGATCGCGTTTGGGATCGGATTGCTCGCCGTCCTCAGCCTCGGATCCGCCGTGAGTTGGGCCGGCACCGTCCCGGGGGACGTCTTCGACCCCAACGATGGAAGCGCGCGTCCGCCATGTCCGGCGCCCGGACTCGACGCCCCGGACGGCGGAGACGACGTTGTGGTGGGAGCCGGTTCTGGCTCTCCGGCCACCCCACGCGGATTCATGTTCTGGGACGGCCACGGACCATGGGGCGGCAATGTGAAGGCCCTCGTGGCCGATCCGACGGACAACTCTCGCGTGCTCTGCGCCGCGGGGCTCAGCGCGGCCCGGGAATCGGGAGGCGTCTGGCAGAGCACGGACAACGGCGAAACCTGGATCGACACCGACCTGCACGGCATGCCGGCCTACGCGATCGCGGCGTCGTTGTCGCAGCCCGGGGTCTTCTACGCCGCCTATTACGACGGTCTCTATCGCTCGGTGGACTACGGGGCGCACTGGACGAGAATCGCCTTCACCGCCATCACCATCGGCGTCGGCGTCAAGGCCGATGACGGCAACGTGATCATCGCCGGTTCGTCGGGCGGAACGGGGATCAAGCGCTCGACGGACGGAGGCGTGACCTGGCAGGCCGGCCCCATCACCACTTACTTCATGAAGGGACTCGGCGTGAGTCCGGCCGATCCGAATCGGATGTACTTGGCCATGAGCGGGACCGGAATCCCGACCTCCTGCTACCGCAGCGATGACGCGGGTGTGACCTTCAGCGAGTGCGGGCCGGCTACGGATGGCTGGGGGGTCTGGGTCGATCCCGCCAACGCGGACCGGGTGATTCTCTCCACCTCGGCAGGCATTTATCTGACCACGGACGGGGGTGTCCACTGGACTCTCTCCCTGGCCGGCACATCCTATGCCAACGCCAGCGTCAAGGACGACGTCATCTATGCGGGGATCGTCGGCGTCGGCGTCTTTGAGAGCGCGGATTGGGGCGCCACCTGGACGGACTGCTCCAGCGGCATCACCGCGAACTTCTGGTATGCCTCCGGCGCAACCGCCGCCGGCGTGCTTGTGGGCCACTACGGAGGCGTCTATCGCACCACCGGCCCCGGTGCCCCCTGGGTCGTTTCCCAGACCGGCCTCAACAACGCCTTTGTGCGGAACATCGCCTACTACGCCGATCGCGGGGAGCTGTGGGCCGCCACCGACCAGAGCGGCCTGTGGCGCAGCACGGACAAGGGGCTGACCTGGGAGCTGAAGTCGACCGGATTGAACGAGTGGGCCAGCTACCGGCTGAGCCCCCGGGACCACGAGCATCATCAGGGCGATCGCATGTTCCTGACGACCTCTTCCGGCGTGTACCGGTCGGTCGACCACGGCGAGTCGTGGCAACTGGCCGGGTTCGACGGCACCTTCATGATCGGAGTCCTCGTCGATCCGGGCAATCCGGACCGCGTCTGGACGGGGACCGCCACCACGCAGCAGATCTGGCGCTCGGAGGATGGCGGAGACACGTGGCTGCAGGTGGGGGCCGGCATCGCCGCGGGATTCTACCCGAACTTCAACATGGGCAGGAATGCGGTGAACGGCCCCCGGCTGTTCGTGAACTACGAGCAGATGACGAACCAGATCTACTACTCGGACGACCTCGGGGTGAACTTCACGGCCGTGACCGTGGGTACGACCACCAACATACCCGCGCTGACCGTGCGAGACTCGAATCCGGCGATGGTCTTCTGTGGCATCGACGCCGGCGTCCGGAAATCGAGTGATTACGGCGTGACCTGGGCGCCGGGAGGTCTGACCAACCTCGTATGGTCGCTGCTGGGGACCCGAACCGACGATCTGTACGCCGGGCGCAACCGGACCGGCGTCTACGTCACCCATGATGACGGCGTCACCTGGGAGGCGCTCAATACCGGCATCGCGGATCAGGTGATCTGGGATCTCTGCTATGGGGCGACCACCGATGAACTCTTCTGCAGCCCGCGTGGGCGGGGCGTGAAGATGCTCTCGCTGGTGGATCCGTCGGCCGTTCCGGTCTGGGGGCTTGAGACTGCCCTCGCGACAGTCCCGAACCCTTTCCACACCGAAGTCACGGTGCGTTTCGGCCGGCCGTTGACCGGGGAGTTGCGGATTCGCGTGCTGGACGCGAGCGGAAGGCAGGTCCGTTCGGATCGCATGCGCGGCGAGGGCATCCTGGAGTGGTCCTGGGACGGAAGGGACCAGACGGGCCGGGAGCTCCCCCGCGGGACGTACTACTACGAAGCGGAGGATGATACCGGCCGCTGGACGGGTCGCTGCATTGCCCTGCGCTGACCACCGATTCCGTACGGGTTCCGTGCCGGCGCAGCCTCGCGCTTAGGGAACGAGGAGCAGCTTGCGCGCGTCGCCCCGGCGGCCGTCCAGCGTAAGGCGGACAAAGTAGAGGCCTGGCGCCAGCCGGGCACCGTCCCGTCCCACCGCAGCCAGTGAGACCTTGGCCTCGCCTGCGGGGAAGGGCCGGGCCGGGCGGGCCAGCACGACGCGGCCGGCCGCGTCGAACATCTCGATCCCCAGAGCGCAGTCGCCGGGCAGGAGCAAGGAGACCTCGAACTCCTCCCGCGCCGGATTCGGCGCGAGCCGCACGTTCACCGCGCCCGCCACCTCGGTCTCGGCGACGCCGCTGGCCGGACACGGACTGGTTTCACATGCGGTGCCGTCGCCCAGGTATGTCTGCCCGCCGGCAGCGGCGCAGGCCGCCGCAGCCAGAAGCTGGCAGGATCCGTTGGCGAAGCAGCAGGCGCCCGTCTCTTCCTCGTCGTAGTAGCGGCCATCGAGGACCAGGTTGCCGGTGTTGTTCGGGTCGAGCCAATCCCGCAAACGGGTGCCGGATGTTCCGTCGCCGTCCCAGGAACGCGCCAGGCGGCCGTACCAGTCCGAGGTGAGAGAGGTGCAGGAGGCATACCCTCCATGCAATTGACCCACCAGACGGTGATTCTGGTCCCAGAGGCCGGCGCCGGAGGAACCGGGTTCGGTGGTGCCATCATCCCACTGGATGATGCGCCAATGGGTGCCGTTTCCGGGGACCGAGTTGCTGCGGTAGGTGGTGATGGTCGGCGGATCGTAGTCGAAGCTGATCGACTTCTCGTCGTTGTCCGGATGGTGGATGCAGGTCGAACTGGTCGGCGCGTTCGCCTCGGTGGCGTCGAACCCGGCGAGGTAGAGCTGGAAGGCCGGATCCGGGGTTTGCGAGAGTTGTACCAGGCAGAAGTCCGAGGTGGACCACTTGGCCTTGAGTGCGGTTCCACTCGAGTACTGCGCCAACGAGCCTCCGCCTTGCTGACCGCAGACTGGAGACTGGTAGTTCCAGTAGATGACCACGCTGGGGGCGTTGCTGCTGCTGATCCCGCAGTGAGACGCGGTGAGGAAGTAGGCCGGGGGGGGGCTGGCGTGGCTGTTGATCATTTGGCCGGAACAGGTCCACGTCCCGTTCACCGTGTAGACGCCCTCGGAATTGATCTCGTCGTTCCAAGGGGCACCCTCGGGACAGACCACGTCGTTGTTGCAGACCCCTGACTTCTCCAGGCGTTCCTTGATCTGCCGGAAGCCGCGGTAGTCGTGACCGACGCGGCCGAGGACGAGCTCGGGCTCAAAGGCCGAGTGGGCCGGAACGTACAGCTCGACCACCGCCTCGTCGCCTCTGACCACCGGCGTCCAGAGCTGGTTGTCGGTGGCGTCTTCGCCGGTGTAGGCGCCCCAGTACTCCCGGCGGTCTGCGGGGTAGACGTGCAGCATCGCTCCCGGAGGAAGACGGAAGGTTGTGAAGCCGAAGTTGAGACTGCGGGCGCCGACGGAGATGACACCCAGGCGCCACACGCGGCTCGAGTCGGGGAGCCGGATCCAGGTCCCATCGACCGCCGGGGACAGGTGGGTCTCCAGGGAAACGGCGAATCGCTGGGGTCCTTCCTTGCCCTGAGCGAGACGATCCTGGTCTTCCTGCAGGTACGTCGCCTCATCGACCGGAGGCATGACGACCGAATCGATGGCGCGGATGCCCGGCAGACCGGCGCCGAAGGTGGCCGGCGCGACGTTCATTCGCGCCTGGCCGCCGCCGCCGGCCAGAACCGACAGGACCGCCGCCATGGTGAGCTCGAATGCGAGCCGCGCGGACTGCTTCTTCCGCGCCGCGCCCTTCCTATGGATCATCAGGCTACCCCTCTGTGTCCGAAGTCGTGCGTGTGATTGAAAGCCGGCCACGACACGCGGAAGCCTGGCCGGGGACGGGTGCGGGAGCGCCGGTATCGGTTGGCGCGTCGCCGGCGAGGAGTCTACCCTCTTCGGCGCGAGCCGTCCAGCGGGTTGGCGAGTTTCCTGGTGTCCGGTCAGTGGCCGATGCCGCGCACCATTCGCAGCGCGTGTTCGAGTACCCGGAAGATCTCGCCGGTGAATTCCTCCACCGCACGCACGCTGCCCGGCAGGGTGAAGACCAGGGTTTCCCCGGCGACTCCCGCTACCGCTCGGCTCAACAACGCGGACGGGTGCTCGGCGCCGAATCGTGCACGTATCGACTCCATGATTCCCGGGATCACGCGCTCGCAGAATCCGGCCACCACCTCGGGCGCATGGTCGCGCGGGCCGATGCCGGTGCCGCCGGTCGTGAAGATGAGGTCGATCCGCTCCGCGCGCGCCGTCCTCAGGGCGGCGTCGAGCGAGATCGGGTCGTCCGAGAGCAGGATCCGTTTCACGCGGGGGTGGAATCTCCGCTCGGCGAGGAACTGCTCGACCAGGGCGGCGAGGCGAGGACCGCTCTCGTCCGCGTACACTCCGGCGTGGGCCCGATCGCTCAGGGTGATGATCCGGGCGGTCAGCAGGTGCGGCCTCCAGTCCAGAATGTCCCCCGGCCGGAGCGTCCCGCCGGAGTGCACGCGGCAGAAGATCCCTTCGGCGGGCATGACGCAGCGGCCGCTCTCCCGAAAGATGGCGCAGCCGTTTCCATGACACTCCTTGCCGATCTGGGTGACTTCGAGCTCGGTCGGACCGGAGTGGAAACGGTCGAAGATCCCCACCTCCGCCGCCTGCAGCCCTGCCACGGTGAGGTTCTCCGCGAACTCGCCCGGTCCGATCGGGCGGCCCAACTCCGCGGCGTGGCGCTCGATCGCGTCGAGACCCAGAAGGCTGACCTGCCGGGTCCAGTCCCCGGCGTGCGCATCCCCATCCAATCCGAGGGCGTTGACCGCGGCCTGGGGCACCGGCGTCTTCACCGTGCCCTTCTCGCGCGAGAGGTTGACCGAGATGATCTGCATGGCGTTCATCCTTCCGTCCCCTCGGCTACGCCTCCGGATCCTCTTTCCGCTTCTCGACCAGGCGCACGCCGTCGATGCGCATGCCTGGGTCGACCGACTTGCACATGTCATAGACGGTAAGCAGAGCCACGCTCACGGCCGTCAGCGCTTCCATCTCCACACCGGTGCGGCCGAGACAGCGGGCTTCGGCCGCCGCGGTCACACCATCGTCGGTAATGGCGAGGTCCACCGCCACGTGATCCAATCCCAGCGGGTGGCAGAGCGGGATCAACTCGGCGGTCCGCTTGGCCGCGGCGATGCCGGCCACCTGCGCCACGGTGAGGGCGTCGCCCTTCCGCAACTGGTTGGCGCGGAGCAGGGCCACTGTCTCCGGGGAAAGCACGATCCGCCCCTCCGCGCGGGCCGTCCGATGCTGGATCGGCTTGCCGCCGACATCGACCATTCGGGCGCGGCCCTGGTCATCGAGGTGGGAGAAACCGCTCATGTGTAGACTCCACCCGGTGCTCGCAGCCTGCGAGAAGCCGGGACCGCTCCGGATCGTGAGACTTCCGGGCCCCGGGACTGTCCCTGGCCGGCGATGTGCGGCAATGCCGATGTCACCCCCCGATGCCGTGCATCCAGTTTCGCGAGCACCGGCCGCCCGCCTCCGGCTTGCACTCGATGGCTCGTCGCAACGCCTCCCCCGGGCCGAGATCCCGGACGCTGAAGGCCGGCTCGGAAAACAGGCAGGGGAGGAGCAGTCCCCCGGGAGAGAGCCGCAGCCGGTTGCAGGCCGGGCAATCGCCTCCGGCGCCGCCAAAAACCTGCGAGAAGACGCCCTGCTCCATGTCCATCTGCGGGATGAACCGCGCCGAACAGCCATGCTCCGCGGCCCAGGCGGCGACTGCGCGCGCGTCGGGTTCGCTCGGGTCGCGTTTCACGACGCAGTTCAGCTTCACGGGGCGCAGGTCTGCCGCCAGGGCGGCCATGATCCCCGCGAGCACCGACGCCAGCTCGCCGCCCCCGGTGATGGCGGCATACCGCGCGGGGTCGACCGAATCGAGAGAGACATTGACGCGCGCAAGCCCCGCGTCCCGCAGCGGCTGGGCCAGTTCTTCGAGCAAGACGCCGTTCGTGGTGAGTCCGAGGTCGGCGATGCCCGGGATCGCCGCAATCCTCTGCACCAGTCCCGGCAGGCCGGCGCGCAGGAGAGGTTCGCCGCCGGTGATCCGTATCTTGCGAAACCCCAGATCAGCCGCCGCTTGCACCACCGCGACGATTTCGTCAAAGGAGAGCAGCTCATCATGATCGAGGAGGTCCCAGTTGCGGGTCGGCGCGCAGTACCAGCAGCGCAGGTTGCAGCGGTCGGTGACGGAGACGCGCAGGTAGTCGATGGTGCGGCCGAACGGATCGTTCATGGCTCGCGCCTTCCGGGAGTGGACGGGGCGTCGCCCAACGGCAGGAATGGAACCTCCGCCCCGGCGGGCAGAGTCTGGACGCCGAGCGGAACCAGGAAGAACCCGTCGATCCCGGTGAGAGCGGAAAGGTGGGCCGATCCGTGGTACGTCACCGGAATGCATCCGGCGGTGCCGTCGAGGCGGGCCGGCACGAATTCCTGCCGGTCGACGCTCCGCCGCATGAAGGGTGCCGCCAATCGCAGGCGGAATACGCGCGGATCCGGCGGCCGGCCGAGGAGATGCGCCGCGATGCGCAGCCCAAAGACATGGAACATCAGCCACGCCGAGACCGGGTTCCCGGGCAGCGCGAGGACCAGCCGCCGCTCGCTGGCCGCGAACGTGACCGGCTTGCCCGGCTTGATCGCCACTCGCGTGAAGAGCGGGGTCAGCCCCAGTTTCCGCAGCGCGGGGGCGACGTAATCGGACTCTCCTTCACTGGCCCCGCCGGAGATCACCACGAGATCCGCGGCCGCGAGCGCCTGGTCGGTGTACGCGCGCGTGGCGGCGAGCTCGTCCGGGACTCTCGCGGTGTAGACCAGATTCATGCCGTGAGCCTGGGCGAGGGCCGAAAGCATCGGGCCATTGCTGTCCATGATCTGGCCGTGGTGCAGCGCGGCCGGGTCGTCGGCGATCTCGTCGCCGGTGGACAGGATGGCGATCCGCACGGGGCACGACACTTCGACGTCGGTGATCCCGGCCGCCACGAGGTTTCCGAGCACCAGCGGAGAGATCGTCTGCCCGGTTTCGGCGACGAGCTGTCCCGGTTCGAGGTCCTCGCCGCGACGGCAGACGTTGGGGGCGCCCGCAGACCGGTTCAGGCGCACAAAGCCGTCGACCTCGCTGGCATGTTCCACCATCACGACGCGCTCCGTCCCCGAAGGGACGGGAGCGCCGGTCATGACCTTGACCGTTGTGCCGGGCCGCAGCGGTTGGGGTGTGCTCTCTCCGGCGTGCAGAGTCTCCCGGAGACGGTACTCGGCGCCCTCGTCGCCGTCGTCGGGGAGCGCGTAACCGTCCACCGCCGACTTGTCGAAGGGAGGCAGCGCGAGCCGGGCGTGGGCCGCGGCGCGCACCGTTCGGCCCAGAGCGGCGCGCACGGGCAGCACCTCCGCGTCCAGGCGCAGGCGCGACACCGCTTCGTCGACGCGGCGGAGCGCCTCCTCCAGCGTGATCATCCTGGCGTCGGGTTCACGCATGGCGAGGCCGGTCCGCAAAGCCCGCGCCGCGCGCGCTCGGGAGGGCGACGGGTGGCACCTCAGTCGACCGCCACCATCACGTCGGAGGCCTTGATCACGGCGACGGCTTCCTTTCCTTCCGCCAGGCCCAGCGCGTCGCCGGAGCGAAGCGTGATGATCGAGACGATCTCCGCGCCACCGGGCAAGGTGAGAACCACCTCCATGTTCACGGCGCCGCGGACGATCCGCTTGACCGTGCCCCGGAGCTGGTTACGCGCGCTCAACTTCATTCGCGGCCTCCTTTCTCGGCTCGGGAGCAGCGTGACCTCCGGCCCCCGCGGAATCGCCTCTCGGCGACCGCTGATCATACTCGAAGTCGGGCGCCGGGCCGTGGTTCCCGGCGGCAGATCCCGGAGCGGAAGGCGGGGCCGGCGTTACCGCGGCGGGGCACGGCAGTTGCGGCGACGGGTTCGGAGACACCCGTTCGGTGGATGGAGGTACGCCATCATCCCGCCTTCGCCCGGCAAGCGCTTCGAGGCCGGTCCCGCCTCTTCCGCGCCGCTCCCCCATCCGGCCGGGAGGGCGCGGCGAGATCGTGCCGGAGGCTCCATCTCGTTTTGGCGGTATCGGTTCCTGCTGTTGGTCCTGGTCGTTGCGGGGTCCGGCGCGGTCCCGGATGGCGCCAGCGCAGAGCTGTCTCTGGCCTATCTGCGGGGAGAGCATCGCGTGGTCTTCCGGGTCACCTCCCGCGATGCGAACGTCCCACCGGCAATGCCGGAGCATTGCACTCTGACCTATCGCCAGCGCGTATTGCGTCGAGGCGTGGGCGCGGCCGGAGCGTACGTCGACCTGGAAGTCACGACTGTTCTGCCGCCTGCAATTGGGACCGAAGCGCCCTATCCGGTCCGTCCGGGCTCGCTCCCGGACTCCGTGCTCCCGTTTCTCGAGCGGAGGGGCACAGGCGGCGCGCGAACGGCGGTTGGGCAGCTGCTCGATCGGATCCTCGAAGCCTCGCCCCCGGTCTATCAGGACCAGGTGGCCGAGGCGATCCTGGGGTGGGCGGCGTGTCACGTGGAGTACGACTCCGCAGCGGCGATCGATCAGAGCGCCGAAGCCGTCATCGAGAGGCGAAGCGCCACCTGCGCGGGCTTTGCCGAGCTTGCGGTCGCGCTCCTGCGCCGGGCCGGCATTCCCGCGCGCCGGATGGGTTGCGTGATCCCTCCCGATTGCGGGTGGGGACAGCTCGGTCGGGGCGGCCGCCACGCGTACATCGAGGCGTACTATCCGGACGTGGGCTGGCTACCGTCGGATCCGCTGCGCTCGTTTCACTTCGTCGATCCGTTTCACCTGTTGACGCGCATCGATGGCCAGGGAGTCTCGCTCGGATACGAGACTCTCTCGTTCGAGCTGCGGGAGGACGAAAGCGCGATGCAGTTGGCGGTCTTGACCCGGGAGGCCGACCGCGTGCGCTGGAGCGCGTCCATGCGCGAGGCGGCTCCGGACACGTGCCGCTGGGTTCCGTACGCCTTCCGCCATCGGCGCCCCGACGGCTTCTTTGTGTCGGTGACCGCGCTCGGAAGCCTGGTGCTATCTGCTCGCGACGGGAGCCGGGAGTTCCGGTTCATCGACGGGACGCACGTGATCCAGGCCGCGACCGGAGGGGAACTCGTCCGCTTTCCCAACGGCGATCGGAAGCAAACGGACGCCGACGGCACCATCCGGTACTTCTTCTCCAACGGAGACCGCCAGACGACCTACCCGGACGGCGGGCAGCTCTATGAGTGGGCCAATGGAGAACGGCAAGCGCGAGCGCCGAATCGGGACCTGAGCGTGGTGACTCCCGCGTCCCGGCAGTAATTCGCCAGGGAGAACGTCGCCTCCCGGCAGTGACCTGCGCGGGAGAGCGTCCGCTTCGCGCCAGCGACCCGCGCGGGAGAGCGTCCGCATACCCGGCAAGCGTCAGTTCCTGCTCCAGGCCGGCATCGCCTTCATGTACGCGTCCGCGCGCCGCGCGGCCTCTTCCGGCGGCATCTCGCCCTGCCAACCGCGCAGCCACCGGGCGAGGATCAGCCGCACCTCGTCGCGCGGGCGGAGCCGCCCCTGCTCGTCTGAGCAGTGACGGCAGTACTGGTCCGAGGCGCCCCGGTTGTGTGCCTCCCGCAAGGAGGCTGCGCAGGAGCCGCAGAGCCACGCGGTCGGATGTTGAGTGAACCTGCGCGCCGCCGCGTCGAACGTGTCGTGCCACGCCGCGGGGACAAGCCGCCGCCGGCTTTCGATCGTTTCGAGGGAGCAAGGCCCTGCCGCCCTCGGCTTGCCGGGCGCCCGGAGGAGACCCGCGTCTTTTGTCTCGGGCGGGGCCTCACCGGCCGGGCGGAGGATGTCCCCGCCGGGAGAGTACGGATCCTCCGGGCCGGCCGGGCGGTCCGGGTCCGTGGCGTCCGGAGGCGCCGTGAGCAGGGATCGAAAGAGCGCCGCGCGGAATCCGCGTCCCGCCTGGCGAAACGTCTCCAGGCGCACCCCCAGGTCCTCGAGTCGGCGGCGGGACACCGCGAGCAAGAGGTCGGCGTAGAGGCGTGCAGTCTCCTCGCTGGCCGCTCCGAACAGCTCCCGGTCCCGAGCCGCCCGCAGGAGGCGCCGTCCCGAACTCGCCGCCGCCGGAACCGCGATCGCCAGGGGATAGGATCGGGCCGCGGCATCGGAGGGTCGCAGCTCCTGGCCGTGCCACCCGCTTTCCCCACCGGCCTCGATCCACCGACTCACCTCCCGGCAGGTTCCCACATCGTCAACCAGGAATACCGGCCGCTGGTCCGAGGTCTCGGACTCCCGGAGCAGCGCGGAGGCAATCCTGGCCGTTCGCTCCGAGGCTGCCGGCGCCGGCGAGCCGTGGTGCTCGTCGGACTCCAGCACTACCAGCCGCGCTGGTGGAATCCCACAAGCGCCGGCCAGGAAGTCGTGGGCCGGAGACTGGGCGCGCACGATCAGCCGCGCCGCTCCGGCGGGATCGGTGACCTCTTCCCAGTCCATGCCGAGCGGGCCGGGACGAGCTGCGTCCCCGGCGGCCGGTGCGCCCGAGCCCGATGGAGCCGCGCGTCCCGCCAGCAATCGCAGCCCGCCGAGGTGAAGGCGCCAGCCGGGAAGAGACAGAAACGCGAGCCCCCTTCGCCGACGGGCCGCGGTGGCTGCCACGCCGACCCCGAAGGCGAGCGGTGTTCCCGGGTGCGTCAAAGCGCGCAGCAGCTCACCCTCGGGGTAGACGCGGAAGACCGGCTGGAGCGATGGATCGACACCGAGGATCAGCCGGCGCGCGAACTCCCGGAGAAAGGTGGTGGAGCCGTCGCCCACGGGAACGTCGAGAGGAGAGTCCGCCGCCAGGCCGATCTCCACTGTTCCCGCCGACAAGCCCGAAGAGACCGGAGCGCCCGCGGCCGAATCCGCCGCGGCCGGCGCGGGCGAGGCGGCCCCGACGGACGGCTGCCGCGATCTCCCGAGCTCGCGCTCGACCCGGCGCGAGACCTCGGCCGTTGCCGGGCTCCAATGCGCGCCGGCCAGCTCGATCCAGCGGCGGGGCTCCTTGCCGAAGAAGCAGGCGAGCCGCGTCAGCGTGCGGATCCAGGCATGGAGCACGCGGGTGCTGACGGCCCGGGACAGGCGCGGAACGTCGCCGTCTACGAGGATCCGCTGAAGCGTGAAGGTGGAAACCCCCAGGCGCCGCGCGAGATCCCGCCGCGACGTCGCGATCCGGTCGGCTTCCTCGAGCGCCGACCAGATCTCCAGGTACTCCCGGGGGAGCCTTCTGGGGGGACGGCGAGCATCCATGTTCCTCTCTCCTCTCGGACCCGACACCGGGTGAGACCGTACCGGGATTCGCGGCCGGCGGCAACGGGTCATCGGATGTCGTTTCTAGAAATGAACGTCGGGCGCGGCCCCGGCTGCATCACTGCCATTCTATCTGAATGTATAGCATGGTGACAAGGGCATTGACGTCACGGAGGTGCCAAGGTATGCTATTTCTAGAAACGCTCGCAAGTACCACCCTTGCGAGCCGGCGGGTCGTCGGGGTTCCGTCGAGTCCGGTGGACCAGAAGGGGAGGAGTGATGGTCATGCGAGGACATTCCCGGGTGCCGCGGCAGCTGTCGAGGGCTCTTCGGCGAGCTCTGCTGGTCTGCGGGGTCGGAGCCTGCGGACTCGGCGGATCGGCCGTCCGGGGCGAGGCTGCCTTCACTGCGGAGCTCCAGTTCGGCACCGGGGCGACCATCCCCGTTGCCTGGGGCGACTACGACCGCGACGGTGATCAGGACCTGGCCGTTGGACACTTCGGGTCGACGAATCGTCTCTTCGTCAACGACGGAGCGGGCGGCTTCACGGAGCAGGTCCAGTTCGGCACCGGAGCCACCTTTGCCGTCGCCTGGGCGGATTTCGACAACGACGGCGATCTGGATCTCGCGGTCGGGCGGGGCAACAACCAGCAGAACTACCTCTACATCAACTACGGAGACGGGACGTTCTCCCAGACGGCCCAGTTCGGCCTGCTGCGCACGATTGCCGTGGCGTGGGGGGATGCGGACGGAGACGGCGATCTCGACCTTGCGGTTGGCAACGGGATCCTGGGCGTGGCGGAGCAGAACTACCTGTATGTCAACGGCGGCAACGGGACGTTCACGGCGGTTCCGGAGTTCGGCCTGGGGCAGACCTGCGCCCTGGTGTGGGGCGACTGCGACAACGACGGCGACCTCGATCTGGCGGTCGGCAACGGCGGGTTCGGCCAGGAAGGGCAGAACTACCTGTATACCAACAACGGGGACGGGACCTTCACGAGTCGCCCGGAATTCGGATTGGGCGATACCGCCGCGCTGGCCTGGGGCGACTGCGATAACGACGGAGACCTCGATCTGGCGGTGGGAAACTGGAACACCACCGGCTGCGCGCTCTATGTGAACAATGGCGACGGGACCTTCTCCGGCCACGCCGAGTTCGGCAGCCACGACACCAACACCCTTGCCTGGGGCGACGCCGACAACGACGGCGATCTCGATCTCGCGACGGGAAACGGCGACTTCACCTCGGCCGAGCAGAACGATCTCTACATCAACAACGACGACGGCACCTTCACAGAGACCGCGCAGTTCGGGCTGGGCAGCACCGATGGGGTGGCGTGGGGCGACAGCGACGGCGACGGCGACCTGGACGTGGCGGTCGGCAACGAGCACACGCCGGGTCAGAACTACCTGTACCGAAACGGAGGAGACGAGGGGCCCTCTCTGATCGTGCGGTTGCAGGGCCGGTTCCACGACCATGGCGCGGGCTTCAGCAACCGGGACGGGATCGGCGCGAAGGTGGCGGTCTTCGCGGCCGGCCATGTCGGGGAGGCGGACCAGCTCCTGGGGTACCGGGAAGTCGAGGCTCATGGCGGGTTCTCCGCGCAGAATCAGATCGCGCCGCACTTCGGCCTCGCCGGCCACGCAACCGTGGATCTGCGGATCACCTGGCCGGGTTCGGCGGGGTCGCACCAGGTTCAGGACCTGGCCGGAGTGGCGGTCGGACAGTCGATTCTCATCGAGGAGCCGGTGCCTCCGGCCGCCGTGGATCCGAGCGGATCGACCGGCCGCGCCGGAGAGCACGGCGTGCTCTGGCGCGTAACGCCCAACCCGAGCTCGGGGCGGGTCCGGTTGGATTGGATGGGCCCCCGGCGACCGGTCGCAGATCTCCAGATTCACGACGCGGCGGGGCGACTGGTGCGCCGCCTGCGCGCGTCGACTCCCTCCATCGGGCGCGGGGGCGCGACCTGGGACGGACGGAGTGCGGACGGCCGGCCGGCGCCGGGGGGAATCTACCTGGCCCGCCTGGACGGCGGCGCCGAGGCGGTGCGACTCGTGCTTGTGAGATAGGGCCGCCGACCGATCGGCGCTCCGAACGCGGTTGACCCGGTCTTTCCGCGGCCTGCTAAAATGAGCCGACGGGGTGGCACGGGAGATCGCTCCCGGCACTGCCTCCCCGCGGCGCCGGAACGCGAGTCCCAGGGAGTGCGACATGCCGTCTTTGGCCTCGGTCCTCCGCTCCGGCCCGGTGGTGACTCTCCTCGCGTCGCTGAGCCTCGGTTTTGCGCTACCCGGTGCGACTCGTGCCGTCCAGCCCGCTCCGGACGCCGCCGCCTACGAAGTCGATCGGCGGGGCGAGACGCCGATGGAGGCGTCCGCACCTTCCGTCAAGGCTGCGGCGCTCCGCAGCACGCTGTCGCGTTCGGCCGCCTGGCGCGGCTTTGTCGATCGACACCGGGGATGGGTCGCTCGTTGGGATCTTCGTTCGCAGGCTCCGGAGCGCCTGCAGGGGCCGCCGGTCCCGGTCCGGGGGTTCGGTTCTGCCGGTGCAGCCGGCGCCGAGGCTGCCGCCCGCGCCTTTCTGGACGAGGGCACCCGGTCCTGGATCCCCGTGGACGAGTTGATCTGGGTGCGCACGACCGAGGACCGCGCCGGCTTCTGGGTGCACTTCCAGCAGGTCCATCAAGGCGTGCCCGTGTGGGACAGCCGCGTGAGCGTGCGCCTCGACCGGCGCGGTGCGGTGCTTCTGGTCACCCATCGGTCCGCGTCCGGGCTCCCGGCGCCGACGCCCTCTCGCGCGGACTCCGGCGCGATCCTCGCCGCGGCGCGGGAGGGTCTGCCCGGCGCCGCGCGCCACGCGCGCAGGCCGGTCCTGACCTTTCTGCCGGTCGGGAAGTCGGATCACTACGAGACGCGCCTGACCTGGCGCTGCGAACTCCGCACCGCCAATCCGCCGGGCGCGTGGATGAGTTTCGTGGATGCGACGGACGGGACCCTCTTGTGGCGATACGACAACCTCAAGTACGGAGAAGTTCATGGGCGGGTGACCGGCCCCGTGGAGCCGGTCACAGCCGACAATGACCTTCGCGACCAACCGTTCCGGTATGCGACCGTCACCTGCTTTCCCTCGGGATCGGACACGGCGGCGGCGGTGACCGGTCCAGACGGAGCCTACTCGCTCGTCACCGACGGGGACACCGGCCGCACGGCGGAGGTGGCGCTGCGCGGTCCGTACGGCGTGGCGATCGACGCGACCACGGGGCTCACCGCGGTGTGCCGCGACCTCGTGCCGGACGGCGATTCCGCGCGGGTGGACCTGACCTACAGTTCGTCGGCCAACGAGACCGATCAGCGCGACGCGTTCTATCACGCCATGGCCGCCCGCGACTACCTCCGGGGGATCGAACCGACTTTCGACCTCCTCGACTATCCGATGCCGATCACCGTCGACATCGACCGGACGTGCAACGCCACCTGGGACGGCGTGGGGATCAACTTCTATCGCGCCGGCGGACCCTGCGTCAGCACGGCCCGGATCGCCGACGTGGTCTATCACGAATACGGTCACGGGATCACCGATCTCCTCTACCGCCCCTTCCAGACGTCCGGGGCAATGTCGGAGGGGTTCTCAGACTACTTTGCCGCCACCATCACCGGGCAGCCCCTGATCGGGATCGGCTTCGTCGGGCCGGGCACCTGGCTTCGCCGGATCGACGAGGACCGCGTGTATCCGCGGGATCTGGTCGGCGAATCGCACGCGGACGGTCTCATCCTCGCCTCGGCCTTGTGGGACTTGCGCGAGGCTCTGGGCACCACCCGGGCGGACTCGCTCTTCCATTTTGCCCGCTATGGGCTTGCCGAGAACTTCGACGACTACTTCTTCAATCTCCTGGTGGTGGACGACGACAACGGCAACGTCTATGACGGCACCCCGAATCTGGAGACGATTGCCTCGATCTTCCGGGCTCATGGAATCGGGGACTACGGCGTCCAGGTATCCCACGAAGCGCACCCGGACACCGAAGACACGACCCGGACCCTGCCTCTGACGGCGTCGTTCCTGAGCATCTATGCGCTCGAACCGGCCACGGTCCAGGTGCACCTCTCCATCTCGCGCGGGGACGAGATCTCGACGGTCGATTCGGTGATGACGCCGACGGGCGGCGTCCGCGAGTTCACTACGGTGCTTCCGCCCCAACCGCCGGAGACTGTCATCTCCTACTACTTCACTGCCGGCGACGTGAGCGGGAGTCGAGTCACCAGTCCCGCGAACGGGCCGGCCGACCCGTACGTCTTCCGGGTCGGGACGGACACCGAGGCGCCGCGGGTCGCGCACGAACCGCTGCCGGATCAGCCGGTGGAGTCAGCCGCCGTTCGCGTGCGCGCGAGGGTGACGGACCGTCTCGACCAGCCGTTGGGACCGGTCACCCTGTATCGCGACGACGATGGCGGGGAGTGGTCCGCGCCGATGCACCTGACGGAATCGGGGGAATACATCGCGGAGTGGCCGGCCGATGGCATGGTTCTCGGCGATTCCGTCCGCTACCGGATCGAGGCCTATGATGGCGCGGCCCAACCGAACCGTGCCGTGGTGCCGGCGACCGGGTGGCACTCCTTCCGCATCGTGCGCGGCTTTGCCCGGGACTTCGAGGACGATGCCGGCGGCCTGGAGGGCGACCACGACTGGGCCTGGGGCGCATACGCGCAGGTGGGCGCCTACTCCGGCGAGCGGGTCTGGGGCACCAATCAGGGCGCCGGCTATCGGAACCTGACCCGCTCGGTGCTCGAGATTCCGCCGATCGATCTGTCCGGGTGGACTTCCGCCGGTCTGGTGTTCCGACACTTTCTCCGCTCGGAGTCGGGCTACGACGGGGGGTTCGTGGAGGTGTCCAGCCCGGGGCGGCCCTGGGAGCTCCTGGTTCCGGAGCCCAACTACCCCGCGCGCATCGCGGCGGCCGATGGTTCCCGGGGATACTCGGGACGCACGGATGGCTGGGAGCCGGCGCAGTTTGATCTCTCTTCCTACCTCGGGCAGAGTGATGTCCGCCTTCGCTTCGTCTTCGCCAGCGACGCCGGGATCACCGGGCTGGGCTGGTATCTCGATGACATCTCGGTGGTGGAGCGGCAGGTCACGGGGCGGCCGACGAATCTCGAGGCTCGCAGCGGACGGGACGGCTGGATTCCGCTGCGCTGGAACCCCCCTGCCGGGGAGGCCGATGCCGGGGGGCGGGTGACCGGCTACCGCATCTACCGCTGCCGCGGCGCGAACGGCCGGCCCGAGCTCATAAACGCCGAGCCGGTCAGCGTCCGGGAGTATCGGGACACGTCGGTCGTGAACGGCGAGTGGTATCAGTACTACGTCAGCTCGCTCTACGGGAACCGGGAGAGCCCGCCCAGCGATCCGGTCTTCGCCATGGCCTTCGTGGCGTCGTGCGCCGTGGAGGCGTCGCCTCTGGTGATCGCAACCGACCTCGTCGGCGTGGTGGACACCACCCTGGCCCTGCGCAATGTGGGAACCGGGCGCCTGGAGGTGAGCGCCTATCTGGCGGACTCGAGCCAGACGATCGATGACCTGCGCGTGGCGATTCCCGGGTCGGCATCCGATTCCGCGCGGAGGACCGGCGACACCGGCGATCGGTGGACGCCTGCTCGTCACGCGGATCGCGCGACCACGGTGGCCGCGGAGTGGGACACCCTCGCCACCGACGCGGACGACTCGCCCGGGATCGAACCGGACCTGGCGGCCCTCCTGGTTCGGCAGTCCGGGGACACCCTTTCGCTGCGCGTCGTCGCCCATCATCAGTCGATGTTTCCCGCGCTTCTGACCGCCTCCATGGTGATTCCCTTGGACACCGATCAGAATCCCGCGACCGGATACGCGGGAGGGGAGTTTGTCATCATGGCCGGATCGGCGCCGTTTGAGCGATTTGGACAGCGGGTGGTGCTGCTCGACGACAGCCTCCGCGTCGCGTACGGGCTGTTCGGCTCCTCGCTTCAATACGCTCGTGTCGACATTCACTTGAGCAAGAAGGCTCTGGGGTGGTACGACGCCATCAACACCTTGGTGCGTGTGATCCTGGGCCCGGAGGAGCAACTGGTCGATCAGATGCCCGACGGGTTCACGAATCCC
>CAYYQN010000053.1:31181-33455 GCA_964473865.1 uncultured bacterium | reverse complement strand
TGCGAGCGGATCACGGTGCTCGACTTCGGCGCCACCATCGCCGAAGGAACGCCCGCAGCGGTGCGCGCGGATCCGCGCGTGCTGGCCGCCTACCTGGGCGAACCGGAGCGAAGTGCCGGACCCGGCCGGACGGCGGACGAGGAATCCGCCTCCGTCGATCCTCCCGACCCGACCGACCGCCGGGGACCCGGCTCCGCCGCGGAAGAGCGGGCGCGGGGCGCGGACAAGGAGGACACGCCGTGACGACGCCCCTCCTGGTGGCGCGCGACCTCGAGGTGGACTACGGTCGGATCCGCGCGGTGCGCGGAGTCTCTCTCGAAGTCGCCGAGGGCGAGATCGTGACCCTGGTCGGAGCCAACGGCGCAGGCAAGACCTCTGTCCTGCGCGCAATCTCCGGGATGGTGCCGTATGGCGGACGGGTCGACTTTCGCGGACAGGATCTGCGCGGCCTCGGCGTCCACCAGCGCGTCGCCTTGGGAATCGCGCATGTCCCGGAGGGAAGAGGGATCTTCGCCAACTTGACGGTGGCCGAGAATCTCACGATCGCCGCCTGGGGCCGGCGCGACCGCCCCGCGATCCGGGCCGACCTTGAGAGAGTGCACGCGCTCTTCCCCCGATTGGCCGAGCGCGCGCCCCAGCTTTCGGGAATGCTCTCCGGCGGGGAACAGCAGATGCTGGCGGTCGGCCGGGCGCTCATGAGTCGCGCAAAGCTTCTCCTGCTCGACGAGCCATCCATGGGGCTCTCGCCGATCCTGGTTCGCGACATCTTCCGCGTGCTGAAGGAGATCAACGCCGCCGGGACAACGATCCTCCTCGTGGAACAGAATGCGCACCTCGCTCTGCAGTTGGCCGGCCGCGCCTGGGTTCTGCAGAACGGACGGGTCGACCTGGAGGGACCGGCGCGGGAGCTGGCCGGCGATCCGCGCGTCCGCGAGGCCTATCTGGGGGGATAGCCGGCCCCGGCCGCCGCACCCCCTTGCCGCCGCGACCCGGTTGCGTCCGCATCCCGGTTGCGTCCGCGCCCCCCGCGCCCCGGCGCCGGCGAGGCTTTGGACTCGCTTCGCGGCGGTCCGCAATCCCGGACTTGCAGGATGCACGCAATCCCCTGCTATCATCCGCCGAAATCACCTACATCCCCCACCCCACACCTTGGCTCGACGCTTTCCTGCATCTCGCGGGGGTCGCGACTTCACACGGATAACCGGCGCGCCGGCGGGATTCCGCGTCCCGGATAAGGAGACCATGTTCAGAATGACCGCTGGTTTCAGGGTCATCGTTTTCGCTTTCCTCCTGGTGCCACTCGTTTCCGGCCGCGCTCCCGCCAGCAGCGGCATCGCCTGCGGCAAGGTCGGAATCGTGGACACTCCGACGAAGATCTTCGGATTCAGCACCTACACCGGTGTGTGGACGCCGACGACGATCGACTCGCCCGGAGTGGTCAGGCTGGCCGGCCAGTACCTCGGGTACCTCCGCACCGCAACCAGGCTCTACGCCTACAACCCGCTGAACGACACCTGGCGCGTCTGCACGTTCAGCGGCACCCCGCGGGGCGAAGACATCGAGGGAGGCACCGCGATCTTCTGGTCGTCGTCCGGAGCGTATGTCGGCTCGACCCTCTGGACCACCTGGCGCACGCAGACGTTCGCGGATGGAGAAGAACCGCTGGGAGGGGGCTCCGGAGTCGACCTCGCCCTGGCCTGGACTCCCCACCACGCCTATGCCTTCCGGGTCGCCAACGGGCAGTGGTTCCACCAGGCGCTGGCCGATCCCTGCGCCGGGGGAATCGCCAGCGAGGGGCTCGGCATGGTCTGGACCAACGCCGCCGCGTACTCGTTCGATGCGGCCGCGGGCTCCTGGGTCCCGTTGAGTCTCGACGAGCCGGAGGGAGTCAGCGTCACCGGGTCCGGCGATGTCGGGCTGGTCTGGACATCGACGTCCGCGCAGGCCTACAGCGGACTGCTCGAAGGCTGGTACGAGCAGTCCAGCGGGACGATCCTCGAAGGCGGCAGCGCCTCCGGGGAGATCGCGCTGCTCTGGGGGGCGAACACGGCGTTCGTCTTCGATGCCAACACCGGCGTCTGGAGCGCACAACCTCTCGGATCACCGGCGGCCGCGCCGGAGCCGTTCGCCGGTGGCGGTTCGGCAATGCGGGTCGGGCCGAACCCCTGCACCGGAGATCGCGTGACCCTCGGCCTGGCCCCGGATCGCGCCTGGAGGGTGGGAGTCTACGGCCCGCAGGGCCGTCTCCTGCGTTCGTACAACCTCCCGGAAGGC
>CAYYQN010000053.1:0-31081 GCA_964473865.1 uncultured bacterium | reverse complement strand
CCCACGGGCGGCGAGGCCGGCCGGCTCCGGATCACAGCATCCGCTCGACTCCCCAGACGATCATCCGCATCCGGGCGCGGCAGTCGGCGCACTGCGCTTCGATCTCGGCAACCAGCTCATCGACTTTCTCCCTCTCCACCACCGTGAAAATGATGGAAGAGGTCTCGGGAAAGGCTCTCGAGCCCAGTCGCATCCCGCTCCGGCCGGATCCATATACGGTTGGGATCTCCGTGTAGCCAAGCACGGCGTGCTCGGCCAGCACCACCTCGACCTTCTCCTTGTGCGTGCTCTCCACCACGATCATGAGCATCTGCATTCCGCCACCTCCCGCGGTCGCCGGGGAGCGATCCGGAGACGGATTCCCGTCGACTCCGCCCGAGGACCCCTCACCCCGTGTCGCCAACCCACCAGGCGCCGGCTCAGGTCCGGCTTCATTCCCGCGCCCCGGCCTTGCGCAGCACCGTGATCATGGGGCACCACTTCGTGAATGCCGACTGGAGCAGGTTCAAGCCGACAAACGCCGTCAGGTAGTACCAGTTCGGATTGACGAAGTGCCCGAGCGCGACCGAGAGCAGGACCATCGCCCCCGCGATCGCCCGCAGCCACTGATTCAGATCCATGGAATTCTCCTTCTGACTTTCGTCTGATGCCGGAGCGGCGAGACTCCGGCCCCGGGGGGCCGGTTTCAGGGCCGCGGCGCCACCGCCTGTGACTGCCGCCCCCGGAGGTACATGTAGTAGAGGAGCGGAATCACGATCAGCGTGAGCGCCGTCGCAACCACCACTCCGAAGATGAGCGACACAGCCAGACCCTGGAAGATCGGATCCAGCACCATCACGAACCCGCCGGCCACCAGCGCGGCCGCCGTGAGCACGATCGGACGGAAGCGCACCGCCCCCGCCTTCACCACCGCCTCCTGCAGCGGCGTTCCGGCCTCCAGCTCCAGGTTCACGAAGTCGACCAGAAGAATCGAGTTGCGCACGATGATCCCGGCCAGGGCGATGAACCCGATCATGGAGGTGGCGGTGAAGAACATCCCGGTCGCCCAATGACCCGGCAGGATGCCGATCAGGGTCAGCGGAATCGGCGCCATGATGATGAGCGGCGTAACGAAGCTGCCGAACCAGGCCACCACCAGGACATAGACCAGGAGCATGACCACGCCGAAGGCGATCCCCATGTCCCGGCCGACCTCGTAGGTGATCTGCCACTCGCCGTCCCACTTCAGCGCCAGCCGCTCGTCGTCCGGCGGAAGATCCCGATAGTGCTGGCTGATCTCGTAACCTTCGGGGAGCCGGATCTGTTTGACCTTCTTCTGAAGGTTCAGGACTCCGTAGATCGGGCTTTCCTGCGCGCCGGCCACCTCGCCGGTGACGTAGACGACGCGGCGCAGGTTCTTGTGATAGATCGAGCGGTCCTCTACGACGCGGGTCACATCGACCAGTTCGGAGAGCGGCACCATCCGCCCGTCGGGGGCGTGCAGCGACACCGTGGACAGCTCGGCCAGGCGGACGCGCGCTCCGCGCTCCATGCGCAGGACGATCGGCACCGTCTCTCGCCCGCTCGCGGTGTGCAGCATCCCCGTCTCCGCCCCGGCGCCGAGCATGTACAGACCCTGCGAGATCATCTCCGGAGTGATCCCGGCCTGGGCCGCCCGCTCGAGATCCACGCGGAAGTCGATCCGGTCCTGCGGGTCCTCGACGAACCAGTCGACGTCGGTGATCCCCTCCGTGGTCTCGAAGAGCCGCTTCACCTGCGCCGCCACCTCGGTCTGCCGCTCCAGGTCGGGACCGTAGATCTCCGCCACCATCGTCGAGAGAACGGGCGGACCGGGAGGCACCTCGGCTACCTTGATGCGCGCGCCATGCTGCCTCGCCACCGGCTCCAGGAGCGGACGGATCCGCTTTGCGATGGCGTGGCTCTGCTCCTTGCGATGGTGCTTGCCGGCAAGGTTCACCTGAATGTCCGCAACATGGGGCCCCTGGCGCAGGAAATAGTGCCGAACGAGGCCGTTGAAGTTGATCGGTCCGGAGGTGCCGATGTAGACCTCCATGTCCGTCACTTCCGGCTGCTCGCGCAGGACGGCGGCCAGGGCGCAGCTTGCGGCCTTCGTCTGCTCGAGCGACGACCCCTCCGGCATGTCGATCACGACCTGGAATTCGCTCTTGTTGTCGTAGGGGAGCATCTTGACCCGGACGGCCCGAACCATGAGCAGACCGATCGATCCCACCAGAAGCAACGCCACGACGCCGAGGGCGAGGTTGCGCATCCCGGGGCGAAGGATGAGAGGAGTGATGATCCGGGAGTAGACCCGCTCGATCCGACCTTCCGCCGGCGTCTCCGCGTCCGGCCCGCCGTGCCCCTTCAACGCGGCGCCGCCTCCTCCCGCCGGAACATCCTCCGGCCCGGAGGCGGGCTGGCCGTCGGGCGATCCCTGGCGAAGCACGCGCAGGGTGACCCACGGCGTGACCACGAAGGCCACCAGGAGGGAGAAGAACATCGCCGCGCTCGCGTTGATCGGGATGGGCCGCATGTAGGGACCCATCAGTCCGCTCACGAACGCCAACGGCAGGAGCGACGCGATCACCGTGAACGTCGCCAGGATGGTGGGATTGCCTACCTCGTCGGTGGCGTAGACCGCCGCGCGCCGGGGCGCCGCCCAGCCCATCTGGAAGTGACGGTGGATGTTCTCCACGACCACGATGGCGTCGTCGACGAGAATTCCGATGGCGAAGATGAGGGCGAAGAGAGTCACCCGGTTCAGCGTGTAGCCCATGAGATAGCTGAAGGCGAGAGTCAGAGCCAGCGTGACCGGCACCGCGACCGCCACCACCACCGCTTCCCGGCGGCCCAGCGCGAAGAGAATCAACAATACCACGGCCAGCGTGGCGATGAGGACGTGGCCGATGAGTTCGTTCGATTTCTCCGCGGCCGTTTCGCCATAGTCGCGGGTAACCGTGACCTCCACGCCGCTGGGCAGCGCGGTGCGCCGCATCCGCTCGACGACCGACTCGACGCGCCGGGCCAACTCCACGGCGTTGCTGCCGGTCTTCTTGGAAACCGCGATCGTGACCGCGGGCAGCCCCACCGGGTCGCCGGGAATTCCCTTCTCGGCGCCGCTCGGTCCGGCCCCGAAGAGCACCATGCTGGCCAGCTCCTCCGGACCGTCGGTCACGGCGGCCACCTCGCCGAGCCGGATGGAGCGGCCGTCGCGCACCCCGACCACCACCTCCCGCACGTCGTCCACCGTGCGCAGGAAGCGGCCGGAGCTCAGAAGCACCTCCCGGTCGCCCTCCGAGAAGGAGCCCGCGGGAAGCCGCGAGTTGGCCTGCTTCAGGGACTGCGCGATGGAGAGACCGCTCACTCCGTACGCCTCCAGGCGCTCCGGGTCCAGGATCACACGCACCTGACGCCGCTCGCCGCCGATCAGCTCCACCGACGAGATGTCCGGTATCTTCTTGATCTCCAGGGCTACTTCACCGGCGAGCTGCCGGAGCTGAAAACCGTCGTGCTCCCGGCTCCACAGGGTGAGCGCGACAATCGGGACGTCGTCGATCGACTTGGGCTTGACCAGCGCCGGGCCCGCGCCGGGAGGAACGGCCTGGGGATGGGCCATGATCTTGGTGTACAACTTCACCAGGCTCTGTTCCGGATCCTGGCCGACCTTGAACCGGACGATGGCCATCCCGAAGTTCGGACTCGAGGTGGTGTAGATGTACTCGACGCCGGGGATTTCCCAGAGAAGCCGTTCGAGCGGAGTCGAGACCCGCTCCTCCACCTCCTTGGCCGAGGCGCCGGGGAACGGGACCATCACGTCAATCATGGGAACCTTGATCTGCGGCTCCTCTTCCCGTGGCGTGATGACCACGGAGAAGATGCCGAGCCCCAGGGCGGCCACCACCAGCAGGGGCGTGAGCTTGGAGCCGATGAACGCCTGCGCGGCCCGGCCGGCGGGACCGAGCGGGCGCCGCGCCATCTTCAGGTGCGCGGCCTCCCGGTCGCGATCGCTTCGCTCGCTCATGGCTGCGCCTCGATCGGGGCGCCGACCTCGAGATCTCCCGGAGGTTCGAGGATCACCCGGTCCCCGGACCGGATCCCCGATAGCACCTGCGGGCGATCCGGCCGGTCTTCCTCCAGGCTCACCATGCGCAGGACGGCCCGGCCGCCCTCGCTCACGAAGACCCCGTTCACGCCTCCCCGCTGCACGACGGCCGCGCGCGGAACGCGCAGGACCGTTCGCTGGCCCAAAGGAAGCCGGGCCCGGCCGAAGAGACCGGCCCGGAGGCGCGGGTCCTCCGCAAGATCGATCTTGACCAGGATGGAGCGGGTGACCGGATCCGCGGTGGGGACAACCTCCGCCACGGTGCCGCGAAACACCAGATTGTCGACGGCCGGAACCTGGACCTCCACCGGCGCCCCCACCTGCGCGGCGGCGGCCCGGGTGCCGTCGAGGGAGGCATAGAGCCGCAGCCGGCGTGGGTCCTCGAGCTTCAGGAGGGGACGTCCGGGGGCGGCCATGTCGCCTTCCTCGCAGAACCGGTCGACCACGCGGCCGGAGAAGGGCGCCGGGATCTCGGCGTAGGCTTTGTACGAACCCGCGGTGGTGACCGCGCCCTCGGCCTGCTGCACCGCGCCCTTGGCGGTGTCGTACTGGAAGCGAGCCTGGTCCAGCTCAAGCTGGGAGGCGGCGCCGCGCGCGAAGAGCTGCTCGAAGCGATGGAAATTGGTCTCCGCCAGGGCCGCGGCGGCCCGGGCTTGCGCCAGCGCGCCCTGGGCCTGCATCACCTGCCCGCTCACGTCGCGGCTGTCGATGACAACGAGGATTTCCCCCTCCCGCACCAGGCCGCCCGCGACGGGACGAATCTCGATGACCGCACCCATCACCTTGCTGGAGATCGTCGCCTCCCGCGCCGCGCGCAGCGTGCCGACCGCCTCCGCAACCGCACTTTCAGTGCCCGCGGCGACCAGTTCGGTTCGCACCCGCACCGGCGCGGCGGCGTGCGGCGGTGGTTCGTGCTTGGAGCACCCGGACACCACGGTCCCCCCGGCAAGGAACGCCAGGACCGCGAACCTGACCGACGCCAAGGACTGGGCGGCGCGGCGGGCTGCCGTGGGTGCCGGCCTCGATTGAGATACTGAGCTGTGATCCATGGAAATCCACCTCCTCATCGCGTCGCCTCCGGAACGGGCGAGCCGCCGACCGCAAAGGAAAGAGTGCGCGTGGCCAGCTCCAGGTCGGTGCGGGCCTGGGCCTCACGCACGCGCGCCTGGTGAGCCATGGTTTCCGCGTCCAAGAGATCCGTGACCCGGGCCACGCCCTGACCGAAGCGGTCGTCGAGGATGACGAGCGCTCTCTCCGCCGCCTCCACACCGCGGGCCCCGGCCTCCAGGCGGGCGCGCGCCTCTTCCACCCCCTGCCAGGACTGGCGCACCTCGAACTCGACTTGCTGGCGATAGCTCCGCCGGGCCTCCTGCGCCCCGCGGTGCTCGCTTTCACTCCGCGCCACGCGGGCGAAGGTCTGCCCCCAGTTCCAGACCTTCCAGGACGCCATGGCCCCGACGGTGTAGCTCCGGCCGTTCCCTCCGAAGAGCCGATCGTCGTTGAGGGAGTACTTCGCCATGAGGCCGAGCTGGGGGTAAAGCTCGCCCCGCGCCCGGGTGATACCCGCGGCGGCGGCTTCCACCTTTCGGTCCACCGCTTGCAGATCGCCCCGCACCGACAGCGCCCGGACCAGCGCCTCCTCGAGACTCGCGGGCAGGGGCTCGGAGAAGGGGCCGGGGTCGGCGAGATCGAACTTCCGGCTCTGCTCGAGCCCCATAGCGCGGGCGAGACCGGCCTGCGCCAGGCGGGCGCCGTTGCGGGCGCGAATCACCGTCTCGTCCACTTCCGCCAGCTTCGCCTTCGCCTGCAACAAGTCGCTTTCCACCAGCATGCCGACATCGAAGAAAGCCTGCGCCTGCTCCACATGCTTCGCGGTGGTGGCCCGAGCCCGTTCGGCCAACTCGACAAACCGGTCGGCCAGTCGCAGTCCCAGAAACGCCTGCGAGACGCCCAGCTCCACGGCGAGAGTGGTGTGGTCCTGTACCGCCTGGGCAGCCTCGGCCATCTTCCCGGCCTGCTTGATCCCCGACTCCAGAGACCATCCGGTAAAGAGCGGCATCGAGGCCGAGAACTCCGTGGTCACATTGTCGAAGGGCTCCGGTTGGTTCGGATCGCTGCTGGTGAAGACCGGAAAGGAGAACCGCTCCTGCATAAGCTGCATCCCGAAGACGTCCGCCGGCGAGTCGGTGCGCACCACGATCTCGTTCAGACCGATCGCCGGCAGGCGGTAGAGCCAGGCCTCGCGCCGGGCGGAGCGCGCCGCGTCACGATTGGCCCGAGCCTCGCGGACCATCGGACTGTTCTCCCGGGCCATCGCGACCGCCCGGGCCAGGGTCAGCGGCTCGCCGGCTTCGGCCGCGGCCGCCTCGTTCCCGGGCCGGAATAGCGGCGGCACGATCGACCACATGGCGGCCAGCCAGACGGCCGTCCACCGCCAGGCCCGGTCCGGCCGCCTCCCATCCTTTCGCTCGTCTCGGCACCGTCCCATGGCGACTCCTTCTCCTTCGATGGCCTTCCGGCGGCGCCGGCCCCCGCATTGCCTGGACTGCCGTCGGGATTCCGATTGCCGCGGATTGATCCGGTCGGCACAATGGAACTAAATCTCCACTTGCCTATATAACTGATGTCGAATATACTCACATGATTGGAAAAAGTCAATCCCTTCCTTTGGGGAGTTCGGAATGCAGATGAACGAGCGAACGCTGGAAATGGTGGCCGAGCGGTTCCGGGTCTTGGGTGACCCCCTCCGCCTGCGCCTCCTGCAGGCCCTGGGAACAGGCGAACTCTCTGTGAGCGAACTGGTTCAGCTGACTGAGACCTCCCAGGCCAATGTCTCGAAGCATCTCGGGACGATGCTCCGGGCGGGGCTGATCCGGCGGCGAAAGGAGGGGCTCAAGGCCTTCTATGCCCCGGCCGACCCCTCCGTCTTCAAGATCTGCGACCTGGTTTGCGGAAGCCTGCAGGACCGCCTGACCCAGGAGCTGTCCGACCTGGCCGGGGAGGCTCCGGCCCGCGCCGGCCGGCCGCGAGGCTCCCGGCCCGCGCGAGGCGCCCGGTGAGCTCCCAGACCGACCGGAGCGTTCTTGCCCGGGGATGGTCCTTGCTGCGCACGACTGGTCCCAGGCGATCTCTGGCCTATGCGCGCCATCTGGCCACGGAGCGTTACCACGAACTGCGCCTCGGAATCCGCACCGCAGGACCGGTGAAGACAGAGGCCGTCGCGCGCCGGCCGGGACTCTGCAAGCCATACGCGCCGATCGCCTACCGGAGTTTTTCCGCGGTCATGCGGGAGGTCGCGATCCGCCCCGGAGAGGATGTCTTCCTCGACTACGGGGCGGGTCGCGGTCGGGCGATGCTGCTCGCCGCGCAGCTACCGTTTCGCCGGGTTCTCGGAGTGGAGATCGACCCGAAGCTCGTGGAACGCGCGCGGGAGAACATCCAGCGCGCCGGAAGCCGCCTGCGCTGCCGCGATCTGCAGGTCATTCTGGGCGACGCGGCCGAGTTCGGCTGCCCGCCCGACGCCACGGTGCTTCACTTCTTCGACCCCTTCGCCGGACCGATCCTGGAGCAGGTGATCGGCAAGATCCGGGAGTCGCTCCGCCGGGCTCCCCGCCCACTCACGATCCTCTTCGCCGATCCCAACCACTTCGCCCCCCTGGCGGAAAGGGAGAACTGGCTCTGCAAACGGTGCGAGGTTCCGTACCCTTTCGCGCGCGGGGTGGAACCGATCCGGGAGTCGTACTACGTGTATGAGGCGAGATCCTGACGTCGTTCGCGGTTTGTGCTTCCGCTGCGGCCGCCTGGGCGTCACGCTGTCCGGAGTCGTCCGTCGGGCCGGAGAACGAGCCGGCCGCCTCCGGCAGCCGGCTCGACCGGCACCTCGGTCCGGCCCCGGCCGCCGGGGATGACACCAAACGCTGGGAGAAGGAGGGAACACGGTGAATCGGGATACCCGGATCCGCTGGGTCGTCGTGGGTCTCGCGATCATGCTCGTCGCGGGGGGATGTTCACACGGAAAGGACGCCTCGATGTCGAACCAGTCCGCCAAGGACAAACCGGCGCCGGCCGCGGCATCCACGGAATCGGCCGCCGGCCAGGCCCCGGAGGCGCACGCCGCGCCGCAAGCCCCGGCCGGACCTACCCCCACGACGCCGGAGCAGACAAAGACCACCCCGTCGGGCCTGCAGTACGTAGACCTCGTCGTCGGCACCGGCGACAGCCCGGCCGCCGGCCAGACGATGGTCGTCCACTACACCGGTTGGCTCACCGATGGGAAGAAATTCGATTCGAGCGTGGACCGGGGCATGCCGTTTCAATTCCCGCTCGGCCGGCGCGCCGTGATCGCCGGTTGGGACGAAGGAGTCGCCGGCATGAAGGTCGGCGGCAAGCGGAAGCTCATCGTCCCCCCGGAGCTCGCCTACAAGGACAAGGGATTCCCCGGACTGATCCCGCCGAACTCCACGCTCGTTTTCGAGGTGGAGCTGCTCGGCATTCGCTAGCCCGGGCGGCGCCTCGGCCGGCGCCTCGGCCGGCGCCGAATTCGCGGGAACCCTGGGACTGCTCGAGTGGTAGGTACGCTGCGGAAACGGAGCAGCACCCCCGACAGACGGCGGGGAGGCCTGCATCCCGGCAGCGGATTGAGGCCTCCCGCCGTCTGAACTGCGATACGGAGGATTGAATGCGGACTCTTCTCGGCGCGCTTCTCATTCCGGCCATAGCGAGCTTTGCCTTCGCCGGCGGCGAATCCAAACCGACCCCGACGACCGGCGGTTCTGCGATCGCCGCCTCCCAGCCGGCGGCCGGCGCAGCCAAGACCGGCCGGGCGGCCACGGATGTCGCCGTGGTCGCCATCGACGGCCAGATTGCGAAGGCCGCCATCGACAAGTCCAAAGAAGGCTGGAAGACGCGGCTGCCCAAGCCGGAAAAGGTGGTCTTCGACCCGGCGCACAAGTACTTCGCGCACATGCAGACGAACAAGGGACCGGTGGTGATCCAGTTCATGCCGGACATCGCGCCGATGCATGTCACGAGCTTCATCTACCTCAGCCGGCTCGGATTCTACGACGGACTGAAGTTCCATCGGGTGATCAGCGGATTCATGGCGCAAGGGGGTGACCCGATCGGCAACGGCACGGGCGGTCCGGGCTACATGTTCGGCAGCGAGTTCAGTCCCAAGGCGCGCCACGACAAGCCGGGCCTGCTCTCGATGGCGAACGCCGGGCAGGGCACCGATGGCAGCCAGTTCTTCCTCACCTTCGTGCCGACGCCGTGGCTGGATGACAAGCACACGATCTTCGGCCAGGTCACCGAAGGCATGGAAACCCTGAAGAAGCTGGAAGCGGCCGGAAGCCAATCCGGGGCGACTAAAGAGCCGCTCATGATCGACAAGGTCACGATCGAGGTGAAGTAGACCCCTTGCTGGTCCTGCGCCCCGGTTGGCGGCATCGGAGGCGACGGGACCCCCGATCCAGCCAGCAGAGCTCCTCGGGCCGGTTCCTCTCTGCCCCCCTCCGGTCCGGGGAGCCTCTGCGACTCTCGACGGCCGGTCCGGGGACCGGCCGTCCGCGTTCTTTCTCCCGCCGGGGTCTTGCGTCCTTCCGACGCTTCGGGTTGAATCTCGCCCGGAGGGTCATGATGCGGCGTCTCTTCTACTTCCCCATCCTCGGCCTGCGGTTCTTCGGCCGCCCCTGGGCGATCGTCACCGAAGACGTCCGCTGGTGGTGCGAGTGCCTGGGTGAGCCCTACCGCGGCACCGGCTCATTCTTCTCTCAATTTCGCAAGCCTGAGTTCCGAAACCTTCTCTACCACCGGTTCAGGCACGCCGGCCCCGGGGCGCGGATGGCCGCGCGCGTGGCCTCGATCTTCTATCGGCCCGAGCCGACTTGCCGCCTGTGGACGGATGACATCGGCGAAGGGCTCTACATCGCCCACGGGGTCGCGACCATGATCGGAGCGAAGAAGGTCGGCAGGCACTGCTGGGTCAACCAGCAGATCTCGATCGGGTACAGCGACAGCGGGGAGGGCCCGGTCCTCGAGGACGGAGTACGCGTCTACTGCGGAGCCAAGGTGCTAGGTCCCATCACCATCGGCCGCAACACCCGGATCGGCGCCAATGCCGTGGTCCTGAAGAGCGCGCCGCCGGATTGCGTGCTGGCCGGCGTACCGGCCCGGATCATCCGGCGAAACGGCGTGCGGGTCGACGAGCCGCTCTAACCGGCTGCCGAAGAACCCAGGCCGCCGCGCCGGCGGCGCGTCCGGCCCGGCGCACGGGACAGGAGTGACCTATCGTGCCCCTGACGCGGAGACTCCGGTTCGGTTCCCTCCCCCCGAAACAGAAGCATGCGCGGCGTCTGCACGATCTCCAGTACCTCTTCTTCGAACTCACCCGGGAGTGCAATCTGGAATGCCGGCATTGCGGCAGCGGCTGCACCCGGGAGGCCGGGGGCCCCAGCCTGGATCGCAACGTGGTGCTGCGGGTCCTGCACGAAGTGCGGGCACGGTACGATCCTCGCGCCATCACGGTGGTACTCGGCGGGGGAGAGCCGCTGTGCTACCCGGGCCTGTTCAAGCTGGGCCGCGCCATCGCCGATCTCGAGTATCCCTGGGGTCTGGTCACCAATGGCTTCGGCTGGACCGCCACCCGGGTGCTGCAGGCCCGCGCGGCCGGACTCAAGTCCGTGACGGTCGGCATCGATGGCCTCGAAGCGGAGCACGACTGGCTGCGCGGACGAGCCGGATCGTTCCGGCGGGCGATCGATGCGGTGTCGATGCTGCTTCGCGACCCTTCGTGGCAGGCGATCGACGTGGTCACCTGCGTGTACCCGCGCAATCTTCCGGTGCTCGACCAGCTGCAGGGGGTCCTGCGGGCATTGGGCGTGCGGGATTGGCGGCTCTACACCATCCCGAGGATCGGGCGGTCGGCGGACGATCCCGAACTCGTGCTTGACCCCGCGCAGTTCCGCCGACTCCTCGCCACCGTCGCGCAGCTGCGGAACAGCGGCGCAATCCGCACCAATCTCTCGGAAGCCGGGTACTTAGGCCCCCGGCATGAGGGTCGAACGCGCGATACCGCCTATTACTGCCGCGCCGGGATCACGGCAGCCGGGATCATGGCCAACGGCGACATCCTGGCCTGTCCCAACATCGACCGGCGATTCCGGCAGGGGAACATCGCCACCGACTCCTTCGTGGAAGCATGGGAGACGCGCTACCAGCCGTTTCGCGATCGTTCCTGGATGCGCACCGGGGAGTGTGAATCGTGCGGCGAGTGGGCGCACTGCCGGGGTAATGCGTTCCACCTGTGGGACGCCGAGGCCCGGCGGACACGGTTGTGCCACTGCCGGGCCTTCGGGCTGTTGGAACCGGACGACTCCGTCAGTCTACGATGACCGCCTTCTTGACATAGTCGAGCTTCGGGAAGCTCTTCGTCAGATACGCGTTTCCGTCAGACTGGATCCGCCCCTGGTCGGGTCCGGTGCCGTTCGGCGCACCCTCACCGTACGCAGCGTACAGCTTGTCCACGACCTTCATCCCCGCCTCATCGACCCTGCCGAACGCGGCAAAGCCCATCCCGTCCAGGCGAGTGTTGTCTCCGAAGTTGATGAAGACCTGGGTGGTGCGGGAGTTCGGCTGCCCGGTCTTGGCGAACGTCACGAGCCCGCGCTTGTTTCCCTGCACAACCGGATCGTCCGGGATCGTCGCCGGACGCCACTGCGCGGAAACCTTGGGATCGCCGTTGATGCCGAACTGGACCATGAATCCGGAGATGACCCGGAAGAAGCGGCAGTCATCGTAGAAGCCATTCCGGACCAGGTTGTAGAAGCGATCGGCGCCATTGGGCGACCAGTTCCGGTGAACCTCGATGGTGAAGTCGCCTTGACTGGTGGTGAACTTGGCCTTGAAGACGTCGGGCGACTTCTGGTTCATCTCCGGGCTCTTCGGATCCATGAGGGGCGAACCTCCCTTCGACGTGCCCGGGGCCTGGGCGAACGCCACCGTGGCGGCCAGCAACAGGCAGAGCAATCCTGCGATCGACTTCCGCATCTCTACTCCTCCTCCTTATGCCCAATCCCGGAAGCGCCGGGAGGCAACCTCCCGAGGGTAGCAGAAAGGCGCTCCCCGAGGGACCGCAAGAATCACCAGCGAACGGTGAGTCGTTCTGCCCCCAGGCGACGCCTTGGACGCGTCATCTCGGGGACGCCCGCGGGAGCACCACAAGCGCATCGTCCGGGAGGCACTGGCTGCGGCGTGGTGGGGACCCCGACCGAGACGTGACGTCTCACCCCTTGGAATGGGATGCGTACGCGTCGTCTGGCGCGCTCGCGGCCGGCATGGTACGGATTGCGCTGCCGGGCCGCACCGGCGAGAGGGAATGCCGAGGAGACATCATGCCGGACGAAGAGTGGGGACCCACGGATGCCGACGAAGCGATTCGGGTGCCGGTGACGGACTCAATCGATCTGCATACCTTCCCGCCCCGCGACATTCCGGAGATCGTGGCCGGTTATCTCGACGAGGCCGCGGCGCTCGGATTTCGCGAAGTCCGGCTGATCCACGGCAAGGGAACGGGCTTCCAGCGCGAACGAGTCCGCCAGGTTCTCGCCATGCACCCCCGCGTCGAGTGGTTCGGGGACGCTCCGGCGGGTCGCGGGCATTGGGGGGCCACCCTGGTGCGGTTGCGGCTGGACTGACGGAACTGAAGGCGAAGCGCCGTCGACCGATCACATCGGGAGCCGGGCGATGATCGGATGATCAGTGCGATCGGAGGCCGGAAGCGGGTCACCCTCTTCGGAAGAGCCTCCGTCCCAGCGCCAGCGTCAGCGCCAGACTCAGGAACATGAGCACCTGCAGGAACGGATGGGTCCAACGCAGCCGGTGCAGCACCATGCGCCAGGGAGAGTCACTGCGGAAGAACACGCTCGGGCGGCCCGGCGGCAAGAGGTCCGCTGGCTGGACCGAGAGGAGAGCCTTGTACCCCCGGCCGTGGCGGAGCGAGACGTCGGCCGGGGGACGGATCGAGGGGTTTGAGGTCTCGCATTCCCACACCAGATCCCCGTCCCGATCACGGATCTCCACGGAATAGCGGCTGGCGCCGGGGATCGGCGTCCAGCGCAGCACGGGCCGGCTCGCGGCCACGACCTCCCCTTCCACCGGACGCAGGAATCGAATGCGTTCACGGCCGCGAACCGAAGAGCCGTCCGCAACCGGCCGTGGCGGCAGGAAGATCACCGCGGCCAGAGAGGCGGCCAGCCCGAACCCGGCGATCCAGATCGTCCGGTCTGGAATCAACCGTGGGATCCGGGGACGCCAAGAGCGGGCGCCGCGCTCGAGGCGACCGCTGCGCGCCAGCTCGCGAGCCTTGGCATCGAGGTCCACCGCGAGGCGGCAGGCATGGCAGGCGGAGAGGTGAGCCTCCAGCTCCGCGCGGCGCGGGCTGTCCGGCCCGGGCTGTTCCAAACGCCAGATCTGCTCGCCGACCGACGGATCGATGCACTCGAACGGCGTCTTCCAGGGTTCGGTCATGGACATTGGCCTCAACTCCCAGATGCCTCAGGGCGTCCGTCGCACAGCTCCAGATCCTCGACCACGGAACCAGGCTCCGTTAAAGAACCCGGCTAGCTTCCTCAGGCAAACGTATTTCCGGTAGTAGAGGCCCTGCACGGTGCCGAGGCCGGCCTCTCTCTGCAGATCCTCCATGGGACGCTGCTCGAGATAAATGGACAACAACAGCTTGCGGCAGGGGGCGTCCAGGCGGGCGAACGCACTGCGCAACCGGTCCTCGAGTTCCTTGGCCTCCAATTGCTCGAGGGGGCTGTCGCCACCGCCGGCGACTCGTTCCGCCGCGTGATCCAGCCCCAAGGTCGGCCGGCGCTTGCGCCAGCCGTAGAGATTCCGGCAGCGGTTGCCCGCCATGGTGACCACGAAAGCCTCCGGGCGATCGGGACCACGTCCCGCCCGGCGCAGGTAGGTGAGCAATGCCAAGAGGGTCTCCTGGACGATGTCATCCCGCTCGAGGTCGGTCACCGGCAAGAAACGACTCACCTCGGCGCGAATCACCGGCTCCAGGCAGCGGCAGATCCGGCTGCCCGCCTCGTCGTCCCCCGCAATGTAGGCAGCGATGTCTTGATCCACCTGCTCACAACCCAAGGCGATGCCGCCTCCGAGCGGGACGGCGCGCGACATTCCGGAGCATCATCCCCCCGTGCGGCCCGCGCATTCGCTTGCAGCCTCTCCGGCCGATATGCCACCGTGGCCGGAAATCAGAGTCGAAGAGGCAATCTTGGACGTCCGTGCCCTGCGCCGGCCCAGGAATCAGGACAATAGCCATGATGCGGACCGCCTGTCCAGCCGTGAGGTCTTCCTGCATCACCGTTCTCTTCATCGCGATCACCCTCACGAGCTGTGGGCGGCGGTCTCCGGAGGAGGGCCTCTCCGGCGTTCCGCTCTCCGCCGAGCTCCGTCCCGCCGTTGAAGCCTCGCGCCGCTCCTTGAAGACAGGGGACCGCGGTGACCCTCAGGTGCGCGTGGATCTCGACCGCTACTACGGGCTCTGGGAGATGTTCGCCGGCCCGGATCGGCGCGCCGAGGCCGCAGACAGTCTCTTCGCGCTCTGGGATGCCGACCCGGAGCATCTCCTCTGGCCCGAGCTCGGCGCGCTCAATCGGAATCGGCTCCAGAACGATGCGGCCTTCCAGGACCGGTTCTCGCGCCCGGGCTTTGCAGACTCCTCGACAGCACTCGGCGCATACCTCCGGGAATGGGAGAAGCTGAGGTACGGGTCGACCGGCGAGGGGTTTCGCCGGGCCTGGGCCGCGCGGGCGGCATTGAGCCCCTGGCAGCGCACCTGGATCGCGCTGCGCATGTCCCGGCTGGAACGAAGACAGGGCCGCGCGGATGAAGCAACCCGCTTCGCGCTCGAGGCGCTCCCGGCGGCCAGAGAGCTGGGTGGCTGGCGGCTGGAGATGGAAGCCTGGCTGCAGTTGGTGCGCGCGCTGCGGCTTGGCGATCACCTCGATGATGCGCTGCACGCCGCCGAGGTGGCGGAGAGGCTGGCCCGGGCGGTTTCGCGGGAAACCGGGAACGTCTACATCGTACAAAACGCCCGCCTCGAACGAGCGGAGGTGCTGGCCGCGCGGCGGGAAGTCGCACCTGCCCTGCGGCTCTACGCAGACTGCGCAGACTCGGCGTGGTCTCACGGCCTCGTCTCCCTCGCCGGCCAGAGCCTGAACTGGGCCGGAATCGTCACGGCCGCAACCGACGACTACGAAGCGGGACTCGGGTTGTATCGGCGGAGCCTGGCGATGGCCAAGGCCGACGGGGACTCGCTGTATATGCCGCGTCACCTGACGAACCTCGCCCGGCGACATCGCCTCCTCGGGAACCTGGATTCCTGCCGCGTCTATCTGCGGGAAGCGGAACGCTGGATCGCGGCCTATCCCGACCCGGGCAATCGGGCGCGCTTCCCGTTGATCCAGGCGGAGTACTACGCCCAGATCGGCGACTTCGTGACGGTCGACTCGCTGCTGGCCGTCGCCGTGAACCTTCGGCCGAACCTCTCTTCGATCGAGGCCCTTGCCGAATTGCACCTGGAGCTGGCCAGACAGGAGATGGAGCGAGGCCGCCCGGATCAGGCCTACCGTTCCATTGCCGTGCTCGACTCCCTCCGGGATCGATTGGGAACGATATCGGCAGACCGCAATGAGCTCTTCGATCTGGACCTGGCCAGCGCGGCGTTCCTCGCCCGACAGGGTCTCTTCGTGCGCGCGGTCGAAGCCTTGGACCGAGCGGACGCAGCGCTGCAGCGACGGCCGGATCCCAGACGGCTGTGGGAGCTCACGCGCGCCCGCGGCAACGTGGCCCGGCGCCGGGGCGACCACCCGGCCGCCGAAGCCGCCTATCGAGCCTGCCTCACCGTGAGCGAGGAGCGGCGGGACCCCGATCGCCTGGCGGAGAGCCGGCTTCTGCTCGGCTCTCTGCTGCTGGACCAGGGCCGATTCGATGAGGTGCAACCGCTGTTCCCCCGCGACACGGCCGAGACCTTCGGCGGCCGCTTTCGCACGCGACTCTCGACCATCCTCCTCTGCGCGATGGCCGAATCCCGGGGGGGTCGCTTCGAGAACGCCTTGCGCGAGCTGGAGCGCGCTCGTTCTTTCTGCCGACCCGGCTCGCCGCCGGATCTGCTCGCGCGCCTCGACCTGGAAACCGGACGCGCGGAGGCCGGCCGGGGGCACCGCGAACGGGCCCACGCGGCCTATGCGCGGGTCCGGGAGCGTCTGGCGCCGGGAGGGAGCGCGTTCGCGCCGGAACCCACGGTCTTTCTCGATCGCGACGTTCGCCGGGAACTGGCGGAAGCGATCCTGACGCTCGCCGTTGCGGAGCCCGGACCCGAGGTGCGCGGCGCGGAGGCGGCAGCCGCGCTGCAGGAACTCCAGGCGTTCCTGCCCGAGTGGCAACGCACCGGGTCCCGGGGAGCCGATCGCCTCGTCCAGCCGCAGATCATCTACTTCGTCGGCGCCGAGGCATCGTTTCGCTGGACCGTCGCGGATGGGGGGGTCGCCCTGTGCCGTCTGCCGGGTGAGGCGACACTCCTCAAGGCCATGGCGCCCGTGCTCGCAGATCTGCAGCGGCCGTCCCGGCCGGCCGTCCCCGCCGAAATCGCCGCGCTCGCGGAAGTGCTGGGAGGCCTACCGTCCGGCTGGCCGGCGGGCAGCGCGTTGACAGTCGTGCCGGACGGTCCTCTCTTCTCGATACCCTGGCCAGCCCTGCCGGAAAGCGGAGCAGCCGGCGGCTCGTGGATCGACCGGGGGCCGGTCGCACTGGCCGATGGGCCATCCTACCGGGAGGAGCCGATTGCGCCAACAGAGCGCCGCCGGCCCAGGCTCCTCGCACTCGGGGTGGACGAGACCACCCCAGGGCGCGATGCCGGGTTGGCCACACTCCACTGCGCCGAGCGGGAAGCGCGGGATGTGCATGCCCTCTGGCCGGCGGGACAGGCCACCCTGCGGGTCGGAGACGCGGCCGACTGGCGCACGCTCGCGGGCGAGGAGTTGTCGAACTACGAAGTCATCCACATCGCGAGCCATGCCCTGGTCTATCAGGGGATGGCGGACCGGACCACCCTGATGCTGGCCGGTTCCGGCGGCGATCCCGTGACCTCGACGGCGATCCGGAAGCTCGACCTGCACGCGGAGCTGGTATTCCTCTCCTGCTGTGAAGCGGCGGAGGGCGTGCGCCGCGGAGTCGGGCCCGCGCACGCGGGGCTGGCCCGAAGCTTCCTGGCTGCGGGGGCGCATGCGGTGATCGCTCCCAGCGCGCGCATCGAAGACGAAGCCGCCCGGCAACTGGCCGGGCGGTTCTATGGACACTGGCTGGAAGGATTGAGCGTCGAGGCCGCGTTACGCCGGGCCCAACTGGACCTACGGGACGGCGGTGCGCGCTGGGCGCATCCCTGCTACTGGGCCTTCTACCAGACGATCGGGGCGTAGCCCCGGGTCGAATCCAGGCCCGTCACTCAGTCTTTGGTATCCGGCCCGACGCGCCAATCGGAGAAGTGACGGACCTGGAAGACCTGGCGCCAGCGCTTGACGTCCGGCAACCACTGCGGAGCGAACGTCGAGTCGGCTTCTTCTCCGGCGCAGAACCCGCGGGCGTTCCCGCCCTCTGCATACGGCAGCCAGGGCATCCAGGTCGTGTAGACCGTGATCGGCGCCAGGAAGTGCATCCCGTCCGGTTCGAGCCGAACCGTGATCTCATCATTCAGGATCTCCGGGTGAAGCAAGTAGGAGCCCTTGGTCGGGATGCGCATCGTGAACTCAATTGGATCGCCGTCCGGCGCCAGCGCTTCGGGCGGCACGACAAGGCCGAACCAGCAGTTCCTTCCCCAGGTCACCAGGTCCATGCCCATGGCCCCGCCGGAGCCGGGCGTCAGGGTGCCGGTGATCGTCTCGTACTCCAGAGAGTTGAGCAGCTCGTAGCAGTCCTCATCCAGCGCCACCGGCGAGCTCGCGGACGGAGCCAGCGGGCCGGCGCTCTTTCCCTGACCGCTCGGGTCCCGGCCACACCCGACGAGGAGAAACAGGCAGAGTGACAGCGCGGCGATGAAACGTGTCCGGTTCATGGCTCCTCCCGTGCGGCAGAGAAGGGATTGAGGGTTACCGGCCAGCCACCGCGCCGGCTCGGGCGACGACCTATCCATTATACCTCAGAGTTCTCGAGGGACCTGGCGGGGTGCTGCAGAACCCTGCTCGTCGTCGGTTCGACAGCCACGGCCGCAGTCTTCAAGGGGAGAATCGGCGGGCGGCGTCATGGCCATCGGCGTCCCGCCATCCCCAGACAGATCAACCCCAGGCCCGCGATCCCGAGGAGCAACGCGCAGAGGTCCGGGCGGCGCGCCCGCTGGAGGGCACAATCCCAGATGCCACCGGCACGGAACGCCACGCTGGCTCCTCCCGGCGGGTTCAGATCCGGCGGCCGAACCGTCAGAAACGCCCGGTAGCCTCTACCGCACACCAGGCGTACGGCAGCCGGCAGGCGGATTTGGGTCCGATCGGTATTGCCTTCCCAGAGCTGCCTTCCCTCCTCGTCTCTGAGCTGAACGAGATACTGTGTCGCCCCGGCGACTGCCTGCCACTCCATCTGACGAAGGCCGGACCGGAGGATCTCCCCCTCGACCGGCCGGACGAAGACTGTCTCTGCCCCGCCACGCCGCAGAGGCAACGGGCTCGCGGGCCGGGGCGGCAGGAGCAGAACGCAGGCCAGGGAGGCGGCCACCGCTACGGCCCCGACGTGGAGATTGATCCGGCGCAGGGTCCGGCGGCGTCTCCGGCGCTGGTCCGAGACCCGGAGCGCGACACCGGGGACTCCGCGCCCGGCCGCCAGGAGCTCCACCGGCACCGGCAGATCGCACGCGCCGGCATGCCAGCAATGCAGCGTGCGCAGAGCGTCTGCATAGGCGGCGTGGCAGTCCACGCAGGTGGCGAGGTGGCGCCATTCCGCGTCGCGCAACGCCGTCCCGCTGTCGTCGATCAGGCGGGCCAGCCTCTCGGGGTCCAGGTGGTCTCGCCCCGGGCCATCGTCCCGGTCCTTCGCTGCGTATTTCATTCTGTCCTCACCTGCACGGCTCGCCGCACATGCCGAACGGCGGCATCGAGGATCGTGAAGGCGCGCCGCGGGCCGGACAGACCCAGCCGCGCCGCAATCTGCCGGGCGCTCAGGCCTTGCTCGAAGCGCAAGGCGAGCACCTCGCGGTCGGCGGGAGGCAGGGTCTCGATCACGGCGCGGATCCTGCGCATGGTGGCGAACGCCTCCCGCTCGAGCCGCAAGGTCTCCGGGTTCTGGGCCCACCTGCGCTCTTCGGCTTCCACGCGCTGCTGTTCCAGATAGGCCAGCAACCGCCCGGATTCCGCAGCCACCGCGCGGGCCTGGCGATCCCAGGCGAGCGTCCGGCGCCGGGCCGGGCTGACACCCTCACCGACCCGCCCCAACGAGGCTTCCACCTCGTCGGCGGGAACCCCGGATTCCCGCATGCGATGCCGGACCGCATCCAGGCCGAGACCCCGTTCGAAGTGGAGGCGGTAGACCTCACGATCCAGCTCACCGAGCCCCTGCAAGTGGGCGGGAGGCCGCCGGCGCCCACGCCGGCGCCGCGCGTAGTCCAAGGCCGCACTGCGCCCGACAAAGACCAGCCAGGTCTCCAGGCGGGCATCGCCCCGGTACTGCGCCAACTGCCCGCGATACAACCGCTCCAATACGGCGACATAGACGGTGGCGATGTCGTCGCGATCGCGCAGCACCTTGCGGATCGTATGGTGGAGCAGGCCGGTATAGCGCTCGATGAACTCATGCCACGCCTCGAGCGAACCGTCGAGGACCCGATGAGCCAGGTCCAGGTCCTCTGGTGGGCCGAGATTCGGCACGACTGCGTCTCCGCGTTGGGCGCTCCGGGGGTCGAGGGCAGGCTGTCACCCCTCCGACAGACCCGGCGTCGCTCTTCAAGGATGAATGTGTGTGCCGCGGAGAAGCTGTCGCACCCGTGGCCGGAATCCGGGACCGAGCCGACCCGGGCGTCGCCCACACTGAGGCGAATTCCGGGTTGGCTCGGTCCATCTGCCGGTTCGAGGTGCTAGTTGATCTGAACGCGGAAGCGCAGGAACTCCGCCCGGCGGTATTCACCCCCGTACGGATAGTCGAAGATGTAGTCGTAGAACACGAAGCCCCCGGAGTAGTAGTGCCGGTTGATGCAGCTCCGCGGGTCTCCCAGGGCCGCCACGACGCGGACCGCCGAGTCGTAGACTGGCGTCGAATAGGGGGAGACGTATTCGGGCGCGGGCGGGTTGATCACCGGGGTGTCCAGAATGTAGTTGCAGATGAAGACCGTCGGATCGGAATTCTCGGGATCGTCCTGAAGCCACGACACCTGGAATCCCCAGAAGGCGCCGTTGAAGTGGACAAAGGTCGTCAGCGGCGCCCAGGTGGCGCCGTGGTCCACGGCGTAGATCGCCTGCGCGGCCATCGTCGCCACGGTCAAGGGCGCCGGCAGCGGCACGAACTTCTCGGGCGACTCACCGATCGTGATGCCGTACTGCTGCAGCACGGTTCTCGCATCCGGGAACGACTCGCCGAGTACCGGCTGCGGGTTGGTGGCCCGAACCGTCGTGGATAGCTCGGAAAGGACCTGTTCCGCAGACATACCGGCGAACGGATCGATCCCCGTGGCCGGGGAAGCCACACCTTGATCCGTCAACGCCGGCGACACGGCGTCGTTCGAGGAGCAGCCGGCGAAGATCAGCATCGACAGCGCCAGAAGTCCAAACGTCCAGTTCTTCCGCATGGCACATCCCTCCATAGATGGTTTGACAGACGGCAAAGCCTCGCGCTCAGGGGTTCTCCCCACCCGGCGGGTTGTCGGGAATCGGGCCTTCCGGCGGCGGGAACCGGCGACACACGAGTTCCTCCTCGATCCACTCGTACGCCTGGTTGCAGTCCACGTTGACGATGATCGGGTCGGCGTTGCAGCCGCCCAGCCAGGCCGCGCCGCACCACGGGTAGTTCGGAATGTTGTACACGCCCCAATCGTTCGTCTCTGCGGTGATGCGGCAATCCTCGCAGCCGAACTTGACGAACGTCACGATGACACCGGGCACCGGGTTGTCATCCTTGTCCACGACCCGGCCGTAGACATGGACCGCCTGTGCCTGGCTCACCATCACCATGGCGAGCATCAACAGTAGAAAGACCACTACCTTGACTCTCATCGGATCCTCCCTGGTTCGTCGTTTCGGGGCTTGGCTCGAGGCTCCGAGCCCGCAAGGGGGGGTCTCGATACGACTGGTCCGCACCCGGGACCAGTGCTCCGCGCCCTTCACGAGAGTTGGACGGACATCACGATCCGGTTCCCAGGAGAAAATCCCCGCCGGGAAGGCTCGCCGCGCAGCTTCTCCTCCGCGGTATGGGGGCCGCGGCCCGGGCGTTCGGAAGGAAAGACGTCTGGTCTGGTTCCGGCACCGCGTCGCCGGATGCCCGCGCTATCGGTTTGGCGGCGTTCCGGGGCGCGACAGCGCTTCCAGCTCGCGCGCGAGGCGGTCAAGCTCCGCGCCCGCCTCCTCCGCCCGCCCCTCTCCCATCAGCTCTTGATAGCGCCGCAAGCGCCTCGCCGCCGACTGCACGCTGGCCGACCCCTCTCCGGCGGCCCCATGCGGAGCACCGGCCGATGGCTCTGTCGCGGCGGCGGCACCGGAGATCGCCCTTTCGCCTGCGGGCGCCAGTCCCGCCACCTCCGGGCCAAAGAGCTCCTCCAAGGCCTCCGCCAGGGACGATCCGTACCCCACGTCCTTCTGCGTGGCCACGATGACGCGCTTGAGCTCCGGGATCTTGCCGCCGGTGGATTGGATATACAGCGGCTCCACATAGAGAAACCCGCCGTCGATCGGAATGGTCAGCAGGTTTCCGCGCAGCACCTGCGACCCCTGTTGATTCCAGAGAGACAGGTCCTTCGAGATGGTCGGATCCTGCTCCACCCGGGCTTCGATCTGTCGCGGGCCGTAGGCGATCGTGCCCTTGGGCAGATGGAAGGCGGCCAACCGGCCGTACACTTCGGGATCGCACCGTCCGGCGATCCACGCAATCATATTGTCCTTGCCCCGCGGCGTCAGCGGGAGCATCTGCAGAAACTCCTGCTTCTCTTCCCCCGGCAGGCGCATCAGTACGTAGTACGGCAGCACCGGAACCGTCATCCCGCTCCGCGTATCCTGCACGGCCTCGGTGCTCGTCTCCCACACATCCTCGTGGTTGTAGAAGGTCACCGCATCGCGCACGTGGAAGCTGCCATAGACTCGCGCCTGGATCCCGATCAGGTCTTCCGGATACCGGAAGTGCCGGCGGATGTCGTCGGGCACGGAGCTCGCCGGCGTGAATAGATCGGGATAGATCTCCCGGTACGCGCGTGCCAGAGGATCCGCCTCATCCACCACATAGAGACGCACGGTACCGTGGTAGCAGTCGAGCGTCGCCTTCACGCTGTTGCGGATGTAGGCCACCCCGTCCGCCACCGCCCCGTAGGGGTATCGGGACAACGTCGTGTAGCAGTCGCGGATCAGGGCGAGCGACCCATCATCGCGAAGAACCGCGTAGGGATCCTGGTCGGGAGTGAGAAAGGGAGCGAGACGGCCGATCCGGCTGCCGAGATCCCGATTCATCAGGATGCGCGTCTCTGGCCCGACGTACGACGACAAGAAGAACTTGATGGTGTGGAAGCGGAGGGCGAACGCCAGGCGCCGCGCCGAGAACAGGCTCCCCAGCCGGATGCCGGCGCGACCGGCATAGGTGGTGAAGATATTGTCGTCTCCCAACGGATAGTCGAACTCCTGCTGGCCCCGCGCTCCCACCATCACCGGATCCGTGGTCAGCTCGCCGAAGTAGATCTCCGGCCGCAGGACCTTCAGTTCGGGCACGAGCGACACCGGCGGGAGGTCGCGAATCAAGAGATCGGGGATCCCCTCGGCCGAGAAGGAGTTGATGCTGCTCATGCACAGACCGTAGCCGTGCGTATAGATGAACCAGCGGTTGATGTCCCAGCCGCCGCTGCCGGAAGAAGGGACCTTGCTCCGGTCCAGCTCGCGGAGCGAGAGCATCACCGCGCTCCGGCGGCCGTTGATGATGTAGCGGTCGATATCCACGCCGACAAACCGGTAGTAGGTCCGCAGGGTCTGGAGCTGGTTGTAGGTATGCATGAGAGGCCGCCAGTCGGCCAGACGCAGGTTTCCGACGGTTTCGGCCTCCCTCCGCAAGGCTTCGGCGGTCAATTCGACGCCTTCGGGCAGGTTCGTCACGCGCACCCGCGTGGAGTCGAGGCCGAACGCCTCCCGCGTCGCCTCGAGGTGCCGCCGGATGTACGGCAGCTCGGCGCTCAGCTCCACCGGTTTCACAACCAGGGCCGCGAACGCCGCGGGGATGATGCCCACCTCCAGAATGGCGCTACCCAGCCAGAACAGGCCCAGACCGAGCGCGAGGCGCCGGCGGAGCCGGGTGGCCAGGAGCGGGGCGGCGATGCCCAGCGCGGCCAGGGTCGCCGCGTAGACCACGAGGAGCGTGGCGCCGATCCGCACGTCCGCCGCGGACGCGCCGACGAGCGGGCCGGTTCGCGAGTAGACCAGCTCCCAGCGAGAGATCCAGACCCGGCAGGCCGCGAGGAGAAGGAGGATGCCGATGAGAATCCCGAAGTGCCGCGCCCCCCGTTTCATCGCGGCGGGCCAGGAGCCGACCGAGCCGCCGGAACGCGCGGCCGAGAGCAGGTATGAAAGGACCGTGGTCAGCAAGGCAAGGATGAAGCCCCCCGCCAACCAGGAGAGCAGGGCGGTCAGGGCGGGGATCGTGAACACGTAGAAGCCGACGTCGAGGCCGAACTGCGGATCGAGAAGATGGAACGGCTGGCGATGCAGGTAGAGCAGGAAGGTCCACCAGTTCGCCGCCAATGCCGCCCCCAGAAGCAGGGACAGGACAAGAAGCGCCGGGAGTCGCAGACGACTGACCATCGCCAGAGCGCGGGACGGCCCGGTGGCCAGGACCCAACGGCCGTCTCCCAGGCTGCGGAAGCCGAGTTCGTCGGTCTTCCCCTCCTCACCGCGGCCTTTGGGGACGAGCCGCGGGCCGGGGCTTCCGGCGGTCCGCACGAGGACCGCGTTGACCCACAAGACGGCAAAGGCCGCCAGGGTTCCCAGAAGGAACGAGCCCCACCGCGCCCGCAGCTCGGTCCAGTACCGGCCCGTGGCGCCCATCTCGCGAAACCAGAGCACGTCGCAGTAGATGGAGAGGATCGACTGCGCGAGCACCAGGAAGAGGATCAAAGCCCCCGACAGCCAGAGCCCACCCGGCCATCCGGCCGTCAGGCCGCGCTCGCGACGCACGATCGCGCGGATCGCCGGCGTGGCGGCGAGCAGATACGCGAACAGCACGAGCAGGTCCATGTGCTCCTATCGCATCATCCTCGCGGACCACTCCACGAGCGCCGCGAGCGGCCCCCAGTAGATCCCCAGGAGCAGCGTCGGCACGGCCAGGACCGTGAGCATCGTCTGCCAGGGCGCAGTCAGGGCCAGGGCCGACTCTCCTTCCCCGGCCTTCTCCAGGAACGACACCTTCACGATCCGCGCGTAGTAGTAAAGCGAAATCACGGAGTTGAGCACGCCGACCACCGCCAGCACGTTGAAGAAGGGGGAGCCTTCCTTGAGGACCGCTGCGAAGAGATAGAACTTGCCGATGAAGCCGCCGAAGGGAGGGATGCCGGTCAGCGAGAAGAGGAAGATCGCCAGCGTGATCGCCAGGTAGGGACTGCGGCTCCCGAGGCCGCGATAGGCGCTCAAGAGCTCCGAACCGGTGCGCTCCCGGACCGCCATCACCGCGAGGAATGCCCCCATGTTCATGAGCAGGTAGATCGGCAGGTAGAGCATCACCGCGCGGATCGCCTCCGTGCTTCCCACCGCCACGGCCATCAGCATGTACCCGGCGTGGGCGATACTGGAGTACGCCAGCATCCGCTTCACGTTCTCCTGGTTCAAGGCGGCCAGGTTTCCCAGCGTCATCGTGACCATGGAGAGGATGCCCAGCAGCACCGGCCACGGGAAGGCGCCCGCCGCTCCCGCCGCGCCCAGCGCCGGCACTCCGAATGCCGTGAGGAAGAACCGCAGCAACGCCGCCATTCCGGCCGCCTTCGGTCCCACCGACAGAAACGCCGTGAAGGGCGTCGGCGCGCCCTCGTAGACGTCCGGACACCACATGTGGAACGGCACCGCGGCGATCTTGTAGGCGAATCCGGCCAGGGACAGAAGCGTCGCCACCGCCAGCGCCACGTGGCCGGAGCCCGGCGGGGCGGACAGCATCCGGACGATTCCGATCCCGATGCCGCTCAGGTCGAGCGTTCCGAACAGGCCGTACAGCAGGGAGAATCCGTAGAGCATCAAGCCGGAGGAGGCGGCGCCGATGATGACGTACTTGATCGCCGCCTCGCTGGAACGACGATCGCCCCGGCGGAAGCCGGTGAGGACATAGGAGGGCAAGGAGACCATCTCCAGCGCCAGGTAGAGCATGAGGAGGTTTCGCGCGGCGGCGAGAAGCCCCATTCCCATGGCCAGGCAGAGGATCAGGATCGCGTACTCGCCGAACTGCTCGCGTCTGAGCTCGCTCGACATCAGGCCGAAGATGACGCCGAAGAAGGCGGCGAGGTAGACCAGCCCCTTGAAGAAAAGGGCGAAACCGTCGGTCGCGATAACGGCGCGAAACGAGTTCGTCGCTTCCCCGGGCACTCCCGCGATTCCGACGATGGAAACGACGAGCCCGAGGCCCGAGAGACAGGCCACGACCGCCGGCCGGCCGGGCCGCCCCTTCAGCATCAGGTCCGCGAGCACGACCACCAGGATGAAGCCGGTCAGGAGCAGCTCCGGAAGGATCGCCAGGAGCGTCGCGCCGGTGTTCGTCATCGCCCCTCCCTTACCGGACGACCGTCCCGCCGACCAACGGCAACAACTGGTGCAGCGTGGTGTTGACGAGGTTGAAGATCGGGGCCGGGTAGACCCCGAAGAGAAGGGTGAGCGCGGCCAGCGGGTAGAGCGTCAGCCGCTCCCGCCAGTTCATGTCCCACAACCCGCCCCACTTCTCATTGAGCTTGCCGAAGAACATCCGTTGCATGGTCCAGAGGTAGTAGGCCGCGGTGATGATCGCGGCGAGAGCGGCGATCGCCACCAGGCCGCGGAAGGCATGGTTGGCGGCCCCGAACCCGCCCAGGAAGACCAGGACCTCGCCGATGAAGCCGGCCAGACCCGGCAAGGCGAGCGAGGCCATGAAGGCGAACCCGGTCATGCCGGTGTATTCGGGGAGCCGTTCGGCCAGGCCGCCGAAGCCGGCGATCTCCCGGGTGTGCGCCCGGTCGTAGATGACGCCGGCGATCAAGAAGAGCATCGGGCTGATGATCCCGTGGGAGAACATCTGGAAGACGCAGCCGGTCACCCCTTGCGGGGTGAGCGCCGCCAGCCCCAGCAGACAGAAGCCCATGTGCGACACCGAGGAGTAGGCAATCAGCTTCTTCAGGTCCTTCTGGGCCATGCAGACGAACGCCCCGTAGACAATGTTGATCACGCCCAGGACTCCGATCGTCCAGGCCGCCCATTCCATCGCCCCGTTCAGCATCTGCAGATTGAACCGCAGCATGCCGTACATGCCGGTCTTGAGGAGAATCCCGGCCAGGATCACCGAGATCGGCGTCGGCGCGTCCACGTGCGCGTCGGGCAACCAGGTGTGGAACGGGAACATCGGCACCTTGATGGAGAAGCCGATGAAAAGCGCGATGAAGACGGCGTGAATGAACTTGAGCCCGAAGACCGCCGGCGCCGCCGCGAAGTTGCCGGCCGCGAACTGCTTTGTGAGATACAGGATGTTGAAGCTGTGCGGCGAGCGGGTGCCGTCGACCAGGGTGGACGGTCCCGAATGCTGGTAGATGGCGATCATCGCCAGGAGCATCAGCACCGACCCGGCCAGGGTGTAGAGGAAGAACTTGATCGCCGCGTAGGGACCGCCGCGGACCCGTCCGCCTTCCTCGACCCGCGGGGGCGCGCCCCAGATGCCGATCAAGAAGTACATCGGCAGCAGCATCACCTCCCAGAAGACGTAGAAGAGGAAGAAGTCGAGGGAGCAGAAGGTGCCCAGCACGCCGGTCTCCAGAAGCAGGAACAGGATCATGTACCCGGGGACCCGCTTCTTGGAGAAGTGGGGATGGTGGGCGTCGTCCAGGCGACCCAGCCACGGCACCGAGGCGATGGCCGCCGCCAGGAAGACCAGAGCCGTCAGGATGACCATCGAGATGGAGATCCCGTCGACTCCCACGAAATACTCCACCGCCCATTGCCGGATCCAGACGGCGTGATGCACGAACTGGATCGCCGAGGAGCCGCCGCGGAAGCCGCCCCAGAGGGCCAGGGCCATGGCCATCACGAGCGCGCTGCTGAGAAGCATCACCGCCCGGGAGAAATTCTCGACGAAGGCCTGGCCGAACCGCAGAAACGGACGCAGGCCCAAGACGAGCAGGATCAGCCCCACGCCGATCATCGGCGTGAAGATCATCCAGGACAGCAGCGTACTGGTCGTCGGGTAGTCCATGCCCCTCCCCCTACCACTTCAACAGGAAGCCGATGATGACGAGGACCACGGCGCCCGCGGTCAGCCCGAACACGTAGTTCTGGATCCGGCCGGTCTGCACCCTGCGCAGGGAGCGTCCGGCCCGCATCGAAGACGAACCCACGAGATTGACCGCTCCGTCCACGAGGTGGTAGTCGATCCACCCCTGGATCGCGGAACAGATCCTTCCCGCCGTCCCCGCGAGGTTCACCAGCCCGTCGATGACCGTGCGGTCGAACCAGGCGGAGAGCCGCGAGAACCCCACCGTACCGTTCACGAACGTGGCCTGATACCCCTCGTCCACGTAGTACTTGTTGTAGACGATGCGGTAGAAGTTGCGCACCAGGCCGTTCTGGCTCTGCAGCAGCCGTCCCGGGATCGGGTTTCGCGCATCCCGGTAGAGCCAGCGCGCCAGGAAGAAGCCGCCAAGCGCGATGACGACCGAAAGGAGCATCAATCCCCACTCCGCCCCGTGCCCGCGCTCGGCGGAGCGGATCAGATGATGCGATCCGGCGAAGACCGGCTCCAGCCAAGCCTCGAAGGCGTTGGGCAGCCCCCAGAGGATCGGCAGCCCGATGTATCCGCCCACCACGGCGAGCCCGCCGAGGATGGCGAGCACCCAGGTGATGGAGCGCGGCGACTCCTGCGGCAGGGCGTGGCCGTGACCGCCGGGAGAGCCGTGCGCGTCGGCGGCGTGGGCATCGGCAGAACCGTGACCATGGCCCGCCGCCCCGCGATAGGTGCCGCTGAACGTCAGGTAGTAGGACCGGAACATGTAGAAGCTGGTGCAGAGCGCCGCCGCCGCCGCCAGCGCCCAGAGGATGATCCCGCCGCCCGGCAGCAGCATGTTGCCGCTGTCGAACGCCTTCCACAGAATCTCGTCCTTGGAGAAGAAGCCCGAGAAGAACGGGAAGCCGGCGATGGCGCAGGCCGAGAGGAAGTAGGTCACCGCCGTGATCGGCATCAGCTTGCGCAGTCCGCCCATCTTCCGCATGTCCTGTTCGTGGTGGCAGCCGAGAATCACGCTCCCGGAGCCGAGGAAGAGGCAGGCCTTGAAGAAGGCGTGGGTCATGAGGTGGAAGATCCCGACCCAGTAGGCGCCGACGCCCACGGCCACGAACATGAACCCGAGCTGGCTCACCGTGGAGTAGGCGAGCACCTTCTTGATGTCGTACTGGAAGAGCCCGATCGTGGCGGCGAAGAGGGCGGTCAAGGCCCCCACCGTGGCCACCACGGTCATCGCGACCGGGCTGCAGGCGAAGAGAAAGTGCAGCCGCGCCACCATGTAGACGCCGGCGGTGACCATGGTGGCGGCGTGGATCAGCGCCGAGACCGGGGTCGGGCCGGCCATGGCGTCGGGCAACCAGACATAGAGCGGAAGCTGCGCGGACTTGCCCGTGGCGCCCACGAAGAAGAGCAGGCAGACCAGGGTGATCAGGCCGAGGCCGAGGATCCGTTGGTTCAGCACCGCGTCACGGCGGGCCGGATCGCCCATGATCCGCTCGACCTCGCGGAACGTGACGCTGGTGAGCGGCGTGGGACCCGCCTCCGAGCCGTGAGTGACGGCGGTGCCGTGGTCAGCAATCTCACCGTGGCCGGCAGCGACGTTGCCGGGCTCACCGGCCGGCTCCCCCGGAACATCCGCCGCTGCCTGCATCGCGGCCGCCCGCGCCGGCTCACCACCCTGCCCCCCCCGCAGCAGCCCCGCCGGCGCGGCGGCCAGTCCCCAGAACAAAAGGACCATTCCCAGCGTGAACCCGTAGTCGCCGATCCGGTTCACCACGAACGCCTTCATCCCCGCGACGGCGTTCTTCTTCTCGCGATACCAGAACCCGATGAGCAGATAGGAGCAGAGCCCCACGCCCTCCCAACCCACGAACATCACCAGGAGGTTGTCGCCGAGGACCAGGACCAGCATCGAGAACATGAAGAGGTTCAGGTTGGAGAAGAACCGCCAGTAGGAGCCATCCCCCTTCATGTAGCCGCGCGAGTAGACATGGATCAGGCTGCCGACGAAGGTCACCACCAGGCACATCACCGCGGAAAGGCGATCCATCTGGAAGGCGACATCGACCGCGAGCGAGCCGACCCGGAACCAGTCCCACACCCTCTGGTGCAGCGCGGCGCCGTGGCCGGACCCGGCCAGGGTGAAGATCGCGATCAGGGTGACCACGAAGGAGCCCCAGGGCAGGAGGATGGCCGGCCAGTGAATCGCCCCCTCGCCGTGCTTCTTGAAGAGGCCGCAGCCGGCAAGCCCGCAGTAGGCGGCCCCCAGCAAGGGGAACAGGGGAATCAGCGCGAGCAGCGGGAAGGGTACCAGGTGCATGATCTACCCCTTCAGGTCCGTCGTCTCGGTGGTGTCGACCGAGCGGAACGCCCGGTAGAGCTGCAGCACGAGGGCCAGGGCGACCACTGCTTCGGCCGCCGCCAGCACGATGCCGAAGAGCGCGAAGACCTGTCCGTCGAGCCCGGCCTGTCCCAGCCGCGAGAACGCCACCATGTTGAGCAGCGCGGCATTCAGCACCAGCTCGACGCCCATCAGGATCGCGACGGCGTTCTTCCGCGTGATCAGGCAGAAGAGCCCGAGCGCGAACAGAAGCCCGGAAACCACGAGGTAATGTCCAAGCCCGATGCTCACCGTGGTTCCTCCCCTTCGCGCCGTTCCCCAGCTCCCTTGCGCATCCTTCCGCTGGCGATCGTCACCGCGCCGAGAAGCACCGCCAGGAGCAGCACCGAGATCGCCTCGAACGGCAGCACATACTTGCTCAAGAGCAGGTCTCCGATCGGGCCGACGGTCGAGGAGGCGCCGGCCGGCGGAAGCACCGTGCGCGGCGCGAATGCCTTCACGGCGGTTCCCACGAGCAGTCCGGCCACGGCCAGCATCGCCACGATCCCCGGGACACGCCCGACCACCGGGTTGTTCCCCGAGCCGTCGTCCACCCGGGCGGTCAGCATCACCGCGAAGAGGATGAGGACCAGGACGCCTCCCACATAGACCATGAGCTGGATGATGGCGACGAGGTCGGCCGCCAGCAGGGCATAGAGCCCGGCCACGCCGACGAAGGTCCCGAGCAGGGCAAAGGCGCTGTGCACGATGTTGCGCGAGAACGCCACCACCCCGGCCGCGAGCAGCGCCACGGCCGCCAGGACGTAGAAGAGAACAACCGGGATGAACGATCCGCTCATGAGGTCTGCTCCGGTGGTTGAGTGTCGTCTCCGGCAGCGGGGGCCCGCGGAGTCGCCGGCGCGGCGGGGGCTGCCGGCGTCAAGGAGGCCGCAGGAGCCGCCGGCGCGGCGGGGGCTGCCGGCGTCGAGGGGGCCGCG
>CAYYQN010000052.1:0-33576 GCA_964473865.1 uncultured bacterium | reverse complement strand
GGCGGGGGGCGAGACGGGACCGGCGGATGCCCCGGCGGCGCCCGTTTTCTCCTTCGAGGATGCGGACGTCCTCCACCTGGACTCCGCCTCCGTGGAACGACTGACCGGGCTGCCGCATCCGCCCGGCGACGGAGGCCGGGGATTCCTGTTTGGCCTGCAGGCCGGGCGGCTCTCCTTGACGCGCGGCTTCGAGAACCTGCTGGCCCTGAACTCGGTGCACGACCTCGATCGCTACGAATACCAGCTCCAAGCCTGCTTCCGGGTGCTGCGGCAGCTGCGCGGCCGGGCCCTGTTGGCTGACGAAGTCGGTCTCGGGAAGACGATCGAGGCCGGACTCATCCTCAAGGAGTATGTCTTGCGCGGTCTCGTCCGCCGCGCGCTGGTCCTGACCCCGGTGTCGCTCATGTCGCAGTGGCGGGAGGAACTGAGGCACAAGTTCGATCTGCCGTTTGAGGTCCGCACCCGCGGCGAAGGTTGGGGCCATCGCCCGTTCCTCATCGCCTCCATCGATACCGCGAAGACCGAGCGAAACCGTGAGGAGATCGGCCGCGCCGACTACGACCTGCTCGTCGTTGACGAAGCACATCGCCTCCGCAACCATCTCACCCAGGGCTGGCGCTTTGTGGACGCGCTCAGCCTGAAGTACCTGCTGCTGCTGACGGCCACGCCGGTGCAGAACGACCTGCGGGAGCTCTACAACCTGGTCACTCTCCTCAAACCCGGGATGCTCGGCACCTATCGGAGTTTCCGCCGCGAGTTCATGGTCCGCGGCGACAAGCGATTGCCCAAGAACCCGCGCGGCCTCGGCAGCATGCTGACCCGAGTCATGGTCCGGACCAGCCGCAGTTCGACCTCGCTGGTGTTTCCGCAGCGCGAGGTCCGCATGGTGCCGTTCGAGATGAGTCCGGGTGAGCGCAAGCTCTATGACGGGGTGGCCGAGTTCATTCGCGACGTGGCCGCGGAGAGCGAACCGAAGGAGTTCCCGCGCTGGCACTTCCTGCTGCTCGTGCTGCAAAAGGAGATGGGTTCCAGCGCGCCCGCGGCCGCGCGCACGCTCGAACGCAGCAAGGCCGTGTTCGCCGGCACCCCGTTCTCTCGGCGGCTGCAGAAGCTGGCGACGCAGGCGCGAGGCATTCGCACGCACGCCAAGGCCGATGGCCTGCTCCGGGTGCTCCAGGAGGAGGGGGAGGAGAAGGTACTGGTCTTCACGCAGTTCCGGCGGACGCAGGACTTCCTGGCGGCGGAGATGGAGCGGACCGGGATCAGGCCGGCGGTCTTCCACGGCAGCCTCTCGCCGGCGGAAAAAGACCGCGCCATTGAGGCATTCCGCGGCCCCCGTCGCGTGCTCTTGAGCACCGAGGCGGGGGGTGAGGGGCGCAATCTCCAGTTCTGCCGCACCCTGGTGAACTTCGACCTGCCCTGGAACCCGATGCGGATCGAACAGCGAATCGGCCGGATTCATCGTCTGGGCCAGACGCGCGACACCCGAGTCTACAACTTCGCCACCCGGGACACGGTCGAAGACCACGTCCTGCGAATTCTTGATCAGAAGATCCGGATGTTCGAGCTCGTGGTCGGCGAGATGGACATGGTGCTCGGCCAGTGGAGCGAGCGGGAGAACTTCGAGCATGAGGTCTTCCGGATCTGGGCCGTGCATCGCGACGCGAAGGAGCGGCAGGCCGCCTTCGAGGCGCTGGGCGAGCAGCTCGTCCTGGCACGCAAACGCCATGAGCGCGTGAAAGAATTCGATGAGGAGATCTTCTCGAGGCTCGGCGGGCCGGCGGCATCCGCCGGGACGGGGGAGGACTCATGAAGGCGCGGCAGCTGCGCTCCTTCCTCGAGGAGTTCCTGGCGTTTCGTGGTGCGACGACCGCGCCGGTGGGAGAAAACCTGTTGAGGGTGAAGCTACCCCGGTCTCTCGACCCGGCGGTGGGACGGCGCGATCTCGTCCTGGCCTTCAACCTCCGCGGGATCGAGGAGGATCCGACCTCCGAGCTGGGCACGGTGGGAAACCCGGTGTTCGAGCGAATCCTCGGGCTGGCCCGGGAAGGCGGAGTGGCCGGCGTGCGCTATCGGACCGCGCCGCCCGCGAAGAAGGTGCTCGCCGGGGCGCCGGATCCGGCAGCCAAGCTGCGCCTGGGACCGGATGTGAGTGTGGGGGCCCCGCGCGCCGTGCTGGCGCCGCACTGGTTCCTTCTGTTTCGGGCCGAGTATTCGCTGGAGGAGCAGGCTGACGAGTTGGAGGTGGTTGCTCTCGATGGCGTTACTCACCAGGTGTTGGCCCAGACCCCGGAGCTCGTGGACTACTGGGGGTCCCTCTCCCCTGAACCTCCGACAGATTGGGAGTCGCCATCTCCGTTTCCTCTGCCGCGACCGGCGGCCCTCGCCGCGCTTGCGGTACTGGAGAAGCGGCTGCGGAAGCGGCTGGGCAAGATCCGCCGCGAGAGCGACGTTCATCTCCAGAAGGAGACGGCCAGCATAGAGGCGTACTATCGGCAGCTCATTGACGAAGTGCGCAATGCCGGTCGGCGGTGGTCCCTGGCGCCGGCGCAGCGGGACGAGAAGATCCGGATGCTGCAGCTCGATTGGAAGCGTCGCGCGGAGGACGCGCGGCGCTCGTGGGAGCCACAGGTCGAAGTCGAGCTGACGGCAGCCGGGGCGGCCATGCTGCCGCGGATCTGCTGGGGACTTTCGGGAACCGCGCTTCCGGCGGGGAAGCGGGGCCGGCGGAAGGTTCAAGGTCCGGCGGCCCGGGTCTGGTGGGATCCGGTCGACAAGCAGTTTCTGTTGGCGCCTTGCGGGGTTTGCGGACGCCCGCCCGAAGGGGTTCTGACGGTGGGGGAGACCGGGCTCGCCGGGAGTGATTGCCACCTCCGGGCGCCACGGCTGCCTGCCCGACAGAAACAGAGACAGAACGCGGCGCATTGACGCCGGCCCCGGGTCTCCCGTAGACTGCCGTTTTGCAGGTTTGTCGGAGTCACATTCCGGGGGAGGCATTGCCGTGTCCGACCGTCTGTCGAAAGAGGAGTTGAAAGAGGACAAAGTCGCCGTTGCGGCAGCCCAAGCCGTGGACTACGCCCGGCGCAATGCGAGGTGGCTGGCGGCCTTCATCGGCCTGGCGACGGTCGTCCTGATCGCGGGGGTGGTTGTGGCGCAGTCTCGGGCCAAGGCGGCGCGGGAGGCGTCTCTGGCGCTGATGCGGGCCCAGGCGATGACTCGCAGCGGCAGCTACGCCGAGGCGCTCCCTCAGCTGGAGACTCTGGCCGGCAAGTACGGCTCGACGGCTGCCGGCCGAGATGGCCGGCTCTTCCTCGGCGCCGGACAGCTCGCCGTGGGCAACCCCGCTGCGGCCGAGCAGGCGTATCGGGCCTACCTGAGTTCTCGCCCCAGTGACAAGCTTTCCGAGTCCACAGCCCGTCGTGGCCTGGCCGCCAGCCTGGCGGATCAGGGCAAGCACGCTGAGGCTGCGGATGAATATCAAAAGGCGGCGAGTACCGCCGGAAACCCCTTGGCCGCGGACGACTGGCTCGCGGCCGGATTGGCCTTTCAGAAGGCCGGCCAACGCGACGCGGCGGCCCGGGCGTTCCGAGAGATCATCACCAACCATCCTCGCGCCACTTCGATCGCTGAGGCGCGGGTCCGGCTGCGCGAGATGCTTGCCGGCCAGGGCTCCTGATCCAGACGTTCGTCCTGGGGATTGCGCGCGCGTGAGTTGCCTGCGAATCCTCCAGTGAGTTGTCCGGCTGGAAAGAGCGGGAGACCTGTCGGCGATCGTCTCGCGACCCTGGCGACTCCGACTGCGGGCGATTCTGCTGTGAGTTGGGGAGTCGATACGGATCCGCGTTGTACGCGTGGGAGTTCTGGTGGATTCATGTTCGAGGCACCGGCGCGGGTTGTGGGCGGCACAATATGTCGTATAAGATACATTATGTTAACTATAACGTGCAATACGCCTACGGAACCGTACTGACTGCACGCTCTGCCCGACGCTGAGGCGCTGATTCGCGCCCTCTGAACCCTCCCCCAGGGAGTTCCTCACACAATTCCACGGCGGACCCGAGCGTCGTCTCCTGTTGGAACCCGTTCCCGTCTCGCTTGTTACCGCCGACCTTCAACCGCGGGACCGAGATCCCGCCGGAGGGGATTCACTTGGAGCTGGGAATGGGTCCGAACGGCACATCCATTGCGCGAACGGTTCCTGAGAAGGCGAGGTTCCGCAGTTCGCACCACACCAGATCGCCTTCGAGAACAGGGAATCGCACTGGAGGGTTCGTGAGCTGTCTTAGGGTTCGCGGCCCACTTAGATTGAGGGAGTTCCGTCGGTCACCTTAAGCACGGCCTCCCGGTCGATTCCCTCGAACATGCCGGTCTTTCCGGCAGGACCAGGCCCCCGGCTACGGCCCTTGGGGCCTGGCGCCGTTTTTGGGGCTGGGGAACGCGCGACAGCGGCGGGAAGGCACCGGCGGACCCAGGGAGACCCAGAAAGGCCCAGGGAGGCCCAGGGGCGGGCCAGGGAGACCCAGGGATGCCCAGGGGAGGCCAAGGGGGCCCAGGGAGACCCCACGGGCGCGCCGGCTGGGCAGCCTCTCTCAGGTCTTGGTCCCCGCGGCCAGCCGCGTCCGGGCCTCCTCGGCGAACCAGGAGCCCGGGCGGGACTTCAGGATCTCGGCCCACCGTTTGCGGGCATCCTTTGTCTTGCCGTCCCGCTCCTCCGCCAGTGCGAGGAAATAGAGACCGTCGGTCCGTCGCTCGTGCCCCTTCCCTCTCTTCTTGACCCACTTCTCCAGGCCCTTGCGGACCTCTTTCGGCCCCGGCTCTCCCCCGGCCCGCAGCAGGCAGATCCAGCGGTCCAGTTCCGCCTCCACCCGCGCGTCGTTGCCGATGGTGTCGATGGTCAGCAGCGTATCCAGCTGCGTGGCGGCCTGGCGGAACTCCCCCGCCCGGGACAGCGCGCGCGCGAAGTCCAGCCGCGCCCAACCGTCCCGGGGCGCCGCGCCCACCTGACTCGACAGGGCGAACACTTCGGCGTCGTTCTTCATGACCTCCTCTACGACCGGAGCGAACGCTTCGGGCGGAAGGTATCCGGCGACGCGCCGCCTCAGGGAGCCATCGGGATTCAGAAACAGGATCGTGGGGTATCCCCGCACCGCGTATCTGGCCGCGATCTCCGTTTCGATCTCGGCGTTGACCTTCACACTGACCAGCCGCTCCGCGAGCGACGTCACCCGCTCATCGCGATAGGTCTTCTGATCCAGCACCTTGCACCAGTGGCACCAGCCGGTGAAGAAGTCCACCATGACGTACTTCTGCTCGGCGCGCGCCTGGTCCATGGCCGTCGGAAACGCCGTTGCCCAACGGATCTCCGCTGCCAGCGCCGGGCTGCCGACCCAGAACACGATGGCTGCCAGCCCGGCTCCGACCCGGCGGCGGAGGATGCGCGCTCGCGGGGGTGGGGTGCGGTGTGCGGCGCCGCCACCGATCACGCCCGGACCCCGACGGCTCTTTCGATCTCGTCGTACAGAGCTTCCTTGCTCCGGGGCCGGCCGATGATCTGACCCTTGGGCACTCCGCCCTGGAACAAGATGAGCGTGGGAATGCTCTGGATGGCGAACCGGCGGGCCGTGTCCTGATTCGCATCGACATCGATCTTGTAGACGCACAGCTTGCCGGAAAGCTCCGCCGCGACCTGGTCGATCATGGGGGCCAGGGCGCGACAGGGCATGCACCAATCGGCCCAGAAATCGACGAGCACGGGTACGGGGTTTTCGAGCACATCCGCGGCGAACGTGGCGTCGGTGGTCTCGGCAGCGTTGGACATCGGCGAATCCTCCATCAGGGCGCTCGTCGTGGCGGTGCCCCAGTTCGGGACACCGTGGGGTCGGTGGACAACACCGCGAGTTCGAGCGCCGCGGCGTCCTGCCTCCCCGGTACCAGTCCGCCTTTGAGGGCGGCCTCAAGATCGTGCGACCGAAGCAGCAGCTCGCGTAGCCGGGCGGCGCCCGACGGAGAGGCGTCGGCCAGCGCCTCGCGCGCCTGCCGCTGGAGCAGCCACTGGGTGCGCAGCACCGGATCGGTCGCCTGCACCGCCGGCCAGAGGCGAAGCGCGTCTGCGGAGCGTCCCTCGATCACGGCCCGGCAGAATTCCCATCCGTTGCCGAGCAGCCCGCGACGGACCAGATGACGCACCTCCTCCTCCCCCACCACCGAGCCGGCCGGAAGAGCCACCTCCAGCTTCTCCAGCTCCCGAGACAGCTCCTGCAGGTCGGGGCCGATCCGGGACAGCAGGAAGCGGCCCGCCCGGGCCTCCAGGCGGATTCCCCGGCGCTCCGATTCGGCCATCAACCACCGCAGGGCATCGGCCGGGCGGGGGTGGTCCATCTCGACCACGCAGCAAACCCGCAGCAACGACCGTGTGAAGTCGTTCTTCCGTTCCAGCTCTGCCGGAGTCAGGGTCGACAGGGCGACGAAACCGGATCCACCCAGGTCTCCCCGCTCCAGGCGCCGGAGCAGATCCTTGCGTTCGGCGGCCGGCCCCCGTAGGCAGCGCTCCGCTTCGTCGAGGACCGCCAGCGTGGCGGCAGAGAAGAGCCCGGATCCGGCGAGGGCGCCGTTGAGTTCGCCCAGGGGAGCTTCGGCGCCATGGAAGCGGCGATAGCCGAACGCCGCGTCGCCAGGGCCCAGGATGCGGCTCCGGATGCGCGAGAGCGCCTGATCGCGGAGCAACGTCTCCGGTCCACAGAGAAAGTGGGAGGCTGCAATCGGGCCGTGCTCACAGCGCCGGACCCAGTCCGAGAAGCGCAGGGGCCGGGATCCCGCGCCGGCGTGTGCTTCCGCCGGTCCCATCACCACGGTTCCAGCGTGCGGGTGATCGTGTCGCCGGCAATGGCGCGCAGGACGTCGCTCCGGGCGTCGGATTCCGTGACCAGACCCGAGGTCGCCCCGGGGACGTAGACCGCGGTTCGCGTCAGGGCGTCGTCCTTCCAGAGCTCCCGATCTTTCACCATGTCCCTCAACGTGACGGCAACCGTGACCACGACCAGGTAGTCCTTGGGCGTTTCGTCGGGGCCATAGTTGTTGACACGGTTCTCGTACTGGACCACCCGCCCGGAGAGCCGGCACGACGCCTTTCCTTCAGGCGCAAGTTTCAGTCTGCCGTCTTTGATGAACCGATCGATGATGGCGGTGGTGATTTCCTGGTCCAGCCCCGGTTCGAGCGTCTCGTTCGCGAGGTTGGGAATCGCGATCGTCTTGACGTGACCGGGGAGATTGGAGCCGGTGAACGAGTAGGTACACCCGTGAACGAGCAGCCCGCCGGCCAGGATCGCAACCGTCAGAACGGCGCCGGACGCGAGGGCACGCCAGCCCGGCGGTGGCGCGGCCTGCCTCCGGCGCGACTCCGAGATCCTGCCCTGCTGCTTCCGTGCCGATGCCCGCGCCCCTGGCCCCACCGCGAATCCTCCTGCGCGGAGTATAGGAGGTCGGCCCGTCGGCGGCAACGGGTGCCCTCAGCTCGGCGGAGGCCGGGTCAGGCCGCGAGATCGGACTCCTGGAGCTGGTGGTGCTTCATCCGGTACCGAAGCTTGTCGCGCTTGATATGCAGGAGCTCGGCGGCCCGGCTCTGGTTCCATCCGGCCGCTTCCGCGGCCCGGAGGATGAGCCCGCGCTCGACTCCATCGAGAAGCTGCTCAAAGGCGATTCCCGAGTCGTCCACCATCCCGTCCACCAGGAAGCGATGCAGCGACTCCAGCAGGGTCTCGGTACGCGCGGTCTGGCTGGGCGTGCCCAGGCGCAGGTGCCGCGCCTCCAACACCTCGCCGTCTTCGAGAAGCACCGTCCGTTCGAGCACGTTGCGCAGCTCCCGGATGTTTCCCGGCCACGGATAGGCCTGGAGGCGGTCCTCGGCCTCGGAGGTCAGGTCGTGGAAGCGCTTGCCGAAGGAGTGGCTGTAGAGCTTCAGGTAGTGCCGCGCGATCAGGGGGATGTCCTCGCGCCGCTCGCGCAACGGCGGCATGTGGATCGGCACCACCATGAGCCGGTAATAGAGGTCCTCCCGGAACGTGCCCTGGCGCACCGCGGCTTCCAGGTCCTGGTTGGTGGCGCTGATGAGCCGGACCGAGACCCGCAGGTCGCGGGTCCCGCCGACGCGACGGAAGGTCATCCCCTCGAGGACCTTCAGCACCTTGACCTGCAGGTTGGCCCCCATCTCCCCCACCTCGTCCAGGAAGAGGGTGCCCCCGTTCGCCAGCTCCAGCAGGCCCTGCTTCTGGGTGCGCGCGTCGGTAAACGCGCCGCGCTCGTGCCCGAAGAGCTCGCTTTCGAGAAGCTCTCGCGGAATGGCCGCGCAGTTGATCTCCAGGAACGGCTTGCGCGCGCGAGGGCTCTGCTCGTGGATGAGTCCGGCCACGATCTGCTTGCCGGTGCCGCTCTCCCCGGTGATGAGAACGCTCGTGTTGTCGCTGGCCGCCACCTTCTCCACGATGGCGTAGACCGCGCGGATCGCGGGCGAGACGCCGCGCACGAAGTTCTGCGTCAGTCGCTCCCGTTCGACCCGTCGGCGGTGCTGCAGCTCCTGCCAAACCCGGACCGATTCCAGCGCCTTGGCGCAGACCAGCCGCAGCTGTTCCAGGTTGACCGGCTTCACCAGATAGTCGAACGCCCCCTGCTTCATCGCCTGCACTGCGGTCTCCACCTCCGCATAGGCGGTCATGATGATGACCGGGATCTCGGGCACGCGCTCCTTGAACTGGGTGAGGAGCTTGAGCCCGGTGGTGTCGGGCAGGCGGAGGTCAACGATCACGAGATCGGGGGCCTGACGCTCGAAGAGGGAGATCGCCCCCCCCCCGTCCGCTGCGCACCAGACTTCGTGTCCATCGCCGGCGAGACTGCGTTCGACGAACCGGCGGATGGATTCCTGATCATCGACGATGAGTATCGAGGACGGCATGAGGGGACTCCTCTTCGACTCCTCCCGAAGGGAGTTCGAGCAGGGCAACGGTGCCGCGGCCGGGGCCTTCATCGAAGAGGAGGCGTCCCCCGTGCTGCGCGACGATGGCGTGGGAAAGGGAGAGCCCGAGGCCCGTTCCCTCTCCCTTTGTCGTGAAGAACGGCTCGAACGCGTGGGCTCGCGTTTCGGCGGGCATGCCCGGGCCCTGGTCCTCCACGCGGAAGAGGACTCCGGGAAGCGCCCCGCCCTCGGCGGCGGATCCGCGGGATTGCCAGGACATGCGCACGACGGCGCCGGTCGGTGAGGCTTCCACAGCGTTCTTGGCGAGATTCAGCAGTACCTGTTCGAGGCGGTCCGGGTCGGCCCACGCTTCGAGATCGGATGGACCGTCGAACGTGAACGTCACCTGCCGGCGCGCGAGAAGAGGCGCGAGCGCCAGGTGCACGCGCTCGGCCAGCTCAATGACTCTCACCGCGCCGGGCTCAAGCCGGCGCGGGTGGGTGTAGTCGAGCAACTCGGCGACGATCCGGTCCAGTCGTGCGATTTCGGTGCGGATGATGCGGAGGTCTTCCCCATCACCTTCGCTGGAGCCGATGCGGCTGGCCAGGTATTCCACCCCCGCCCCGATGCCGGCCAGGGGATTGCGGATCTCGTGGGCCAATCCGGCGGCGAAGCGACCGATCGCGGCCAGACGATCGAGACGCCGGATTTCCTGCTCCATGGCGCGCAATTCAGTCAGGTCGGCCAGGTTGACGACCAGACCGTTGAAGCAGCCGTCCTCGTCGCGGAGCCCGGAGAGGGATAGGCTCACCGGCACCGGGTTTTCCTGGCCAAGCGCCAGCTCCCGGGTTGGCGGTGCCTCTCCCCGCGCCAGGGCGTCTCGGATGTGCTCCAGCAGCGGGCGCGAGGTGCGTTCCAGCCCGTCCATGGTGATCTCCCGGGCCGTGGAGACATTCAGAAGGCGGGCTGCGGCCGCGTTGGCCGCAATCAGCTTACCGTCGCGGTCAAAGGCCAGGAGGCCGTCTCCCATCGTTTCGATCAGCTGTCGCCGCAGGTTCCCTTCCGCCTCCATCACGTCGCGGTGCCAGAGCGCCTCCAACACGCCTTCCACGCTCCGCCCGATGTCGTAGGGGCGCCAGCTCACCTCCGGCCGGTCCGTGGGAGACGGCGTGAAGCAGAGCAAGCCGATCGGGTCTCCCTCCGCCTCGTCCGTGCCGGGTGCGGCGGCGCCGTTCACCCCGCGACCTTCGAGAGGAACAACCACCTGATACGCCAGTGGATCGACCGGGTCCGGGTGCTCCTTCCAGGTGGGGGTGTCGCCGGCTTCGGTGGTTCCGCGCCGGAACAGGAGCGGTTCGGCCCACTCTTCGCGCCACGCCACGGCTCCCAGATTCGCGGCGGCTTCGCACCGACGAGTCGCATAGTAGCCGACCCAGGTGGAGCTCCGCGGCAGGCGGCGCAGGATCAGGATCTCTTCCAGGTTGAACACCTGACGCAGATACCGCGCCAGCGTCCCCAGAATCCGGGCGCCGTCCCGCTCCTGGAGGAGCGATTCAGTGATCTCCTGCAGGCTCGCCAGCTGAATGCGGTCCCGGATCCCGCGCCGCCGCAACTCCTCGATGGTGGAGGCGAGGCGGGTCACCAGTCCCGGGGCGTTGCCTGGCTCCAGGGCCGGCACGTCGGCCAGCTCGGGAGTGACCCCTTTCAATTCCTCGACGCGGGCGGCGGCGGCCAGCCAGGGCCCCAAACCCGGCGGAAGGTTGCCGGACATCTATATCCCCCTCTTGGGTGATTTCACCCATCTTCCTATCGTTGTGATTTCGGGCGGTCTTGAGGGGATTCGGCGATGTGTGGTGGACAGACGGCTCCCGCCGCTCAGGAGCGCCGGAGGTGACCGAAGAGCGGCTCGTTCGACTGAACCCAGTCGAACAGCCGATCGACTCCCTGGGCGGGGGATACGGCCGGCGACCACCCCAACTCGGCGCGAGCCTTTCGGATGTCGCTTACGTAGACCTTCTGGTCGGAAGGGCGCCACGGCCCCTGGGCCGCCGGGACGCGCCGCCCCAAACGCGACTCCAGGTGGGCCAGGAGGCCGCGAAGCGAGAGCGTGAACTCGGGTCCTCCCCCGAGGTTGTAGACGCCGAGCCGCGGGCCGCGTTCGAGGAACGCTTCGTACGCCCGTACCAGGTCGTCCACCCAGAGGAGGTCGCGCACCTGCTTGCCGTCGCCGTAGACGGTCAAGGGGGCTCCGCGCAGGGCGGCGATCACAAACCATGCGACCCACCCCTGATCCTCCATCCCGAACTGGTGCGTTCCGTAGATGCAGGACATTCGGAAGACGCCGGTGCGAAGGCCGTACAGGTGACCGAAGTCCTGGACGTAGATGTCGCCGGTTAGTTTGGAGCAGCCGTAGGGCGTGTGTTCGCACAAGTCCAGTCCGAATTCCTCCGAGATCCCAGCTTGATACGGCGCGCGGAACGAGTAGTGGTCCGCCTCCTCGTCCAGCGGCACGGCATTGACCCGATCGCCGTAGACCTTGTTCGTGGAGCAGAACAGGACTGACGCCTTGCGTCCGGTGCGCCGGACAGCGTCGAGCACGCGGAAGGTGCCGAGGGCGTTGGTCTCGAAGTCGGTGGCGGGGTCGTCGGTCGAGACTGTGACCGCGGTCTGCGCGGCGGCGTGGAGCACGGCGTCCACGCCGTCTACCGCCGACTCGACGCAGGCCACGTCGCGCACATCTCCCTCGATCCGGGTGATGGACGCGAGCGTCCCCAGACGTTCCCAGTTGTGGCGGGCGTTGGGATCTTCCCGGCGGAGGAGGCGTCCGCGGGAAAGGTTGTCGAGAATCCGCACCTCCCAGCCGCGCGAGGCGAAGTGGACTGCCGCGTGGGACCCGATGAAGCCGGCCCCTCCGGTGATGAGCATGCGCGCCATCGTTCGTTCCTCCTGGTTGGGCGTCGCTTGAGCACGACCCGGCGCTCTTCCGCCCGTGGCGGGATGCCTCGCGTGCGGCGACTACTGCGCTTTGACCCAGTCCCGGATGGTCTCGACTACGTACCCCTGTTGATCCGCGGTGAGCTCAGGGTAGACGGGAATCGAAAGGCTCTCGCGGGCGGCCGCCTCGGAGATCGGCAAGCTGCCGGGCCGGTGACCCAGGTCCGCGAAGCACTCCTGCAGGTGGAGGGGAATCGGGTAGTAGATGTCGCTGCCGATTCCCTTCTCGGTCAGGTGGCTGCGCAGGCCGTCCCTCGAGCCGCGACGGATCCGGATGGTGTACTGGTTCCAGACATGCTTCCCGAATCCGGCATCCCGTGGCGTGATGATGCCGTCGAGGCCGGCGAACGCTTCACCATAGGCGCGGGCGTGGGCCGCCCGCGCGGCGCTCCAGGCATCGAGGTGTGCCAGCTTCACGCCCAGCACTGCCGCCTGCAACGAATCGAGGCGGCTGTTGAAGCCGACCTCTTCATGACGGTACTTCTCCCGCGAGCCGTGCACGCGCAGCATGCGCGCTCGTTCCGCGAGCTCGGGCCGACGAGTGGTGATCAGCCCGCCGTCTCCGGCCGCGCCAAGGTTCTTGGAGGGATAGAACGAGAAGCAGCCGAAGTCGCCGACGCCTCCCACGGGCGTGTCGTGCCAGGTGGCGCCGATCGCCTGGGCGGCATCCTCGATCACGGGTAGACCCCGCCTTCCGCAGATGTCCATGATCGGGCCCATGTCGGCGGATTGGCCGAACAGGTGCACAGGCATCACCGCCCGGGTCCGCGCGGTGATGGCGGGCTCCAGGGCGCCGGGATCCAGATTGAACGTCGCCTCGTCGATGTCGACGAAGACCGGACGGGCCCCGTTGTTGTGAATGGCGCCCGCCGTGGCGAAGAAGGTGTAGGCCGGGCAGATCACCTCGGTTCCCGGACCGCAACCCAGCGCGCGCAGCGCGACGAGAAGCGCATCGGTTCCGGAGGCGACGCCCAGGGCGTGCGGCACGGCGAGGTACTGCGCCAGACGCTCCTCCAGATCACGTACCGCCGGGCCGAGGATCCACTGCCCGCCGGCGAGGACCGTCTCCACGGCCTGGAGCAGGGGTTCGCGAATCGTGTCGTACTGGGCTCTCACGTCGAGCAGGGGGACCCGCATCTCCGCCAATGAAGTCTCCTTTCGGGATACCGACTCCGACCGGCTCACGCCAGGCGCGCCCGGTACCAGTCCATGGTGCGCCGCAGACCCTCCTCGAGGTCCACCACCGGCCGGAAGCCGAGGCGGCTCTTTGCCTCCTCCACCGCCGCCTGGGAGTCACGCACATCACCGGCCCGGGCGGGCTCGAAGACCGGCGCCACGGGCCTGCCCGACAAACGGGACAGGATTGCGAGCAGGTCGAGGAGCGAGGTCCGGTCGCCGCACGCGATGTTCAGCACGGCCCCGCCGATGCCACCGGGATCCGTTTCGAGAGCCCGCAGGTTGGCCTCGACCACGTTGTCGATGTAGGTGAAGTCACGCGTCTGTCCGCCGTCTCCGTATACGTGCGGGGCCTCGCCGGTGAGGGCCGCGCGGATGAAGCGCGGAATCACCGCGGCATAGAGCGAATCGGGATTCTGGCGCGGTCCGAAGACGTTGAAGTAGCGCAGGGTCACGGTGGGGAGGCCGAAGAGCTCATAGTACTGCGTACAGAAGACCTCCCCCGCCAGCTTGCTCAGGGCATACGGCGACTTCGGCCGGGGCGGCATGCTCTCCCGCTTGGGCAATTCCGGCTGGTCCCCATAGACGGAGGAGGAGCCGGCGTAGACGAAGCGCCGGACTCCCTGCCGCCTTGCCTCCTCCAGGAGGTTCAACGTGCCGTTGATGCCGACTTCGGTTGAGCGCACCGGATCCTCCACGGAGCGCTGCACGCTGGGAACCGCCGCTTGGTGCAGAATGTGGGTGACGCCCCGGCAGGCTTCCGCCACCGTTTCCCGGCTGCGGATGTCTCCTTCCAGGACCTCCAGCCTGCCGGAGTGAAGGTCTCGCAGCTCTGCCGCCGTGGCGCGGCTGCCGCTCGAGAAGTCGTCCAGGACGCGCACGCGGGCGCCGTCGCGCGCGAGCCGGTCGGCAAGGTGCGAGCCGATGAATCCGGCTCCACCGGTAACGAGCACGCAGGCCGCAGAATCGATCATGACCTCTGCCTCCCCGGAACCTTCAGGTCCGGCAATTGTGTGGTTCGCTAGAGCCTGAACAGCTTGGGATCCCGAACGCCGGGCAGGCAGTTGCGCGTGTCCACCATCAGGGGAACGGCGTTGAGCACGGCGCCGTAGTCGACCTGTCGGTGCGCGGTCACCACCACGACGCAGTCGGTTTCCCGCAGCGTATCGGCCTGAAGCGGCACCGAGCGGAGCGTCCCGGTGTCGAGCTCGACGGAGGCCACCAGGGGATCGTGATAGCGGACCTCGGCGCCGCGATGAAGAAGCGCCTCGATGATGTCCAGCGCCGGCGACTCTCGCACGTCGTCGATGTTCTCCTTGTAGGCCACTCCCAGGATCAGGATGCGGCTTCCCTTCACCGCCCGGGCCTGGGAGTTCAGGGCCTCGGCCACCAGATCGGAAACGTGGCGCGGCATGGAGGCGTTGACCGCGGAGGCCAGGTCGATGAAGCGGGCTTCGAAGCCGGCGGCCCGGGCCTTCCAGGAAAGGTAGACCGGGTCGATCGGGATGCAGTGACCGCCCAGGCCGGGGCCCGGATAGAATGGCATGAATCCGAACGGCTTGGTCGCGGCCCCGCGGATGACCTCCCAGACGTCGATGTCCATCTTGCGGCACATCAAGGCCAGCTCGTTGACAAGCCCGATGTTCACGCTGCGGAACGTGTTTTCCAGGAGCTTCACCATCTCGGCGACGCGGGTCGAGCTGACCTCGACCACCGTCTCCAGCGTCTGCCGGTAGAGCGTGGCGGCGGCCTCCGTGCAGCGTGGAGTGACGCCTCCCACCACCTTGGGGATGTTCTGGGTCCTGAACCGGGGATTGCCGGGATCGACGCGCTCGGGCGAGAAGGCCAGGAAGAAGTCCTCCCCCACCTTGAGCCCCGTTTCCTGCAGCATCGGCAGGATCAGCTCATCCGTGGTTCCGGGATAGGTGGTGCTCTCCAGGATGATGAGTTGGGTGCGGTGCAACGTCTCGCGGATGCGCTCGACGGCAGCCACGATGAACGACACGTCGGGATCCTTGGTCTTCCGGAGAGGAGTCGGGACGCAGATGTTGACGGTGTCGGTTTCGCGCAGCAGGGCGAAGTCGGTCGAAGGCCGGAAGCGTCCGGACGCGACCAGGGGCGCCAGTTCCGCGGACGGCACATCGATGATGTACGACCGGCCTTCGCGGAGCTGCCCAACGCGCTCGGCGTTGATGTCGACTCCGGTCACCGTGAAGCCGGCCTTGGCGCACTCCACGGCCAGAGGCAGGCCGACGTATCCGAGCCCGATGACTCCGAGGTGGGCCTCATGCGCACGAATCCTCTCCACCAGGTCCATGTTTCTCCCCTCGGTTGCCCGACAACCGGGCCCGGATCAAAACGCCGCCGCGCCGGCGGCGGCCAGGGCCCCGCCGACCGCGGTGTTCGCGAAATTCAGCCAACCATGCGGCAGCGCCCGCCGGCCCCAGGACCCGGTCAAGCTCTCCAGCACGTTCCCCAGGAATCCGGCCAACGCTACGGCAACGGATCCGGACCGGTCAACCAGTCCGAGAGCGGTCGCGAGAATCCCGATCAGCGCGGCGGCAGCGAGTCCAGCGAGGAGCCCCTCCAGCGACACCGCCCCTTCGGTCCCCACGGGCACCCGCCGCAGCGTTCGCAGCGAGACCGGGTGGCGCCCGATCAGCTGTCCGATCTCGGAGCTGGAGGTGTCCGAAGCCGCGGCGGCGAAGCAACCCGCGAATGCCGCCCACAGGGCTGCCTCCCCCGCGGCGGAGAGCCCCAGGGGGACCGCGATTGCGCGGAGCCCCAGCACGCCGAGTCCGGCGCCGCAGTTGGCGGCGACGTGGCTTGCCCCCCTCCTTCCCCCCATGGCCTCGGCCACGCCGCGCTCCTCCTTGACGGCATAGCCGAGCCGCGTGAGGAGCGTTCCGAGCAGGAAGAACGAGGCCAGGATCGCGAATCCCGCGACCCCGCCCAGGCGCATGAAGAGGATGCCCAGAGGCACTCCGGCCAGGAACGCCGACCGGCGAACGGCCCGCAGCCCCCAAGCGCCGAGTCCGAGAAACAGCGGAATGCCCAGCGCCCAGGGCCAGTCCGCGGGAGGGCGAAGCCAGGGTGTCAAGGCTTCCACTCCTTCAAGGCACGGGCCCACTCCGTGGTGACGGCGAGCGCGTCCGCAAACGGCGTTCGGCGATACCCAAGTGTCTTCTCGGCCAGCGTCGAGTCGTACGCCCAGTGTTGCCGGTAGACGGAAGCCACCCCGCGCGTCAGCTCCGGAGGACGTCCGGTCCGGCGGGCCCGTCGCTCCATCCAGCCACCCATCCACTCCGCGACGCCGACCGGGATGCGTGGAACGCGAGTCGAGCGTCCCAGGAGCCGGGCCGCGCGCGCAACCAGGTCGGAGAGAACGACGTTCTCACCACCCAGTATGAAAGCGGACCCGGGCAGCCCCCGCTCCAGGGCGAGGCAGTGCCCGCGGGCCACGTCCGGAAGGTAGGCCAGGTTCCAGACCTGCTTTCCCGAGCCTACGATACCCGGGAACTTGCCGCGGGCGAGCATCCAGAGCATCTTGCCGACGAGGTTGCCGTCTCCGCAGGACCCGGGACCGTAGATGACGCCGGGATAGACCGTCACGACCGGGGCACCTCGAGCGACCCAACGGTCCGTGGTCAGGTCGGCAAGGTACTTTGTGCGCTCGTAGTCGGTGCGGAATTCGTCCCGCGGGCGCCGATCGCTCTCCCGGATCGGGTCGGGACCGGGCGACGGCCCCAGGCTGAGGAAACTGGAGGTGTGGACGATCTTCTGCACCCCAGCCTGCACGGCCACCGCCAGCAGCCGGTCCCACGCCTCGACGTTGATCCGGTCGAAGTCAGCAGGGTCTGCCGACCAGCTCTTGACGAGCGCGGCCACGTGGATCACCGCCCGGTGGCGCACCAGCAGATCGGCCGCCGGGGGGCCCTCGCGCAGGTCGCCGCGGACCCAGACCACCCGGTCGGATTGGGGCCCGTCCGGCACGCGGCGGGCCCAGACCGTAACCTGGTGGCCGGCCTCGACCAGGGCCGCCCGCAGGGCGCTTCCCAGATACCCGGTGCCTCCGGTGAGGAAGACCTTCATTCCTTCCGCCCCTCCCGCCCGCCCTTGGGGAAACCCTTCCGGCTGACGATACCGTAAGGAGAAGCGCGCCGCAACGGATGGGGGGAACGCAAACACGTTTCGGCGGTTCAAGACAGGTCCGGCCCGTGCTAGATTCAGGTCGGGCGGTCTCTCCCGGCTGGCGGGATCGGCCGCATGCCCATAGACCCAATCGGGGGGTGTCATGACCAGGACCAAGCTCATCCTAACCACCGCCGGGATCGTCCTCGTGTTTGTGCTGCTCACGGGGGCTTCGTTCCTCGGCAACGTCCTCGCCTCGGCGGGCTCCCCGTACGGTCCCTACGATACCTTCACCCGGGTGCTGCGCGTGGTGAAGGACAACTACGTCGAGGAAGTCGAAGACGACAAGCTGATGGACGGGGCGATCGTCGGGATGCTGGAGAAGCTCGATCCGCATTCCACCTACCTCGATGCCGATCGGAACAAGAGAATGCAGGAGCGCAACCGCGGGAATTTCGACGGCATCGGCATATCGTTCGCGATCGTCGAGGGGAACCTCACGGTCATCTCTCCCATCGAGGGCACGCCCTCCTGGAGGCTCGGCCTCCGCCCGGGGGACATCATCACCAAGATCGACGGAGTGTCGGCGCGCGGCATCAAGGAAGATGAAGTCTTCGACAAGTTGCGCGGTCCCCGCGGTTCCACCGTGCACATCACCCTCCTACGCGAGGGGGAAAAGGAGCCGCTGGAATACGACATCGTCCGCGAGCAGATTCCGATCTTCAGCGTCCCCTATTCCTTCATGCTGGGCCCCGACGTCGGCTACGTGCGCATGACCCGCTTCGCGGCGACGACGAGCGACGAGCTGACAAAGGCGCTGCAGAAGCTGGAAGAACAAGGGATGAAGAAGCTGGTCCTCGACCTGCGCGGCAATGCCGGCGGCTACCTGAACGAGGCGATTGCGGTTTCCGACAAGTTCCTGCCGGCCGGGAAGAAGATCGTCTACACGGTCGGTCGGCTTCCGGACTCCAATGAGGAGTACTCCTCATCCGGGCGGGGCGGCGCCACCAACTTCCCGCTGGTCGTGATGGTGGATCACGGGAGCGCCTCCGCGTCGGAGATCGTGTCCGGCGCGATCCAGGACTGGGATCGGGGCCTCGTGGTGGGCGAGACCACGTTCGGCAAGGGATTGGTCCAGCGGCAGTACCCGTTGCCCAACAGCGGCGCCCTCCTCCTCACGGTGGCGCGGTACTTCACGCCTTCCGGGCGGCTGATCCAGCGGGACTATTCCGACCGGGACAAGTACCTCATGGAGGATGTCGAGACGATCGAAGAAGAGACGGCGAAGGCCGACTCGGCGGCGGAGCGGCCCGAATTCCACACTGCGCTGGGGCGGACCGTCTACGGTGGGGGCGGCATTACCCCCGACCACAAGATCACGGAGCGGTACCGCTATCCCCGCCTGCAGCAGGATCTGGACCGCAACCGGGCCTATTTCGAGTTTGCCTCGCACTACCTCGCCGAGAAGGACCTCCGCTTCGCCGACTTCAGCACGTTCGACCGGGATCTTCTCATCGACAAGCCGACGGTGGCCGACTTCCGGGCGTTCCTGGACCGCAAGAAGATCGCCTACGACGCCGACTCGCTCGCGGGGCAAGACGACATGGTCCGGCGGAGCATCAAGGCGGAGATCGCCCGCACGCTGTTCGGAGAGAACGAGCGCTATCGGGTCATCATTGATGCCGACCCCGCGCTGCAGCGGGCCCTGGCCTACATGCCGGAGGCGGAGTCGATGCTCAAGGAGAGCCTCTCCGCGAACGAGGGCCGCGGAAAGAACAGGTCCCGGCGCTAGCAGGCTGCGGAAGACCCAGACAGTCGCGCCGGGACCTCAATCCACCAGGCCCCGCCGGCCCCGGATCAGTCGTCCAGAGCCCGGGCGCTCACCACGTTCGAGTCGGTCGAGAGTCGAGACGGCGACTCCAGCGACTTGTCGTAGACGACGACCTTGAAGAAGTACCGGGTGCTGTCCGCGGTGGCAAAGAACAGCGTGTGGCTTACCTGCTCCTTCTGGGTGAAGGAGATCACCGTGGTCGGGAACGAGGTACTCGTTGTTCCTTGCAGCAACCGGTACTCGTTGAAATCGTGGTCGCCGTTTTGCGTCCAGCTCAAGGCGATGCTGTTGGCGGTCGTCCCGGTCACGCTGAGCCTCACCGGGTCGGGCGGCCGGTTCGCGGTGACCAACGACTGCTCGTTGGATCCGGCCCGGCCGGCGGCGTCGTCGCGGACGAAGACCCGATAGTAGTAGCGCGTGTTGTCGACAAGCCCGGCGTCGAGATAGGACGTGACCACCGAGTCCGCGATCGTGCGGACCAGGGTCGAGCTCTCCCCCACGGCCGGGGAGGTGTCTCGATAGAGGCGGTATTCCGCGAAGTCGTGAGCCAGCGAAACGGCCCAGGAGAGGCTGATCGACGGGGTCAGGGCGCCAACGGCCTCTACCGGCAGGGCCAGCGTGACCGGGGCCGGGTCGGCGTTGGTCGTGGTCACCTTCAGCTCATTGCTGCCGGTACGATGATCTCCCTTGTCCGCGACAAAAATCCGGTAGAAGTAGTCTGTGTTCTCGGTGAGTCCGGTGTCGAGGAAACTGACCGACTCCTTCTGATCCAGCGTGCCCAGAAGCGTCGCGGTCGGCCCGACCCCCGCAGAGGCCGAACGGCGCACTTCGTAGCGCCGGAAGTCGCGGATGTCAGTCCGGCTCCAGGACAGCAGCACCGCGGTTTCTCCGGTTGAGGTGGGGGCATTGAGCGTGACAGCGGCGGGCGGCAGGTCGGGGATGAGCGCGCTCACCACGTTGCTCGGCGAGTCGGTTCCGTTCCCGTCCACGACGTCGACGCGATAGTAGTAGGTCATCCCCTGCTCCAGGTCGGTGCGATCCTCGTATGTGGTGGTCGCGGCTGCGGTGAGCGTGGTCAGCAGACGGAGCTTGGGGTCGGAATCCAGGTCGGCCTGTTCCCCGCGATAGATGCGGTACTGAGCGAAGGTCGGCGCGAGGCTGCGGCTGAAGGAGAGGGAGACCGTTGTCTCGGTGACGTTGGACGGGGCGAACAGCGTCACCGGATCGAGGGCCGGCGTCAGGCCCGGCGTGGCGGACTCCTCATTGCTGGAGCTCGTGCGCCCGTTGGGATCGAGCACCGTGACCCGATAGTAGTAGGTCCGATTCGGATCGAGCTTGGTATCAGTGTAGGTCGTGCTGGTCCGGCTGGTGATCTCGCGGACCTGCACGCGGGTGCGGCTGGTGTCCACCCCGGGCGCGTCCGCGCGAAACACACGATAGGCGAAGAATCGGCCGGCGTAGGGCGCCTCGCTCCAGCTCAGGTAGAGTTCGCCCGGGGCCGGCGACACGATCGGATCGAGAGTGACCGCCGGGGGGGCGTTGTCCACCGTCAGCGGGGTTGAGGCGGTGAGTGCCGCCGCCGTATTGCCGGCCTGGTCGGTGAAATCCCCCGTCACGATCGCGCTCACCAGCGAGAGATCCAGGGGCACGGTATAGGCGAGCGAGTAGATCCCGTCATCGGCCGTCACGTCTCCGGTGAGGCCGTCATCGTGCAGATCGAGCTTCGGCCCGCCGGTGCCGAGAGTCACTCTGGCCTCCCCGTGGGCTTCGCCTGCGTCGAGGCGGAAGACGATCTCCTCCCCAGGCCTCGCCAGCGCGGGGATGAACCGGAGGCCGCGGATGTCGGCTCGCGTGTCCAGACGGATCCGGTCCGACACCGCCTGGGAGAGGTTGCCTTCCGCGTCGATGATCCGCGCGAAGACCTCTTTGTCCCCGTCGCCGGGAGGGAGCTGCCACGTCGTTGCGGACACGAATGGCTGCGTCGGGGCGTCGGCCAGCAGGGAGCTGTTGGCGATCTGGAGTCCCCGGGCCCCTTCGGGAGCCACGAAGGTGAGGCGGACAGAGAGGCTCCGCGTGACTTCCCGCCCGTCATCGACCTGCAGGCCGAACACTCCCGGGATCACCAGCAGGGATCCCGATCGCTTCCCTTCGAGGCCGTTTTCGAGCACGGAGGCGACGGTCACCCGGTACTCGGTGCCGTTCACCAGGCCGGATAGGCTTACCGGCGAGTGCGAAGTCGAATCGGACAGCGTTGGCGCGCTCTCGCCCTGGGCGCGATAGACACGATAGATGCGGACGGAACCGGCGTTCGTGGAGTCATCGAGCCCCCAGGAAACGTCCGCGCTTCGGTTGCCGACCTGCGCGTGCAGCGCTGTGGGAACCGGGGGTCGGATGCCGGTGTGACCGGGATCCCGGGGATTGACCACGGAGTCGAGAGAGTGATCCTTGCTGCACCCCGCGGCGAGGCCGAGGGCGATCAGGGCCAGGGTGGCTTTCATACGCATGCGCATGCTCATCTCCTAGTTCCAGCGCAGGCGCAGACCCGCGCGCACGCCGCTCGCGGGCGATACGTCCGCGAGCCAGTCGATCGTCCCCGTGTCGCTCCCCTCCCGCGGCGCCACTCCGGCGGTATATAAGGAAGAGGAAACGTCTCTCTCCGGCGCAAAGAGGAGTCAGTCGAGCAGATTCAAGGCGTAGACCCCGCCGAGTGCAGCCAAGGCGATCTGCCGGTGGTCATATCCCTCGTCCGCCTTCTCCGCGGCGCGCCGCACGCGCTCGTACCGGGCGGGCCAGTCCTCCCAGCGCGTTTCGCGTTCGAAGGCGCGACGGGCCGACTCGAAGTCGTCCACGTCGTTGCGATAGGCCTCGTGCGTCCAGACCACCCCCCCGGCCGCCAATACGCTCGAGAGGGCCAGCAGCGTCCCTTTCACCTTCTGTCCGCGGTACATCTGCCCCCAGCCGGGAATCAGCGTGCTGCGCAGGAGCGCCTTGGCCATGGTCCGCTTCCCCAGCCTGACCTGAAGCTGGCAGGTGTTGCCGGTGCCCAGCACAACCTCCCCCGACCAGGTCTCGTAGCCGGCCAGGCGAACCTCGACCCGATACAGGCCGGTGGCTTCCCGGTACAGCCGCCACGGCGTCAGACCGGTCCACTCGTACGCCCCGCGCAGGATCACCACGGCGCCGGGTGGATCGCTGTCCACTACCAGCGTTGGCGCCGGGCCGGTATCCCCGGACGGGAGCGCCATCGGCGCATCCTGCGCCGCGGCAGCGGCCGTCAGCACGGCGAGAAGCACGATGGCCACTCCCACGGGAATCACCCCGCCACCTTGCCGCATTCCGTTCATCCCTGGGTTCCTCCGTGTCTGCGCCGCACCAGGCGCGGCTGCGGTTCGTTCGGATTCCATTCTTCAGCGAGCACCGGCCATCATGGCCGAAGCCCCGACACCGTTCAAGCGTTCCCGCTTCTCTTCATCTGCCTCATTCGTGCCCGCGGCGATCAGAGCACCGGCCCGAAAGACCAGGGCCGTCAGCAACGAGATCATTCCCGCCATGTTGAAGGCAAAGAACCTGCCCCCGAAAACGTTCGATACCATGAACACCAGAATGGCCGATTGGTAGGCGAGTCCGAGGGAGCGTGGGAAGCCGGGAACCCGCAACAGCGCGGAGGCGCCGCGCAGTCCGGCTACGAAGAGCCAGAGCAACAGCAGGAGCCCCGGAATTCCGGTTTCCGCGGCGGTCTGCAGAAAGAGGTTGTGCGCCGGTCGCTCCTGCCCGATCCGCTCACGGATCTCGCCCGGTAGGCGGCCGTACCCAACGCCGACGATGGGGTTCTCCGCGATGACGTCCAGGGACGCGCGCCAGAATTGGATCCGGCCTCCGGCTTCCCGGTCGAGCGCGTCGCTGCGGTTCGATCCTCCCGTGGCCGCCTGCTCGGTGCTCTCGACCCGCTGCCTGGCGTAGTCCGGGGCCCAGAGCAGGAAGGCCCCCACCGCCAGAGCGAGCACCAGCACCCAGATGATTCCGGCCCGAACGGCGGTCAGCAACAGACCGGCGAGGAAGCCGACGTACGCGCCGCGCGACGCGGGGAGGATGATTCCCGCGGTCAAGGCCAAGGTGGCGACCAGGAGGAGCAGCCGTCGGCGCACCTGGCAAGATCCCGCCAGGAGCAAGCCAAGGGCGAAGGCCGTCGCGGTGGCGTAGTAGGCGCCCGCATCATTCACCTGACCCACGCCGCCTCCGGCCCGTTGCTGCCACCCGGTTCCCGCGGCCTCGACGACGAGGCCGACGAGCCCCAGGGCGGATCCGAGGCAGAACAGCAGGGCCTGGGTTCGCACCTGCTTCCAGGTCTGCACGAAGTTGTAGACCGGCACAAACAGGATGAGTCCGCACAGCGCACCCCACAAGCCGGGGAGGAAGGCCAGAAACAGCCGGAGCCCGCCCTCGGCCATCACCACGGAGCGCAGCGCCGCGAATCCGTACCAGAGCACGAAGAGCAGCAGCGGCAGGTTCCAGGGAGAAGATGCTGTGCCGGACGGCCGCTTCGCGAGGCTGTTGCCCACCCAGCCGAGCAGGATCGACGCCAGAAGGAGGTTCATTCCGTTCACCATCGGGATCGGCGAGATCGGCAGGTGCGTGTAGTAGACCCAGGAGAGAGGGAGCAGGCCCAGCGCCCATGCCGGGCGGGACAGGACGATCAGTCCCACTGCGGCGCCGGCGATGATCTTCAGGATCCGGTGCGAGGCCTGCGCCATGCTGTACTGGAGGTAGAAGACCGCCAGGGCGGCCACGATCCCCAGCGCTCCCAACAGGAGGAGAACCAGGGTGCTGCGGTGCCGATCCAGCACGTTCGGATCCGGCTGACCGAACCCGGTGAACACGGGCGGAGTCCCCGGCTGATCCGGGGCTGACGACCTAATTCGATCCGGCGGGCGCGGTCCGGGCGCCGTTCCGCCGGCTTCGCCCGCCGCCGAAGCGCTGGTCCGGCTCACGACCGGACCTCGGTCTGACGCTCAGAGGAGGCTCCGCCGCGCCGCGGCTTCAGCGAAACCCGTCCTACCGCGGCCCCCGCTCGCTCGGCGCAGGTGTCGGCGCAGGAGGTAGCCCAGGCGGCGAGTCGCTCGCCAAGCTCGTGATGGGACAGGGCGGCCCGAGCCTCCGTCGCGGTCTGGTGCAGCAGTTCGGTCGCCTGCAGCCAGGACTCGCCCGAGATTGCCGTGCCGGACGGACTGGCCGCGAGCAATCCTCCCCAGATCGCGGCCGCCAGGGATCCGGCCGAGAATTCGAGCGTCAGGGCCGCGGACGGATCCATATGCGAGGCCCGCGGGGCGATCGCCAGGATGCCGAATACGTCCGTGCCGGACGACAGGGCCACAAACATGCGAAATCCCTGGCGCTCCACCAGCTCGAGATTCTCCACATAGGCCGCTACGCGGGACAGGCTCGAGGGCGGAGTCGTCAGATCGACGACGGGCGCCCAGGGACGGAAGAGCGCGGGGATCGGGTTGTCGTGCGTCAAGACCGGCAGCGGAGTGTCGTGGTCAGACCACGGCTCGTAGTCCGGGCTGGCGTCGCGCCGGATCCATAGGGCCATCGCCGCGCCGCCGGTTCGGCGACCCAGAACTTCGGTGACGGATGCCAGCACCGTCGCGGTCGCGGATCGCAGGCCCGCCACGCGCAGCGGCGGGCGCCAGTTCCATTCGTACCGCGCGGTCACAAAAGGGACCCGAAACCAGCTTCGCGCCCGTCCGCGCAGCCCGGGCACGAGCCAGATCGCCGCGAACCCGCCGACCAGGATCGTGCCTCCCCAGTGGAACCAGAGAAGCCGTCCCGCGGGGACGATTTTCTCGATTGCTTCGCCGACTACCGCCAGCGCAATGAGGAAGATCCCGAGGCTCATCAGAACGCCGGATGAGATCTCGCAGCGCGCCCGGTCCGACAGGGTGACGGCGTCGGCATCCCGCGCCCGAAAGACCGGCAGGACGAAAAGAGCCGCCGGAAGCGCGCCGAGCGTGGTCAGCGAGAGGATATGAAGGTCCGCGCCGCCGTAGAGCAGCGTCTGTCCGGCCACAAGGAAGAGTCCCAAGGAAGTGAGGAGGAAACCCGCGGCCGCGTGACGGAGATGCGGCTTCAGATCGCGCCGGGCCGATTCCCAGAAGGACTGGAACAGAACGACGCCGGCCGCCCCGGTGAGAAGCAGCACCCCGATGAGGGCCCGCGCCGCCGCGTTCCGGATTTCGAACGCCGAACCCTCCCGATCGATGTTGATGCGCACCGCATCAGCGCCAAAGGCGCCGGCGATCAGGAGCCCGAAGCTGGTGGCTCCCGCCAGCCAGGCGAGCGGCGCCCCAAACCGTCCCAGGCCCTTTCCTTCCCTGGCGAAGCGGAACGCCAGGGCGACGCTGAGGGCCGGGAGCGCCAGCAGTCCGGCATTGGCGCCCAGAGTGGGGAACCGTGTCAAGACTGCGGTCGGGCGCCACAAGGCCGCCGCCAGCAGCGCCACCGGCAGCATCGCAGCGAGAGCCCAGAAGACGAAGATCGTTCGACCCGCCGGCGGGCCCTTCCGAATGAGTGCAGCGACGGCCGCGGCCAGAAGCGCCGCGATCGCCGGCAGGGGTACGAGTGCCCAGGGGTTCATGGGACGCTTGTTAGGAGCCGATGCTCCCACCCAGCTGCGCGACTCGATCCTGGGCGGCCTTCGCCAATGAGTGATTCGGATACCGGGAGATCAGCTGCCGCAGCACGCGGATGCTCCCCTGCCGATCGCCGAGCCTGGCGTCCAGGATCTGGGCCGCTTCCGCGAGGGCCGCCGGGGAACGCTGGTCGCGAGGAAACGCGGTCGCGCGCTCCTCCAGCAACGGCGCCAACCGCGCCCAGTCGCGCAGTCGCAAGCGCGCATCGATGAGCCGGTCGATCGCCGCCATGACCAGCGATCCCTGCGCCGGATCCGCGCGCAGGTCTTCGACGAGGCGTTCGTAACCCTGCGCCGCCTCTCGCAGGGTGGCCTGCATCGCCAGGCTGTCGCCGTTGGTGCGGTAGTACTCGGCGACCCGCAGCGGCGCCAGGAGGCCCGCGCGGGTACGCGGGAAATCGGTGGCCACCGCGCGCAGCTCGCGGATGGATTCGGACTGGCGTCCACTCGCGGCGAGCACCAGCCCCTTCTGGAACCGGGCCTGGGCGACGTTCTCGAGGTCGCGCGGGCTGTCGCGGTCAACCCGATCGAGGACCGCCAGCGCGGAATCGGGCATGCCCGCCGCAGCGAGCAGCATGGCCAGGCGCATGCCGGCCTGCAGACTGGCGGACTTGCCCGGGTGGTTTCGAAGCACTTCCTCATAGACCTGAGCGGCGGCCGCCGGCGTACCGGGCGGTTGCTCCAGAAGCTGTCCCAACAGGAGCCCGATCTGAGGCGCGAGCTCCCCGGCGCTCGGAATGGCTCGCGCGCGTTTCAGAATGGCGATGGCCTCCCCGGTCCGCCCCGTCCGCGACAGGAGATCGGCCTTCAGGGTGAGGGCTACCGCCTCGGTCGCGCTGCCGGGATGCTCCTGTCCCACCCGGTCGTAGTATCCCAGGGCGTCGGACGTGGCCGCCATCGCCTCCGAAGATCGTCCCGTCAGCGCATAGGCGTTGATGCGGCCTAGCGGCGCCTGCAGCACCGGCATGATCGGAGTCCCGTCCGGCTGAGCCGCCGGAAGCCTCTCGTACATTTCGCGGCAGGCGTTCGCCAGCGAATCGGCGCTTCCGCCGCGGGCCACGGTCTGCACGAGATCGCCGTAGAACCCGACGGCCGACAGGGGATCGCCCAACGCTTCCTCGCGCAAGTCCCACAAGAGCCCAACGGCCTGTGCGGTCTGACCTGCCGCGAGGCGAAGGCTCGCGAGGCGTCGGGCGGCGAGAGTGCGGGTGCGGAGCAGCGATTGGCGAGACCCTCGGTCGTCACCAGCGGCCGAGAGCGGATAGCGGGCGAGGACCCGCTCATACGCCTGGATTGCCGGAGCCATGGCGTTGGAGCCGCCTCCCGGATGCAGGCTCAACCGCTGCTCCAGGCGGATGGCCCGCCAGCAGGTCCGCTCCGCCTCGTAGACCGATCCCACCGGGCCGCCGCTGCAGCCGGCCAGTAACGTCAGGATGACGCTCGCGCCAATCATCGCAGCCGCCGGGGCCGCGGACGGCGGGCGCCACGCGGGTCTTCGCGTTGTCATGCGCGGCCCCCTTCCTGGCCCACCCCGCGGGCACCCCAGATTCGAACCCCGGTTGTGATCACGAAGAAGGCGGCGAAGACGTAGACCACGATCGCCGCCAGGACCACAAGCCCGATGAGTTCCGGGGTCATCTTGGCGATGATCGTTTCCCGATTGCGCACGGCGTAGTCGACAATCAGGTTCAGGCAATTGGGCAGAAAGACCACCAGGAAGATGGCCAATGGAGCGCGGCCTGCCATGCGGAACGTGTTGGCGAAGGCCCCGGCCACGGATCGCTTCCCGATCAGGAGCGCGGCCGGGCCAAAGAGGAACAACGACTCGATCAGCACTCCGGCCAGGAAGGTGCCCCCGCGCTGCAGCCTCTGAACCGTGGGCGCAAACGTTCCGTCGTCCCGCGTCGGGAGGACGAGCGGCAGGAGCATGGCGATCAGCGGGGGCACCAGGGAGATCGGCAGACGGAGCAGTACGAGCTTGGCGTAGGCCCGCCCCGCTTCGCTCCGACTCCCGCGCGGGTCCATGCCCGTGACGTGCCTCCAGGTGATCAGCCAGACTGTGCCGAAGATCCACGAACCCAGGAAGAGGTCCACCAGGATGTTGACCCAGCTGAAGACTCCGGGAAGAACCTGGTAGAACCCCGGGTAGTGCACGGCTCCGGGGCCGGCCAGGGCTCGCACCAGAGGGGCCGCGAACCAGGCGAAGATCGGCCGGTAGAACTGCGTCAGCACCAGCAGGCCCAGGGCGTTGACCGCGAACAGCAGGAGAAACGGCGTCCAGAGTCCACTCTTGCGCGGTCCGCGGAAGGCGTCGATGATGGCCCAGAGGGTGAGGTTCAGCTGTCGGATCATGGCGTCGCCTCCGGTTCCGCGTCGTTGGTCGGGAAGAAGCCCGGCAAGAGTGGAGCGAGATCGCGCGTCACTTCCGTGATGATGCGCGCGGCTTCCGCCGGGTCGCCCGCTTCGAGCGTGGAGATGCGTATGAAAGCACCGAAAGAACGGTTGTTTCGCAGGCCCTGGAAGAACATCCGATCCCTCCATCCCTTTACGTCCGCGAGCGCGCCGCCCGCCGTGTACCAGAGGCATCGCACCAGTTCCCGGCGCGGGCCCTGCTCCGCCACGAAGCTGCGGTACGGGACCGGGCCAATCGCGGTGGAAACGCTTCCCGACGGCAGGTCCTCCACTCGGAATCCCTGGGAGCGGTAGCAGATCTGCGGGTCGTGGGCGCCCAGCCGGGCATTCTGAAAGTAGACGATCACCAGCCAGACCGGAACTCCGTCGGGGCGTTCGTATTGCCGAATCAGATAGTCATCCGGATCGAGGTCGTCCAAGACCGCTTGCTCGAGCGAGAGCGTCGTACCGGGCATACCGGCCAGCACCAGCGGGCAGGTATCCATGCGCGTCCCCTCGAGCTTGAACGGGGGAAAGGCGACGACATAACCCGCCAGCGCCGCGACCAGAGCAAGGGATGCCAGCACCCGAGCGTCTCTCAGCATCGGAACAGCCTTTTCAGGAGAGCCATGGCCAGGAGCGCGAATCCGAAGAGGACGAATCCGCCGATGTTGTGGAAAAGCCCGGTCGCCCGGGTCGTGTCGGTGAGTCCGGCGTAGATACAGAGCGAGGTGATCCGAAAGATGTTGCCGGCCAGCGCGACCGGGACGGAGCAGGCGAAGAGCAGCCAGCGGCGCCACGCCGCCCCGGTTCCGAGGTACGCGAAGAGCGCTCCGAGGGCGGTCAGGGCAATCAGCGAGTTCAGGCCGCTGCACGCCCCTTCGATGGTCATGACTCCGGTCGGCAGGTAGAGGTCCATCCCTTGCAGACTCACCGGCACTCCGAAGGCCTGCGCCAGGGCCACCGAACCGTGGGCCGCAATCGTCTTGAGCCGGAAGCTGAGCTGATTGACGATCACCGGGAACGTCGGGGCGCCGAAAACCAGAAAGGCGATGGGAAAGGCCAGACGCCTCAGGATCGAGGCGCCAAACCAGGTCCACACCAGTCCGGCGACGAGCAGAACCAGGGAGTATGCCTGGAACATCGTGACGTCGCCGCGCACCCCCACGAGCTGGAGAAGCAGAGCCAGCCCCACCACCGGCAGACCCGCCCAGGTCGGCGCTGCTGGCGTCTCGCGGAGTCGCTTCCGCAGGTTCCAGACGAGGAAGAGCGAGACCGGCGCAATCAGGAAGCCGTGCGAATAGGCCTCGTTGTGCGACCACATGCGCCAGAGCGTGGCCGCTGTCCGTCCGTAGGCCACAGCGATCAGGGCCAGGGCCAGGAGCCCGGCGCCCCCGAGGCCGCCCCCGGCCCGGATCCGCGACGCGAGATCGCGCGTTTGCCGTCCCGCGGCCTCAGGCATGGCGGCTATCCCGGTGGTAGTAGGGGTACGGGTCCTGGGCGTGGTGGTAGGGAAGCACCTCGGCGCTGTTGTTCAGCAGGATGCCGAGGACGTTGTCGCCAAACCGCTGCTGAAGCTCCAGGCCCAGGCGCACCGTCTCGCGCGGCGTCTCCCCCGCCTTGACCACGAAGATCACGCCGTCGACTTCGGGCCCGACGATGATGGCGTCCGGCACCGGCAAGGTTGGCGGAGTATCGATGACGACCCGGTCGGCCACATCGGCGAGCTTCGCCAGCAGCCAGCGCACATTCTCCACCGTTACCACGTCCACGCCCGCTTGCACCTGGTCGGCGGGCACGAGCAGCTTCAGATTCGGCAGGATCAGCGGGGAGAGCGGGTTTCCTTCCCAGCTCCGGGAGGTGAGCGAGAGCCTGCCTCCGTCTTTGGCCCCGTTCACCCCGAAGAGCGGGCCCAGGCCGGGCCGCCGGGTGTCCAGATCGACGAGCACCACGCGTTCTCCCGGAAGCTCGCGGGCCAGGGCGAGGGCTAGACAGGCGGAGGTGATGGACTTCCCCTCCCCCACGCGGGCGCTGGTCAGCATGATCCTTCGCGAAGCCGGACCTCCGGCGCGCACGAGCTCCAGCACCAGCTTGCGGAATTCCTGGTATCCTGGTGAGTTGTCAAGGAAGGTCGACATCGCCCGCTCTGCTCGCCCGGCGCGCAGCGCCGCTTCCTCATGGGACCGCGGCAGGCCACGCGCCAGCTTCGCCATGCCGGCTATGTTGGGAATCGTTCCCAGGACCCGCAGCCCGAATCGCCGCTCGATGTCCCGCACGTCGCGGAACGAAGGATCCACCTTTTCGAGGAACGATACGCCGCCGATGCCGAGCCCCAGACCCGCCAGCACGGCCAGAAGGATGATCGGCGTTCGTTTGGGCCAGACCGGTTCGAGCGGTCGCTGCGCCGGCACCAGGACGCTGATCTTTTCCCCCGCTTTGCTGGTGCCGTAGGCCGCGGAGATCTGCGATGCGACCATCTGCGCCTCAAAGGCGTTCAGGATCGATCGATTCGAGGCGACCTCCTGCTGGAGGCGCGCCAACTGAAGGTCGACCTCCGGGGCCGCCGTGATCCGGCCGCGGTACCGGTTGATCGCATCGTCCAGGAAGGAGGTGCGGGTCCGGGCCAGTTCTCGCCGCACCAGAGCGGTGAGGTACACGGTGGCGCGCTCTGCGTCTTCCGCGGTGGCTCCGCCTGCGACCAACGCGGCCCGTCCGGCCTGCTCCACTTCCACGGTCTTGCGCGCGGACCGGATGGCCGTTCCCTGCGCGGAGCCCTCGCTCCGGAGGAGCTGCCGGATGTAGTCTCGCTCCAGAGTCCGGGCATCGTTCAGTGCGGCGTTCGCCTCGGAGGCCGACAGCGCTCGCTCGATGGCTTGCGGCTCCGGTCCCTCCCCCTGGCGCAGCTCCCGCGCGAGCCGGTCGACCTCGTTTTCCTGGGCCGTCAGATCAGAGGCGGCGGCGTCCCGAAGCTGCTGGGCCAGGCCGGCGCTGAGATCGGTGACCAGCCCCGGGGTCGCCTGCTGGTTCAGAGCCTGGCGCTGAAACGCTTCGAGCTCCTTCTCCGCCTTGTCCAGCCGGGTCCGGAACTCCTGGCGCTGGACTTCGCTGAACGCGGAGGTCCACTCGAATTCCTCGGAGAGCTCGGACTTGCCGGCATCGATGACGGAGCGAGTGATGTTGTTGACCAGCGCGTAGACCTGGTCGGGGTCCGCCATCTGCAGAGAGATCGTGACCTGGTTGGCGGGGCCGCCGCGATCCCCCGCGGCGCTGGTGATGACGCTCTGACGAAGAAATTCCTTGGCCCGCAGGTCGATGAGCTGGTCTTCGGTCATCCCTTCGTATCGGGAATGGTTCTTCCGCGCCCACTCGCGGAACGGTCCCGCCTCGCGCAGGCGGGTCTGCGTGATGACCTTGTCGAGGAACTCATTGGACCGGATCAGGCTCTGAATGCGGATGATCTGCTCGGTCTGGCTCGGGTTTACCACGATGCCGGCAAGCTGGAACGAGAGCTGCGGCGGAGGCTGCACCAGCAGAACACTCTGGCACTGGTACCGGGGCTTCATGATCTGCGGCATCGTAGCGACCCAGGCGGTGAGCGCAGCCAGCGCTACCGGCACCAGCACCACGAACTTGCGTCGCCAGAGCGTGGCTCCGAGGGTCCGCAGGTCGACCGTCTCTCTCATCGGCAGCTGTTCCATGCACTCCTCCCGATCCCGTGGCGTGTCGTCGGGTCCGCTCCGTCTTTACTCGATGACGTCCTTGATCAAGAAGAGGTTCAGGACGTCCCGCGAGACCCCGAGAGACTCGCGCACCACGCTCCAGGCCAGGCCGAGCGACCGGGTACCGACCGACGAGACGATCACGGTGTCCCCGGGGCGAATCTCCGGGCCACGATCTCCGGTCTTCATCTGGCGATGCAGGTCGACCTGGACGCGGAACCGCCCGCCGGACGGATCGGTGCCGAGGACCAGTACCCGCGAGGGATCGGCCTGGGGACCCAGCCCGCCGGCCACGGCGAGGAGCTGCAGCAGGTCCATGCCCGGCGCGAGCGCGTACGCACCGGGCCGAAGCACCTCGCCCATGACATACACGCCGCCGCCGATCACCGACTGCCCGGTGGCCGTGCCGCCGGGCGTTCCCGGCACGAAGACCATGTCGCCTGGTTCGAGCTTCGGCACCGCGGCCAGGTCGCCGGTCTGCATCGCGCGCGAAAGGTCGACCGTCATCGTCTGGGTTTCGGCTCCGTCCCGGCGCCGCAGGATGCGGATTGCGGACAGGTCGGCCGTGGTGTTGAGTCCCCCCGCGGAGCCGAGCAGGTCCACCAACCCCGGGATCTCCTCGAACCCGTAACGCCCGGGGCTTGCGACCTGGCCTGCCAGATAGACCTTGCGGCTATTGAACGCAATGACCGCGACCGTAGCCTGGGTGGTGAATCGCAGCGTGCCATAGACTCTGGACTCGATGTCGCGCGCGAGGCCGGCCGCAGTCTTGCCGGCCGCGGGAAGGTCGCCGAGGGGCGGCAGAGTGATCGTGCCGTCGGCCCGCACGGCCACGGTCCGGCTCAGCTCCGGGTGTTCCCACACCGTGACCGAAAGCACGTCCTCCGCCCCGAGAAGATAGCTCTCGGCCGCCTGCGCCGCGGCGCCCGACGCCGCCACCAGGGCAGCGGCCAGGAGTACGCTGAGGATCCATCCGTGTCGCATCGGACTCATTCCTTCCCGGCGGAAGCGATCCCTCTTCCGCCCTCGAGCGCCCCTTCGTCGTCTCCACTCAGTGCGATGCCGTCCCCCCGCAGCAGGCCTCCGGTCGCGCGGAGCAACGTCTCCAGGTCGAGACGCACCCCCCCGTAGCGGGCGCAGAACCCATCATAGAGCTCCGCGCGGGCCCGATCGTAGCGCGGGCCTGCGAGCACTCCGCCGGGACCGGTCAAACCCGGTCGCCGGGCGAAGACCCAGGCCGAGGTCCAGTCGCGGCGGAAGCTCGTCTCCGTGGCCAGCCGGGCGGCGGGACCAACCAGGCTCATCTCCCCGCGGAGCACGCTCCACAACAACAGCACTCGATCCAGCCGGTGCCGCAAAAGGAATCGGGCCAGCCCGCGCTGGGCCCAGCTCTGCTCATGCCGAACAAGCTCGATATGGTACGAGATGAACGGCTGGCCTGGCAACGCTCGGTTGCGGCGGTCGCTGTACCGTCGATCGATCGGAACCCCGTCGCCGGCCCGGCGCCGATCGCGGCTCCGTCGATTCTGGCCGATGCGCTCTTCGCGGACGAAGCGCACCTTGGCGGAGCCGCTCAGACGGTAGAGCAGCAGGAGAATCCCGACCGGCGGCGCCAGGAACAGGAGAGCCGTGCCGGCCGCGACTGCCTCCAGCGGCCGGCGGGCGCGGTGCTCCCGCCGCGGCGCAACCCGCGCCACCGGCG